>JBBJOW010000061.1:0-23726 GCA_037724045.1 Solirubrobacteraceae bacterium
CGCCGAGCTCGTCCGCGAGCAGGTCCTGCGGCGCACCCGCCAGGAGGTCCCGCACTCCGTCGAGGTCCAGGTCGAGGAGATCGAGACGCGTGAGGACGGGTTGCTGACGGTCCGCGCCGCCGTCTGGGTGGAGACCGAGTCCCAGAAGGGGATCCTCATCGGCGCCGGCGGGCGCATGATCCGCGACGTCGGCACCGCGGCGCGCAAGGAGATCCAGCGCGAGGTCGCCGACCGCGTGCACCTCGAACTCTCCGTCCGCGTGCGCCGCGCCTGGCGCACCGACGACGGCCTGCTCGACCGCCTCGGCATCACGTAAGTACGGCGGCGAGGACCCGCTCATCGGCGTCGCGCGGGCCGGTGAGCTGGGTTCCGTCGGGCAGCGCGAGGGACGGAAGCCCAAGGAGATCCTGGAGGACGACGTGCGCGGCGGCGACGTCGCGCGGGTCCACCCCCTCGGCGAAGCGCGGCGGCCCGGTCGAGGCAACGGGCGAGCGGACGAGGTCGTACTCCGCGAACACCGCAGCCATGTGCGCGCGCATCGCGTCGAGCTCGGCGCGAGCCCAGGCGCGCTCGTCGTCGGTCACGGTCTCGGCGATCCGCAGGCGCTCGAGCACCGCGGGCGTGTACTCGCCCGCGCGGGTCGGCCATAGGCCCGCCGCGCGGTGCACCGAAAGCGCCTCGGAGAGCATGTGCACGCGGTAGATCCCTGCGGCAACCGCGCCGTCGGGCAGCACCTCCGGGCCGGCGACGCGCAGCTCGCCGCCCGGCGCGACCGGCGCCGATCCGTCGAGGACCGAGAAGAGCAGCGCGCAATCGGCCGCCGTGGCGGCCATCGGCCCGACGTGGTCGAGCGTCGGTGCCAGCGGCCACACGCCGTCGAGGGAGAGCCGCCCGTAGGTGGGCTTGAAGCCGTAGATGCCGCACCAGCTCGCCGGCAGCCGGATCGAGCCCCCCGTATCCGTGCCGAGCGCGAGTGGCGAGGCGCCGCACGCGACCGCGACGGCCGAGCCACCGCTGGAGCCGCCGGTCATGCGGTCCGGGTCACGCGGGTTGCGCGTCAGCGGCGCGCCGTCCGGCCCCGCCATCGACATGCCCCAGGCGAACTCGTGCGTCGTCGTCTTGCCCATGACGATCGCGCCGGCGGCGCGCACACGGCGCACGCACTCGGCGTCCGAGGTCGGCACATTGCCGGCGAAGATCGCCGACCCGCGCGCGGTCTCGACGTCGGCGGTGTCGATCAGGTCCTTGACCGCGAGCGGGACGCCGCACAGCGGGCCGGTCGGCTCCCGGCGTGCCCACGCCGCTTCGGCGGCCTGCGCCTCGGCTCGCGCCCGCTCGAGGCAGAGCGCCTGAAAGGCGCCGAGGCGCGGAACGATCCGCGCCTCGCAGTCCTCCAGCACTTCGACCGGTGAGAGCTCGCGGGCGGCGAAGCCCGCGAGCAGCTCACCGGTCGACGCGATCACCTGGTGTCTCGCTTCGGTCATACCCGGGGTCCGAGGCGCAAACCTAATGCGGTCAGAGCCTCGACGTCGAGCTCGTCGGTGAAGAGATAGGGGAGGGTGACCACCGGAGGGCGGGCAGCCCGCCGCAGCCGCCGCAGGTGCGTGCGCTGGGCGCGGGCGCGGTCGTCGACCGTCAGCGCCGCCTGCACGTTCGGGCGCTCGGCGAACGGCTCGAGGGCGGTGCGCTCGTCGGCGCTCAGACGTTCCGGATACAGCCCGTTGGCGATGATGACGTCGGGGTCGCGGCCGATCGCCTCGACGAACTTGTCCTGGAATTCGAGTGTCTCATTGACCGGCATCTCCTCGGCGGTCGTGACGGCGACGAACCCTGTCCGCTGCTCGTCGCGCAGCATGTCGCGCACCTTGTGCGCCTGGCGGCGGATCGGGCCGCCGGGTGCGATGGCGCCGAAGGTGTCCGGCGCGCGCAGCATCGCCACCCCGTGGCCCGACGCGGGCGCGTCGACGACGACGAGGTCGTAGCTCCCGGCCTCGCCCGACCAGCGCGTGTCCTGCGACAGCTCCCAGATCTTGGCGATCGTGATCAGCTCCTTGGCGCCCGGCGCGGCGGCGACGAAGTACCCGAACGCCTGTGATCGCGACAGGACCTTCAGGGCTGGGCCGCCGACCTGCTTGCCGAGCCACTCCTGCAGCGCTTCCGTCGGGTCGACGGTGATGGTGTCGACCGCGCCCGCGTCGCGGTCGGCGAACAGGCGGGCGGTGTGGCGCTGCTCGGACACCTCGCAGACGAGCGTGCGCTTGCCCTGGGCGGCGCCCGCGAGTGCCAGGGCGACGGCGACGGTGGTCTTCCCGACGCCACCCTTGCCGGTGACGTAGACCAGGCGGCGGTCGAGCACGCTCACGGCGCGACGACCAGCTTGCGGCCCGGCCCGGCGGCCTGGCGCTCCCAGGCCGCGGCGGCGTCGGCGAGCGGCACCGTCTCGCATTCGACGTCGAGCTCCCCGGCCGCGGCGTGGGCCCACATCCGGCGTAGTGCGTCGGCCCGCACCTCGGGCGCCGCGGCGAAGTTCGTGTGGCCGATGATCGAGAGCTCTTTGAAGCGCACGTCGGCGGAGGGCAGCAGCGCCTCGCCGCCGGCGGACTGGCCGAGCTGCACGAGTCGCCCGCGGAAGGCCATCGCGGCGACGGCCGCGACGGCAGGAGCACCCCACAGCGGATCGATGACCACGTCGAACTGCTCGTCGTCGAAGCCGAGGTCGGTGACGGTCGCGTCGGCGCCCAGGCCGTCCACCGGGCGACGGACGGCGGCGACGACCCGCCCGGCCCCGCGCAGTCGCGCCAGCTGCACGGCGATGCGGCCGACGGTGCCGCTCGCACCGAGCACCAGCACGCGCTCGCCTGCGACCAGCTGCGCCTTGTCCAGCGCCAGCCAGGCTGCCAGCCCGGCGATGCCGTAGGCGATCGCCTCGGCGTCGCCGACCCCGTCGGGGACGGCGACCGCCTCCACCTCGGGCACCGTCGCGCGCTCGGCGAGCGACCCGCTGCTGGCGCCGAAGTAGACACGGCGTCCGTCAGCCGCGCGGCCGACGCCCTCCGAGCCGACGACGCAAGGCAGCTCCGGGCGACGCGCCGCCAGCGTCCCCGAGGCGATGCGCAGGTCGATCGGGTTCAAGCCCGCAGCCAGGACGTCCACCAGCACCTCGCCGCCGGGCTCGGGGAACTCGCCCACCTCGGGCGTCGCCCCGTATTCCCACAAGACAGCCGCTAACACCAGTGGCCCGTCCCGCGACCGTCCACTCGACACCCCGGGCGCCAGCAACCTCGCTGCGCTCGGAAGCTGCCTGGCCACGTCCTCGGCCGGGGCAATGGCTCCGCCATTGCACCCGTCCTCCCGGTCTCGCTTCGCTCGCCACCGGGCTTCG
Source organism: Solirubrobacteraceae bacterium (assembly GCA_037724045.1). Classification (GTDB taxonomy): domain Bacteria; phylum Actinomycetota; class Thermoleophilia; order Solirubrobacterales; family Solirubrobacteraceae; genus DATLGB01. The sequence continues at coordinate 3,383 of JBBJOW010000061.1, forward strand.
CCCTCCGCACTCGCCAGCCAGCGCCGGTCCAACCTCGCTCCGCTCGGAAGCAGGTTGACGGGCGGACGGTCACAGGACGAGCCACGGGCGCATCGTACGCTCAGCGCGCATGGAGATCCGGTTCGACGAGCGCGGCCTGGCGCCGTGCGTCATCCAGGACTGGCGGACGGGCGAGGTGCTCACCCTCGCCTATACGAACGCGGAAGCGCTCGAGCGCACACGGGCCACGGGGGAGTTGCACCTGTGGAGCCGCAGTCGCGACGAGCTGTGGCACAAGGGGGCGACCTCGGGCAACGTGCAGACGGTCCGCGCGCTGCGCTGGGATTGCGACGCGGACACCGTCCTCGCCCTGGTGGAGCCCGCGGGCCCGGCCTGTCACACCGGTGCGCGCTCGTGCTTCCACCACGGCGAGCTCGAGCCGCCCGCGCCCCATGAGGCGCTTCCGGGCCTCGAGCGCACCATCGCCGAGCGCCGTGGCACCGGCTCATACACGGACACGCTGCTCGCCGACTTCGAGCTGACCGGCGCCAAGGTGCGCGAGGAGGCGGAGGAGGTCGCCCGCGCCGCGCGCGACGAGAGCGACGAGCGCTTGGCCGAGGAGGCCGCCGACGTCCTCTACCACCTCGAGGTCCTGCTCGCCGCCCGCGGCCTCGCGCTGGCGGACGCGCAGGAGGTGCTCCTTGGCCGGCGTCGCTAGCGACATTGCCGCGCTCACCGGCGTGATCGCACCCACGCTCGACGAGGTGCGCATCCTCGCCGGCAACGCCGACGGGAAGCACCGGCTGATCCCGTTGACGCAAACGGTGATCGACGACACGGGCACTCCCGTTGCCGCGTTTTTAAAGCTGCGCGGCGCCGGCCCCGCCTTCCTGCTGGAGTCCGCGGAGCAGGGCCAGAGCGTCGGGCGCTACTCGTTCATCGGCTACAAGCCGCGCTCGGTGCTGCGCTGGTCGCTCGGTGACGGCGGCGACCCGTACGCGCTGGCGGCCGCCGAGGTTGCCGCGCACCGCCAGGCCGTCCGGCCCGACCTGCCCCCGTTCGCCGGCGGCGCGGTCGGCTTCTTCGGCTACGACTGCGTGCGCGCCGTCGAGCGGCTGCCCGGGCCCAACCCCGACCCCGTCGGGCTGCCCGACATGGCGCTGATGCTCTCCGACGTGATCGTCGCCTTCGACCACCTCAAGCACACGACGACGGTCCTCGCCAACGTGGACGCCGGGGAGGACGTGGAAGCGGGCTATGCGAGTGCCGTAGCGGCGATAGCGGAGGTGCGGGAGCGCCTTGCCGGCCCGCTGCCCCGGGCGGCCGGGGCGACCTCGCCCGGCGTCCGCGAGGAGCCGCAGTTCCGCTCCAACATGGCGCGCGAGGCCTTCGAGGGCATGGTCGCGCGCATCGTCGAGTACGTGCACGCCGGCGACGCCTTCCAGGTCGTCCCGAGCCAGCGCTGGAGCGCCGAGGTCGACCTCGAGCCCTTCTCGATGTACCGGGGCCTGCGCGCGGTCAACCCGTCGCCGTACATGTACTTCCTGGACTTCGAGGACTTCCAGGTCGTCGGCGCGTCGCCCGAGCCGCTGGTCACCGTGACCGACCGTCGCGTGTCGACCCGGCCGATCGCCGGCACCCGGCAGCGGGGCGCGACCGCGCAGGACGACGAGCGGATCGCGGGCGAGCTGCTCGCCGACGAGAAGGAGCGCTCCGAGCACGTGATGCTCGTCGACCTCGGCCGCAACGACCTCGGCCGCGTGTGCGAGTACGGCTCTGTCGCCGTCGAGAGCTTCATGGCCGTCGAGCACTACAGCCACGTCATGCACATCGTCTCCAACGTCGCCGGGAAGCTGCGCGAGGGCTTCCAGGCGATCGACGCGCTGCGCTCGGTCCTGCCGGCCGGCACGCTCTCCGGCGCGCCGAAGGTCCGCGCCATGGAGATCATCGAGGAGCTCGAGCCCGTCAAGCGCGGCGCGTACGGCGGCGCGGTCGGCTACCTCTCCTACACGGGCGACCTGGACACCTGCATCTGCATCCGCACGCTGGTCTGCAAGGACGGCACGGTGCACATCCAGGCCGGCGGCGGGACGGTCGCCGACGCCCAGCCCGCCTACGAGTACGAGGAGTCCCGCGCCAAGGCGCGCGGGGTCGTGCGGGCGCTCGAGCTCGCGGTCAGACAGCCGGAGTGGCCATGAGAGTCCTCATGGTCGACAACTACGACTCGTTCACCTACAACCTCGTCCAGTATCTGGGGGAGCTGGGGTGCGACCTCGAGACGGTGCGCAACGACGCCGCCTCGGTCGACGAGCTGCTCGAGCGCCGGCCCGAGCGCGTCGTCGTCTCGCCCGGCCCGTGCACGCCGCGCGAGGCGGGCATCTCCGTCGAGGTCATGCGGCGCTTCCCGGCCGCCGGCGTGCCGACCCTCGGCGTGTGCCTCGGCCACCAGTCGCTAGCGGAGGCCTTCGGCGGGACCGTCATCCGCCACGAGCCCGTCCACGGCAAGACGTCGGACATCTCCCACGATGGCAGCGGGCTCTTTGCGGGCCTCCCCGATCCGCTCACCGTCGGGCGCTACCACTCGCTGATCGTGTCCGAGCTCGGGGACGAGCTGGTCGAAACTGCCCGCGGCGGCGGCGTGCTCATGGCGATGCGCCACCGCGAGCTGCCAGCCCACGGCGTCCAGTTCCACCCGGAGTCCGTCCTCACCCCGGACGGCAAGGCGCTCCTGAAGAACTTCCTGAATGGATAGCCTCTCGCACCGAGAGGTGCCTGCAAACCCCGTCCTCACCGAGGCCATCGACGCGCTCGCGTCCGGCGTCGACCTTGCGAGCGAGCAGGCGGCCACCGTGCTCGCCGAGATCATGGCCGGCAACGCCTCCGAGGTGCAGACCGCGGCCGTCCTCATCGCCCTGCGCACGAAGGGGGAGACCGTGGCCGAGCTCGCGGGGCTCGCGCAGACGATGCGCGCGTTCGCGACGCCCGTGCTGAGCGCACGCGGCGACCTCGTGGACACCGCGGGCACGGGCGGCGGGCGCTCGTCCTTCAACGTGTCCACGACCGCGGCCCTGATCGCCGCCGGCGCGGGCTGCGCGGTGGCCAAGCACGGCAACCGCTCCGCCACCAGCCGGTCGGGCTCGGCGGACGTCCTCGAAGCGCTGGGCGTGCGCATCGACCTCGAGCCGGCCGCCATCGCCGACTGCATCGACCGGGTCGGCTTCGGCTTCATGTTCGCCCCCCAGCACCATCAGGCCACCCGCTTCGTGGTGCCCGTGCGCCAAGCCCTCGGCGTGCGCACGGTCTTCAACTTCCTCGGCCCGCTGACCAACCCCGCCGGCGCGAGGCGGCAGCTGATCGGGGTGTCGGACCGGCGGTTCCTGCTGACCATGGCCGGCGCGCTCGCGCGGCTGGGCGCCGAGAAGGCGATCGTGTGCGCCAGCGACGACGGGCTCGACGAGCTGTCGGTCTCCGGCGTCAGCCACGTGATCGAGGTCGACCACGGCACCTTGCGCGAGTACGACCTGGAGCCCGGGGACGTCGGTCTCGCCCGCGCGCCCGCCGATACCGTGCGCGGCGGGTCACCCGCCGACAACGCCGAGATCGCCCGGCGGATCTTCGCCGGCGAGCCGGGCCCGCCGCGCGACCTCGCCGTGCTCAACGCGGGTGCGGCGATCTACGTCGCCGGCCGGGCGGATGACCTGGCCGCCGGCGTGCGCGCCGCCGAGGACGCGATCGACGCGGGCCAGGTCGCGGCGACGCTCGACCGGCTCGTCGCCGTGTCGCGAGAGGCGGCGGCGGCGTGACCATCCTCGAGGAGATCGTCGATCGCACGTGCCTGGACGTCGCCCGGCGCCGCGAGCGCGTGCCGCTCGCCAGCCTGGAGGCGGAGCTCGGGGCGCGGTCAGAGCCGCGCCCCTTCGCCGAGGCGCTGACCGCGCCCGGCATCGCGGTGATCGCCGAGCACAAGCGCAGCTCGCCGTCGGCGGGCGCGATCGGCACCGGCCGCTCCGTCGAGGAGATCGTCGCCGCCTACGAGCGCGGCGGCGCGGCGGCGCTCTCCATCCTCACCGAGGAGCACTGGTTCGGCGGCGCGCTCGACGACATCCGCGTCGCGCGGGCGAAGACGCACCTGCCCATCCTGCGCAAGGACTTCATCGTCGACCCCTACCAGGTCTACGAGGCCGCGGCGGCCGGCGCGGACGGGCTGCTGCTGATCGTCGCCGCGCTGCACCCCGAGGACCTCAGGGTGCTCCTGCGCGAGGCCCGCACCCTCGATCTCGACGTGCTCGTGGAGATCCACGACGAGGAGGAGCTCGACCTCGCCCTCGACGCCGACGCCGAGCTGCTGGGCATCAACAACCGCGACCTGCGCGACTTCACCGTCGACCTGCAGCGCACCTTCGAGCTGCTCGCCGACGTCCCCGCCGGCAAGATCGTCGTCTCGGAATCGGGCATCTCCACGCGCGCGCAGCTGGACGAGCTCGAGGAGGTCGGCGTCGACGCCGTGCTCGTGGGCCAGACGCTGATGCGCGCAGACGACGTCGAGGCCGCCTGCCGCGCCCTCGCCGGCGACACGTTGTGAAGCTGCTTTAGCCCGGCTTCAAAGCGGCCGACCACCCTCGCAGGGTGCGCAAGCTGCTGTCGACCCCCCTCGTCTCCGCCGTCATCGGCGGCGGCGTGACCGCCGGCGTGCTGCTCGCGGTCGGCGTGGTCGGTGCCGAGCGCACCCGCACCGTCTACCAGCAGAGCCCGCTGACCGCGTCCGTCGCCGGCAGCGGAGACGAGCCGGCGCTGACGGCGCAGGACATCTACCGGCGCGACGCGCCCGGGGTGGCCTTCGTCCGCGCCCGGGTCCTGCAGGCGTCGCCATCGCCCTTCGACCCCTACAGCTCCGACGCCACCGAGTCCACCGGGTCGGGCTTCGTGCTCGACGATGAGGGCCGCGTGCTCACCAACGCGCACGTCGTCGCCAACGCCACGCAGGTGACGGTTTCCCTGGCGGGAGACGCGGCCCGCGAGGCCAGGGTGATCGGTAAGGACGAGTCCACCGACCTCGCGCTGCTGCAGATCGAGACGGACGGCCTGGACCTCGAGCCGCTGGCGCTGGGGGACTCCGACGGGGTCGAGGTCGGTGACCCCACGGTCGCGATCGGCAACCCGTTCGGCTTCGACCGGACACTGACCACCGGCGTGATCTCGGCGCTGCAACGCCGCATCACCGCTCCTGACGGCTACACGATCGAGGACGTCATCCAGACCGACGCGGCGATCAACCCGGGCAACTCGGGCGGCCCGCTGATCGACGCCGGCGGTCGCGTCATCGGCATCAACTCCCAGATCGCGACCGGCGGCGCGACGGGGTCGGTCGGCATCGGCTTCGCGGTTCCCGTCAACACCGCCAAGGCGGTCGTGAAGGAGCTGATCGCGCACGGCCGCGTGGAGCGCCCGTGGATGGGCGTGGAGATGGTGGCCATCGAGCCGGGTATGGAGTCGCTGGACATCGGCGCGGCCTCGGGCATGCTCGTCCAGGCCGTGCGCGAGGGAAGCCCCGCCGCGGCGGCGGGCATCGTCGGCGGCTCGCGCTCCGTCGGCCTGAACACCGGCGAGGAGCTGCGCCTCGGCGGGGACGTGATCACCCGCGTCAACGGCCTCGAGGTCCGCACCGTCGACGATCTGCGCGCCGCGCTCGGCACGCACGAGCCGGGCGACACCGTGCCGGTCGAGCTCATGCGCGGCGGAGCGGTCCAGACCGTCGCGCTCACGCTGGCCAACCAGCCGGCCGGCACCGCCGACGGGTAGCGCATCCGTGCCGGGTAGTTTCCCCGGCATCGGCCCTCTGCTGCGAGACAACGGCCCGCTTGGCGAGCGGACCGCGCGCCGTGCGCGCAGCATCTCGGCGGAGGTGGCGCTGTTCGTCGTGATCACCCTGTTCGCGCCGCTGCTGCTCGCCGCGGCGGTGGTGGTCGACCTGGCGCTGTGGCTGCTGCGCCGCAAGCCGTGGATGGCGGTGCGCCTCGTGGTCATGCTCTGGTGCTTTCTCCTCGGGGAGCTGCGCGGGCTGTCCGTGCTGGCCGCGATCTGGATTCGCTCAGGCGGCCGCGACTCGCGCCGGCGGCGGGTGCGCGTGTACCGGCTGCGCCAGCTGTGGGCGGCCGGCCACCTGGGGGCGATCCGGCGGCTCTTCGGGCTGCGCTTCGAGATCGAGGGGCTCGCCGAGGTCGCGCCGGGCCCCGTTGTCATCCTCATGCGCCACGCGAGCATCATCGACAACGCGATGCCCGACGCGGTGGTGGGCCGCGCGCACGACCTGGGGTTGCGCTTCGTGCTCAAACGGGAGATGCGCATGCTGCCCACGGCCGACATCGGTGGCGGCTGGGTGCCGACGAGCTTCGTGCACCGCGCCTCGGGGGACACCGATCGCGAGCTCGCCCAGCTGCGCCGCCTTGCGCTCGACCTCGACGCCGACGAGGGCGTGCTCATCTACCCGGAGGGCACGCGGAGCACTCCAGCCAAGCTCGCTCGCGCGCAGGAGGTCATCCGCGAGCGCCAGCCCGAGATCGCGCCGCTCGCCGACAAGCTGCGCCACGTCCTGCCGCCGCGCCTCGGCGGTCCGCTCACGCTCCTCGACGCAGCGCGCGGAACCGACGTCGTCTTCTGCGGTCACGTCGGCCTGGACGGCTTCGAGCGCATCGCCGACATCTGGGCCGGCGGCCTCGTCGGCGCCACGGTCCGCGTGAAGTTCTGGCGCCACCCCGCCGCCGAGGTGCCCGTCGACCGCGACGAGCTGATCGCCTGGCTCTACGCGCAGTGGCAGGTCCTCGACGACTGGATCGGCGATCAGCGAGCCGTAGCCTGGGTGCGGTGACCCGGGTCAAGGTCTGCGGCATCACGCGCCCCGAGGACGCCGAGCTCGCCGTCGAGCTCGGTGCGTGGGCGCTCGGGTTCATCCTCTGGGACGGTTCGCCGCGCGCGGCGGACCCCGCGGTGGCGGCCGGCATCGCGCGCCGCTACCGGCGAAAGGCCGAGACCGTGGGCGTCTTCGTGGACCCGACGCTCGACGAGGTCGCCAACACGGTCGAGGCGCTCGGGCTCACCGCGGTGCAGCTGCACGGGACGGTCGGCGCGGCGTTCTGTGAGGCGGTCAGGCGGCGCACGACCGTCAAGGTCATCCGCGCCTTCAGCGTGCGCGCCAACGCCGACGTCCAGTTCGCCGACGCGTTCCGCGAGCTCGACTTCCACCTCTACGACACGCGCACGATCGGCGGGACGGGGGAGACCTGGGACTGGGGCCTCACCGCCGGGCGGCGCTCCCACGTCCCGTTGATCATCTCCGGCGGGCTGACCGCCGACAACGTCGCCGGCGCCATCGCCGCGACGCACCCGGACGCGGTCGACGTGGCCAGCGGGACCGAGTCCGCGCCCGGCGTCAAGGATCCCGACAAGCTGCGCGCCTTCGTCGAAGCCGCCTCCGGGGTGCCCGCCCTATGACCGTCGAGCACCGCTTCGGCCCCTACGGCGGCCAGTACGTCCCGGAGACGCTGATGCCCGCGCTCGCCGAGCTCGAGGCCGCCTGGGAGGCGGCCGCCTCGGACGCGGCCTACGGCGTCGAATTGAGGGCGCTGCTCAACGACTACGTCGGCCGCCCCAGCCCGCTCTATCTGGCGAGCAGATTGTCCGAGGCGGCCGGCCATCCGGTCTGGCTCAAGCGCGAGGACCTCAACCACACGGGCGCGCACAAGATCAACAACGCCATCGGCCAGGCCCTGTTGGCCAAGCGGATGGGCAAGACGCGGATCATCGCCGAGACCGGCGCGGGCCAGCACGGTGTCGCCACGGCGACCGCCTGCGCGCTGCTCGACCTGGAGTGCATCGTCTACATGGGCACGGAGGACATCCGCCGCCAGCTGCCCAACGTCCAGCGCATGGGCCTGCTCGGCGCCCGCGTCGAGAGTGTCGAAATGGGGGCGCGCACGCTCAAGGAGGCCGTCAGCGCCGCCATCCGCGACTGGGTGTCCAACGTCGCCGACACCCACTACATCATCGGCTCGGCGGTCGGCCCGGCCCCGTTTCCCGCCATGGTGCGCGACCTGCAGCGCGTGATCGGCGACGAGGCCCGCGCGCAGATCCTCGAGCGCACCGGCCGGCTGCCTGCCCGCGTGGTCGCCTGCGTCGGGGGCGGCTCCAACGCGATCGGGATCTTCGCGCCCTTCTACGGCGACGAGGAGGTCGAGCTGGTCGGCGTGGAGGCAGCCGGGGAAGGAACCGATACCCCGCGCCACGGCGCGCCGCTCACCGTCGGCGGCCGCGGCGGCGTCCTGCACGGCTCCTTCTCGGCGATCATGCAGGACGAGGACGGGCAGATCCTCGAGGCCCACTCGATCTCCGCGGGCCTCGACTATCCGGGCACCGGGCCCGAGCACGCCTGGCTGCGCGACACCGGGCGCGCCCGCTACGAGGCGGTCACCGACGCCGACGCGCTGGCCGCCTTCCGCCGCACCGCGGAGCTCGAGGGGATCATCCCGGCGCTCGAGTCCTCCCACGCGATCGCCTGGGTGCTCGCAAATCCGGGCTCGGAGCTCGACCTGATCTGCCTGTCGGGCCGCGGCGACAAGGACCTTGCGGAAGTCCTCTCGATGTCATCGGTGACTCCTCGTGCGACACCGGGCCGCCGCGGAGCGAAGACCGGTGCGCAGTGAGTGAGCGGATCGCGGCCGCCTTCGCCGGCCACGACAAGCGAGCTGCGCTCATGCCCTACCTCATGGGCGGCTTCCCCGACGTCGGCGCCTCGCGGGAGATCGGGGTGGCGTGCGTCGACAACGGCGCGGACCTGCTCGAGGTCGGCGTGCCCTACTCCGACCCGCTCGCCGACGGCCCGGTCATCCACGACGCGGGCAGCCGCGCCCTCGCCGCGGGGGCGACGACAAGTGCGGTGCTCGACGTAATGGGCGACCTCGCGGAGCTCTGCCCGGTCGTGTGCATGTGCTACGCGAACCTGATCTACGCGCGCGGCGCGGAGCGCTTCGCGGCCGACCTGGCCGCCCGCGGCGTGGCCGGCCTGATCGTGCCCGACCTGCCCCTCGAGGAGGGCGACGCCTTTCGCGACGCCTGCGGGTCCACGGGCGTTGCGCTCGTGCCGCTGGTGGCGCCGACGACGCCGCCGGAGCGCCTCGAGGCCATCGGCGCCCGGGCCCAGGGCTTTCTCTACACGGTGTCGGTGACGGGGACCACTGGCGAGCGCACCGGACTGCACGGTGGATTGACGGACGTGTTCGAGCGTGCGCGTGCCGCAACCGACGTGCCGGTGGCGCTCGGCTTCGGGATCGCGACCCCGCAGGACGCCGCCGCGGCGGCCGACGCGGGCGCCGACGGCGTCATCGTCGGCTCGCGCCTGGTCCGGGCGGCGGCGGAGGCCGCCGACGCCGGGGAGCGCCCCGCGGCCGCCGTCGGCGCGCTGGTCGCAGGCCTGGCCGCCGGCCTAGCGCGGTAGGATCGCCGCATGATCGTCGTCCTCTCCGTCGCCGTCGGCATGATCCTCTGGGTGGTCCTGTGGAGCCTCGGCGCGAAGGGCTTCGACGGCGGCATGCTGTTCCTGCTCGTGGTGCTGGGTGCGGCCACGATCAAGGGTGTCGCGTCGGCGCTGCCGGGCAATCGGGAGGCCGCAGACGCGGCTCCCGATGCCGCTCCGTACACCTGATTCACCGGCTTCGCCGTTGCATCACATGCGGTCACGTTCCGCTTCGCGGATACCCATCGCCCTCACATCCTGGTTCGGTGGACATTGCGTTCCGACTCCACGCCCGTCTAGGATGCCGCTCAGCGCGCCCGAGCGGCGCGGTCTTGAATTGCTCCAATCCCTGAGGAGGGACTTTGCGAGGACGTAAGTTGGCACTCACGGGTGCCGTAGTGGTTGCCCTATCCGGAACCGTCGCCGCGTGCGGCGGCGACGAGGAACCCGCCCCGCCATCGGCGCCCGGCACCGACGAGCCGGCTGAATCCGGCGGCGGCACCATCAACCTGTACTCGTCCCTCCCGCTGACGGGCGCCTCGCGTCCGCAGTCCGAGGACGTCGTCAACGGCATCGAGCTCGCGCTCAAGCAGGTCGGCGGCGAGGCCGGTGGCTTCACCATCAACTACGAGTCGCTCGACGACGCCACGGCGGCGGCGGGCCAGTGGGACGCGGCCCAGACCAAGGCCAACGCCCGCGAGGTCGCGCAGGACGACGCGGCCATCGCCTACATCGGCGAGTTCAACTCGGGCGCTTCGGCGAACTCGATCCCGACGCTCAACGAGGCGAACATCCTCCAGGTGTCGCCGTCCAACACCGCGCTGGGCCTGACGAAGGCCGGCGACGGCGCTGAGCCCGGCGAGCCGGACAAGTACTACCCGGCCGGTACGCGCACCTACGGGCGTGTCGTCCCGATCGACACCATCCAGGGCGCCGCCCAGGCCCAGTTCATGAAGGACGAGGGCGTCACCTCGGTCTACATCCTCGACGACAACGAGGTGTACGGCAAGGGCGTCGCGGCCAACACCGCGACGTCGGTCGAGGAGATCGGCATCGAGATCGCCGGCACGGACTCGTGGGACGGCAAGGCCGCGAACTTCCGCGCCCTGGCCGACAAGGTCGCGGCGACGGACGCCGACGCCGTCTTCACCGGCGGCATCATCGACAACAACGCGCCGCAGCTCTACAAGGACCTCAACGCAGCGCTGCCGGAGGCCAAGCTGTTCGGCCCCGATGGCGTCGCCACGGTGGACTTCACCAAGGAGCTCCCGCCGGAGGTCCAGGCGCAGACGTTCATCACCTCTCCGACGGTGTCGCCGGAGGAGCTTCCGCCCGACGGGCAGAAGTTCTACGACGACTTCTCCGCCGAGTACGACCAGGCCCCGGACGAGGTCGACCCCTACGCCATCTACGGCTACGAGGCCGCTCGCGTGATCATCGACTGCATCGAGGAGTCGGGCGACTCCATCGACGCGGAAGACCTCGCCGGCGGCGGTCGGCAGGCAGTCATCGACTGCTTCTTCGCCACGGAGAACCGCGACTCGCCGCTGGGGACGTACTCCATCGATGACGACGGTGACACGACCCTCACCACCTACGGCGGCTACGTCGCCAAGGGCGGCAAGCTCGTGTTCCAAAAGGCGATTGAGCAAGAGGGCGCGTAGCCCACACTGCGCTGAAAGGTGATCCGCGGTCGCGCCCCTGGTGGGCGCGGCCGCGATTGGCCTTTCCCCTGACTGAAAACTGATGGAAGCCGCCACCGCCGCCGCCCGCCCCGCGAGACGCATACGCGGGGAGCGCAAGGACCAGATCGCCAAGTGGGTCCTGATCGCTCTGCTGCTCGCGCTCCCGGTCTACTACGGCTTCAAGGACATCGCCGAAGACGGAGACCTCTCGCGTCTGGCCAACAACCTCAAGGACGGCCTGTCCAACGGCGCGATCCTGGCCCTGATCGCGATCGGCTACACGCTGGTCTACGGCATCATCGAGCTGATCAACTTCGCCCACGGCGAGGTGTTCATGATCGGCACGGTCACCGCCTTCAGCTTCTTCGGCACCGTCGGGCTGACGGTCGCCACCGGTCCGCTGGGCACCATCGCCGGCATCGTCATCACGCTGGTCCTGGCGATGATCGCCTGCGGGGCGCTCAACGTGATGATCGAGCGGGTGGCGTATAGGCCGCTGCGCGACGCGCCCAAGCTCGCGCCGCTGGTCGCCGCCGTCGGCTTCTCCTTCATCCTTCAGAACGTCGGCCAGCAGTGGATCGGCAGCTCGCACCGCGGCGTGCCGGACCTGATCGGCTCGCAGGACAGCCTCTTCTCGGTTCTGGGCATCAACTTCATCAACGGTGACCTGCTGGCGTTGGTCGTCACCGTGCCCCTGGTCATCCTGCTCGTCAACTTCATCGGCCGCAGCCGGCTGGGCCGCGCGATGCGCGCCACCGCGCAGGACCCTGAGGCGGCGCGCCTGCAGGGCATCAACGTGGACACGACGATCGGACTGACGTTCCTGCTCGGCGGCATGATGGCCGGCGCCGCCGGCCTCGCCTATGCGCTCTACCAGACCGACGCGTGGTTCTTCCAGGGCTTCACGGCCGGCCTGCTGGCGTTCACCGCCGCGGTGCTGGGCGGGATCGGCAACCTCCAGGGCGCGGTGCTCGGCGGCCTGATCATCGGCGTCATCCAGCAGATCAGCGACAACCGCATCGACCCCACGTGGACGCCCGCGCTGGTGTTCGCGTACCTGATCCTGATCCTCATCTTCCGTCCGCAGGGGTTGCTCGGCGAGAAGGGGAGGGAGGCCGGATGATTGTCGAAGCATCAGGAACGCACCGCCGACAGGCGGTCGCACCGTGAGCACCGCCACCATCGCGAACCGCGGCCGCTCGTTCAAGCAGACGCTGGGCTCCAAGTGGGGGCAGCGCGGCCTTGCGGCAGCCGTCATCGCCTTCGCGATCATCCTGCCGCAGTTCATGGACTCCGGCGGCAGCTGGATGAACGACCTCACGCTGATGCTCGCGTACATGGTCATGGCGCTGGGGCTCAACGTCGTGGTCGGCTTCGCGGGCCTGCTCGACCTCGGCTACGTGGCCTTCTACGCGCTCGGCGCCTATACGGTCGGCTGGTTCGCGTCCGGGCACTTCAACAACGCCGACATCCACATCTTCGCCTCGGAGTTCGCCTCAAACCTGCCGGGCATCCACCTCAACTTCCTGCTCATCATCCCGATCGCCGCGCTCGTCGCAGCGCTGATCGGGATGGTCATCGGCTTCCCGACGCTGCGCCTGCGCGGCGACTACATCGCCATCGTGACGCTCGCCTTCGGCGAGATCATCGGCCGCGCGGCGATCAACGGGGACGAGGGCGTCTTCGGGATCGGCTCCTTCAACCTCACCAACGGCAAGATCGGCATCCAGCCGACCGACCGGCCGGACCTGCCGTTCCTCGATCCCTTCACCGGACTCGAGCTGCGGCCCTGGTACTACCTCGCGCTCGCGCTCGCGCTGATCGTGATCTTCATCAACCTGCGCCTGCGCGACTCGCGCCTGGGGCGGGCCTGGATCGCCGTCCGCGAGGACGAGGTCGCCGCGATCTCCATGGGCATCCCGACCGTGAAGGTCAAGCTGCTCGCCTACGCGATCGGCGCGGCCATGGGCGGTGTCTCGGGCGCGTTCCTGGGCGCGTACCTCGAGGGGGTCAACGCGGACTCGTTCCTGTTCTCGTTCTCGATCTTCATCCTCGCCATGATCATCCTCGGCGGCCTCGGCTCGATCTGGGGGGTCGTGCTCGGCGCGGCGGTGCTGTCGCTGATCAACACCCGGTTGATCCCGGACGTGCTCAACCCGATCGCCAAGGACGCAATCGACTTCGACCTGACGCAGCTGAGCTTCGGCATCTTCGGCTTCCTGCTGGTGATCATGATGGTCCTGCGACCACAGGGGATACTCCCGGAGAAGCGGCGGGAGGCAGAGCTCACCGAAGGCCTGAGCGACGAGCCCGTCATCGAGGTGCGCCAGTGACCGCGCTGCTCGAGGTGGAAGGGCTGACCAAGATCTTCGGCGGGCTGGTCGCCGTCGACGAGGTCAGCGTGTCCGTCCCCGAGAAGGGCATCGTCTCGATCATCGGCCCCAACGGGGCCGGCAAGACGACCTTCTTCAACATGCTCACCGGCCTCTACAAGCCGTCGTTCGGCAAGATCAGCTTCGGCGGCAAGGACGTCACCGGCCGCCGGCCCGACCGCATCACCAAGGACGGGATCTCGCGCACGTTCCAGAACATCCGCCTGTTCGGGACGATGACCGCGGTGGAGAACGTGATGGTCGGCCAGCACGCGCGCATGAAGACGGGCGCGGTCGGCGCGATCTTCCGCCCGCCGTGGGCGCGCAAGGAGGAGCGCGAGGGCGAGGAGCTCGCACGCGAACTGCTCTCCTACGTCGGCGTAAGAGCCCGCGGGCACGACAGCGCCGCCTCGAACCTGTCCTACGGAGACCAGCGCCGCGTGGAGATCGCCCGCGCCCTCGCGTCGAGCCCGCGGCTGCTGCTGCTCGACGAGCCCACCGCCGGCATGAACCCGGCGGAGTCCGCACAGCTGACCGACTTCATGCGTCAGATGCGCGACGAGAAGAACCTCACCATCGTGCTCATCGAGCACGACATGAAGGTGGTCATGGGGGTCTCGGAGGAGATCACCGTGCTCGACCACGGCGAGAAGATCGCCGAGGGCACGCCGCAGGAGGTCCGCAACAACCCGCGGGTCATCGAGGCCTACCTCGGCAAGCAGGAGAACGCATGAGCGTTCAGGCGACCAACGACGTCGCCCCGCTGCTGGCGGTGGAGGACATCCACACCTTCTACGGGTCGATCGAGGCGCTGAAGGGCATCACCCTCGAGGTTCACGAGGGTGAGATCGTCACGCTGATCGGATCCAACGGGGCCGGCAAGTCCACGACCCTGCGCTCGGTCTCCGGCCTCAGTCCGCCGCGCACGGGCCTGATCCGCTTTCGGGGCCAGGACATCTCGCGCCTGCCCGCCCAGGACATCGTCGGCCTGGGCATCTCGCAGTCGCCGGAGGGCCGGCGCTGCTTCTCGCGCATGACCGTGCGCGAGAACCTCGAGCTCGGCGCCTACCTCCGCCGCGACGACTTCACCGACGACCTCGGACGCGTCTTCGACCTGTTCCCACGGCTGCAGGAGCGCGAGAAGCAGAAGGCCGGCACGATGTCGGGCGGCGAGCAGCAGATGCTCGCGATCGGCCGCGCGCTGATGGCCAATCCGTCGCTGCTCCTGCTCGATGAGCCGTCGCTGGGCATCGCCCCGCTGCTCGTCGACCGTATCTACGAGACCGTGGTGGAGATCAACAAGCAGGGCACCACGATCCTCCTCGTGGAGCAGAGCGCGAGCCACGCGCTCTCGGTCTCCAACCGCGGCTACGTGCTGGAGACCGGCCGAGTCGTCCTCACCGACAACTCGAGTGCCCTGCAGACCAACCCCGAAGTGCAGAAAGCGTACCTGGGCATATGACCATCGTCTTCGCCGAGATCGGCTTCGCCGCGCTTGGACTCACCTACCTCTGGCTGGCGTCCGCGATCATCTGCGCCTACCTCTCCGGACGCAAGGGCTACGGCGAGCGCCCGGGCCTGGCGACGGGCATGCTGCTCAGCGCCATCGGCATCGTCGTCTGGCTCGTGTGGCCGGCCCGGGACGGGTCGATGTGGAAGACCCACGGGCCGGTCGGCACGACCCGCAAGGGCGAGAACGCCGTTCGGGCTAAGTAAGCGGGTCGTGGCAGGCCGGGTCCACCGGGACGAAGGCGAGTGACTCCCCGCCCTCGACCGCCTTCGGGGTGATCTTGCAGAACGTCAGCTTCGGCGCGGCATAGTCCACGATCAGCCAGTAGGTCTGGCCGATGACACCGGTGCGCGCCTTCCCCTCGAGGTCGGGAAGCGCGAAGCGGCGCGAGAAGGCGACGCACTGATAGCGATTCGCCTCGAGGTCGAGGTCGGTCTCCTGCGCGGCGCGGGTGTCGGTGTAGGGAAAGGTCCGGCACGCCGTCCCCTGGACGGAGCCGTCGATCTCGCCCGTCTCGATCCGCTTGCGCGCGTCGGCGGTGATCGCCGCCTCGCCGGCAGTCACCAGGCGCGCGCGGTGGTCGAGCTCCGCCTCACCAGCGCGCGGCGCCGGCGCCGCGGAACGGACGGGCACGCCCTCGCGGCGCAGCCGCGCGCGTTCCTGAGCCTCAAGCCGCTCCTGGGCCTTCGCAGCCGCGGCGCGATCGCGATCCCCGTCCTCCTGGAGCACGGGCACGACAGCGAAGGTCACCACGGCGATGACGACCGCCGCGGCGCCGACGATGGCGGCGAGGCGGCGCCAGTTGCGCTGACGCGGGGGCCGGGGAGGGGGCGCCCCGCGGTTGGCCCAGATCGCCTGCACCTCTTCGCGCTGCGAGCCGCGCGCGGACTCCCACGGATCGTGTGACTCGCTCATACTTCGAGCGAGTCTACGCGTCAGGGGCCTTTAAGTTAAATTGGCCTGTTGCCAAGAACGGGAATCTGTGCCACGCTGGAGCCTCGACTCGGAGCAGGGGACGCCGCCGGGTGACCACCACTTCCAAACTAAGCCGCCGGTCTTGCCGGCGGAGCAGTGACGCCGGGTACCCCGGCGGATCGGAGACACCGAAATGCCGGTAGCTGCTTCCCACCTACCGCTCAGGCCCAGCCTGGAGCGCATCACGCCACTCACCTCACGCGCGAGTCGAAGGGGCTTGGCGCTGGCCGTCGTTGCCCTCGTTGTCGCCGCCACCGGCGGCTTGGCCATTACCGCCGCGGAGGCGTCGGCTGTCCCTCCTGAGTGGACGACGGCCCCGAGTCTTTCTGCGGCTCGGTCTCACCACACCGAGACCAAGCTCCCCAGCGGCGAGGTGCTGGTGGTCGGCGGCCGCGACGGCACCACTTACCGCGGCTCGGTCGACCTCTACAGCTCCACTGGGAGCAGCCGGACCGCGACTGGCGCCCTTAATACCCCGCGCTCCCACCACACTGCCACCTTGCTCACCGGTCCGGGATGCGGTTCCCGTTGCGGCAAGGTCTTGGTCGTGGGCGGCCGCGACGGCAACGGGGTAATCGCCTCTGCCGAGCTGTATGACCCCACGGCCGGAACGTGGAGTGCCGCCGGCTCGCTCGTCCAGGCCCGCGCCGACCATACCGCGACTCTGCTTACCGGCGGGCCTTGCGTCGGAATCGCCCCCGGAATCGCCCCACCTGCCTATTGCGGCAAGGTCCTGGTCGCGGGTGGACGCGACGGCGTCGGCTCGCTCGCCTCCGCCGAGCTCTATGACCCCGCCACCGGGAACTGGAGCAGCTTCGCCGACCCCACCACATGCACGCCTGCGCCCACGGAGCCGAGCGTTGGCTGTCCCGGTCCGCTCGGCGGGAGCCGCGCCGATCACACCGCGACGGCTCTTAGCGAGCCCGTCGTCAGTGGCGCCGCGGAGCTGACCAAGGGCATGGTCCTGGTCGCAGGGGGGAGAACCGGCACCAGCGTCGGGACAAGCGGCGGCGCCGTGCTCGCCTCGGCAGAGCTCTACAATCCTGCCCTCGGCATCTGGGTCCCGGCCGGCCCGATGACCGACCTGCGTACCGATCACACCGCCACGCAGCTATCCGACGGCAGGGTCCTGATGGCCGGCGGAAGCATCGGTCAGGCCGGCGTCGATGACCCCTTCACCCAGGGGGCGGAGATCATCACCAACTCCGCCGACCTCTACGACCCCATGACCAACGCTCACAGCCCGACGAACCTGCTCACCACGGCCCGCGCCGGTCACACGGCGACTCGCCTTGTCGGCACCTCCTGCGTCGGCACCAATAGAAGCTCTCCATGCGACAACGTCCTCGCGGCGGGCCGGATCGCCGGGAACTCCGGCGGAGAAGACACCTCGGAGATCTACAACTACGACTCCGATGCTCCTCGCCTGGCCGATATCGATGATGGATGGCGCCCCACCGCTGATCTTCTCGCCGCCCGGGGCGGATACCACACCGCCACGCTTCTCAACAACGGGAAGGTCTTGGTCACGGGAGGCCTCGACGGATTCGGGCCGGCGGCTCTGAGCTCCGCGGAGCTCTATACGGCCGCGCCCTGAGGGTGATGATGCGTGTGCGTGTGACGAGGACAAGCATGACGGGCTGCCCTGGCGGAAGGACTCATCGCCCGTACCGCCGCGGCGCCTGGCGCGGAGGTCTCGCTCTCGGGATCCTCGTTGCCGTCGGACTCACGGGCGCTCCCGCCCAGGCTGCCTTCCCTGGCGCCAACGGCCTGATCGCCTTTGACAGGGGGGCTGAGATCTACACGATGAAGCCCGACGGCACGCAGCAGCTTCCGCTCACCGCCAACGAGGAGGGCGACCACAGAAATCCCGCCTTCTCGGCAAACGGAGCGAGGATTGCTTTTACGCGCGCTCCCAGCAACGCAAGCGGTGGCGACATCTACGTCATGAACGCCGACGGCACGGCCCGCTCGCCCCTCACCGCGACCGCCGGGGGAACCAAGACCGAGGACGATGCCGCCTTCGACCGCAATGGGCGCAAGATCGCCTTCGCGAGCAACAGTGCCAACAGCGATGGGAACTACGACATCTACATCATGGACGCCGGCGGGCAGAATCAGAAGCGCCTCACCACCGACGCAGCTAACGAGAGATCACCGGCCTTCTCCCCGGACGGGAGGAAGATCGCTTTCTGGCGCGACGGCGCCCTCTACACGATGAATCCAGACGGCACCGACCAGAACCAGCTTGTCGCCGACGCCAGCACGCCGAGCTTCTCGTCCGACGGCTCGAAGATCGCCTTCACGCGCGGTGGCGAGATCTTCACGATGAACGCCGATGGCACAGGATCGCCGGTTAATCGCACCAACAACGGCGCCGCCGAATACGGTCCCGCGTTCTCGCCAGACGGCTCGCAGATCGCCTTCCAGAGGCACATCAGCTTTCAGACCTACGACGTCTACACCGTGGGCGCCAACGGCACGGGCCAGGACGCGATGAACCGCTCGTTGTTCACCGGCTACAACTCCGACTGGGGACCCGATGCTGCGACCGCCCCCGCACCCAGCTACGAGCTGACCGTCACGAGGTCGGGCTCTGGCCAGGGCACGGTGACGAGCTCGCCGGCGGGGATCAACTGCGGCTCTGACTGCAAGGAGACCTATACGCTCGACACCCAGGTGACGCTCACGCCAACCCCGTCGGGGGGCGGCCAGTTCTCGGGCTGGACGGGCGACTGCACGGGTTCGGGCGCCTGTACGGTGAAGATGGACAGGGCGCGCTTTGTGGGGGCGAGCTTCGCGGCAGCCGCGACGCCGCCGAGCGCCTCGATCGACGACGTGACCGTCACCGAGAGCAACAGCGGCACCGTCAATGCGAGCTTCACGGTCACGCTCGCGTTTGCCAGCGGTAGTCCGGTCACGGTCGACTACGCGACCGCCGACGACAGCGCCAAGGCCCCCGAGGACTACGAGCCACAGGGCGCAGGCACGCTCACCTTCGCGGCGAACGAGACGACAAAGACGCTGACCGTGCCGGTCAAGGGCGACACCGTCGATGAGCCCGACGAGCGCTTCTTCGTCGACCTGGCAAACCCCACGGGCGACCCGGCCGCCCGCACGCGGGGCAGCGCGACGATCACCGACGACGACGCCCCGTCGGCGGTCTCGATCGACGACGTGAGCGTGCTCGAGGGCAACGCGGGCAAGACCGACGCGAACTTCAAGATCTCGCTCTCAGAGCGCAGCGGCAAGACGGTCAGGGTCGACCTCTATTCCCGCGAGGGCACCGCCACGGCCAACGACGACTTCGACGTCGGGGGCGGCACGGTGACCTTCGCTCCTGGTGAGACGGAGAAGACGCTCACGATTAAGGTGAACGGCGACACGACCGTCGAGCCCGACGAGACCTACGAGGTCGAGGTTTCGAGGCCCGAGAACGCGACGATTGCGGATGACAAGGGCCTCGGCACGATCAGAAACGACGACACGGCCGCGACCCCTTCGACTCCGGCGGTCTCGATCGGCGACACGACCGTGACAGAAGGCAACTCCGGCGAAGCCAACGCCACGTTCACGGTCTCGCTTTCCGGCGCGAGCACCCAGGCGGTGACGGTCGGCTACGCGACCGCCGACGACACTGCCACCGCTCCCGCTGACTTCACCGCGGTGAGCGGCACGGTCAACTTCGCGGCGGGCGAAACCTCCAAGGCGGTCACCGTCGCGGTCAAGGGCGACACGGTCGACGAGCCCGACGAGCGCTTCTTCGTGAATCTCACCAATCCGCAGCAGGCGACGATCGCTGATGCCCAGGGGATCGGCACGATCACCGACGATGACGTGCCGCCTGTGCCGGCTCTGGCGGTTGATGATGTCACGGTCAGCGAGGGCAACGCGGGTGAGAAGGACGCGACGTTCACGGTTTCGCTGTCGGCTGCGAGCAGCGAGTTTGTGCGGGTCGACTTCAAGACGGCAGATGACACCGCTACGGCTCCTGACGACTATGCGGCGGCGACGCCGAGAGTCACTTTCGCTCCGGGCGAGTTGACGCGGCAGGTGGCGGTGAAGGTGAAGGGCGATACGGTCGACGAGCCGGACGAGCGATTTGTGGTCAACCTGTCGGCTGCGGAGAATGCGACGGTGAGCGACGGCCAGGGAATCGGCATGATCAGCGATGACGATCCGACGCCCACCCCGACGCCGACGCCGACGCCGACGCCCAGTCCGACACCAACGCCCAGTCCGACTCCCACAGTGACCGCTACCTCCGCCCCGGCGCCACTGGCCACCCCGGCGCCAACGGCCACCTCAACCCCGGCAG
>JBBJOW010000062.1:0-23283 GCA_037724045.1 Solirubrobacteraceae bacterium
GACATGACCCAGGGCGGCCGCGACGGCGTGATGATCTCCTTCAAGGACGGCCGCGTGACGATCCTCGTCGCCACCGACGTCGCCGCGCGCGGCCTGGACATCTCCACGGTCACGCACATCGTCAACTTCGACGTCCCCAACTCCCCGGACATCTACGTGCACCGCATCGGCCGGACGGGCCGCGTCGGCCGCACGGGGCGCGCGATCACCTTCATCGAGCCCAAGCAGAAGCGCGACCTCGAGGCCATCGAGGCCCACGCCAACACCCGGATCGCGGAGTGGACCGAGGGCGCGAAGGTCAAGCCCGAGCGGATGACCGAGCCCACGCGCCGGCACACGCGCAAGCCCAACGACGAGCCCGAGGTCGTGGTCAACGGCGCCTACCGAGCGCTGATCGCCGGGTCCGGCCGCGCCGACGGCCTGTCGGAGGCGGACCTGATCGCCGCCGTCCACGGCGCCGGTCTCGACGGCGAGCAGATCCGCAACGTCCGGCTGCTCGAGCACTTCGCGCTGCTCGAGGTGCCCGAGGCGGACGCCGAGCGCGTCGTCGAGGCGGTCAACGCCGCCAACGGCCTGCGCCTCGAAGCCGCTCGCGCCTAGCGGCCCGGCTAGGAGCCCGTTGAAAAGTCCGGCTCGTCCGGATGACGACGCTGACGTCCAACCTCGCTCCGCTCGGAAGCCGGTCCACCACCCGCATCCTCGGAAATACCACCGGTCATGCCTATCCGGTTGGCTCCGTAGGGGGGCGAGGACGGCGCGGCCGCCCACCTCGCGGGTGTGCTGCACCTGTAAGGGGGGTCAGAACCCCCCTAACTGCTGCAGCGCGGCGCCGAGGCCGACTCTCCCCTTCTTCACCAGCCTGCAGTTGGCCTGCGCCCGGCCCACGCCGGCCCGATCGCGCTCCCGGACATCAGCATTCACGGAACGAACCGGATAGGCATGACCACCGGTATTCCCTTCGGATCCGGTCGGCGGCCGGCTCGGTCAGCGCCGCCACCGGCCGGGCCGTCCGATTTTCAACGGGCTCCTAGTCTCCGCGGCATGTCACAGGCCACCATCGCCACCAACCACGGCGACATCACCATCGAGTTCTTCGACGACGCGGCGCCCAAGACCGTCGAGAACTTCCGCAAGCTGGCCGAGGACGGCTTCTACGACGGGCTGATCTTCCACCGCGTGATCCGCGACTTCATGGTCCAGGCAGGCTGCCCGCAGGGCACGGGGACCGGCGGCCCGGGCTACCAGTTCGAGGACGAGTTCAACGAGCACAAGATCGTCCGCGGCGCGCTGGCGATGGCCAACGCCGGCCCGAACACCAACGGCTCGCAGTTCTTCATCGTCACCACCGGCGCGGCGCCGTGGCTGGACGGAAAGCACACGGTCTTCGGCGAGGTGACGGCCGGCATGGGCGTCGTCGACCAGATCGAGCGCCTGCAGACCGACGGTCGCGACAAGCCCAAGGAAGACGCCAAGATGGAGAAGGTCACCGTCTCGGAGTAGGCCCCAGGCCGTATCCTCCAGGGATGGCCACCGTCGAGCACGAGAAGGGCGCCGCCGGGTCAAACGGCGCGCGCGACAGCATCCCCGTCGAGAACCCGGCGACGGGCAAGATCGTGCGCACTGTGCCGGTCACACCGCCCGAGGCGGTGGAGGCGATCGTCGCCAAGGCGCGCGCCGCGCAGCCGGCGTGGGATGAGATGGGCTTCGAGGGCCGCGGGCGCATCCTGCGCCGGGCGCAGAAGTGGGTGCTCGACAACGCCGATCGCGTCATCGACACGATCGTGTCCGAGACGGGCAAGACCTACGAGGACGCGCAGCTGGCCGAGCTCGGCTACGCCGCGCACGCCTTCGGCTTTTGGGCCAAGAAGGGCCCGGACTACCTGGCCGACGAGAAGATCCACAGTGCGAACCCGTTCGTGCTCGGCCGCAAGCTGGTCGTCCGCTATCGGCCGGTCGGCGTGGTCGGCATCATCGGGCCCTGGAACTACCCGCTGACCAACTCGTTCGGGGACGCCATCCCCGCCCTGGCGGCCGGGAACAGCGTCGTGCTCAAGCCGTCGGAGGTCACTCCGCTGACGTCGCTGCTGATGGCCGAGGGCATGCGCGAGTGCGGCCTACCCGAGGGTGTCTTCACCACGATCCCCGGCTACGGCGAAACCGGCGCCGCGCTGATCGACTTCGTCGACATGGTCATGTTCACGGGCTCGACGCGCACGGGAAAGAAGGTCGCCATGCGCGCTGCGGAGCGCCTCATCCCGGTCAGCCTCGAGCTCGGCGGCAAGGACCCGATGATCGTCCTCGACGACGCCGACGTGGAACGTGCCGCCAACGCCGCGGTGCACTACTCGATGCAGAACGCCGGCCAGACCTGCATCTCGACTGAGCGCGTGTACGTCCAGGCGCCCGTGTACGACGAGTTCGTCGCCAAGGTCACCGAGAAGGTCCGCGACCTGCGCCAGGGCCCGTCCGCCGGCCCGGGCACCGTCGACCTCGGCGCCATCACCTTCCCGCCGCAGTACGACGTCATCGAGTCCCACGTGCAGGACGCGCGCGACAAGGGAGCGACGATCGCCACCGGCGGCAAGGGCCGCCGCGAGAACGGGATGTTCTACGAGCCGACCGTCATCACCGGCGTCGACCACACCATGACCTGCATGCTCCAGGAGACCTTCGGGCCGACGCTGCCGATCATGAAGGTCGCTGACGACGCGGAGGCGATCAACCTCGCCAACGACTCGCTGTACGGGCTCGCCGCGTCGGTGTGGGGCTCGGACGTGGCTCGCGCCGAGCGCGTCGCCCGCCAGATCGAGGCCGGCGTGGTCACGGTCAACGACGCGCAGATCAACTACCTCGCCACGGAGCTGCCGATGGGCGGCTGGAAGACCTCCGGCCTCGGCTACCGCCACGGGCCGGGCGGGATCCAGAAGTTCTGCCGCCAGCAGTCCCTGCTCATCACGCGCTACGCGCCGATGAAGAAGGACCTGCACATGATGGGCTACACGCCCCGCATGACGAAGCTGCTCGGCCGCGTCACGAAGCTGATGTACGGCCGCGGCAAGCGCGACTGAGACCCGCCTCAGCCGTCCTCGTCGGCGGCCTCGAGACCCGAGACGTACGCCCGCTTGCCGTCGGGGCGAAGACGATGCTGATGTTGCCTCCGGGAATCGGCAGCCTCTGGCGCTCCTTGCCCGTCGCCAAGTCGATGATGTGCACGAACGCCGTGTCCCGTCCGCCGTCCACGGTCCAGTAGCGCCTGCCGTCGGGCGAGATCGCGCCGGCCAGCGGGAACACCCCCAGGAGGAGGGTGCGCGCATGGGGGCAAGCCTGGCAGACCCTGCTCCCGCTCGTGTGAAGCCGCGCTCACTCGGCCCGTAAGCCCTCCGGCCGCATCAGGCACCGGAGGGCCGGCAGGCTGAGCGCGGTGACCAGGGGGACGACGGCGGCGCCGGCCGCCGTCATGCCCGCGATGACCGGCAGGTCCACGCGCACGGGTGCGTTGACGAGCTCCAGCAGCAGCGCTCCCAGCGCGGCCCCCGTCACCACCGACAGCCCGAGCCCGAGCGCGACGGGCACGGCGGTCTGCAGCAGCACCGACCGGCCTATGGTGCGCGGCGGGGTTCCGAACGCGACGAGCGCGGCGAGCAGCCGCCGCCGGTCGTGCAGCTGCTCGAGCGTGCTGACGAGCATGCTCGCGGCGATCAGCAGCAGGACTCCCACCGCGCCCACGAACAGCCCGCGCTGCACGGCCGCGAAGTCGGCGTCCGTGTTGGGATTGGCGGGGTCGTCGACGTAGACGACCGGACCGGCGAGCGCCGCGACCGTGCGGATCTGCTCGACCGTATCGGGGCGGCCGGGGTCGTAGACCGCGTTCGCGGAGAGCCTGCGGGCGGGCAGCGCGAGCTCGGCGACGGCGTCCGGGGTGGCCAGGACCCCGGTCGCGAGGTAGCCGCTGAAGCGCTTGCGCAGCGACCCGGTCCGCGCGCCGGGCGGGATGGTCCACGTTCCGCCACCGTCGACGCGCACGGCCTCCCCGGGCCGGGCCCGCGCGCGGCTCGCGTCGGCGATGTACGCGTCGCCCTCGCGACAGCCGGCGGCCGCGATCAGCGTCTCGATGCTGCGGCACGACGCCACGTAGAGCTCACGCTTGGGGCCGCGCTCCGTGCGCAACCGGTAGCTCGCCGTGGCGAAGACCTCCGATACGCCGCCGATCTGCCGCAGGCCCGTCTCGAGCGTCTCCACCCGCGCGTCGGGATTCGTGACCTCAGACGAGACCAGCATCGTGCCGGCCTCGACTCCCGACGTCGCGACGAACCGGTCGTCCACTCCTGCGAACAGGGTCTGCAGCGTGATCGCGCCGGCCACCGCGACCGCGATGCCGCTCACGACGCGGGCCGAGGTGCCGCTGTCGAGCTGCAGCCGGCGCACGGCTAGCTGCCAGGCGACCCCGCCGCCTCCGAGTCTCCGGACCGCGGTCTCCACGAGCCACGGCAACAGCGCCGCGATGCCGACCATCAGCATCGTCACGCCGCCCGCGACCTGCAGGGCGCTGAACGACTCGCCGGCCGCGATGTCGACTCCCAGGAGCGGCACGAGCAGGGCGCCCCCGGCCGCCGGGAGCAGCAGCCGCCACCAGAGCCGCCGTCTCCGCGGCGGAGCCCTGCGCACGACGCCGAGCGGGTCGATGGTCACCGAGCGCAGCGCGAGCAGGCTGACGCCGACCGCGATCGCCGGGATGAGCAGGAGCACGCACACCATCAGCACGGCGCCGGGGCGCACGTCCTTCGCATAGACGCCGACGTCGAACGGCGCGAGGTGTTCGGCGGCGGGTCGCAGGGCAAGGAAGAGCCCGACGCCGACCGCTATCCCGACCCCGGCCGCGAGCATCGCCTCGCCGGCGGCGATGCGGCGCGTCATCCAGGCGTCGGCGCCAACCAGCCGCAGCGCCGCCAGCCGGCGGTCGCGCTGCTCGCCGCCGAAGCGCACGGCCGCGGCGAGGAAGAGGGCCACGGGAAGCAGCAGGACTGCGACGACGACGGCGACCACCAGCACCAGCACGGCGTCGAGCGGCTCGGGCGGCATCTGGGAGCCGAACGCGTCGATGCGGCGCGTGGCGCCGCCCTGCTCGAGCACGTCGGAGCCGGCGTAGAAGTAGAGCTCGCGCGGGCCGCTCAGGCCCTCGGCGGCGATCGTCCCGGCGCGCTCGTAGGGAAAGCGGCCGGCGAGGAGTCGTTGTCCGTCGGGCGAGTCGAGCAGCTCGGCGAGCTTCGGTGAGACAACCATCTCCCCCGGACCGGGCAGCTCCCGCAGCCCTGCCGGAACCGGCGGTCGCGCGCCTTCGGGCCTCACCAGCAGGCCGTTGATCGTGTCGCCGCGGAACTGGGTGAAGGTGGAGGCGACGAGCAGCGTCCGCGGACCGGCGTGCTTCGGGATGTTCTCGAAGCGCAGGGAGTCGCGTGCACGTGCACGGTCGCGGTGTCCGTCCACGAGCGTCGGGACGCTTGTCGCTCCGAGCAGCAGCACCACGCCCAGCCCGACACCGACGGCGGTCAGCGCGGTGCGAAGCCGCGCCCTGCGGCCGCCGGCGAGCGCGAAGCGCGCGCCGAGTGCCAGCTCGGCCCACATGCGCTTCATGCGGCCAGAGCTGCAGTCGGGGTGCGGCCGTCGCGGACGACGATCTCGCGGTCGGAGTACGCGGCGACGCGGGCCTCGTGGGTGACCAGAACGACGGCGGCGCCGCTGTCGCGCGCCGCCTCCCCGAGCAGCCGCATGACCCGCTCGCCGCTCAGCGAGTCGAGCGCGCCGGTCGGCTCGTCGGCGAAGATCACCCTGGGTCCGGTGACCAGCGCGCGGGCTACGGCGACGCGCTGCGCCTGTCCGCCCGACACCTGGCCCGGGGTCTTGCGCGCGACGTCTGAGACCTCCAGCCGCGTGAGCCACGCCTTCGCCCGGGCTTCAGCGTCGCGGCGTCCGGTGCCGGTCAGCCGCAGCGGGAGCGCCACGTTCTCCGCGCACGACAGCTCGGGCACCAGCTGGCCGAACTGGAAGACGAAGCCGAAGGCGGTGCGCCGCAGCGCGGACAGCTCGGCGTCCGACGCGGTCGTGAGCTCGCGTCCGTCGAAGCGCACGCTGCCCGCGTCGGGCTTGACCAGTCCGGCCAGGCACTGCAGCAGCGTCGACTTCCCGGAGCCCGACGGCCCCATCACCGCGACGGTCTCGCCCGCCTGGACAGTGAAGTCGGCGCCGTCGAGCGCGGTCGTCCGGCCGAAGGCCTTGTGGAGGTCGCTGGCTTCGAGCAGGGAGCCGGTCATGCCGCCACGAGCGTTTCCGCGAGTCCGTCAAGGCGCGCGGCCGTGAGCTCGAGCCAGCGCAGGTCGGCCTCCAGATGAAAGAGGGCGTGGTCGCAGATGAGCTGGTCGGCGAGATCACCGCCCGCCTTCCGGCGCGTCAGCCCGCGCATTAGCGCAAGGTGCTCCGAGCGCTGGGTGTCGAGCACGGCGTCGGCCGACCGCCCGGTGAGCAGGGCGAGCACGACCTTCGCGTACAGCGTGCTCTGCAGGTACGGCTCGGGCTTCTCCGGCTGGGCGAGCCACGCATCGATATCGGCGACGCCGGCGTCGGTGATCGCGTAGCGCTTGCGTTCAGGTCCGCTGCCGGGTTCGACCCCGTCGACCGTGATCAGCCCGCCCTTGAGCAGGCGCGAGAGGGTGGCGTACACCTGGCCGTAGGCAAGCGGCCGGTCCTGGCCGAAGCGCTCGTCGTAGGCCCGCTTGAGGTCGTAACCATGGCTCGGGCCCGTCTCCAGCAGCCCGAGAAACGTGTTTCCGATCGACATGCGGCGACTATACACACTACGTATACGCAGAGCGAATACTCCGTTTTGGACTACGCCGCGGCGAGAGCGGCGGGCCCGGCCTGCATGGCCGTGAGCTCGCAGACCTCGCGCGTGACCGATGATCAGCGCAGCTCGACGCCGAGCAGCCGCTCGAGCTCGGAAAGCGTCGTGGCCGCGTCGGCGTGCAGGACGGTCGTCATGCCGAGCGCACGTGCGGGTTTGAGGTTGAAGCCGAGGTCGTCGACGAAGACGATCTCCGTCGGGTCCAGCTCCATGCGCTGCGCCGCGAGCGGATAGATGCGCGGGTCGGGCTTGCGCATGCCCTCCTGCGCCGAGATCACCTGCGCGTCGAAGAGACCGGGCCCGAGCGCCGCATAGTCGGTCGCCATGCCCCACGAGTTCGAGAGCAGGCCGGTGACGATGCCCTGCTCCCTTGCCGCGCGCACGGCGCCGATCATCGCCTCGTCGGGCGCGATGCCGCCGAAGAGGCGGGCGATGAGGTCGTCGGCAGGCAGGCCCAGCTTGGCGGCGAAGGCGGCCTCGAAGTCGGGTTCCGCGAGCGCGCCGGTCTCCAGACGGACGAGCAGATCCCGCGCCTTCTCGTCGCCGCGGAAAAGCTGCTTGACGTGGTCGGGGTCCAGGCCCTCGGCGCGGCAGAAGCTCGCGAAGGACGCGAACACGTTCGAGGTCAGCACGCCGCCGAAGTCGACCAGGAGTCCACGCACGCCTCAGGTTGTAACAAGTCGTGACTACGCTGCGCGGCCGATGGCCAAGCACCTGTGGCTGCTGCGGCACGGCGAGGCGGTCCCGCACGACGCCCGCTCCGACGATGGCAAGCGCGAGCTGACGCCCAAGGGCGAGCGGCAGTCGACCGCCGCCGGGCGCGCGCTCAAGGGCATGCGCGTGAAGTTCGACGCGTGCTATGCGAGCCCGAAGCTGCGGGCCCGCGACACCGCGCGCCTCGCCGTCGCATCGCTCGGCGTGGAGGTGGTCGAGGTCAAGGCGATCGCCGGGGAGTTCGCCCGCGCCGACGTGGCGGAGCTCCTTGGCGCACACCGCGGCCACGTGCTCGTGGTCGGGCACGAGCCCGACTTCGCGCAGATCGTCTACGACATGACCGGCGCCCGGGTCGACCTCAAGAAGGGCGGCCTCGCGGTCGTCAAGGTGAGCTCATCGTCCGAGCTGATCCTGCTGCTGCGCCCGGCCGAGCTGTCCGCTATGGCGCGCTGAGCGCGGCCAGCGCCACGGCCAGCGCGACCTCGGCCCGCTCGTGCAGGGACCGGGCCAGGACAAATTCACCGGGATTGTGCGCCGCACCTCCGCGCGGGCCGAGCCCGTCGATCGTCACGGGAATCCATGAGGCGAAGTGGCTGGCGTCGGAGGCTCCGCCGCGCGCATGTCCGTGCAGCGGGCGACCGAGCGAGGCTGCGGCGCGGTCGAGCACCGGCGCGTCGGCGGCGCGCGCGTCCATCCCGGGCCAGACGCGCAGCAGCCGCGACTCGAGACGCACCTCGTCGAGCTCTGCGGGCACGGCGGCGAGGACGGCTTCGAACGCCGAGCGGTCGTCGGCGCGCAGGTCGCAGTACAGCTCGCCGTCGCCCGGAACGACGTTGAAAGCCTCGCCGGAGTTGAGGATCGTCGGCACGGCGGTAAGGCGGAGCTCACCCGCCGGGTCGTGGTGGGTGGTGACGGCCTGGGCGACCTGCGCGAGTGCCAGCAGCGCGTTGCGGCCAGCGTCGGGCGCCGAGCCCGAGTGCGAGGCACGACCGTGCGCGCGGACGTGCAGCGTGCCCGCCCCCTTGCGCGCGACGACGACAGCGTCCTCCCCGTCGGCCGTCGTCTCGCCGGCCTCGAAGCACAGGCACGCGTCCCAGCCGGCGAAGGCTTCGGCGTGGCGGAAGGGCGCAGTGCGCCACTCCTCGTCGCAGACCACCAGCAGCGCGAGCTCGGCGTACAGCTCCGTGCGGGCTGCGAGCGCGCGCAGCACCCCGAGCGCGAGGACGACGCCGCCCTTCATGTCCACCGTGCCCGACCCGTAGAGGCGGCCCTCGTCACGGCGCAACGGCTGGTGGTTGCCGTGGGCCACGACGGTGTCGACGTGGCCGAGCAGCAGCACGCGGCCGCTCCCGGTGCCCGCCACGCGCGCAAGCAGGTCCGGGGCGTGGTCAGGCGACGAGCACGCCGGCCGCTCGATCGTGGCCGCGTCGGGCAGCAGGGCGGCGCAGACGGCGATGCACTCCTGCGCGCCCGGCACGTCGCCCGACGGAGAGGAGACGCCTACGAGCGCCTCGAGCTCGCGCTCGGCGCGCGCGGCGATGCGCTGCGCGCTCTCGGCCACCCAGGAATCCATACAGTCGGAGCGTATGCCTGAGCTCCCGGAGGTGGAGGTCACCGCGCGGCTGCTCGACGCTGCGGTGCGCGGCGCTCGCATCGAATCGACGCTGGCCCCGGGGGTCAACGTGCTCAAGACCTTCGACCCGCCGCTGCACGGTCTGGACGGGACCGTCATCGGGTCGATCGAGCGCCGGGGCAAGCTGTTGCTGATCCGGGTCGATTCCGGCGTGGTGATCCTCGTGCATCTGATGAACGCGGGCCGCTTGCAGCTGTTTCATAAGCGGGCCTCCCTGAAGGATCGGACCTCGCGTCTGCTCCTGCGCCTGGACTCAGATCGCGAGTTGCGGGTGCGGGAGTTCGGGTCCAAGCAGGCGGCGTGGGTTCGGCTCTATCGCTCCGAGGACCTGGAAGGCGACGATCATCTCGCGACCCTCGGCCCCGAAGCGTGGCCGGACCCGCCACCGCTGGGCGAGCGTCTGGCCGGGGCGCGACCGCTGCATACCCAGCTGCGCGACCAGAAGGTGATCGCCGGCATCGGCCGCACCTGGGTCGACGACATCCTCTGGCAGGCCTGCCTATCGCCCTTCAAGCGCGGCAACGACCTCTCCGACGAGGAGACCGAGGCGCTCCGCGCCGCGATCCGCGAGGAGATGGCACGGGCGATCGCGTACTACGGGGAGCATTGGACGCTCCCTCTGCCCGACAAGCAGGCCAAGGTCGCGCGCATCCACGCCCACCAAGGCGAGCCCTGCCTGCGCTGCACCACGGTCCTCGAGGCGGTCTTCTTCGAGGACTACGTGATGACCTACTGCCCGCACTGCCAGACCGGCGACCGCGTCCTGAAGGATCGCCGTCTCAGTCGTCTATTGAAGTAGTTCTGTCACCTCTGCGTCTTGTTCGGTAGCGGTGATCCGGCTTTCACTTAGGGGGTGAGAGCCCAACCACGCTCCATAGGTTCCGGTTTCCGGGACCAATCAAGCGCGGTTGCGCTCAGACAGCACGGGATGGTCAGCTGGATGCAGTTGCGCCGGCGAGGCGTTGCGAAGGCTTCGATCGCTCGCGCGCTGCGGGCCGGCCGCCTCCACGAGGTTCACCCGGGCGTGTATTCGATGGTGCCTCCCTCATTGATGCCGTTCACGTCCTGGCACGCGGCGGCGATCCTGGCGGGCGGCGCCGGATCCTGCCTCTGCGCGCAGTCGGCGGGGTGGTGGGCGCGCGTGCTCCCGCGGCGCCCGCCGGTCATCCACGTCGCCGTCCGCAACGATCATCGGCCACTCGACGGCATCCAATGGCACCGGCTGAAACTGGCCGACGGCGAGCGAGGTCATCTGCGCGGCATGCCGATCACCGCCCTGCACCGCATCCCGCTCGACCTGGCCCCGGCGCTCTCGGTGTGGGAACTCAAAGGCGTCCTCGCCGAGCTCGAGTTCCGTCACGGGATCGGCCCTGAACGACTGACTCTCCGTCGCGGCTATCCAGGCGCTGGCAAGCTGCGCCGAGCGATCGCCGAGCACACGCCCGAGCTCGCGCAGACCCGGGAGGGCCTCGAGCGCGCGTTCCTGCGCTTTCTCACCCGATGCGGTTTCGCGCTTCCCAGGTTCAACTATCCCGTCGGAAAGTCGACGGTGGACGCGTCGAGCCCCGCGCACCCGGCACGTCGAGCAGTTCGCGGCCGCTGCCGCGCCGGCAGCGAGCGGTCAGGCCGCGGGCCCGTCAACTCCAGGCGGCGCCCACGCGCGCGTCGAGGTCCCACAGCACGCACGTCTCGCCCGGCTGGGCGACAAGCCTCCAGGCGATCTCGGTGCGGGCGAGCTGCGCTGCCATCGGATCGCCGTCGCCCGTCCCGTCGGGGCGGTGGTGCAGGAAGCGCCCGTAGGCCGCATCGCAGAACTCCGCGTAGCGAGGGGTGCACAGGATCAGGCCGTGCCAGGCCTCGTCGGCCGCGCGCGAGGGCATCCCGATCACCCGGTCGTCGCGCAGCGCAGCGCCGGCGCAGCGCAGCCACTGGCGCAGGCCGAGCTCGACCAGCTCGCGCGGCTGCCACGGGCAGGTCTTGAAGACGGCGTTCGGCAGCTCGAGCGCTTCCACCGCCATCCGCGTGCGCTCCGGGCTTACGCGACGCCATCGCATGCTGCCCGCGAGATTAGGCATCCTTGAGGAAGCGGAGGACAATCCCGCTCACCATGCTCATACTGGTCATCTTCATCGCGATCGTCGTGCTCGCCCTCACGGTTGCGGCACGGTCGGGCGGGGGCGGGCGCAGCCGCAGCTGGCGCCACCGGAGATCGGACAGCAGTTGGGGCGTTCCGTACTTCTACTCGGGCTCAGACGGCGAATCGCGTGACAGCACCGGCGGCTCCGACAGCACCGGCGGCTCCGACAGCGGCGGCAGCAGCGGCTGTGGCGGCGGAGGCTGCGGCGGCGGCTCCAGCTGACGCGCACGCGCCCGCCGGCTCGGCGACGGACCGTAACGGGCGTGTCGCGAAACGGACTGGGAAGGCACTGCCTATGCGTTCCCTGGTCTCCATCGTCCTCGCGGCCGCACTGACGCCGGCGGCCCCGACCCCCGCCGCCACCACCGCCAAGGTGACCGGCAAGACGATCGCGACGAACCTCGAGGTCCCCTGGGGGATCGCGTTCCTGCCCGACGGCGACGCGCTCGTCGCCGAGCGCACCACGGGCGACATCAAGCGGGTCCCGCGTAACGGGGGCAGCGCACGCCGGTGAAGACACTGGGCGCGGCGGACACCCGCGCGGGGGAGGGCGGCCTGCTCGGCCTCGCCGTGTCGCCGGACTACAAGCGCGACAAGCTCGTCTACGCGTACTACACGTCGCGCACGGACAACCGCATCACCCGCTTCAAGCTCAGCGGCCCGGAGAAGCCGGTGCTCACCGGCATCCGGCGCGGCTTCATCCACAACGGCGGCCGCATCGCCTTCGGCCCGGACGGCAAGCTCTACGTGGGCACGGGCGAGGTCGGGCAGACCGGGCTCTCGCAGGACCGCTCGTCGCCCAACGGCAAGATCCTGCGCCTCAATCCCAACGGGAGTGCGCCCAAGGACAACCCGATCAAGGGCTCGATCGTGTTCTCACTCGGCCACCGCAACGTCCAGGGCCTGGCCTTCGACTCGCGCGGCCGGCTGTGGGCGGCGGAGTTCGGCCAGGACCGCTTCGACGAGGTCAACCTGATCAAGCCGGGCCGCAACTACGGCTGGCCGGTCGTCGAGGGCCGCGCCGACGACGCGCGCTTCGAGAACCCGAAGGTCACGTGGGCGACCAGCGAGGCCTCGCCGAGCGGCGCCGCCATCGTCGGCAGCCGGCTCTTCGTCGCTGCGCTGCAGGGCGAGGGCGTGTATTCGATCAAGCTCGACGGCGAGCGCGCGGGGACGCCGCGACTGCGATTCGGCGGCCGGTACGGTCGCGTCCGCACGGTGGTCAAGGCGCCTGGCGGCGGCATCTGGTTCTCCACGTCGAACCGCGACGGTCGCGGCTCGCCGCGCCCCGGCGACGACCGCATCGTCCAGGCGCCCGCAAGCTGAGCACCGCTTGCGTCGCTGCGCGGGCAAGTCCGTGTCTCACAAAGGGCTTCAGTGACCGCTTCGCTCATTGGGTCCGGCGCATCCGCAGGGCGATCACCGCGCCGAGGGCGCCGGTGAGCACGACGACGGCGACCGCCACGATGAACAGCGGCGACGCAGGGTCGTCGATCGAGTCCCCCAGCGCGGTGTAGGCGAAGGCCCGCGGCGACGACCCGATCAGCGTGCCGAGCACGAGCGGCCACGCGCCAACTCCGGCCACGCCGAACGCGTAGTTGAACGGCCCGTCCGGGACCACGGGCGCCAGTCGCTGGGCGATCACCGCGAGGACCCCGTGGCGGCGGACCGTCACGGCCAGGGCGGCGTCGTGCGCCGGCGAGTTGCGCGCGGCGCGGGCCCCGATCGCCCGCGAGATCAGCGCGCTGACGACGGCGCTTGCGATCGTCACGAAGAAGCCCGTCAGCGTCCCGAAGAGCAGGCCGGACGCACCGGCCAGCAGCGGGCCGGGCACAAGCAACGCGCCGAGTACCCCGCCGACGGCGACGTAGAGCGGCGCGGCGAAGGCGTCGGTCGGCTCGATGAAGTCGCGCACCTCGGCCTCAGACAGCGGCCGCAGGATCCAGAAGACGCCGAACAGCGCCGCCAGGACGACGCTCAGGCCGATCAGGCGGCGCATCGCAAGAGGGTACGGTGACCCGCGGTGGTCCTCGCCTCCATCGGCTCCTTCTTCGACTCCGTCGGCGAGTTCTTCGCGAACCTCGCGCGGGTCGACTGGCTCGTCCTGATCCTGGGGCTGACCCTCTTCGGGATCTACCTCGCGCTGCGCTCGCGCGCGTGGTTCAACGTCCTGCGCGCCGCCTATCCCGACGAGCGATTCGAATGGCGCCGCGTGTGGGGCGCCTACATGGCCGCCTACGGCTTCAACAACGTCGTGCCCGCCCGCGGCGGCGACGTCATGAAGATGTTCCTGACCAAGACGTCGATCCCGCATTCGAGCTATCCGGCGGTCGGCTCGTCGATGTTCGTCGAGAGCATCTACGACCTCGTCATCGCGGTTCCCGTGCTGGCGTTCGCCTTCTCGCAGGGGGCGTTCCCGAAGCTGCCCGACTTCCCGGAGCTCGGGGCCTTCGAGTTGTCCTTCCTCGCCGAGCACCCGAAGGGCACCCTGTTCGGGCTGACGGTCCTCGGCGTCCTCGTCTTCGTGCTCTTCGCGCTGCTGAGCGCGCGCGTGCGGGCCTTCTGGGAGCGCGTCCGTCAGGGTTTCGCGATCCTGGGCGACCGCCGCCGCTATCTGCGCGAGGTGTTCGCCGTGCAGTTCGCCGGGTGGCTGTTCCGCTTCGCAGCGTTCTGGTGCCTGCTGGAGGCGTTCGGCGTCGGCGGATCGGTGCGCAACGTCCTGCTCGTGCTCGGCGTGAACGCGATCGCCGCGCTGCTGCCCTTCACACCCGGCGGCGCCGGCGTGCAGCAGGCGCTGCTGGTGAAGGTCTTCGGCGGGTCGAGCGTCGTCGCCGCCTACTCCGTCGGTCAGCAGATCGCCATCGGCGCGTTCTCGCTGGCGGTGGGATTCGTCGCGCTGATAACGATCTTCAACTTCCGCTCCTTCCGCGAGGCGATCGCCTCCGGCAAGGCCGCGCGCGGCGACGACGGCAGGCCGGCTAGGAGAGACCCTGGCGCGCCTCGCGCACGAGCGTGACGGCCTCCGGGAAGACCACGCTCATCACGCTGCGGATCTGCGCCGCCTGATCCTCGGCCGACCCCTGCACGTTGATGCGGGAGATGGCGGCGACCGTCATGTCGACGGCGAGCTTGATCGCGTTGTCGGCCCAGGCGATGTTCTGGGCGCCCTGCATCTGCTCGGCCATCTCGGCGAGCCGCTTCTGCAGGTCGGGATCGTTGAAGAATCCAAAGCCTTCCATGTTCTCCAGCCTAGATGGTTGATTTCCAAATTCGGGTGGCGCGTGCTTGCCCGCCATGCGGCGCCAGATCGCCACCCGAATCCTCGTGAATACGTCCGTATTCCCTTCGGATCCGGTCGGCGCCTGGCATCCACCTGACGGGAAAGCACGACCACGGAGGATTTGGAATCAACCATCTAGGCATTCGCGAGGATCGCGACGGTGCCTCCGCGGCCTCCCGCGCCGGCCGCCGCCTCGACGGCGAGGGCCACCGGGACGAGCGGCAGCGCGAGCGCGGTCGGTACGGCGTCGGCGGCACGCAGGGGCGCGTTGCGCTTGAGCGCGTGGTAGAGCCAGGAGGGCGTCGGCGTGACGCGGCTGACCGCCGATTGCCACAGGCCGAAGGGGTTGTGCTCGAGCAGGACGTGCTCGCTGCGGCGGATCGTGAACCCCGTGCGCTCGAGCAGGATGCGCAGGCCGCGGGCGGTGAAGTGGGTGCGGTGGCGCGGGAGGTCGAGGTGGTACCAGCGCGGTCCGCCGACGCGGGCCTGGAGTGAGTCGAGGTCGGGCACCCCGACCAGCAGCGATCCTTGAGGCCGCAGCCAGCCGCGCAGCCGTTCCAACGCGGCGCCCGGGTCCTCGACGTGCTCCAGGACGTGCCAGAGCGTGATCGCGCCGAGGTCGGCGAACGCCGCGTCCTCGAGGGCGACCGCGTCGACGTGCGGCGCGCTCGAGCGCGAGGACGGCTCGATGCCGCGCGCGTCCGGGAACCCGTGCGCGCGTGCGTACGCCACGAACCGCCCGCGGCCGGCGCCGACGTCGAGCAGCGGCCCGCTCGCTTGCGACAGCAGCCCCAGCCGGCGCCGGTCAAACGCCCGCAGCAGCGGAGCCGCCGCGCGCGATCCGCGCGGGGCGCCGGGCGCGTAGGCGCCCGTCTGGTGCGCATCGGCGGGCGGCGGACCGGCGGTGCGAGCGGTCCCGCACTCCGGGCAGCGCAGCAGCAGCCGCGTGGCGGCTGACGCCGGCTCGTTGTCGCCGGCCCGCCGCCAGGGCGCCAGCGTGGCGCCGCACGCGGGGCATCGCATAGAGGGACCCTAAGCTTCCGGCCATGGCGGTGGCCGACGCGGACGATCAGCTGGCGTGGGAGGAGCGCACGCGTCCGCGGGCAGCGGCGATCGCCGCCCTGGGCGGCCTGCTCGGCGTCGTCGGAGCCCTGATCCTCTACTACCGGGTGTCCGTCAGCGACGCGCCCAGCTCCCTGCTGCTGGACTCGCTGCAGAACCTCGAGCGGCCGGGCCCGATCGGCGAGCAGCCCACGGCGAGGACGGCGACGTTCCAGTACGAGGACGACAACCTCGGCTTCGCGCTGGGCTGGCGGGTCATGGTCTCCCTCGGCCTGCTGGGAACCGGGCTCGTGCTGTCCTACCTGGGCACCTGCACCCGCGCGCGTCGCCCGAAGCTGGCCCGCTTCGCGCTGCCCGCACCGGCGGTCGGCGGCGCGCTGCTCGGTGCCTCCATCCTCACGCTGTACCTGGCCCAGCAGCAGCTCACCGGCAACGTGCTCGACGGCGACGGCACCGTCGACGCCGCGACCCAGTCCCCGAGCAGCGGCGACGTCGGGTCCGGCCTGCTGATCCTGGGATCGCTCACCTTCGCGGTCGGTGGGGCGCTCGTCGCCCTGAACGCCATGCGCGCCGGCCTGCTCACCAAGACCATGGGCATCCTCGGGATGTTCGCGGCGCTGTCGCCGATGCTGCTCGGGCCGATCCAGTTCCCGCCGCTGCTGCCGCTGTGGACCATCTTCCTCGTCCCGCTGCTGCTTGGCCGCTGGATGGGCGGACAGCCGCCGGCCTGGGTCACCGGGCGGGAGGAGCCGTGGCCGACCGCCGCCGAGTTGCGCGAGGAGCGCATGCGGGCGAAGGGCAAGCTCGCCGAGCCCGACCCCGTCGCAGTCGAGACCGCCGCGCGCGCCACGCGCGAGGTGCCGCACCCGTCGTCGAAGAAGCGCAAGCGCAAGCGCCGCACCTAATCGGGTAGGACTCTCCTCATGGCCCCTGAGGAGAGCACGCTGGAACAGGACCTCGAGACCCTGCTCGAGGTCGAGACCTTCGATCCGCCCGAGCAGTTCGCGTCCGAGGCGCTGATCACCGACGCCGGCATCTACGACGAGGCCGAGGCCGATTATCGGGGCTTCTGGGCCGAGCGCGCCCGCGCGCTGGACTGGGCGAAGGACTGGGACACCGTCCTCAACGAGGACGACCCACCGTTCTACAAGTGGTTCGAGGGTGGCACGCTCAACGTCGCCCACAACTGCGTCGACCGGCACGTCGAGGCGGGCAACGGCGACCGTGTCGCCTTCCATTGGCACGGCGAGCAGGGGGAGACGCGCGACGTCACCTACGCAGACCTGCACCGCGACGTCCAGCGCTTCGCCAACGCGCTGCGCGACCACGGCATCGAGAAGGGCGACGTGGTCGGGATCTTCCTGCCCATGATCCCCGAGGTCGCTGTTGCGATGCTCGCCTGCGCCCGCATCGGCGCCATCCACAACGTGGTGTTCGGCGGCTTCTCGCCCGGCAGCGTGCGCGAGCGGATGGAGTTCTCCGACGCCAAGGCGCTGATCACGGTCGACGGCGCTCGGCGCAAGGGAAAGACGGCCGACATCAAGGCGCAGGTCGACGAGGTCATGGGCGACCTGGACTCGCTCGAGAAGATCTTCGTCGTCCGCCACGCCGACAACGACGCCCCGATGGGTGAGCGCGACGTCTGGTTTGACGAGGCGATGGCCGCCGCCGACGCCGAGTGCCCGGCCGAGCCGTTCGACGCCGAGACCCCGCTCTTCATCCTCTACACCAGCGGCTCGACCGCCAAGCCCAAGGGCATCCTGCACACGAGCGGCGGCTACCTCACGCACGTCGCCTACACCCACCAGGCGGTCTTCGACCTCAAGCCCGAGGAGGACGTCTACTGGTGCTCGGCCGACGTCGGCTGGGTCACCGGCCACTCCTACATCGTCTATGGCCCGCTCGCCAATGGCTGCACGTCGGTGATGTGGGAAGGCGGCCCCGACTATCCGCACAAGGGCATCTGGTGGGAGCTGTGCGAGAAGTACCGGGTGACGAAGTTCTACACCGCGCCGACCGCCATCCGCGCGTGCATGAAGTGGGGCGTCGAGCACGTCGCCAAGCACAACTTGTCATCGCTGAAGCTGCTCGGGACGGTCGGCGAGCCGATCAATCCCAAGGCCTGGCTCTGGTACCACAAGGTCATCGGCGGCGAGCGCTGCCCGATCGTCGACACCTGGTGGCAGACGGAGACCGGCGGCATCATGATCACCACGCTGCCGGCGCTCGTCGCGACCAAGCCCGGCTCGGCCGGGAAGCCCATGCCCGGCATCAAGGCGGCGGTCGTGACGGAGGAGGGTGAGGACGCCGGCACCGAGCAGGGCCTGCTCACCCTGCGGCGCCCCTGGCCGGGCATGCTGCGCACCCTCTTCAAGGAGGAGGACCGCTTCATCGAGACCTACTTCGACAAGTTCGGCAAGGAGACCTACTTCGTCGGCGACGCCGCCCGGGTCGACGACGACGGCTACTTCTGGGTCATCGGCCGCGTGGACGACGTCATCAACGTGAGCGGCCACCGCATGTCGACGGCCGAGGTGGAGTCCGCGATCGTCTCGCACGCGAAGGTGGCCGAGGCCGCCGTCATCGGCCAGTCCGACGAGGACTCCGGCCAGTCGGTCACCGCCTTCGTGACCCTCGAAGGCGAGGATGACGCGGGGACCGACGAGCTCGTCGAGGAGATCCGCGATCACGTCGCCAAGAAGATCGGCAAGCTCGCCCGGCCCAAGCGCATCATCTGGACCGGCGACCTCCCCAAGACCCGGTCGGGCAAGATCATGCGCCGCCTGCTGCGCGACATCGCCGAGGGCAAGGAGCTCGGTGACGTCACCACCCTGCGCGACCCCGACGTGGTCAAGGACCTCGAGGGCAAGTTCGCCAAGAACGAGGGCTGACGTGGTGCGCGCAGCGTGGACGGCAGCGCGCTTCGAGCTGACCACCACCCGCGGCGGGGTGAAGAACCCGTCGCGGATCGACCGCCGCTCGAGGCGCCCACCCAGGGAGACGGTGCGGCGCGCGCGATCACTCCTCGGGGAGCGCCTCGAGCGCCGCGATGTCGACGAGGTCCTGTGGACTGGCTCGCAAACGCTTGCGCTCGATCAGCGTCGCGCGGTCCATGACGCGCAGGGTCATCCCTTCGATCTCGAACACGTCAGCTCGTTCGCTCAGTTCCGCAGGGCGCCAGACCTGGGAGGCGCTGAACCACGCCGACCTCTCCGAGGTCGAGCAGGAGCGAGGCGTTCCCGCCGAGGTGGAGTTGCCGGGCGTGGCGGACCGCGAACGGCTGTTCCGAACTGCACGTTGACGTCGATCAAAGACCGCAGCAGGTCGACGATGTGCAGCTCGCGCAACGGCGGTCCCTTCAACGAACCCTTCGCGCCGTCATGGCCATGCGAGTCATGTCGCGACAGAACTGATCGATCGCGCGCAGGCGCTCCGCAGGAGTCATTTCGAGCGCCTGGCGACGCTAGCGCTCGTGGTCGCGGTCCGGATCCCAGAGCACGTCCTCGTCTTCGCCGGCCGGCTCGTCCATGTCCTCCATTGTGCCCTACTCGTACTGCAGCGCTCGCAGCACGTCGAGTCGCGCGGCGCGGCGGGCGGGGGCGATGGCGGCGAGGATCCCGGCGATGATCGCGACGATCGTGAAGGCAATCAGCGAGAAGACGGGGACGGCGAAGGACATGCCCTCGTCCTCGAGCGCCTTGGCCATCAGCGCGGCGAGCAGCAGGCCGAGCGGGAGGCCGAGGGTCGCGCCGATCAGTGCCGTGATGACGGACTCGCCGCGCACCATGCGACGCACCTGCCGCCGCGACATGCCGACGGCGCGCAGCATGCCGATCTCCCGTGTGCGCTCGAACACGGTCAGGACCAGCGTGTTGACCATGCCGAAGAGCGAGACGATCACCGACAGGGCGAGCAGCACGTAGAGCAGGCTCAGGAGCATGTTGATCCCCTCCACGCGCGTGTCGACCCAGCCGGCGCGGGTGTCGGCCTCGACGTCGGGGAACGCGGCGATGGCGGCATCGATCGCCGCGAGCTCCGGCGTGCCGGCCACGAGGACGTACTGGTCCCCAGGCCGCGGGAAGCTCTCGTCGAAGGTGGCCTGGTTGATGATCACCTTCGCCAGCACCGGGTCGATGTTCTGCACCGACGTCCGGTCCTGGAACCCGGCCACGGTGAGCCCGAACCTGCGGCCGTCGGGCCCGGTGAAGGAGAACTCCGACCCGATCGCCAAGCCGTTGTCGGCGGCGTAGTCGCGTTCGAGGATCGCCTCGCCCTGCTCGGGCACGGCGGATACGTTGACGACCGCCTCGCTGCCCTCGCGCACCGCGTCGACGGACACCTCGTCGCCGAACGCCTTGACGCGGTCGTGGCGGATCGGGAAGACCTCTGCCCCGGGCACCCCGGCGACGGCCTCGCCGACGGCGCGCGGGATGGTGTCGAAGCCGTTGCCCGAGGTGACGACGAAGTCCGCGGTCACCTGCTGCTCGAGCGCGTCGCGGCTGGAGGAGCGCAACCCCTCGCCGAGCGTCGCGACGAGCGTGACCAGCGCCAGGCCGATCATCAGCGCGCCGGCCGTGCTGGCCGTGCGCGCGGGGTTGCGGGCGGCGTTCTCTGAAGCGAGATGGCCGGTGGCACCGCTCACCGCGCGCAGGGGCCGGCCGAGCGTCCGGGCGATCGGCTCGATGACCCGGTGGGCGAGCATCGACACCGCGACGAACAGGACCAGACAGCCGCCCGCGATCATGAGCAGCCCGGTCTCCACCTCGAGGCCGGCGAACGCGCCGACGCCGAGCAGCGCCGCCGCGAGCGCGAGCACCGCCAGGCCCCAGATGGGCTTGCGGGTGGTGAGCTTGGGCGCCAGCTTGGCGCCTTCCTGCATCGCCGCGATCGGGCTGATGCGGGTGGCCCGCCGGGCGGGCGCGATGCTCGCCACCGCGGTGACGATGACGCCGATCGCGATCGACACGACGATCGTCCGCGTCTTGACGACCTGGTCGGTCTTGGGGAGGTCGATGCCGAGCGCGACGAAGATCGCCGACAGGCCCGACGCGAGGAAGTAGCCGAGCACGAGCCCGACCGCCGAGGCGAGCACCCCGAGCACCAGGCCCTCGATCAGCACCGATCGCCGCACCTGGCGGCCGGAGGCGCCGAGCGCGCGCAGCGTGGCCAGCTCGCGCACGCGCTGGGCAACGGTGATCGTGAGCGTGTTGTAGATCACGAAGGCGCCGACGCCGAGCGCGATGAAGCCGAACGCGAGCAGGAAGTAGCGGATGAACGAGAGCGCCTCCTCGATGTCCTCGGAGTCCGACGCCGCCTGCTCGTCGCCGGTGCGCACGCTCACCTCCGACCCCAGCGCGTCCTGCAGCGACGCCTTGAGCTGATCGTCGGGCACGCCCGTCGAGGATGCGACCGAGATGACGTCGAGCTGGTCGGGCTTGTTGAGCAGGCGCTGAGCCGTGGCGAGGTCGAAGAGCCCGAAGGTCGCGCCGCCGAGGGAGTCGACCTCGCCGAACTGGGCGATGCCCACGATCTCGAAGTCCTCCGTGCCGCCCTGCGCGGCCACGCCGATCGTGTCGCCGACCGCGAGATCCTCATCGTCGGCGAGACCCTTGAGCAGCGCGATCTCGCCTTCGGCGCCGGGGAACTCGCCGTCGACGAGGTCGAACGGGTTCAGGCGCTCCGAGCCCGAGAAGTCCGCGCCGACGCCGAGCTTGGGCGCGTTCTCGTTGCCGATGGTCTTGCCGTCGCGCACAAGCCGGATCTGGTCGGTGCCGAAGCCCGTGGCCTCGACAGTCGGGCTGACCTCCGCGACCCCTTCGGCGCCGCGCACCTTCTCCAGCAGCGACGCCGGCAGGGTGCCGCGCCCGCTCGAGGACTCCTCGACGAACTCCTTCGCCGTCACCACCGCGCTGGTCTGGCTGCTGGCGGCGGTGAAGATCGAGTTGAAGGCCTTGTCGATCGTGTCCGTGAGGATGTAGGTGCCGCACACCATCGCGACGCCGAGCACGACGGCCAGCGTGGTCAGCAGCGACCGGCCGCGGCGCAGCCACAGGCCCTTGAGCGCGACGCGCCTCATCTGGTCTCGCTTCGCTCGCCACCGCTTCGGCCTTCGGCCGAGCTCCTTCGCACCTCGTCGGTGGCGATCTGGCCGTCTTCGAGATGCAGCACCCGGTCGGCCACCGCCGCAGCGCTGGGGTCGTGCGTGACCATCACCGTGGTCTGGCCGAACCCGTCGACGGCCGTGCGCAGCAGCTCGAGGATCTCCTGGCTGGTCGAGGAGTCGAGGTTGCC
The DNA here is from genome assembly GCA_037724045.1 of Solirubrobacteraceae bacterium. Taxonomy (GTDB): domain Bacteria; phylum Actinomycetota; class Thermoleophilia; order Solirubrobacterales; family Solirubrobacteraceae; genus DATLGB01. The sequence continues at coordinate 22,013 of JBBJOW010000062.1, forward strand.
GGTCGGCTCGTCGGCGAACAGGACCGTCGGCCGCGAGACGAGCGCGCGGGCAACGGCGACCCGCTGCTGCTGGCCGCCCGAGAGCTCCGATGGCCGGTGGCTCAGCCGGTCGGCGAGCCCGATCCGCTCGATCAGCTCACCCAGCCAGGCCTCATCGACGTCAGTGCCGGCGATCTCCATCGGCAGGAGGATGTTCTCGCGCGCCGTGAGCATCGGCAGCAGGTTGAAGAACTGGAAGATGAAGCCGATGTGCTTCCGGCGCAGCTGGGTCAGGCCCTTGTCGTCGAGGTCGGTGACCTGGACGCCGGCGATGGTGACCTCGCCGCCGTCGGGCTTGTCCAGGCCGGCGAGCACGTGCATGAGCGTGGATTTTCCGGAGCCCGAGGGCCCCATCACGGCGGTGAGGCGGCCGGGGGTGACGTCGAGGTCGACGCCGCGCAGTGCGTGCACGGCCGTCGGACCCTCGCCGTAGACGCGGGTCAGCCCACGGGCGGAGACGACTGGGGAGGACATGAGAGCCATGCTCTCACGCGCCAGGGCCCGTCCGCCATGCGGAAATCCCCCTAAGGGAGGCCCAGCGCCGAGCCGCGGCCGGCCGGGATCACCCGGCCAGCCGCGACGCCTGCGACTACTTGCTTACCTGCCGTACCTGGCGAAGGTCCTGGCCCTGGCGCCGAACAGGCGGTCGTTGCCCAGGAACCGGACCTTGAACTTGACCCTGCCGCGCTTGCCGGCGGACTTGCGCAGCTTCACGCGAGCCTTGTACTTGCAGGTGCTCTTGATGCCGGTCCGCCGCTTGGCGATCGTCTTCTTGCGCTTCTTGGCGATGATGACGACGGTGCCCTTGCAGCCCGCCGACCTGCTCACTCCGCTCGGGCGCTTGAGCTGGCCCTCCACCCTGAAGACGAACGGCTTCCTGCGGTCGCGCCTGGGCCGGGCCTTCGCGGTGATGCTCGGCTTCTTCTTGACCGTGTACACGGGCGGCACGACGTAAACCGGCGCCTGGCGCACGGTCACCGGCCGGGGTTGGAGCTGCCCGGCCCCCTGCGCTACGGCCGGAATCGCACCGCCGATGACAAGACAGGCCGCGATAACAGACCTAGTGATACGGCGCAACAGACTTCCCCCTTGGAAGAAAGAACAGCAGATTGTTGCCTCCATACAATCACACCGCGATCACGGCGTGAAGGCCTACGGTCGGACGCGGACGGTCCGTCTAAGCCTGAATCCACCGCAACCGGATGGTGAAGGGTTCTTGAGTGCGGTTGGTG
>JBBJOW010000063.1:0-22900 GCA_037724045.1 Solirubrobacteraceae bacterium
TCGATCTCCGCGCTTGAGCGGGCCACGAGCCACCGTCTCGCAAGCCGAACCTCTACCGGGGTACGCGGTGTGGACGGCTTGGTGGCTGCGTGATCGGCGGGTGTCCCGTAAGACCCGCCCGGTGAAATGCCCGGTGAGGGGGCGTCAAACGGACACGTGGCCACTTGCGCGTTCCAACGCGAGCGAGCGCGTCGGCGGTCATGTCCGGGGCGCCCGCGAGGGACGAAGAGCAGCAGCCCGCTGGGGACCTGGATGCGCAGCCACGCTGCTCGGCAAGGCGACAGCGAGAAGCTGGTCCACTGAGACGCTGGCCCCGCCGTCCGCGCCGTCCGCGCCCTGGATCACGATGAGCAGATGGTCAAGCACCGGGTCTCGGCGCTCATCCTCGATGAGCACAATCTCGACGAGATGGCCCGCCACGGCGTTTCCGCAGGGGAGGTCGTTCAGGTGATCGCAAACCGCCACATCAGCGCGCCGAACCCGCGCGGCGAGGAGCGCAGCATCCTGCTGATCGGCGAGAGCGATGGCGGACGCTTGTTGACGATCCCGTTGGCCCCAACGGACGATCCGACGACCTGGCGGCCGGCGACGGCGTTCGACTCCTCGCGGCATCAACGGACGGTCTTCCGCCGACGAGCCCGATAGGCCATCATGGGAGCATGAAAGCCGAAGACTTCGACCCGATCGACGAGCAGGCCGCGGAGGTTCACGACGGCCATCCGGTTGAGCTGGTCGTCTCCGTCCGGCTCGATCCGGAGGAATCGCGGCTCCTGAGCGAGCTCGCCGAGGCCGAGGGCGCCGACCCGCCCGCGACGATGCGCGCTGCGCTGCGTCACTACGCCGCCGCGGAGTCGCAACGAGCCTCGCGCTGAGCCTCAGCCCACCCACGGGCCGTCAGAGCCGGCGATGCAGCGCACCGATCCGCGCTGGAGCCTCGCGGTTCAAATACCGTCCGGTCAAGGCGATGCTTAGTCTCCCGCCATGGCGGCCGACGCGATCGAGGTGGACGCCGCCGGTCGCGGCGTCCGCGTGTCGAGCCCGGACCGGGTGATCTACCCCGCGACCGAGCGCACCGCCGAGGTCACCAAAGGGATGGTCGCCGAGTACTACGCGGCGGTCGGCCCGGGGATCCTGCGCGCGCTACGCGAGCGCCCGACGACGCTCGAGCGCTGGACCAGGGGCGTGCATCCGGGAATCGTGCTCTCCCAGCGCGGGGAGCGCGGCGGCGACGCCTTCTACCAGAAGCGCGCGCCCAAGTCGGCGCCCGACTACGTCGAGACGGCGCGCATCGCGTTCCCCTCGGGCCGGTTCGCCGACGAGGTGTGCCCGACGGAGGTCGCGGTGCCGGTGTGGGCGGCGCAGATGGGGACGATCACGTTCCATCCGTGGCCGGTACGGCGCGCGGACGTCGACCATCCCGACGAGTTGCGGATCGACCTCGACCCCCAGCCCGGCACCGGTTTCGCGGACGCGGTGCGGATCGCCGGCGTCGCGCGCGAGCTCTTCACCGATCTCGGGATGCGGGCGTTCCCGAAGACGAGCGGCAACCGCGGCGTGCATATGTACGTGCGCATCGAGCCGCGCTGGACGTTCACGGAGGTCCGCCACTGCGCGATCGCCTTCGGCCGCGAGCTCGAGCGCCGCACGGACGGCGTGACGACCAAGTGGTGGAAGGAGGAGCGCGGCGAGCGCATCTTCGTCGACTACAACCAGAACGCGCGCGACCGCACGATCGCCAGCGCCTACTCGCTGCGAGCGAAGGCCGGCGCGCCCGTGTCGTGCCCGGTGGAATGGGACGAGCTGCCGGACATCGCCGATCCGTACGCGTTCAACCTGCACACCGTGCCTGCCCGCTTCGCCGAGCGCGGCGACCTGCACGCCGAGATCGACGACGTCCACCACTCGCTGCAGCCGCTGCTGGACCTCTACGAACGCGACGAGTCCGGCGACATGCCCTATCCGCCCGAGTATCCGAAGATGCCTGGTGAGCCCAAGCGCGTGCAGCCCAGCCGCGCGCGCGACGAGCCGCTCAGGCTCAGCCCTTGAGCAGCGGGCGCAGATCCTCGAGCGCCGCGAAGGTCCACCAGGAGGTAGTTCTCGGTGCCGTGCTCGCACTCAGTCGCCGAGCGTCGCAAACGCGCGCCGGACCCGCAGCGGCGCCAACCCGTGGGCGAGCACGAGCGTGCGGCGGTCGCCGGCGTCGATCAGGCGCACGGTGATGCGCGACGCGGTCTCCCGGCGGCTCGCGAAGACCAGGGTGTCCTCGCCTTCGCGATGCAGGTAGAAGCCATGGCGCTCGAGCGCAGGGACCATGTCGGTCAGCGCGGTCGCGCGGACCTCGGCGGGCGCCGCGCGCAGCAGCTTGCGCTCGGTGAAGTGCCGGCGCCCTGGCAGCCGCGGGACGCGGTCGGTCGTGGCCGGCGGCGCGCCGTCGCGGTCAGGCACATCCTCGGCCACCGCGTCGAGGTCCGCGCGCGTGCGGGCGGTCTGCGCGCGACCGACACGCGCCTCGAGCTCGTCGGTGTCGATCCGGCCCTCGAGGTGGGCGGCGCGCAGCCGCAGGATGGTCGCCTCGCGCTCGCGGTCAGAGGCCAGCATGCGGCGTCATTGTGCCCGCAGTGCGGCACGCGCGGCGGCGTCGCCGGGAACGCCGTGGACCGCGCCCCCCGGGAACGTCGCGGCGCTGCCGAGGAACAGGCCCCGCACCGGCGTCGAATACGGGCTCAGCTTCGGCACCGGGCGGAAGACCACCTGGCGCAGCACGTAGCTCCCGCCGCCGACGTCGCCGCCGACGAGGTTCTCGTTGCGCGCCTGCAGGCCGTCGCCGTCGAGCACGTGGCGGGCGAGGATCAGATCGCGGAACCCGGGGGCGAAGCGCTCCACCTGCGCCTCGATGCGCTCGACGTGGCCGTCCCACCCGCCGCGCCAGCCGGGCGGGCCGTGCGTGTAGGCCCAGGCGGTGTGCTTGCCCGCCGGCGCGCGCGTCGGATCGGCGAGCGACTGCTGGCCGAGCAGCAGGAACGGCTGCTGTGGCAGGCGCGTGTGGGAGGTGCCGACGGCGTCGAGCAGCTCGTCCTCGGTGCCTGCGAGGTGGACGGTGCCGGCCCGCCGGGTCGCCTCGTTGGTCCATGGGATCGGCCCGTCGAGCGCCCAATCGACCTTGATCGTCGACGCCCCGTAGCGGTACCGGCGCAGCAGCGACCCGTAGATGCCGCCGAGGTCGGCCATCCGGACCAGCGCGAGCGGCATGACGTCGGCGATCACGATGTCCGCCTCCAGGCGCTCGCCGCCGGCCAGCTCCACACCGCGGACGCGGTCGCCCTGCTTGAGCACGCGGGTCACGCGGGCGCGGGTGCGGATCGTCCCGCCGAGCGCGCCGAGATAGCCGGCGAGCGCATCCGTGAGGTGGCCGGCGCCACCGCGCGGGCTCGGCCAGCCGACCGCGTGGCCGAGCAGGTTCAGATAGAAGCCGGCGATGGCGCTGCCGGCCGCGTCGGGCGGTGCGTCGCCGTGCATGGCGGCGCCGTGCAGCCAGGCGCGCGCGCCACTGGAGTCGAACAGCCTCCCCGCCAGTGACGCCGAGCTCTCGGGGAGCAGGCGCGAGAAGCGCAGGAGGTCGATCGGGCCGCGGGCGCGCAGCAGCCGCGCCGGGCCGATCAGCGGCGGGAAACCGGCCAGCATGGTGTCGCGGACGGCCTCCCAGGAGTCGACGAACGGCGCCACGAACGCCGCCCACGCGTCGCCGTCGCCGGGCGCCAATCCGTTCAGCGACGCGGCAGTGTCTTCGACCGAGCGGTGCAGCGCCGCCGCGCGGCCGTCGGGCAGCGGGCTGGTGTGGCAGACCTCGGGGTGCACCCACTCCAGGCCGTGCCGGGCGAGCGGCATGCGCGCGAAGACCGGCGACGCGGCGCCCGCGGGATAGACCGCCGAGAAGGTGTCGTGGACGAAGCCCGGCAGCGTCAGCGCCTCCGAGCGCACCGCGCCGCCGGGCGCGTCCTGCGCCTCGCAGACGCAGACCTCGCACCCGGCCTCGGCGAGGCGGATCGCCGCGGCCAGCCCGTTGGGCCCCGCGCCGATGACGAGCGCCCGGGTCACGCGATCCGCCGTGCGAGCTGGACGAGCATGCTGCGCCGCGCGTCGGTTCCCCAGAACGCCCGCTGGGCCTCGCGACCGGTGAGCCTGTAGGAGACCGTTAGCGACGCGGGGAGCGGGTCCCACGTCCCGACGTCGCGGATCCAGGCACGGTCGTCGTGCTCATAGACGACCAGCCGGGAGATGCCCGCCCCGAGGAAGTGGCCCGCGTGGGTGGTGAGCTCGACGCCGCCGACCACCGCCGAATCCGCTCCCACCCACCCCGCCCACGGCGCCCGAGCGCCGACGTGCGTCACCGTCACGTAGCCACGCGTGAACAGCGGCAGCGGCGTGCCCGTCGCGGCGGCGACCTCGATCTCGAAGGTCTGCCCGTCGAGGCCGCCGGGGCGCAGCGGCGTGAAGCGCCCGGTCTCGCTGCCCCCACGGCCGATCCGCACCCGGCCGAAGGCGCGATGAAACGCCGGCAGGTCGGTCAGCCGCAGCCGGCCGCCGGCGCGTCGCCACCAGTAGGTGGTCAGCACGCAGAACGCGAGGCGCAGGTCGTCCACATTGCGATCCGACCGCCGGAAGCAGGCGGCGTTGAGGAAGTCCGTCACCCAGGGGGCGGCGTCGCGACCCGCGATCGAGGAACCGGCCATGGCGGCGAGGGCGGGCATGCGGTACTCCTTACCCACGATCATGCCGATCCGGCACGCCGACCCCGAACGCGACGGCGCCGCGTGCGCCGCCGTCTACGCGCCCGCGGTGATCGACGGCTACGCCTCCTTCGAAGCGGTCGCTCCCGGCGCGGAGGACATGGCGGCGCGGATCGCGTCGGCGTCGAGCACCCACGCGTGGGTCGTCCATGAGGACGGCGGCCGGGTCACCGGCTACGCGTACGCAGGTCCACACCACGTGCGCGCGGCCTACCGCTGGGCGGCGGCGGTCGCGGTCTACGTCCATCCCGACCACCACCGCAGGGGAATCGGCCGCGAGCTCTACGGCGCGCTGCTGCCGTTGCTGACCCGCCAGAACCTGCGCTGGGCGTGCGCGGGCATCACCCTTCCCAACCCGGCGAGCGTCGCCCTGCACGAGTCCTTCGGCTTTGCGCCCGTCGCGGTCTATTCGCAGATCGGCTTCAAGGCCGGCGCCTGGCACGACGTGGGCTGGTGGCAGCTCGAGCTCGGCTCGGCGGGCACGCCGCCGTCCGAGCCGCTCGGTCCCCAGCGCCTGTAGCTCCGACGAGCGATGCGCTTGGCGCCCCGTGACGGAGGTCAGTCTGCGAAGTGGGTCTTGGGTCGCGGCTGCGGCTCGCCGTCGACGATCACGTCGACCTTCTCGTTGAGGAAGGCGACCATGCCGGCGATCGGGAGCAGCTGCCGGGACGGGTAGTCGTATGACCAGGCGAGGTCGGCGTGGAGTTCGCCGCCGGCCGCGACCGACCAGTAGTCGCTCGTGCGCCCCTTGTACGGGCACGGGGTCTGTGTGCCGGTCCGGCGCAGGCGCGCGAAGTCGACGGCGGTGCGGTCGAAGTAGTAGCGCGTCGGCAACCCGGTCTCGAAGACCATGACCGGCGCGGAGGACTCGGCCAGCAGCTCGCCCTCGAGCTCGACACGCACCGTCCGCGAGGACCGCAGCGCGTCGACGCGGACGTAGGGGTTGCGCGGGTGCACGAAAACCTCCTCGTCCTCCTCGAACCACGCGTCGAGCGCGTCCCAGTCGAAATGGATGTGATCCACGATCCTCGCGATCGGCGACTCGACGTAGCGGCGGCCCACCCCGGGGCGCTCGACGTCGCCGGCGCGCAGGCCGACGCGCCGCACCGTCCCGCGACTCACTCGGTGCGTGTCCTCGTCCTCGACGAGCGCCGCCGGATCGACGTCCGCGGCCGGGATCAGGAACTGCGGGTAGAACGGCCACTCCCACAGGTACAGCGCGCGGGTCGTGTCGAGCACGGTCTCCGTGCCGAGCGTGGCGCGGACCCGGCGCGGCACCGGCTCGACGTGGTCGGCCTCGACCGCCGGGCGCGGATAGCCCTGCGCCGTCACGCGGGCGCCGCCTGCTCGCGCAGGTGGCCCACCAGGCCGACGACGTCGTCGGGCATCAAGCGGCCGATGGCGCCGCTGGAGTAGACGCTGACGACGACCTTCCCGTCCGGGTCGAGCACGAAGCCCGTCGACTGCAGGTGGTGCGGCTCGTCGTTGACGAACGCGCCCGTCGCCTCGGCCAGCGCGTCGGCGTCGGCGCTGTGGCCGACCGCGAACGCGAGGCCGTTGCCGTCGATGGTCTCCTGCGTGGTGGCCTCGTCGTCGACGGACAACGAGACGACGCGCACGCCGGCGTCGGCGAGCTCGTCCTCCGCGCGCTGGAACGCGCGCAGCTGGGCGGTGCAGAACGGGCACCACGAGCCGCGGTTGAACAGGACGACGCCGAACTGGTCGCCGAACGCGTCAGGCAGGTCGAGGGTCTCGCCCCCGGGAGCGAGACGGCGATGGACGGGAAGCGGGCGCCGGTGTCGAGCAGGGTCATCTACCGCTGACTGCCGGGACGCAGTGGCGTTACAGCTGAAACGTTCCGCGGCTGGGCGGACGTGCTCTGGATGGCCCGCCACCGGCACCGCCTCGTCGTCGCGGCGCTCCTGCTCGCCGGGTGTGGAGGGACTGCGGAGACGTCCGCAACGTCGCCCGAGCTCAGCGTCGTCGTGCCCGATGCTCCCCTGGGCGCGATCGCGGGCCGGCCGGCCGGGCCGCAGAGCGCCGAGGTCGCCTGGAAGCGCATGCTCGAGGGCGCGTCCGGTCGAGGGCCCCGACGGGACCGTCTACGCCGCGAGCAACGGCGGCGTCCTGCACGCGCTCGATCCGGCGACCGGCGAGGACCGCTGGACGTTCGACGGCGGCGGCGCCTACGGCGTCGACCTGTCCACCAGCCCGGTCGTCGCCGGGGGCGAGGGCGTTCGCATAAGCCGGCAACACCGAACTGACGCCTGGACCGCATTCGATCGGGAACAAACCAGAGCGCAGGGACGAATGATCTTCGACCACTTCTTCAACGAGGTCGAGCAGTCGGGCTTCTCCCCCGCCAACCTCGTGCCCGAACTCGGCCTGTCGCCGGACAAGATGCTGATGGGCCGCATCTTCTCCTACCACGACACCCACCTGCACCGGATCGGGGCCAACTACGAGCAGCTGGCGATCAACCGGGCGCAGTGCCCCGGTGCACTCCTACAACCAGGATGGCCCGAGCGTCGACGCCGACGTCGGCGCGCGCGTCGCCTCTGGCCTCGGGGTCGCAGACGGCGACGGTCCGGTGCCCGAAGGCGCGGCGGCCAAGGTGCGCGAGATGGACAACCGCGCCTGACGCCGGCTTCAATGGGCGTGGACGCGCATCGACAGCGGCGGGCGGTCCTCGCCGCCGCCGTCCAGGAACGCGCGCGCGTCGGCGAGCGCAATCGCGATCAGCTCTTCGGCGTGATCGAACTCGACGGGCTGCACCAGCTGGGGACAGGGCGGTGGGAGCACGATCAGCCGCGGGCCTGCGCGGAAGCGCTCGACGTCGTCGGCCAGGCGGCGGTGCATGAGCAGGCTGATCGCCTGCAGGCCCATTGCCAGCGCACCTCGCGGCGGCTGGCGCAGCGCGCACGCATGCCCCGTGGGCAGCACGTAGATCCTGTCCGCACCGAGCTCGACCGCGTGTGAGATCGGCGTGTTGTTCGCCACCCCGCCGTCGATGAGCGGGTGGCCGTCGCGGTCGACGGGCGGCAGGATGCCTGGGATCGACGCACTGGCCAGCACGGCGTCCGCGACGGGCCCGTCAGAGAGGCGCAGCTCGAGGCCCGTCAGGGCGTCGACGGCGATGACGTGCAGCGCGACGGGCATGTCCTCGAGCCGCTCGAGCTCGACGTACGAGCGGATCAGGCGCCGCAGGCTCGACGCCGGCACGAGGTGGTCGCGCGCGCCGAGGAACCCGAGCATCCCGGTCACGGGGTTCACGGGGAACGCCTGCCGGCGACGGAGGCCGTGCCAGACCTCGCCGAGGGCGGCCGTGGTGGCGACGGTCTGCGGACGAGACGCGATGAAGGCGCCGTTGAGCGCGCCCGCGGAGGTGGCGACGATCAGGTCGGGCCGGACGCCGCGCTCGTAGAGCGCCTGCAGCATCCCGACGTGGACCGCCCCGAGGCTCGCCCCGCCCGCGAGCACGAACGCCGTGGTCGCCACGACGTGCAGCTACGCGGGGACTGCGCCGGTGTCGGCGACGGTGACGAAGGGATCGGAGTCCCCGATCGACCCCGCGGCCTCGACGCCCTCGGAACGGAGGAACTCGAGCGCACCCTCCAGCCGCCCACGAGCGGCCGCGACGGCACCGTCCACGTCGGACAGGTAGTGGCGCACGCGCGAGTTCAGCGCGGGCGCGATGATCCGCACCTCGTGCTGCTCGTGCGCAACCGCACGGTCATGCACCTCCTCCAGCGGCGCCGGGCACGGACACGTCTCGTTGGCGACGACAAGAACGCGATGCATTGCGGGCTCCTTCAGTTGGATGCTGAGGCAGTACCGCTCGGCCGCCCAGCGTTGCAGAGGAGCTCGCGCGCCGCGTTTCGGGTATGCGCCTCCAGGGCGGCCTTGGTCGCGGCGTAGACGGTGCCGCCGACCATCATCTCCGGGTTGCCGACGACGCCGCTGGAGATGTTGACGATCCGCCCCCAGCCGGCCGCGGTCCTGCCCGGCAGGACGGCACCGCTGAGGACCGTCGGTGCGGTCGGACCCTCAGCACACTCGCTCCAGCCCGTCAACAGGGGACAGTCCCTCCCCCGGAGTGGGGGAGCGGTAGATTCCGGCCGACAATGTCGACGGTCTGGACGATTTTCGCGCAAGCCGGTGGCGGCTCTTCGAGCTTCGGCGGCGGCGGCGGTGGAGGCGGCTTCAGCGGGGGCGGCGGCGGCTTCGGCGGTGGTGGAACGGCGGGCGGCGGCAGCCCGATCCTCATCCTGCTGATCGTCGCGTTCTTCGGGATCCTGTTCGTCGTCGGCGCCATCCAGACGGCGCGCATGCGGCGCGCCCGGCGTCAGCGCGTCGAACGCGTCGAGCTGGCATCGGCCGAGGCTGCCGCCGACGACGAGGCCTTCGGCGCCGACGCCGTGCGTGAGCAGGCAACCGCGCTCTTCGTGGAGATCCAGCACGCCTGGGACGCGCGCGACCGCGACCGGCTGCTCGAGCTCGTCGGCGACGACCTGATGGTCGAGTGGGCGCGGCGGCTGGACGACTTCGAGCGCAAGGGCTGGCACAACCGCGTGAAGGTGCACGGCACCCCTGAGGTCGAGTACGTGAGCATGACCAACCGCGCCGACGACGCCGACGACCGCGTCACCGTCCGGCTCGAGGCGAGCCTCGAGGTCTGGGTGCAGACCCGCAACGGCGGGCGCATCATGCAGAACGGCGAGCAGAGCGCGATGACCGCGCTGGCGGAGTACTGGACGCTCACCAAGCGCGGCGACGACGACCGCTGGACCCTGCTCTCCATCGAGCAGGACGCCGAGGGCGCGCATCACCTCCAGGCCGACATCATCGCGTCCCCCTGGGGCGACAGCGAGCGACTCACCCAGGACGCGATCGCCGAGGGCGCCGCGGCGGGCGCGGCCCCCGCCGGCGTGTCGCCCGGCGAGCTCGTCGACCTCGACTTCTCCGGGCCGGTGCGCGCGCAGGCGATGGACCTCGCGCTCGCCGACTCCCGCTTCGACGTCGACCTGATCGAGGCGTCGGTCCGCCGCGCGGTGTCCGCGTGGGCGGAGGCGGTCGACGGTGACGACGCCGCACTGGAAGCCGCGGCGCGCCCTGACGCGGTCCGCGCGCTGCTCGGCGACAGCGGGGGACGCACGCGCGTCGTCGTGCGCGGCCCGAGGGTCGAGCAGGTGACCATCTCCGCGCTTGACGCCCAGGCGACCCCGCCGACGCTGACCGTCGACATGCGCGTGCACGCCACGCGCTACGTCGAGGACCGGGACACCGTGGCGCTGGTCTCCGGCAGCCGCGACAGCGCAACCACGTTCACCGAGCGCTGGACGCTCGCGCTGGACGCCGAGGGCGAGTGGCCCTGGCGCATCGCCGCCACTCAGAGCGGCTCCCGCCTAGCGCCGACCTAGATGGTTGATTCCAAATCGTCCGTGGTCGTGCTTTCCCGTCAGGTGGATGCCAGGCGCCGACCGGATCCGAAGGGAATACGGACGTATTCACGAGGATTCGGGTGGCGATCTGGCGCCGCATGGCGGGCAAGCACGCGCCACCCGAATTTGGAATCAACCATCTAACCTGGAGGGCATGCGAAGCCTCGTTGCCGTCCTGCTCGCGGCGCTATTGGCCGCCGGCTGCGGGGGATCCGACGACGACGTCACGAGCGTCTCCGGGGCGGCGGAGGGCCAGGGCCTGCGCCTCGTCAAGGTCGGAAGCTTCGCGGAGCCCGTGTACGTCACGGCGCCGCGCACCGACAAGCGCCGCATCTACGTGGTCGAGCAGGCCGGACGCATCATGGTCGTCGAGAACGGCAAGAGCCGGCCCTTCCTCGACATCCGCGACAAGGTCACCGCCGGCGGCGAGCAGGGCCTCCTGTCGGTCGCCTTCGCGCCGGACTTCGAATCCACCCGGCGGTTCTACGTGTATTACACCGACGAGGCGGGCGATCAGCGGGTCGTCGAATACCGGGCCCGCTCCGCCAGCCGCGCCGACGAGGGCTCCGCGCGGCTCGTGCTCGAGATGCCCGACTCGGAGTCCAACCACAACGGCGGCCTGCTGCTCTTCGGCCGCGACGGCTCGCTCTACATCGGCACGGGCGACGGGGGTGGAGGCGGCGACGCGCACGGGCGGTTCGGAAACGGCCAGGACCTCACGTCGCTGCTCGGGAAGATCCTGCGCATCGACCCGCGGCCGGGCAACGCGGGCGCCTACGGCGTCCCGACCGACAACCCGTTCTACATGGCCAAGGGCCCGCGCGGCGAGATCTACTCGTATGGACTGCGCAACCCGTGGCGCTTCACCTTCGACCGCGCGACGAACGCCCTGGTGATCGGAGACGTCGGCCAGAGCGCGCAGGAGGAGGTCGACTACGTGCGCGCCGGGGATGGCGCGGGCGCGAACTTCGGCTGGCGCGTCTTCGAGGGCAGCAGCCGCTACGCCTCCGGCGAGGAGGCGCCAGGTCACGTGCCGCCGGTGATGACCTTCAGCCACGACGACGGCAACTGCTCGATCACCGGTGGCGTGGTGGTGCGTGACAAGCGCGTGCGAGGCGCGTTCGGCAGGTACGTGTTCGGCGACTTCTGCAAGGGCGACATCCTGTCCGCCAAGCTCGCCCTGCCGAAGTCCACGCCGCGCAAGACCGGCCTCGAGGTCGATCAGCTCTCCTCCTTCGGCGAGGACGGCCGGGGCCGCGTCTACGTCACCTCACTGAGCGGACCGGTCTACCGCCTCGCGGCGAGGTGATCGCGCAGGCGGCGCCCGGTGTCGTCCGCGTCCGCGCGGACAACCCAGGCCCGCTCACGCTCGACGGCACGAACACCTGGGTGCTGGGCAGCGACCCGGCCTGGGTCGTCGACCCCGGGCCGGGATCGGGCGCGCATCTCGATGCCGTCGCCGAGGTCGTGGCGGGGCTGGGCGGCGCCGGCGGGGTCGTCCTCACCCACGACCACGCCGACCACTCCGAGGGCGCGGAGGAGATGGCGGTCCGGCTGGGCGTCACCCTCGGCGACCCCGGGCCGCTGGAGACCGTGTCGCTGCCCGGCCACAGCGACGACCACGTCGCCTACGTCTGGGACGGCGTGTGCTGCGCCGGCGATGCGGTGCTCGGTCAGGGCAGCGTCTTCGTAGCCGGCGACATGGCCGGCTACCTCGACGGCCTGCGCGCCCTGCGCGCCCGTGCGCTGCGGCTGATCTGCCCCGGGCACGGACCGCCGGTGCACGACCCGGCCGCCAAGCTCGACGAGTACATCTCGCACCGCCTGGACCGCGAGCGTCGTCTCCTCCAAGCGCTTGCCGGCGGGGTGCGCGGCGAGGACGCGCTGCTCGACGCCGTGTGGGGCGACGCGCCGGTCCAGCTGCGCATGGCGGCGGCACTGACCATGCGGGCGCACCTGCGCAAGCTCGCCGCGGAGGACCAACTCCCCGCCGACGTCACCGCGCCCCCGGCCGGCGACACGCCGGCCATCTAGCCCAGGCGGCGGCGGGCGATCGCCATTGCCGCGGCGAGCGGGGTGACCGCGTCGCGGTCCGCCTCGTCGAGGATCGTGCGCACGGTTTCGCCGATGGCGCGGACGTCGGCCTCCGCGCGCGCCTCGTCGTAGCCGCCGAGAACGAGCTCGACGGCGATGTTGACGATGCCGCCGGCGTTGACGACGAAGTCCGGGACCCACAGGATCCCGTGGGCCGCCAGCAGGTCGGCAATACCGGCGTCGGCGAGCTGGTTGTTGGCCGCCCCGGCCACCACACGGGCGCGCAGCGCCGGCACCGCGGCATCGTCGAGGACGCCGCCGAGCGCGCACGGAGCAAGGACCTCCACGTCGGCGGCGAGGATGTCCGACGGCGCGACCCACGTGGCACCGAGCGCCTCCGCCGGCGCGCGGCGGCCTTCGTCGATGTCGGTGACCGTGAGGCGTGCGCCGGCGGCCGCGAGCCGGCGGGCGAGATCGCCGCCGACGTGCCCGAGGCCCATCACCGCGACGGTCCGCCCGGTGAGATCGGCGGTCCCGAAGACGCGCTCGCACGCGACCTCGATCGAGACGAGGACGCCGAGCGCCGTCCACGGGCTGGGGTCGCCCGAGCCGCCGTGCTCGCGTGGCAGCGCCGAGACGTGCGGGGTGATCTCGGCGACCACGAGGAGGTCGTCGGGGGTGACGCCGACGTCCTCGGCCGTGACGTACCGGCCGGCGGCTGAGTCGACCGTCTCGCCGAAGTCCAGCAGCGCGGCCCGGCGGCGGTCGCCCTCGAGGCGCTCGCCCGGCGGCACGACGATGACGCCCTTCCCGCCGCCCTGCGACAGCCCGGCCACGGCGGCCTTGTAGGTCATCCCCTCCGACAGACGCAACGCGTCGCGCAGCGCGAGCCGCGTGTCGGCGTAGGTCCACATCCGCACACCACCGAGCGACGGCCCGCGCACCGTCGAGTGGATGGCCACGATCGTGTACAAGCCCGACCGCGCGCCCCGGCGAATGACCACCTCCTCGTGGTCGAGCGTGGCGAGGTAGCGATCCAACGAGCTAGGAGCCTGTTGATTTTTGAGCCGTGGTGCGAGGGGGCGTGGCCGTGGATGCTGGGCGGGTGGGCCCGTGCCTAGGCATACCGGGCGTATCCCTGGGCGCGGGCTCACCCGATCCAGCGCCGCGGACTCGTGGCCTCGCGCTGCGGGGAAAGATCAACAGGCTCCTAGTGCTCGGGCGGCGGCCCGCCGGCGGGCGGGGTGGCCGTGGCGACCGGGTCGACCGGGTCCGGTGTCGCGACCGGCGTGGCGGCGATCGGGACCTCGGACGCGACCGGCTCGATCGGCGCGACGACGATGGCCTCAGCCTCGCTGGGTGCGGTCGATCCGCCCGTGGTGCGCGTGACCGGATCGGCGGCAGGCTTCTCGCCGGGGTCGGGCGGCGGCGCGGACCGCTCGACCGGCTCGGAGGCTCCGAGCACGGCAGCGACGGGGGCGGCGCGCCGAGGCGCGGTCGGCACGGACTTCCTGGGCGCGGCGGGCGCGGATCGTGCCGCGGGCTCGCGGACCTGCGCCGGCGCGGCGGCCAAGGACGCGGTGGGCGCAGCGGCCACTGGCGTCTGTTTGCGGACGGTGACCTTCGCCGGTGCGGGACCGTCCGCCATGCGGTGGCGGACCTCGGCGACCGTGCCCGTCGCCAGCGCGGCACCGCAGGCGACGACGGCGACCTTGCCGGCGGTGACGGCGCCGACGGTCGCACCGCCGCCCGCGCCGACGCCCCCCGCGCCGCCGCCCCCGCCGAGACCGGCGGCCTTCGCCAGCAGTGCCAGCGGCGCGAACCCCACGATCGGGGAGAGGGAGGCGAACGAGCGCCGGACGTCGCGCAGCGCCCCGCGGTACTCGCAGCAGGCGTCGCACTCGCGCAGGTGGCGCTTTGCGCGCCCGCTCGCCTTGACGCCGCGGTCGTAGGCGCCGAGCAGGTCGTCGCGGATCACCGCGCAGTCGATCTCGCGCGCCTCGATCGCCTCGACCAGCCCCATCCGCGCCCGCACCAGCAGGGACTTCACGGCGGGCAGGGTGACGTCGAGCGCCGCAGCGATGTCGAGGTAGGTCAAGCCGTCGATCTCGCGCATCAACAGCGCCGAGCGCTGCTGCGCCGGCAGCCGGCCGACGTCGGCGACCAGGCGGCGCAGATCCTCGCGTCGCTGCGCGGTTTCGATCGGATCCTGCAGCGGGGTGCGTGACAGCTCGAAGATCTCCGCCACGGGCGGCGCCGGGCGGCGCAGATGGTCGATGCAGCGGTTGTGCGCGACGCGGTACAGCCACCCGCGCAGGTTGACGTCGCGCGCGTCGGCGCGCAACGCGCCGTATGCCCGCACGAAGACGTCCTGCAGCACGTCCTCCGCGTCCGCCCGCGAGCCGGCGGAGAGCATCTGGCGTGCGTAGGCGAACAGGCGCTGGCGGTAGCGGTCGTGCATCGCCGAGAACGCGTCCTCAGAGCCGGCACGGAAGAGCGCCACCAGCTGCTCGTCGGAGCGCAACCGCAGCAGCGGCTTCGACAGAGGCCGGCGAGCGAGGGCGGGTGCCCGGAGGGCGGACGCTTCCACGGTCCTCCGATGATAACCCGGGACCCGACCGAAGCGAGGATCTAGTCCGCGTAGCCCGGATCGCCGGGCAGCAGCACGCGCGCGACCTCGCCCTCGACGACGACCTTCGGCTCGATTGGCTCGACGGTCCGTCCGGCCGCCCAGTGCAGCAGCGCGTCGGCGGAAGCGAAGCCGGTCAGCCCTTCGAGCGTCCTGATCGTCGGGAAGGCGAGGACGATCTCGTCGCGCTCATAGGCGGCGAGCGCGCCGGCCGGCGAGTACCAGCCCCAGTCGACGCACTCGTCGCCATCCACGCGCGGGTCGGCCTCGGCCGGAGCCCGCGCGAGGAAGAAGTGCGTGTCGAAGCGGACGGCGATCTGGCGCGGCGTGATCCAGCGGCTGTAGGGGATCAGCCCGCCGGCATCGGGCAGCTTGACCCCCGCCTCCTCCTCGACCTCGCGCACGCCCGCGAGCCGGTGCGCGGAGCTGTCGTCGCCGTCGATCGTGTCGACCGCCCCGCCGGGGAAGACCCATGCGCCGCCCATGAAGCGCTGAGCGGGATTGCGCCGGACGAGCAGCACCTCCAGCGCGTCCGCGCCACCCTGCAGGACGATCACCGTCGCGGCCTGCCGCGGTGGCACGGGCTCGCCCTCGAGGTTGAGCGGTTCGAAGGGGTGGTCGCGCTCCTCGGGCACCGAAGGCGCACGCTACCGTCCCCCCCGCGATGCAGAAGTTCATCTGCGAGTCCTGCGGCTTCATCTACGATCCCGCCGACGGGGACCCCGACGGCGGCATCCCCGGCGGCACCGCGTTCGAGGACATTCCGAGTGACTGGTTCTGCCCCGTCTGCGGGGCGCGCAAGGCCGACTTCACGCCCTACGACGGCTGAGCCGAAGCTACCTCCCCTGGGGCTGCTGGTCTTCGTGACCGGCATGTGCTCGCTCGGGGGCGAGATCGCTGCGGCGCGGCTCATGGCGCCGTTCTTCGGGTCCTCGACGATCGTCTGGGCCAACACGATCGCGGTGGTTCTGCTGGCGCTTTCCGTGGGGTACTACTTCGGCGGCCGGCTCGCCGACCGCCATCCGCACAAGCGCGGGCTGTGCGCGGTCGTGCTCTGCGCGGCCGGCCTGCTGGCACTCGTGCCGCTCGTCGCACGGCCGTTCTTGAACGTGTCGGTTGAGGCGTTCGAGTCGATCTCGGTCGGCGCGGCCGCCGGCTCGCTGTTCGGCGTGCTCGTGCTCGTCGCCGCCCCGGTGCTGCTGCTGGGCACGGTGGCGCCCTGGGTGCTGCGACTCTCGATCGCCGACGTCAAGAGCGCCGGGGAGACCGCCGGCCGGCTCTACGCGCTGTCGACGGTCGGCTCCCTGTTCGGCACGTTCCTGTCGGCGCTCGTGCTGATCCCGCTGGTCGGTCCCCAGCGCACGTTCCTGCTTTACGCGGTGGCGCTCGCCGGCGTCGCCGCCCTCGCGCTCGGCCGGCGCTTCACGCTCGTGCCGCTCGCGATCGCCGCGCTCGTCGCCGTGCCGATCGGGACGACGAAGGCGGCGGACGACGGCGGCGACCGGGTCGTCGACGAACGCGAGACCTCGTATCAGTACGCCCGCGTGGTCGAGGACCCCGACGGGACGCGGACGCTCGAGCTCAACGAGGGGCAGGCGATCCACTCGATGTACAAGCCGGGCACGGTGCTCACCGACAACTACTGGGACGCGTTCCTGGCTGTGCCGGCGACCGCCCTCGGGCGCGCGCCGCGCTCGCTCGCGGTCCTCGGCGACGGCGCCGGCACGATGACCCGCGCCTACGGCGAGTACTTCCCGCAGACGACGGTCGACGCGGTCGAGATCGACGGTGAGCTGACCGAGCTCGGCCGGCGCTGGTTCGGCCTCTCCGACCGGCCGGGGCTGCGCTTCATCACCGAGGACGCGCGGCCTTTCCTGCGTCGCACGGACCGCCGGTACGAGGCCATCTTCGTCGACGCCTACCGCCAGCCGTACATCCCCTTCTACCTCTCGACGCGCGAGTTCTTCGCGCTCGTCGCTGACCGGCTCGCACCCGGCGGCGTGGTCGTGGTCAACGTCGGGCACCCCGAGGGCTCCGACGATCTCGAGCAGACGCTGACCGCGACGATGCGCACCGCGTTCGCCTCGGTGATGCGCGACCCGGTCAAGGACGTCAACACCCTGCTCGTGGCCAGCCAGGCGCCGGTCACGGCGGCCAAGGCGAGCGCCGCCGACCTCCCCGCCGACGTGGAGCCGATCGCGGCGGACGTCGCGGGCCGGCTGCGCCCCGCCCTGCCCGGCGGCGACGTCTACACCGACGACCGCGCGCCGGTGGAGTGGCTGATCGACAAGTCGATCGTCTCCTACGCCGCGGGGGACTGAGGACCCTAAGCCAGGCTAAGCCAGCAGCGCGAGAGCGACGACGCCGTGCGCCGTCCAGGCGACGGCGCGCACCCAGCCGGCGGTGACCAGACGGCGCGCGATGCGCGCGTCGAAGCCGTGCTCGAGCCGGCCGTGATCGGGGACGGCGAGCCCGAACGTCAGCGCCCAGGTGGCGGCGGCCAGGGCTAGCCCGGCGACGGCCAGGGTGGTGCCGTCGCGTACCGCGAGCACCCCGGCGCTGGCCAGCTCGGCGATCATGACCGGTGCGACCACGTAGCCCGTCCGCCGCGTGTGGCCGGCGTGATAGGCGGGCCACTGGGTGCCGCCCACCGCGCCGAACAGCGGGTAGTGGACGACCTGCACGAACCAGATCACGCCCGTCATGTACAGCGCGGAGAACGCGCAGATGAGCTCGACGGTCACGCCGGGGGTACGGCCTCGCTCAGCGCTGGGACTAAGGGCCCGTAGATGAATAACTATGCGGTTTGGGCGCGCGATCCGCGGCGCCTGGCGCCACCCGATTCCTCGCCGATGCACGCATCGACTCCGGAATCGTGCGGCCCCAGGCATCCACGGCTCGCGCGCCCAAACGCGCATCTAATTCAGCTACGGACCCTTACGGCCCGCTACGCCGCGCGGGGCACGAGCGGGACGACGTTCGTGCCGCCGGTCTGCGCAACCGCGACGGGCACCATCGTCGCCGGCCGCAGCCCGGTGCGCAGCGCGGCGCGGCCCAGCACGCGGGCGGCCTCGCGCAGCTCGCCGCGCGTGTGGGTCGCCATCACGCTCAGCCGCAACCGGGCCGTGTCCTCGGGCACCGCCGGCGCGCGCATCGCCCGCGCGAACACGCCCTGCTCGAGCGCGGCGGCCGCCATCGCGTCCGCGTCGTCCCCGTCGCCCACGATCAGCGGGATGATCTGCGTGCACGACCCCGCCACGTCGAAGTTCTCGCGGTGCAGCTCGTCGCGAAGGATCTCGGCGTTGACAGCCAGCTTCTCGACCAGGCGCGGCTGCTCGGTGAGCAGCTCGAGCGCGGCCAGCGCCGCCGCGACGGACGGCGGCGGGGGCGCGGTGGAGAAGAGCAGCGGCCGCGACGCCTCCAGCCGCGCGACGATGGCGTCGTCGCACGCGACATAGGCGCCGTAGGAGCCGAGCGCCTTGCCCAGGGAGCCGACGATGACGTCCACCTCGCACTCGAGGCCCGCTTCGGCCGCGGCGCCGCGGCCGCCCGGCCCGAGCGCGCCGACCGCATGGGACTCGTCGACCATCAGCGGCACCTGGTGGCGGTGGGCCAGGCCGACGATGTCCTCCAGCGGCGCGACGTCCCCGTCGGCGGCGAAGACGCCGTCCGTGACGATCAGCGCGGCGCGGTCGGCGTGCTGGCGCAGTCCCCACGCCAGGTGGTCGGCATCGGCGTGCTCGTAGACGAACGTCTCCGCACCCGAGAGCCGGCAGCCGTCGACGATCGAGGCATGGTTGAGCGCGTCGGAGAAGACGACCTGCCCGCGCCCGGCGAGCGCCGGCACAACGCCGATGCCGGCCAGGTAGCCCGAGCCGAACAACAGCGCGGACTCCGCGCGGTGGAAGGCGGCCAGTGAGGTCTCCAGCCGGCGATGGACCCGCATCGTGCCCGACACGCCGCGCGCGGCGCCCGCTCCGGCGCCCCACCGCAGCGCCGCGTCCGCCGCCGCCTCCCGGACCCGGGCGTGGTCGGCCAGGCCGAGGTAGTTGTTCGAGCAGAGCAGCAACACCGGCCGCCCGTCCAGCACCACGCGAGGCCCCTGAGGGCCGCTGATCGTCTGCATGGGCGGAAGCTACGTCCCCTCTCGGACGGCTCCGATAGCGTCCCGGCGATGGACGGTCACGAGTTCGCCAGAGATGTCGCCCACGCCCTTGGCGTCGAGTCGCTGACGGCTGACGACGCGAACGCGCTGCTGGCCATTGCGGGGGTCGCCGCGCACTCGTCCGAGCGCCTCGCGGCGCCGTTGTGCACCTACCTGGCCGGGCGTTCCGGGCGCAGCCTGGACGACGTGCGCGCGGCTATCGACCTGGTCGCTTCGCGGGCCTGACCACCATCGCGGAGCCGCCGCCGCGCCGCTCGGGCTCGGCCGACGCGACAAAGCGACCGCCGTCCCTGATCTCGACCGCCGCCGCGGCGCCCAGCTCGCCGCCCTCGATCTCGGTGAACATCTGGCCGCGGGCGATCAGCCCGGCCGCCTCCGGGCTGGTGATGAACGCGGGCTCGGCGTCCGTCGTCGGCGAGTTGCGCTGCGACGCGCGCGGGGCGGCCAGCGCCGCCGGCAGCGACAGCCCGCGCTCGTAGCGGTTGAGCAGGATCTGCAGGACGGTGGTGATGATCGTCGAGCCGCCGGGCGACCCGAGCGCGAGCACCGGCTCGCCGTCGCGCAGCACGATGGTCGGCGACATGGAGGACCGCGGGCGCTTGCGCGCCGCCGGCGAGTTCGGGGTGCCCGGATCGAAGCTGAAGTCCGTCAGCTCGTTGTTGAGCAGGAAGCCGCGACCCGGCACGGTGATCGCGCTGCCTCCGGTCTGCTCGATGGTGAACGTGTAGGAGACGACGAACCCACGCCGGTCGGCGACCGTGAGGTGCGTGGTGCTCGGGCCCTCGCGGCTCTCGGAGGCCGTCGATGCTTCGGCCATCGGGCACTCGCCCGCCGCGACCGGTGACATTGCCGCCGTCTCGCCGATCAGCCGCTGCCGCGCGTCGGCGAACGGCTGGGAGAGCAGGCAGCCGACGGGGACGTCGGTGAAGGCCGGATCGCCGAGATAGGCGGAGCGGTCGGCGTAGGCGAGGCGCGTCGCCTCCAGGTAGCGGTACAGGGTCTCCGAGCTGTCCGCAGCCGGCTCGCCGAAGGCCTCGATGATGTTCAGGGACTCGCCGACCGTGGTGCCGCCCGAGGAGGGCGGCCCCATGCCCGCGACGCGCATGCCGCGGTAGGACGTCGTGGCCGCCTTGCGGCGCAGCGCACGGTAGGCGCGCAGGTCGGCGACCTTCATCAGGCCGGGACGGACCGTGCGGGTCGCGCCCTCGCGCACCGGCGGCTTGCGCACCGTGGCCACGATGTCCTTGGCGACGGCGCGGCGGTAGAAGCCCTGGTCGACGCCGCGCTTGGCCATCAGCGCCATCGTGTCGGCGAGATCCGGGTTGCGCAGGGTGGCGCCGGCCTGGATGGGCTGGCCGCCGGGGAGATAGAGCCTGGCGGTGGCGGGGAAGTCGATGAAGCGCTCCGCGTTGTCCTCCGTCTGGGCCTGCAGCGTCTCGTCGACGACGAAGCCCTTGCGCGCGAGCCTCGTCGCCGGCTTGAGCGCCCGGCTGAGGGGCATCGAGCCGAAGCGGCGCAGGGCGAGCTCCCACGTCGCCGGCGTGCCGGGCACCCCGACGCCGAGGCCGCTGGTGACGGCCTCGTCGAAGTCGATCGCCGCGCCGTTCTCCTGCAGCGACGTCTCCGTGAACGCGGCGGGGGCGAACTCGCGCCCGTCGAAGGTCTTCAGGCCCCCGCGCGGGGTCTTGACGACCATGAAGCCGCCGCCGCCGATGCCCGACGAGAACGGCTCGACAACGCCGAGGACGGCGGCCGCCGCCACCGCGGCGTCGACGGCGGTGCCGCCGCGCCGCAGCACGCTGATCGCGGCCTTGGTCGCGTAGGGGTCAACGCTGGCGGCCGCGCCGCCCTTGCCACGGGCGGTGGGCTCGGCGGCCGGCGGCTTGACGACGGCCTCGGCCGGGGCGGCGAACACGGCGAGGAGCAGCAGGAATCCAACGAGGCGGCGTATCCAGCAACCCTCCCCGCTGGCCCACCATTTCATGCCGGGCGCGTCACCCGTCTACGTCGTAGACCTCGGCGGCGGGCTGGGCCATGACGCGTGCGGCCAGCTCGGCCTTGAGCACGGTCAGCCGGTCCTCCTGCTCGCCCGTGCGCGGGTCCGCGCGCGCGAGGTCGATGAACTCGTCGCTGACGTAGCCCTCGCGCAGCACGACCGTGACGTGCCTGCCGCGGTGGTCCAGCGCGAACACGAACCGCTCGCGCGCACGGCCGAGGTCGGGACGGGCCAGCCCCACGTCGATGTCGTAACGCCCATCGCTGACCGCGCGGGTGACGAGCTCGAACCCGTCGCGCGCGCCCGGGCCCCCGAACGCGGTGCGGATCGCGATCTCGCGGCGCTCGACCTCCGCGCCGAGCAGCGGCAGCGCCCGCTCGAGCACCTTGAACGCCATCGCCACGCCTCCGGGCGAGCCGGGCCCGTGGTAGCGCAGCAGATCCTCGAAGGTGAACGCGAGCCGGCGCCCCCGCTCACTGACCGCGAGGTCGGTGGTCACGCCGGCGGCGGCGGGATGCGCAGGTGCAGGTGATCGTCGTGGTGGACGAGCGGGATGACCAGGTCCTTGGGCCCGCGCAGACCGAGCGACGGCCCGACGAAGAGCTTCTCCGCCCCCGCCGCCCGGAAGCGGTTCACGAGATCCTGCGAGCGTTCGAGATCGACCTGACCCGGTCGCAGCGGCCGTTTCTCGCGTCCGTCGCGGCGCGGCCACATGATGTCGACGTCGAGCCCGTTCTGGTGCGACGCGTGGCCGAGGCCGCCGTAGCGCGCGCCGAAGAACCCGCCGCGGTGGCGCGAGAGGTCCATGATCCCGACGCGGGGTGCGGTCGGGTCAGCCGCGCGGTACTCGCGCAGGACCGCGAGCGTCGTGCGCAGCAGCGCGTCCGTCCCCCAGCGCCGCCACGGGCGGTTCGGGACGACGTCGCGCACCGGGTCCCACGTGAACCAGTCCGGCCCGGACGCAGGCAGCCGCACGCCGTCGGCGAGCTCGCCGGCGTTGGTGGCGCCCAGCGGGCGCGAGATCCGCCAGCGGATGGCCGGGTAGACGACGTCCCTGGTCCCGCGGCCGTCGTCGGTCGGGGGCGCGGGCGCCGAGGGCGCGATCTGCGCGGTCGGCGGGGGAGCGGGTCGCGCGCCGACGGGAACCACCACGATCAGGGCGCCGGTGACGGCGCCGACCACGGCGAGCGCGAGCAGGCCCGCCGCCACGCGGCGTCGCCGCCGGCGAGTGCCGCCGAACAGCACCGACCGCCGGTCGCGCGCGATGCCGCCTCGCACCGCGCCGGGTGCGCGCTGGGCTTGCCTGGCCACCCAGCGCAGGCTAGATGCTTTCGTCCTGCCGGTACATCCTTCGGGGCTGACCTGCGGACGACGTCACATCGCCTTCCATTCGGCTGACCGCTTCTCCCCGAACGCGCGCACGCCCTCGGTGACGAGTCCCCACGCCTCCGCGCGCGCGGCCGAGACGTTGCGCCCGACGTGGAAGAGCTGTCGCGTGCGCATGACCCCGATCGCGTCGACGAACCTGCGCAGCCCGGTGTGGGAGTAGATGAGCCCGAGCTTCGCCGGCGGCATGCCGACGACGCGTCCTCGGAGGCGACGATGAGGACTCAGTCGGCGTCGAGCTCGACAAGCGCGTCCCCTTCCGCGACGGCTTGGCCCTCGTCGACGAGGATCGCGCTGACCGTCCCGCTCTCCTCGGCTTCGACGGGCATCTCCATCTTCATCGACTCGAGGATGACCACCGTGTCGCCCTCGTCGATGCGGTCGCCCGGAGCGACCTCGACCCGCCAGACCGTGCCGGCGATGTGCGCCTCGACCTTTGTCATGCCGCGAGCCTAGGATCCT
>JBBJOW010000064.1:0-20989 GCA_037724045.1 Solirubrobacteraceae bacterium
CCTTCGTGGCGCCGTCGGTGCGCCCGAGCGCCCGCGCGATCTCGCGGTTGTCCATCCCGAGCGCGAAGCGCATGATCAGCGCCTCGCGCCGGTCGTCGGGCAGATCCTCCACGCAGGCGAGGATCCGGGCCAGGTCGTCGCGGTGCTCGACGAGCGTCTCCGTGGTGTGCGTCGCGGCCAGCGGCCCGGCATCGTCGATCGGCGTCTGGGGCTTGCGGGAGCGGTCGCGGTAGTAGTTGGCCGCCAGGTTGTGGGCGATGCGGATCAGCCAGGGCCGCAGCGGGCGACCGTCGGACTCCCGCTGCGCGCGCTCGAAGTGCCGGTAGGCCTGCAGGAACGTCTGCTCGGTGAGGTCCTCGGCGTCGTGATGGTTGCCGATCCGGTAGTACGAATACGAGTAGACGTCGCGCAGATGCGCCCGGTACAGGTCGGAGAAGTCCGCGTCGAGCTTGGCCTTGGTGCCCGCATCCATGCATGAAGGACCCTACGCGGCGATGCGCTCGACCGTGGCTTCGCGGCCGGCGGCGGCGAAGACCTCGCGCAACTGGCGCCCGAGGCCGCGGTCGTCGGTGTCGATGAGCACGGCGTCGGTGGGTGCCACCGAGCCGATGCGCGCCACGCGCGCCTGTGCGAGCTGGGCCTCCGCACCCGCGAACAGGACGCCGGCGCGCGGCGGGATGCGCGCGCACAGATCCACCGAGACCACCGGGCCGGTGAGGACGACGAGGTCCGCGCGCTCGACCTCGGCGTCGACCGTGATCTGAGCGCGTTCGAGCACGCGGGTGAGCGGGGCGGCCCAGGCACCGTCGCCCAGCACGGCGGCGCGGCGCAGCGGCGGCAGGCCGCCGAGCCACTCCCACTGCAGCATCACGCACGGCCAGATGCGGTCGGTGACCGCGGCGGCGAGCTCCGGCGACGCGGACTCAACGCGGGGGAAGGTGAGCGGGCGGCCGATGCGGACGCGCACCTTGCGCGGGCGGATGCGCCATTTGCGGCGCACGTCCTCCGTGCCGATCAGCGCCACGGGCACGACGGGCACGCCCGTTTCGAGCGCCAGGCGCCCGACGCCGCGGCGCGGCCGGCCGAGCGAGCCGGGACGGATGCGCGTGCCCTCACAGAAGATCAGGACGCTGTCGCCGCGGGCGAGGATGGCGCGTGCGGTGTCGAGCATCTCCGTGTCGGAGTTGCCGCGGTCGACGGGAAACGCGCCGAGGGCGTTGAGCAGCCAGCCCTGCCAGCGCTTCTCGAACAACTCGCGCTTGGCCACGTAGTACAGCGGGCGGCGCGCGATCGTCGCGATGATGAACGGGTCCAGGAAGGACCGGTGGTTGGCGGCGACGATGTAGGGCCCGTCCTCGGGCATGTGCTCGCGCCCGATCCGCGACAGCCGGAAATACAGGTGGAAGAACGGCTGCAGGACGGCGCGCACGAGCCAGTAGACGATGGGCTGGACGCCCTTCTCGCGGGCGCGTCTGTGGAGGGCGGCGGCGTCCATGATCAGTGTGGAGACCTACGCCTGCCGCAACGGCTCGTTACAGTCAGCACGGCTTATGGCGGCGGACACGACACGGGTGCTGCGCGGGGCCATCGCGGGTGCGGTGGCGGCAGGCGTCTGGAGCCTGCAGCAGCCGCTCGACAAGCGGGTCTTCGGCGTCGACTACGACGACGCGGAACTGCTCGGCGCGGCGGTGACCCGACGGCGCGGAACGGTTGCGACCTTCGCGATCGGTCACGCGCTGCACGTGGCCAACGGCGCGCTGTTCGGCGCCGCCTACGCCGCCGTGTCACCTTCCGTCGGTGGCCCCGGCGTGGCCCGGGGCGCGCTGGCCGGCATGGCCGAGCACGCCGCCACCTGGCCGCTGACCCGCTTCATAGGCGCCGTCCACCCCGTCGGCGAGAGCTTTCCGGCCTTGTGGGGCGACCGCCGCGCGCTCGCCCAAGCGACTTGGCGCCACCTGCTGTTCGGCACCGTGCTCGGAGCGGTCGAGGAGCGGCTGAACCCGCCGCCAGGCGAGGCCGCGCCCGCCGACTCGGACCACTCGACGTCCAACGGGCACGGCAACGTCGAGCACCTGGTCGTCACCAAAGCGTGAAGACGCTGATCACCGGCGGGACGGGCTTCGCCGGCCGGCACCTCGCCGCGCACTGCGCGGACGCGGGTGACGACGTCGTCGTGCTCGCCCGTTCCGAAGGCGTCGACCTCCTCGACGCCGAGCAGACGCAGCGCGTGGTGGCCGATGCCGCGCCCGACGTCGTCTACCACCTCGCCGCGCAGGCGCACGTCGGCCGCTCCTGGACCGACCCCGCGACCACCTTGCGGGACAACGTCGGCATGGCTGCGAACGTGTTCGAGGCGGTCCGCGCCGGCGCGCCGGACGCGACCGTGCTCTTCGTCTCCTCCGGCGAGGTCTACGGCCGGCCAGAGACCCTGCCGCTGACCGAGACGGCGCCGCTGCGTCCCCAGAACCCGTACGCGGTCTCCAAGGCCGCCTCCGACCTGCTCGCGCGCTTCTACGCCGACGCCCACGGCCTGCGCGTCGTGATCGCCCGCGCGTTCAATCACTCGGGGCCCGGCCAGGAGCCCATCTACGCCATCGCCAACTTCGCGCGCCAGATCGCCGCCGGTCCGCACGTGATCACCGGCAACCCGGAGACGCGCCGCGACTACACCGACGTGCGCGACGTCGTGCGCGCGTATCGGCTGCTCGCACAGTCGGGTGAGGCCGGCGAGGCCTACAACGTCTGCTCGGGCGCGACCGCGTCCGCGCGCGAGCTCGTCGCGCTGCTCGCCGAGCTCGACGGCATCGCCGCCGACCACGAGGTCGACCCGTCGCTCGTGCGCGCGCACGAGGTCATGGAGGTTCGCGGCTCGGCGGACAAGCTGCGCGCCGTGACCGGCTGGGAACCGCAGATCGCCCTCGCCGACACCCTGCGCGACACCGTTGCCTGGTGGCGGGCAATCAGAGCTCCCCCGGCGGCGACGCCCGGCCCCGGACTCGAACCGGGAACCCCTTGATTACAAATCAAGTGCTCTGCCAATTGAGCTAACCGGGCCGGTGTCGCAGCCTACCCTTCACCGCCATGACGATCCGCCTCGCCGCTGTCCTGTGTTCCGTGCTCGTCCTTGCCGGCTGCGGGGGTGATGACGAGCAGGAGGCCGCCGCCTCGCCGACCGCCGAGGCGACGGAGACCGCAGCTGCCGCCGCGCCCGTCTCCACCAACCTCAAAGAGGAGCCGATGCCGGTGCCGGCGGGCGAGGCGCCGGTGGACCTCGTCACCGAGGACGTCGTCAAGGGCAAGGGCAAGGCGGCCAAGAGCGGCGACCTGCTCTCCGTGCAGTACACGGGCATCTCGTTCTCGACCGGCCAGAAGTTCGACGCGTCCTGGGACCGCGGGGCACAGCCGTTTGAGTTCCCGCTCGGCGCCGGCCAGGTCATCCCCGGCTGGGATCGGGGCATCGTCGGCATGAAGGAGGGCGGGCGGCGCCAGCTGACCATTCCGCCCGACCTCGCCTACGGGCCCGCGGGCTCGCCGCCGGCGATCGGCCCCGACGAGACGCTGATCTTCGTCGTCGACCTCGTCAAGATCGGCTGACGCGTCGCGGCATGCTCAACCGCCCGGCGCTGACCCCGCGCCTGCGGGCGGTCCTGGATGAGCTGCCCGCGCTCGTGCTGGTCATGCGCGGCCCCGAGCTGATCGTCGAGCTCGCCAATCCGCGCCGCCCCGGACTGCCCCAGGGCACGGAGGTCGAGGGGCTGACGGCGGAGCAGATGCTGCGCCGCACGCTCAAGTCCGCCGTGGACCGCGAGCGCTACCTGGACGTGATGCGCCACGTACTGGCCACGGGCGACCCCGTCCGCGAGCTCGAGTCGCGCCTGCGCTTCGCCGGCGACGAGGACGCGAGCTACTGGGACCTGCTCGTGCTGGCCCTGCCCGGCGACGGGGACGGAGCGGACGGCGTCGTCCTCTTCGCCACCGAAGTGACCCGGCTGGTCGCAGCGCGTGAGCGCGCCGAACAGGCCGAGTACCGCTTCACGACGCTGTTCGAGTCGAACGTGATCGGCGTCACCATCGTCGACGAGTCGCGCATCCTCGAATCAAACGATGCCTTCCTGTCGATGATCGGGCGCTCGCGGCTCCAGCTCGACGCCGGCCTGAGCTGGAAGGATCTGACCGCCCCCGAGTACTCCGGCCACGACGAGCGCGCCGAGCGGGCGCTGCACGCGGACGGCGCCGTCGCCCCCTTCGAGAAGGCGTATCTGCGTCCGGACGGCACGCGGATCTCGGTGCTGATCAGCGGCACGCTGCTGAGCCCGGAGCCGTTCCGCGTCCTGACCACGAGCTATGACCTGTCGGCCCGGCAGGCCGCCGAGACGCAGAACGCCCTGCTACTGGCGCGCACCCGGCGCCTGCAGGAGATCACCGCGACGCTGTCGGCCTCGAACTCCGCGTCGGCCATCGCCCGCGCGGTCGTCCACCACGGACTCGAGGAGCTCAGCGCCTCCGCCGGTGTGCTCCTGCGTCGCGAGGACGAGCTGACGATCGAGCACGCGGTCGGCTTCGACCGCGACCGCCTCGAGGAGTGGCGCAGCTTCCCGGCGTCGCTGCCTGGAGCGCTGCGCGCGCCGAGCGGCGTCCTCGAACCCGCGGGCGACCTGCTCGACGGCGGCACCGCCATCGCCGTGCCGATGGCGGGCGGCGACGGCGTGGCGCTCGGGACGGTGGCGCTCGCGTTCCGCGGCCACCGCATCTTCACCCCGCCCGAGACCGAGTTCCTGCTCGCGCTCGCGCGCCAGGCGGGCCTCGCCCTGGACCGCACGCGCCTCTACGAGGACCGTGCCTACGTCGCGCGCAAGCTCCAGGAGGGCCTGCTGCCCGACCGGCTCGCCGCCGTCCCCGGCCTGGAGGCGGCGGTCGTCTACGAGTCGATCTCCGGCGGCGGCGAGGTGGGCGGCGACTTCTACGACCTCTTCGAGGGCCGGCCGAACCGGTGGCTGGCGTGCGTCGGCGACGTGTGCGGCAAGGGCACCGAGGCGGCGGTGATCACCGGCCTGGCGCGTCACACCGTCCGCGCGATCGGCCGCACCAGCGACAGTCCCGCGGAGGTTCTCGGCTTCCTCAACGGCGCGCTGCGGCGCCACTCGGCGGTCGCCTCGTTCTGCACGGTGGGGTGCGCGAGCATCGCGGTCCTCGAGGGTGGCGGCTTCGACGTGCTCCTGTCCTCGGGCGGGCACCCGTTCCCGCTCGTCCTGCGCGCGGACGGGACGCTCGAGGAGGTCGAGGTGCTCGGGACGATGCTCGGCGTCACCGAGGAGCCCGAGCTCGTCGAGCACTCGCTCGAGCTCGCGCCCGGCGACGCGCTCGTGCTCTACACCGACGGCGTGACGGATGCGCGGCGCGTCGGCGGCGAGCGCTTCGGCGACGAGCGCCTGCTGACGGCGGTGCGCGGGGCGGCCGGCCTGGACGCCGACGGCATCGCCGACGCCATCGAGTCCGCGGTCCGCACCCATCTCCCCGGGCCGTCGGCCGACGACCGCGCCGTTGTGGTCCTGCGCGCCACGCGCTGACGTATCGTTGCCGTCGTGGCCGAGCCCGTCCGCCCCAGCTCGCCCGACGAGGAGATCCTGGCGGCCGAGCACGCCGAGGTGCTGTCGCTGCTCGACGACGAGCAGCGCATCGATGCGGTGGCCTCCGAGCTGCGCACCGGCTTCGGCGCGCTCGGGGTGCTGGGCCCGGCGGTGACGATCTTCGGCTCGGCGCGCACGCCGGCCGACGACCCGGAGTACGCGCAGGCGCGGACGCTCGCGCGGCGGATCGGCGAGCTCGGCCTGCCGATCATCACCGGCGGCGGCCCGGGAGCCATGGAGGCGGCCAACCTGGGCGCGCAGGACGCCGGCGTGCGGTCGGTCGGGCTCGGCATCGATCTGCCCCACGAGGAGGCGCTGAACGAGTTCGTGGACCTGCCGCTGATGTTCCATTACTTCTTCACCCGCAAGGTGATGTTCGTCCGCTACGCCTGTGCCTTCGTGGTGCTGCCGGGCGGCTTCGGGACGTTCGACGAGCTGTTCGAGGTCCTCACGTTGCGCCAGACGGGAAAGATCCGCAGCCGCCCGGTGATCCTCGTCGGGACGGACTACTGGTGCGGACTCATCGATTGGCTGGCGGACCCCGTCCGCACCGAGGGGAAGATCAACGACGCCGACGTCGAGCGCGTCATCTGCACCGATGACCTCGACGAGGTCGTCCGGCTCGTCGCCGCCGCGCCTAGGTGAGCGTCTCGAAGTGCCAGTGGTCGCCGTGGCGACCCAGCGTGAGGCGATGCTCGCCCGCGGCGGTCTCGACGCGGAAGACGGCCTTGTCGTCCTCGGTGCCCGGGGGGTCGACGACCTGGATCAGCTCGATGGTGGTGGCCGCGACGCCCGGGCGCTCCTGCGAGAAGGCCTGACGGGCCGCCTCGGTCACGCGGCTGGGCTCCCAGCCGTTGTCGGACGCATGGGCGGCGGCGAGATCGCGGTTGGCCCGCTCGATCTCGGCGGTGAAGGCCGCCGCGCCCGCCTCGGTGCGCCGGCGCACGATGAACGCCCCGCCGATGGCGAGCAGCAGGAAGAAGCCGAGAACGGCCAGGACGATGATCCCCGCGGTGGACACGGCGGCGAGCATAGGGGTGGCGAGGCCACGTCGTTGGCGGTGGGGGGGGCGAGCCGGGCCCCCAGGTCTTCTGTGGGCTACAGGAGCACCTCGCGCTCGGCGAGATGCACCCCCACCTTGCGCTTGACGCGCTGGAGCGCGTTGTCGACCGTCTTGCAGTCGCAGCCGAGCATCTCGCCGACGTCGACGTAGGAGTGGCCGTCGAGGTACAGCGACAGCACGCGCGACTCGAGCTCGGAGAGCACGGTGCTCAGGCAGGTGACCAGGGACCGCAGCTCCTCCGTCGAAACCGCCTGGTTGGCCGGGTCCCAGACCGGCGAGCCCGGAAGGATCTCGTCGAGGGTCGGCTCGCCGCCGTCGGCCGACGCGCCCGCCGGCGAGGAGGAGAAGGACACGTAGCCGTTGAGCGGCGTGTGCTTGTTGCGGGTCGCGGTCTTGACCGCGGTGATGATCTGCCGGGTTATGCACAGCTCGGCGAAGTTGCGGAAGGAGGACTCGCGGTCGGAGCGAAAGTCGCGAATGGCCTTGTAGAGGCCGACGAGCCCCTCCTGGATGAGGTCGTCGCTGTCGCCGCCCACGAGGAAGTAGGACGATGCCTTCAGGCGGACGAACGAGTGGTAGCGCTTGACCAGCTGGTCGTAGGCGTCGGTGCTTCCCTGCTTGGCGAGGGCGATCAGGTAGTGATCATCTACCTCGACTTTAGCTTGAGACTTTCCCGCGGTGGCGGCACGGGCAGAGACGGTGCGGCCAGGCCGGGCGGAGCGGCTCAGCGAACTACCGGTGTGTGCGCCCCAGTTGGGTCGGCGCACGGCTGGTCCTGAGCCTGCGGCGGGGCGGACAGGGATGTTCTGGGCCACGAGGGGTTCCTTCCCCGGGCCGACGGCCCGCGGTGTCGTGACGCGCTCCTCCCCTGGCGTCGAATTCCGTATATGTCGAGTGCAATAACCCTCGACTTGAGGCGCAGAGTTGCAGGGTTATGACCCCGTGTCAAGCCGTTGCTGCAAGATCTCGTACATCAGCACTGCCGCGGCGGCGCTGACGTTGAGCGAATCGAGCTTCCCGCGCACCGGAAGGGCGACCAAGTCGTCGCAGGCGTCGCGCACGCGCGGGCGCAGCCCCTTGCCTTCCGCACCCAGCACGAGGACGACGGCGCCGCGGTAGTCCGGGGAGCGATATGGGGTTCGTGCCTCGGCCGCCGCGCCGTACACCCAGGCCGGGACGCGCTTGGCGTCGGCCAGGAAGTCGGCGAGGTTGCGCACGCGGGCGATGGGCAGGTGCTCGACCGCTCCCGCCGACGCCTTGCAGACTGCGGGGGTCACCTCGGCAGAGCGGCGCTCGGGCAGCACGACCCCGGTTGCGCCGGCGACCTCGGCGGTCCGGCACACCGCGCCCAGGTTCTGCGGGTCGGTCACCTCGTCGAGGGCGACGAGGAACGCCTCCGGCGCGCGCAGGAGGGCGTCGGCGTTGGCGTACGGGTACGCATCGACCTCGGCGCAGACGCCCTGATGGGCCTCCGATCCGCAGCGCTGCGCGATCTCCTCGCCCCGCGCGAGCTGCACCCGGACGCCTTCGAGCCACGGCTCGCGGGCGGCGTTGGTCGCCGCCCAGACCGCAAGGACGCGGCGCCGGCCGCGCAGCGCCTCGCGCACCGGGTTGCGGCCGTAGACGATCACACCGGGTGCAGGCGGGGCCCGTCGGGGCCGTCGCGGACCTCCCAGCCCGCGGCGCGCAGCTCGTCGCGCAGGCGGTCGGCCGTGGCGAAGTCCCCGGCCGCGCGAGCCGCGACACGGTCCTGCGCCAGCGCCTCGATCTCCGGCGGTGGCCCGCCTTCGGGGTCGAGCAGGTTGTCCAGTCCGAGCAACCCCAGCATCTCCCGCAGGTGGGAGTCACCGGCACCGTCGGGCGCGTCGCGGACCCATGCGTGGGCTGCCGTGAGCGCGGCCGGCGTGTTGAAGTCGTCGGCGAGCGCGTCGAGGAAGGCTTCGCGGTGCACGGCGAGCTCCGGCGGTGAATCGCCTTCCACCAGCCGCCGGCCGGCCTCCCGGAAGCCCTTCGCCCGGGCGGCCGCCTGCGCGAGGACGCCGTCGCGCCACTGGGCGGGGCTGCGGTAATGCGTCCCGGCGAAGTACATGACCAGCGCGTCGCGGCCGACGGACGTCAGCGCCTCCGCCAGGCCGACGATGTTGCCTAGCGACTTCGACATCTTCGTGTCGAGCTCGATCTTCGTGTCGAGCTCGATCATGCCGTTGTGCATCCAGATCGTGGCGAGCGGCTCGCCGCGGCCCGCCTCGGTCTGCGCCGCCTCGTTCTCGTGATGGGGGAAGAGGAGGTCCGAGCCGCCGCCGTGGATGTCGACCGGCAGGCCGAGGGCCTCCTCGGCCATCGCCGAGCACTCGATGTGCCAGCCCGGGCGGCCCGGGCCCCACGGCGAGTCCCACGCGGTGTCCTCGTCGGGCTTGGTGGCCTTCCACAGCGCGAAGTCGAGCGGGTCCTCCTTGCGGTCGGCGCCCTCGATGCCCTCCCCCTGGTCCATCTGGTCCACGTCGCGGTGCGAAAGCTCGCCGTAGCCCGCGTGGGAGCGCACTCTGAAGTACACGTCGCCGGCCGCCTCGTAGGCGTGGCCGCGCGCGATCAGCGTCTCGATCAGCTCGACGATGGCGGGCACGGTGTCCGTCGCCAGCGGCTCCGCGTCGGGCCGCCCGAGGCCCAGGCCGTCGGTGTCGCGCACGTAGGCGGCGGTCATGCGGGCGGCGAGATCGGCCGAGTCCACGCCCTGCGCGCGCGCAGCCACGTAGATCTTGTCGTTGATGTCGGTGACGTTGGCGACCAGGGTCGTCTCGAGCCCCTCGTGCTCGAGGAACCGCTTGAGCAGTGAGAAGACGACGAACGGGCGGGCGTTGCCGACGTGGATGCGGCCGTAGACCGTCGGTCCGCAGGCGTAGACGCCGGCCCTCCCGGGGGCGCGGGGCGTGAGGGGCACTACGCGCCCGGTGCGGCTGTCGTGAAGGCGAATCTGGCGCAATTTGCGGCCCTTGGGATT
Source organism: Solirubrobacteraceae bacterium (assembly GCA_037724045.1). Lineage (GTDB taxonomy): Bacteria > Actinomycetota > Thermoleophilia > Solirubrobacterales > Solirubrobacteraceae > DATLGB01. Next base: position 9,689 of record JBBJOW010000064.1, read on the forward strand.
CCGTCCGGCAATCCTACGGGTAGCGCCCCGTTTGATGGCCATGCGTCAGCAGGCAGAGGTCGGCGCCGAGGTCGAGCGCGCGTTCAACTCGCTTCCGGGGCGGTACCTCGGCGCTCCAGCGGGCTTCGACGCCACGTGGCACTTCAGGATCGGCGACATCGGCCGCTCCTGGGAGGTCCGCTGCAGCGAGCACGGCGCGCGTGTGCGTGCCGGTCGGGCGAGCCGCAAGCCCGACGTGATCATCGGCACGGACGGCCAGACGTGGCTGGAGCTGCGCGAGGGCCACCTCAGCGGCATCGACGCCTTCTCGCAGCGGCGCCTCTCCGCCCGGGGGAACCTGGACCTCGCAGTGGGCTTCGAGGGCATGTTCCGCCTCGCGGGCGACCGCCCGCCGCTGCTGCGCATCCACGACGTGCCGGTGGGCCGGCATCGCATCTCCACCCTGACCATGGGCGCCGGCCCCGACGTCATGCTCATCCACGGCCTCGGCGCCACCAAGTCGTCCTTCTTCGACACGGCCGCCGCACTTGCGGACGCCGGCCACCGGGTCCACGCGCTCGACCTCCCGGGCTTCGGCGGCTCCTCCAAACGGCCGGCCGCCTACGGCCCCGACTACTTCCGCCGCGCGGTCCTCGGCGTGCTGGACGCGCTGGAGATCGACCGGGCGCACGTGGTGGGCAACTCGATGGGCGGCCGGGTCGCCCTCGAGCTGGGCATCGAGAACCCCGACCGCGTCGGCGCCCTTGCGCTGCTCTCCCCGGCGGTCGCGTTCGTGCGACGCGAGTTCGCGCCGATAGTGCGCCTGCTGCGACCCGAGTTCGGCATGCTGCCGCACTCGCTCGGCCGCAAGCGGATCGAGGCGCAGTTCTGGAGCATGTTCGCCGACCGCGACCTGGTCGACCCGATCCTCGGCGACGTCGTCGCGGACGAGTTCGAGCGCATCTATCGCAACCCCGGCGCGCGGCTGGCCTTCCTCGCCTCGGCGCGCTCGCTGTATCTCTCGAAGCCATACGGCAGCGGCGGCTTCTACACGCGGCTGGCCGACCTGCGCGCGCCCGCGATGTTCGTCTGGGGCACACACGATCGCCTGATCCCGGCAAGCTTCGCGCGCCACGTCGAGCGGGCGCTGCCCGATGCCGAGCAGATCGTGCTCGACGGCTGCGGCCACGTACCCCAGATCGAGCGCCCGGACCAGACCAACGGGCTCATCCGGCGCTTCTTCGCGCGTACGGACGCGCTAGGCGCGCCCAGCGGCCAGCTGCGCGCCGCCGCCTGAAGAAGAAGCGGCGCCGCCGGTGCCCATCAACACCGGCGGCGCCGAGCGGAGAGCTGCTTCCCCCGGCCGTCAGGGCGAGCGAACGCCTGCGACCGGAGCACGGGTGGCCGGCACGATGATGTACCGGCGCACGGCCGAGCGATCCGTGGAGGGCCGCTTGGCCAGCGGCAGGACCGCGAAGCGGCGGGGAGCGGTGGGGAGGTTGGACTTCATGGACGGAATCCTGGCGGCTGCGGCGCCGCGCGCACATGGACCGCGGGCGCAAATGCGGCCGGTCGTATTGGCCTCGGCGTAGAATCGCCGCGATGGACCGCCAAACAGGGCCCATCCAGGAGTCCAACCGGAACGGCAACGGCAACGCGCACGCAGCGCGCGTGGCCACCGAGCGGGCCGTCGCCGAGCGCGAGGGCGGGCGGGCTCCCGCCTGGATGGTGGGCGTGGCCGCACTCGCGGGTGACGCGCTGACGGCTCCGGCGAAGCTGACGGCCGCCGCCGGGCGCGCGGTGAAGGGCCGCATCCCGGTCGCCGACCTCGACGAGCGCGACCCGGACTACATCCGCGAGTCCCTCCCCCGCCTGTGGCTGCTCGCCTCGGTGTACTTCCGCGCGGAGGTGCGCGGACTGGGGAACATCCCGGAGGCCGGCGGCGTCCTCATGGTCGGCAACCACTCCGGCGGCAACATCACGCCGGACACGAGCGTCTTCACGCTGGCGTTCTGCTCGTACTTCGGGGTCGAGCGGCCCTTCTACCAGCTCGCCCACAACCTCGTGCTCTCCATGCCGGGCCTGTCGTTCCTGCGCAAGTACGGCACGGTCGCCGCGTCGCACGAAAACGCGCGCGAGGCGCTGAGCACCGGCGCAGCCGTGCTCGTCTACCCGGGCGGCGACTACGAGGTGCACCGGCCCGTGTGGGAGCGCCACCGCGTCGACTTCGGCGGGCGCAAGGGCTTCATCCGCCTCGCGCTCGATCAGGACGTGCCGATCGTGCCCGTCGTGAGCGTCGGCGGGCAGGAGACCTCGATCTTCCTCTCGCGCGGTGAAGGCCTCGCCAAGCTGCTGCGCCTCGACAAGGCGTTCCGGCTGAAGGTGCTGCCCATCTCGCTGGCGCTGCCCTGGGGCATCAACGTCGGCGACATGCTCGGCCACTGGCCGCTGCCGGCCAAGATCGTGGTCGAGGCCCTTCCGCCGATCCACCTGCGCGAGGAGTTCGGCGACGACCCGGACCTCGACGAGGTCTACGAGCACGTGATGCGCCTGATGCAGGACACGCTGGACGCCCTGGCCTCCGAGCGCCGTCTGCCGCTGCTGGGCTGATGATTACGAAGTATCAGGAAAGCACCGCCCAGAGGGCGGTCGCACCGTGAGGGTCAACGCCGACATCGTCATCGGCGCGCCGCCCGAGCGGGTGTGGGAGACCGTGTGCGACCCGTCACGCGCGCTGCACTACATGGCGGGCGTGACCCGCTGGGAGGTCGTCGGCGACACGCGTGAGGGCCTCGGCGCGCGCTACCGCATGCTCATGCGTGTCGGGTCCGCGGAGATCGGGGGCCTCATCGAGGTCGTGGAGTTCGTCGAGGGCCGCGATCTCGCCTGGGTGTCCATCACCGGCGTCGACCAGCGCGGCCGCTGGCGCCTGCGCGCCGACGGCGAGTCATCGACCCGCGTGGAGTTCCGCCTCGCCTACGGCGTCGCCGGCTCGGGCGTCTTCGGCTACCTCGCCGAGCGCCTGGCCGCACCGACCGTCCGCGGTCACCTGCGGCGCACGCTGCAGCAGCTCAAACGCCAGGTCGAGCACGAGCAGCTGCGCGCCGCCGCCGCCGCCCGGCGCGCCGCGCGCGCTGCTTGACCACTTCGGCGCGGGTTCCAAATACGCGTTGCGGGAGCGCGCGGCCGCAGCGTGTCGGCAGGTAATGAGGGGCGGGGCGACGCACATGTGTGGGGTGATAGCCCCACTGACCTGCGTCAACCCCTCCGCGCGGCCACGCGACGCGCAACCGCCACGCGTATCTGAGAACCTACGCCGAGGCCAGCTCCTCAGGGCGGTCGAGCGTCGCGACGGCGAGGCACGCGACGCCCTCGCCGCGGCCGACGAAGCCCATCCGCTCGCCGGTCGTCGCCTTGACGGACACGCGGGCGATGCTGACGCCGAGCGCCTCGGCGAGGGCGGCGCGCATGGCGTCCCGGTAGGGCGCGAGCTTCGGCCGCTCCATGACCACGGAGCCGTCGACGTTGACGATCCGGAAGCCGTTCTCACCGAGGCCGACCACGACCGCGCGCAGCAGCGTGAGCGAGTCGGCGTCCTTCCAGCGCTCGTCGGTGTCGGGGAAGTGCTGGCCGATGTCTCCCATGGCGGCGGCACCGAGCAGCGCGTCGATGATCGCGTGGGTGAGGACGTCGGCGTCGGAATGGCCGGCGAGGCCCTCCTCGTTGGGGATGTCGACACCGCCGAGGATCAGGGGGCGCCCAGGCGCGAGCCGGTGGCTGTCGACACCGATCCCGGTGCGGATCATCCGATCGGCTCGGTGCGGCGCTCCCGGCGCTCGAAGACGCTCAGCTCGGTGACGCCGACCTCGCCGAGCAGCTCGAGCGCCTGGTCGTAGCCGTAGCCGATGTGCTCAGGCTCGTGGGCGTCGGAGGAGAGGGCGATCGGGCAGCCGGCTTCGACGACCATCTCCAGATAGGCGCGCGCCGGGTAGATCTCGCCGACGGGCTTGCGCAGCCCGGCGGTCGAGACCTCGACGGCGACGCCGGACTCCGCGAACGCCTCCACGGCAGCCTCGTAGTAGCGGCGCGGGTCGGCGTCCGGGCACGCGTGCTTGTCGCCCCAGACCTTGACGAGGTCGGGGTGGGCGATGATGTCGTACATGCCGCTGCGAGCGGACTCGGCAAGCGTCTCGAAGTAGCGCTTCCAGACCTTGTCAGGGGACTCGCCGCGACCCCAGATGTCGAAGGCGCCCTTCATGTCGACCGCCCGGCCGCGCAAGAAGTGGACGGAGCCGATGACGTAGTCCCACTCGAAGCGCTCGAGCAGGTTGGCCATCTGGTCCTCGCGCCCCGGCACGAAGTCCGCCTCGATGCCCAGGCGCAGGTCCGTCTCCTCGCGGACGAACTCGACGTACTCGTCGATGTCGTCGGCGGCGCTCTGGCACCAGTACGGGTGGTCCCAGACGTCCAGGGCGGCGTGGAAGCGGTGGATGTGCTCGGAGACGCCGAGCTCGGCGATGCCCGCCTCCTCCGCGGCCTCGCGATAGCGCGCGACGTTGTCGCTCGTGAAGAACTTCTCGGCGGCGGTCCCTTTGCCGTCCGGGCGCAGGTGCACGTGGTAATCCGTCAGCACGATGGCGAATCTAGCCCAGCAGTGAGGCGGCCACGCTCAGGTCGTGCGCCGTGGTCACCTTGAAGTTCGACGCCGGCGCCTCGACCACCACGACGCGCCCCCCGAGGCGCTCGACCAGCGACGCGTCGTCGGTCGCTGCCGCCAGCACGGCGTCGTCGACGTCGAGTGCCCGCTCGAGCACGGAGCGGCGGAACGCCTGCGGCGTCTGGATCGCCCACAGGCGCCCGCGGTCGAGCGTGCGGACGACCGTCCCATCCTCCGCGGCCTCCTTGATCGTGTCCACCACCCGCGCCGCCGCCACGGCAGCGTCCGCCTCGTCCAGCGCGTCGATGCAGGTGCCGAAGAGCGACGGCGGCACGAGCGGCCGCGCGGCATCGTGGATGACGATCGCGTCGTAGCCCAGGGGCACGTGAGCGAGGCCGATGCGAACCGACTCGGACCGCGTCGCGCCACCAGTCACCCCGGGAAAGCCGGGCGGCACCACCGTGACGACCTCATTGATCCCGGCCGCCCGCAGGGCGTCGAGGGACCACTCGAGCATGGGCCGGCCGGCGACGTCGACGAACGCCTTGGGACGGCGGGACCCAAGGCGCTCGCCGGCGCCGGCTGCCACCAGGATGGCAGCTGCGGAGCTAGATGGAATCGACCATCTCTAGGCCGCGACGTTGTCGCGGTGCAGCAGCTCGTCGAGGTGCGCTTCGGTCTGCTCCTCGTCCATGTCCAGCGCGTAACGCATCTCGGACGCGAGGATCTTCTTCGCCCGGGTGTACATCTGCTTCTCGCCGGTGGAGAGGCCCTTCTCCTGCTCGCGGACGGCAAGGTTGCGCACGACCTCGGCCAGCTCGTAGATGTCGCCCGTCTTGATCTTGTCGCGGTTGTGCTTGAAGCGACGGTTCCAGTTCTTGGGCATCTCCGAGCACTCGGCGCACAGCACGCCGAGGACCGCCTTGACGGTCTCCTCGTCGATGATGTGGCGAAGACCGGCCTTGCCGGCGTTGCACGACGGGACCATGACGGTCATGTCGTTGTGGAGGATCTTGATGGTCAGGTACTCCCGGGTCTCCCCCAGGATCGCCTTGTCCTCCTTCTTCACGACCTGCCCTGCGCCGTGGTGCGGATATACGACGTGATCACCGAGCTCGTAGACGAGTTGCTCGGATTCGCGCGATACGACGATCTGGATGTGATCGTCGAACTTGTCTTCTTTGGACTCAGGGGGCAGGGTGATCTCCTTTTCAGGGTCTGGATGCCAGACCGGTGTTCAAGTCTGCAGGTAACGGTCCACGAGGTTGATCTCCTGCAGACGGCGCAGGCCCTCGCGGATGTCCTTGGCGCGTATCTCGCCCACTCCCTCAACCGTCTCCAGCTCGGAGTCGGCAGCGGCGAGGATCTCGTCGAGCCCGCGGAACTCGGTGATGATGTTCTGCACCACCAGGCGCGGGAGCCGCGGGATGCGGCCCAGGACGCGGTAGCCGCGGGGGGAGACGGGATAGTCGAGCGTGTTGACCTTGCGGTCGTAGCCGAGCAGCTCGGCGAGCCGCCCGAAGTCGAGCAGGTCCTGGTGCACCAGCCGCGTCATGTTGTCCAGGGCCCCGGCGAAGAGCTCCTCGTCGGGCTGCGCCGTGTAGTCGTGCAGCAGCGCGGCCTTGTCGCCGGCGACGCCGACCATCGTCTCCTCGAGCTGCATCTCGATCAGCCGGCCCTCGCGGCCGAGCTCAACGATGTAGCGCTCGATCTCCACGGCCATGCGCGTCACGAGCTCGGAGCGCTGGAGGACCGTGAGGACGTCGTGCAGGGTGACGCCGCCCTCGAACTCCAGGGCGGTGAGGCGGGTCGAAACCTGGTCGAGGCGGCTGCGGTACTTGTCCAGCGTCGCCAGCGCCTGGTTGGCCTTGGCCAGGACGACGGGAATCTCCTCGAGGATGTACTTGCCGCCGTCCACGTAGAGCGAGACGACCTCGCGGCGCTGGGAGACGGCGATGATCAGCGCGTCGGTCTGCTTGGACACGCGCTCGGCCGTGCGGTGGCGGGTGCCCGTCTCCGAGGTCAGGATCGTCGGGTCGGGCATCAGCTGCGTGTTGGCCCAGGCGATCTTCGTCGCGTTGGCGTTGACGACGATGGCGCCGTCCATCTTGGCCAGCTGGTAGAGCAGCTGCGGCGAGTAGTCCATGTCGAGCTTCATGCCGCCGCTGAACAGGAACGCGAGCTCCTCGGGATCGCAGATCGCGATCAGCCCGCCCGTCCGTGCGTGGACGATGTTGTCGATGCCCTCGCGCAGCAGCGAGCCGGGCGCGACCATCTCCAGAGCCTTTACGAGCCGTGGTTCCTGACGTGCGTCGAGCTCATTGACCTCCTCACCTGATCTCGACGTCATCGAAGAGACATTCTACCAGCTTCTTCAGCCTGTCTTTAGGCTGTTTCCCCTGCTAGAGAGCCAAATCTGACGCTTGACGGGTGGTCGTAGGTCTGCTACGCCGCGTTGGCCGCAGGTCGAAAAACCGCGTCATTGAGGGTGGAACGGAGAGTGGGTGCGGCGATCACCGTGAGCCCGAACTTGGCCACTTCGGTGGTGCGGCGCTCGGCGTGAGCGACGGTTCGGACCTCGCCGGTGAGGCCGAGCTCGCCGAAGGTCGCGACCGGCCGGCCACCGCGCTCGAGGACCACGTTCTTCGTGGCCGAGGCGACCGCGAGCGCGACCGCCAGGTCGGCGCCCGGCTCGTCGATCTTCACGCCGCCGGCCACGTTGACGAAGACGTCCGCGCTGCCGGTGGCGACGCCCCCGTGGCGGGCGAGGACCGCGAGCACGAGCGCGAGGCGGTTGCGATCGATGCCGTTGCAGACCCGGCGTGGCGGCACCATCTCGCTCGGCGAGACGAGCGCCTGCACCTCGACCAGCAGCGGCCGCGACCCCTCCATGGCGGCGAGGACGACGGAGCCCGGTGCGCGCGTCGCCTCCCCGACGAAGCGCGAGGACGCGTCCTGGACCTCGACGAGCCCCACGTCGCGCATCTCGAAGACCCCGAGCTCGTTGGTCGAGCCGAAGCGGTTCTTGAGCGCGCGCAGCGTGCGGTAGAAGCGCTCGCGCTCCCCCTCGAACTGCAGCACGCAGTCGACGAGGTGCTCGAGCACCCGCGGACCGGCGAGCGAGCCCTCCTTGGTCACGTGACCCACGAGCATCACGGCGGTGCGCTGGCGCTTGGCCAGGCGGGTGATGCGGTCGGCGACCTCGCGGACCTGGCCGACGCTGCCGGCCGCGCCCGTCAGCTCCGCGGCCACGAGCGCCTGCACGCTGTCGATCACGCACACGTCGGGCTTCTCCGCCTCCAACGTGGCGAGCACGGTCCCCAGGTCGGTCTCCGCCAGCGCGGGGACGTCCAGCGCGCCGGCCGGAAGCCGTTCGGCGCGCAGCTTGACCTGCGCCGCCGACTCCTCCCCGGTCACGTAGAGCACGCGACGCCCGGCGGTGGCGAGGTTGCCGAGTGCCATCGCGGTGAGCGTCGACTTGCCGATGCCCGGCGAGCCGCCGAGCAGGATGACGGAGCCGGGGACGATCCCGCCGCCGAGCACGCGGTCGAGCTCGCCGATGCCCGTGGAGAACCGGGCGACCTCCTCCGCGCGCACCTCGCGCAGCGGCACCGCACGACCGGGCGACGCCTTCGCGCGGCCTTTCACCGGCGCGGCGGCGACCTCCTCCACCAGCGTGTTCCAGTCCGAGCAGCCCGGGCACTGCCCGTGCCACTTCGCGGCGGTCGCGCCGCACGTCGAACAGGTGAAGACGGACCGGGCCACTCGCGAAACCTAGGTCCCGGCCCGGACATCCCGCCGGCCTCTGCGAATTACACCCCGATAGGGGGTCTAACTCGCAGAGAGCGCGGCGAGGACGTCGGCGACGATGTCGTCGGTGTCCTCGATGCCGGCCGAGAGACGGATGAGGCCGGGGCTGACGTCGTCGGTGCCCCAGCGGGCGCGGCGCTCGGCCGTCGAGTGGACGCCGCCGAAGGAGGTCGCCTCCTCGACGAGCACGCAACGCGACAGGAACCGCTCCGCCGCCTCCTGGGTGCCGAGGTCGAAGCTGACCAGCGGGCCGAAGTGGCGCATCTGGCTCGGCGCAACCTCACTGAAGTAGGGGTGGAACGTGGGCACGTCCAGGGCTTGGGCCAGCGCCAGCGCGGTCTCCGACGAGCGGGCGACACGGAGCTCGAGCGTCGCCAGCGACCGGTACGCGAGGTACGCCTCGAACGGCCCGAGGATCCCGCCCCCATGCCGCCGCACGCCCTCGACCCCCTCCTTCGATGCTGCGGTTGCGCAAGCCACCGAGCCATAGAGCACGTCCGAATGCCCGCTCAGCCCCTTCGTGCCGGCACACACCGAGAAGTCCGCACCGAGCGCCAGCGGCGTCTGGCCCGAGGGCGTCGCGACGGTGTTGTCGACCGCCACCAGGGCACCCACAGAATGCGCGGCCTCGCAGACCGCCGCGATGTCCACCACCGAAAGGAGCGGGTTGCACGGCGTCTCGACCCACAACAGGTCCCCCTCCTTCAGCGCCGAGAGGTAAGCCGCGGTGTCGGACTGCACGAACCGGGCGCCGGGAATCTTGTGGTAGCCGTCGCTGGGCGCGAGCACCGGCCTGTCAACCGACCGCAGGACCGCGTCGATCGCCGCCATCCCGCTCGCGAACACGAGCGTCTCGCCGCCCTCGAGCGCCCCAAGCGCGTTCTCGAGCGCCGACCACGTCGGGTTGAAGGTCCGCCCGTAGCCCTCCGCGCCCGCCTCGCCCGGCCAAGCGTACGGCGCGGCCAGCACCACCGGTGGCCCGAACGGCTCCCCAGGGCGACGACCGGGCCGTCCGGCATGGACGGCCCGGGTCGAAGGCCCGTAGTCGGTTACTCCGTCGGCTCCGTGTCGGGGACGGCCGGGGTGTCGAGGGCGCCCTCGTCGGGCGTGTCCTCGGCGCCGCCGACCGCGACCGGCTGCTTGGCCCGGACGCCATCCTTGGCGACCTCGAGGATGACGTCGCGATCGTCGCCCTCCGGCGCGCGCTTGACCAGGACGGTCCCGCCGCCCTCGGGCAGCGCGGACTGGAGCACGAAGTCCGCCAGGGCGTCCTCGATGTAGCGCTGGATGGCCCGGCGCAGCGGGCGGGCGCCCATCGCAGGATCCCAGCCCTTCTCCACCAGGAAGTCCTCGGCCTCCTCGGTCAGGTCGAGCTGCAGATCGCGCTCCGCCAGCGACGCGCGGATGCGCAGCAGCAGCAAGTCGACGATCTGCTTGATCTCCGACTTCTGCAGCTTGTGGAAGACGATGACCTCGTCGATGCGGTTGAGGAACTCGGGACGGAAGACCTTCTTGAGCTCTCCCATCACCTTGCCCTTCATGTCGTCGTAGGTCATGCCCGCCTCGTCGTCGCCGACGGAGAAGCCGAGCGGCGTGTTGCGCGCGATCTCCGAGGCACCGACGTTGGAGGTCATGATCACGATGCAGTGGCGGAAGTCCACCGTGCGGCCCTGCGAGTCCGTCAGCCGGCCGTCCTCCAGGATCTGCAGGAGGATGTTGAAGACGTCCGGGTGCGCCTTCTCGATCTCGTCGAGCAGGAGCACGCTGTACGGCTTGCGCCGCACGGCCTCGGTGAGCTGGCCGCCCTCGTCGTAGCCGACGTAGCCGGGGGGCGAGCCGACGAGCCTCGACACGGCGTGCTTCTCCATGTACTCCGACATGTCGATCCGGACCATCGCCTCCTCGTCGCCGAAGAGGAACTCGGCGAGCGTGCGCCCGAGCTCGGTCTTGCCGACGCCAGAGGGGCCGAGGAAGATGAACGAGCCGGTCGGGCGCTTGGGGTCCTTGAGACCGGCGCGCGAGCGGCGGATCGCCTTCGAGACGGCCTCGATCGCAGCGTGCTGGCCGATGACGCGCTTGTGGAGCTCCTCCTCCATGTGCATCAGCTTCTGGGTCTCGGCCTCGGTCAGCTTGAAGACGGGGATGCCGGTCCACATCGAGACGATGTCGGCGATCTCCTCCTCGCCGATCGCCGGGCGCTCTTGGCCGTCGGCCTCGCCTGACTCCCACTGCTCCTCGAGCTCGCGCTTCTTGTTCGTGAGCTGGCGCTCGGAGTCGCGGAGGTTCGCGGCCTTCTCGAACTCCTGCGACTCGATCGCGTTCTCCTTCGCGCGGCGGGTCTCCTCGATCTCCTCCTCGAGCTCCCGGTAGACGGGCGGGGAGGTCATCGACTTGATGCGCATGCGCGACGCGGCCTCGTCGATGAGGTCGATCGCCTTGTCGGGCAGGAAGCGATCGGAGATGTAGCGGTCGGCGAGCTCCGCCGCGGCCTCGAGGGCCTCGTCGGTGATCTGCACCTTGTGGTGCTGCTCGTAGCGGTCGCGCAGGCCCTTGAGGATCTGCACGGTCTCCTCCGTCGAGGGCTGCTCGACGCGGATCTGCTGGAAGCGACGCTCCAGCGCGCTGTCGCGCTCGAGGTACTTGCGGTACTCCTCGAGCGTCGTCGCGCCGATCGTCTGCAGCTCGCCGCGGGCCAGCGCGGGCTTGAGGATCGAGGCCGCGTCGATCGCGCCCTCGGCCGCACCGGCGCCGACGAGGTTGTGCAGCTCGTCGATGAACAGGATGATGTCGCCGCGCTGGGTGATCTCCTTCATCACCTTCTTCAGGCGCTCCTCGAACTCGCCGCGGTACTTCGA
>JBBJOW010000065.1:0-20538 GCA_037724045.1 Solirubrobacteraceae bacterium
GCCCCGAACGCCCTTTCCGGGGCGAAGCACGCCCGACCCGTCCGCGCCGTGGGAAGCGCGGACGGGGTCGAGCACCCCCACAACCACGAACAAGGAGACCCACATGCCCGATGAGACCACCGACCCGCGCGCCGCAGTCCTGCGCGCCGCCGGCCACACCGAAGCCGCAGACCTCCTCGACAAGCTCGACGCCGAGACCCCGCCGCCGCCCGCGCCCGAGCCCCAGGGGATCCCGGCCTGGGAGCGCCAGGCCCGCGACGAACGCGCCGCCGGCCAGGCCATGCTCGACCACATGAAGCGGCAGCTCCCCAACCGCTTCGCCGCGACCGAGAGCGAGGAGGCAGCGTGACCCCCGCAACGCCCCTGCTCGACCAGCTCGCGCAGCAAGACACCGCTCTCGTCGAGGCCCGCATGCGTCCCCGTGACGTCAAGGCCCAGGCTGACCGGGCCACCGCTGATGCCGAGCGCATCCGCGAGCAGCTCACCGAGGCATTCGCCACCGGCGACACCAACGCCGAAGCCAAACTCACCAGGGCCAAAGGCAAGGCCGAGGCGCACGCCGCCGAGCCGTGGCCAGAGCGGATCACCGGCGCAGAGCGAGCCGTCAACCGCCTCCAAGCCGAACGCGACAACTGGATCAACGCGCACGTCCACGACCTCCTCCTCGAGCTCGCCCCCGACGCGCACGCCGCAGTCGCCAGCATCACCGCCGCCATCGACGCGCTCGAAGCCGCCCGCAAGCAATGGCACGCCATCGAGCAGCGCGTCGCCAACGTCGTCAAGCCCAGCTCCATCGACATGCGCGACGTCCCCAACATCGGTGAACTCGACCAGGCCGTGCGTGACCTGCGCCGCGGCCGCCAGCTACCGGCGCCGCTGCCGAGCAGCGTCCACGGACTCCCCAGCCCGCACGAGGAAGCCCGCGACGCCGTCCACGACGCCGTCAACGACGCCCGCAACAAGAGCGCGGCCTGATGCGCGCGACCCCCGACCCCCAGGGCGGGCCTCTCCATCTCCAGCGCCCCGTTGGACCAGCGGTGCGCTGGGGGTCCGCTCGCGACAAGCGCACTGCGCCTCGCGGGTTTCCCGGCGGAGGCGATGCCCGGTGACCCGGGCTCTCCCGAAGCCTCCGAAGGGCCTCTGCGTGGCCGGGACGGCGCTGTGGCGGGCGATCCACGGCGGGTTGCCGGCCACGATGGAGCTCGACGAGCGCGAGACGGCCGTCCTTGGGCTCGCGTGCCGCCAAGCGGACGACGTTGCCGCTCTCGAGGCCGTCCTGGCCCGCGATGGCGTCGTCGTGGAGGGCAGCAGCGGGCAGCCGCGACTGTCTGGGGTTGTCTCGGAGCTGCGGCAGGCCCGGTTGGCGACCGCGAAGCTGCTCGGCGAGCTGCAGCTCCCTGACGCGGCGGAGCAGCCGGCGTCGGCGTCGTCGAAGCGGGCCCAGAAGGCCGCTCACGCTCGCTGGGCCGAGCACAACGCGCGGAAGCAGGCCCGGCATGGCTAGGTACCGCCATGACCTGCCGCTTGAGGCTGCCGCGTCGGTCGACGATCGCGACGTTCTGGCCGCGATCGCGCGTGCGCGCCGTTGCTTGATGGCTACTGACCCGCTGCACCCGGACTCCGATCGGCTGCTCGCGTTCCGGGTCGCCGGATCGCCGGCCGAGCGTCTCGACGCGCTCCTCGAGTTCGCCGACGCCATCGGTGCCGGGGCGTCCGCGCGCCGCGCCGCGGCGGCCCGCGATGGCTGCGTTACCTCTTCACGATGCGAGCTGCTTCGTCAACCGCACGACCAATCTTCTTCGAACACTCTGCGCCGTTCGGCACAGAGTGTTCGGCAGAGCCCTGAACCCCACGACTGAATCCCAGGAGCTCCCGCATGGCCGAATCAGCAGCCCGTATCAAACTCAAACTCCTAGGCGAGAAAGCTTTCTCGCGTGATGCCCACCAGGCCGAGCGCTCTTTGCGGGGCATCGGGCGCGGCGGCATCATCGCCGCTCGCGGCACGCAGCGCATGGGCACGGTGGCGCGCGGCGCGGGCGCCGGGATCGCGGGCACGACTGCCGCGGCCAGCGGCCTCGCTTACGTCGTCGGCAAGCGCAGCGTCACCGCCTTCAATGAGGCCGCGACGGTTCAGCGTGATCAGCAGGCCGCGCTGAAGAGCACCGGCGCGCAAGCATGGATCACCGGAGGTCAGCTCAACACGCTGGCGACTGCTCAGTCCCGGCGCACCGGGATCGACGATGAGGCGATCGGGACCGCGCAGACGACGCTCCTGACGTTCGCGAAGATCCGCAACAGCGCCGGGAAGAACAACAACGTTTTCGATCAGTCCTCCCAGGCGGTACTGGACCTCTCGGCGCGATTTAAGAAGGGCCTCGGCCCGTCCGCGGTGATGGTCGGCAAGGCGCTCAACGACCCCGCGAAGGGCCTGACGGCGCTTCAGCGCGTCGGCGTCGGCTTCACCGCTCAGCAGGCCGAGCAGATCAAGGTCCTGAGCAAGGGCGGCAACACGCTCAAAGCTCAGCGCATCATCTTGCGCGAGCTCGAGAAGCAGACGGGCGGCTCGGCGGCGGCGCAGGGCACGGCGCTGATGAAGTGGAAGGTCGCCAGCGAGAACGTGCAGGAGTCGATCGGTGGGGGATTGGCGCCCGTGGTCGACATGACCCTGGCGAAGATGACGAACTTCGCGCAGAAGTCCGAGCCGCTCGTCGGGAAGGCGAGCAGGGACGTCGCGCGGATCATGGGCCGCAAGGACCTGACCGGCGATCAGAAGCTCACCCTCGGCCTGAAGGTCGCGCGCGCCGATCTCAAGCCCATCACCCGCGACCTCGAGCAGATGATCGACCGTGCGCGTCTCGGTGACAAGCTCGGCGACGCTGTCGAGGCCGGGGCGCCACGGATGGCCGATGCGATGGCTGCGGCTGTCCCTCGCATGGCCGGCGCGTTCGGTAACGCTTTCATGAACGCCGGGCCGGGCGGGCAGCTACTCACTGGCGCCATGCTCGCCGCGAAGTTGGGGGCGTTCCCGCTTGTCGGGCGGATGATGGCCGGCCGGTTCTCCCGGAACTTCGGGCGCACGATGGCTACGTCTCCGGTGCTCGCGTCGGCGGGCCGGACGGCAGGGCGACGGGTAGCTACGTCGGCCGCAGCTTCGACGGCCACGGTCCTACCCGCCCAGATCAGTCGACGCGGGGGCGCGTTGAAGGCGGCCGGCACATCCGCCGGGGTAGTCGTCGGAACCAGCGCAGGAAAGGCGGTGGCCTCGAAGACGGCGCAGACCGCTGCCGGTGGGATGCGCGGCCGGTTTGGTGCCGCGTCGGGCCTGTTGCGTGGCGCTGGTCGGATGATGGGCGGGACGATCGGGACCGTCGCGGCCACGATCATCACCGGCAAGATCCTCGACAAGCTGGCGAACGGGGACATCAAGGGCGCAATCGAGAACGTGCTCAACCCGCTCGATTTCGGGCAGGGGGACCGGCCCGGCAACCTCGGCGAGCCGTACAGGCCACCGCCGGGCGCCGCGCCTTACAGGCCGGACGCGGGTCCGTTGCGGCGCACCCCTCCTACACCCTTCTCCGAAACCCGGCCCGCCCCCGGTTCTGGACCAGCTCCCCGCCGCACCGACGGCACCGATCGTCAGCGCCCGGGGACGAGCGTTCGCACCCGCGCGACTGGCGGCATCGTTCGCCCGGGGGAGGTCACTCTCGTCGGTGAGAGGGGCCCCGAGCTCGCGCGCTTCCCGGCGCGCACGGAGATCGTCACCGCGACGCAGACCCGCGGCATCCTGGCGCGACCGCCGCGCCGGCTGTTGACTTCCCCGGAGCCTCTGGGCGTCCTCGCGCGACCGGCGGTGCGCAGCATCCAGGCGCGCGACGGTGAGGCCCGCGACGCTGCGCTAACGCGGCGCCCGGCTGCTGCGCCCGCGCAGCGCCGCGAGCGCGCCCCCGGCAGGCTCGCGCCTGCGCCCGAGCGGCCGATCGTCATCAACCTGACCACAAATCTCGCCGGCCGTGCGGTCCATCACGAAGTCCTGCGCGTCGAGCGCGACCTGGCCGAACGCGAATGAGCGCCTCGAGCTCAGCTCCGGGGCGCCCGACAGGGAAAGGGTGTCCCCTCCGATACACCCTTTCCCCCGGACGCCCCGCCGAACACTCTGTCTCCACGGATACAGAGTGTTCGGGCGGGCGCGCGACGGAGCAGGCCGCCCGAATCGTCGGCGTCAACAAGGCGACGCTTTCACGGGCGCTCGATGGATAGCTCTGTCCCGCCGCGGATACAGAGCTATCGGTCGGGTCCGCTTGCGCGATGTTCCCGCGTGCCTTACGGTCGGCGGACAACCAAAGCGCCCCCGCACCGGTTAGAGGCCGGCCGGGGGCATGACGGGGGTATGAGCCCCGCAGCGCGCACGCTATCCGTCAACGCGGCCAGCGTGCCCCTCGCCGCACCGCTCGCGCCCTCGTTCACCCAACGAGAGGAACGCACCACCATGAGCATTACCAGCACCGGCGTTGACGTCCCCGACAACCTGCTCGCGATCCTCCGGGCGCGGGCGGCACGCCTCGTCGAGTTTGTCGCCGATGACATCACCGTCGCCGATCGCGACGACCAGGACCTCGAGCCCTTCTTCGGCAAGGTGGAACACGCGATCGAGAACTACCGTCGGATGCGCGCTCCCGGCCCCTATGACGCGCGTGCGGTCGCTGAGATCGCCCACGAGGAGGTCTTGTGCGAGGCGGCCAGCACCGACCATCAGTGGCCGGTCGAGGTCGACGGCTCGGACGAGGAGGGGTTCGCGGAACACATGGCGATGATTCGCCTCCGCGACGAGTGCCGGCGGCTCGCTGGGGGGACGTCGTGAGCACCCCGATCACCCTTGTCGCCGAGCCCGAGGACCGTAGCCACGAAGCGTGGGTGGAAGTGGTGCGCGGCTTCGACGCCGCGCTTGGTGTCAGCCATCTGCCGCCGGATCTTCGGGCTCGTCTTCTTCGCTGTCGTCGTCACGCCGCTCGGGAGGCCGGCCTCCCGTCTCTAGCTCTGACTCGGGAGGTGACCTGATGGCCGCCGACGCGAAGCCCACGCCCGATGGCAAATCCGCAGCGCGTTGCGGATTTGCCATCGGTACGCGCGGCGAGGCCGAGCGATGAGCGCTCGGGAGCAGACCACCCGCTACCCCGGCATCTACAGCCGCGGTAGCCGGTACGTCGTGGTGACCCGCGGCCGCGACGGGAAGCGGATCAAGCGCTCCGCGGCGACCATGAAGGCCGCCCGCGAGCTGCAGGCCACGCTCAAGGCCGACATCCTCCGCGGCCAGCACCGCGCCAATCACGCGCTCACCTTCGAGGAATACGCCCGCGAGTGGATCAGCACCTACCAGGGCCGCACGACCCGGGGGTTCCGCGAGCCGACGCGCATGGAGTACCGGCGCAGCATCGAGAAGAAGGCGATCCCGTGGTTCGCCGAGCACTGCGCGCGCCTGGTCGACGCCGAGCCCCGCGAGCTGCGCAGGTTCCTCGCGTCGCTGCAGGCCGAGGGCCGGTCATTGAGCACCGTCCGCAACCACTTCAACGTCGTCGGCGCCCTGTTCGCGACCGCCGTCGAGGACGGCCTGATGCCGCACAACCCGTGCGCGAGCGTCCGCGTCTCCCGCGTCGAAGCGGGCAGCGTCGTGACGGAGAAGAAGAAGGCCCGCGCTCTCGGCGAGCAGGAGATCGCCGCTCTCCTGGCCGAAGCTGGGGAGTGGCGGGCGATGCTCGAGTTCCTGATCCACACCGGCCTGCGGATCGGTGAGGCGCTCGAGCTGAAGTGGAGCGACATCGAGTTCGGAGAGCGCCCCGTGGTGAAGGTCAGGCGCCAGACCAGGCGCGGCGTGACGAACGCTCCGAAGACCGAGGCCGGCCGAAGGGACGTTCCCCTCTCTACGAGCGTCGCACGCCGCCTATGGGCCTCCCAGGGGGCTCCTAGCGGCCCTGTGTTCGGTGATCCCGCTACGGGCGAGCACATGCCCTACCACCGCTCCGAGTACCACTGCCTCCGCGCCGCGAAGAAGCGCGCCGGCCTCGAGTGGGTGACGTTCCACTCGCTGCGCCACACGTGCGCGTCGCTGCTGTTCGCCAACGGCAAGAACTTGAAGCAGGTGCAGCACTGGCTCGGGCACAGCTCGCCGGTCCTGACGCAGAACACCTATCTGCACCTGATGGACGACGGGCTTGGGGAGGCTGACTTCCTCGACGGGCTCACGGGTGCAGGGTGGGGACAAAGTGGGGACATACCTATCCGAACTCCAGCCGCCTCGGCGAGGGCGGTTCGTGGCGAAACCGCCTGATAGCGGGCACTTCCCAGACAGGACCGAACGGGCCGATACCCCCGATTCCGTCTCATAACCTGTCAGACCCTGGTTCGAATCCAGGCCGGCGCATGGGAAAGACCTGGAAAACAGCATCTCTTGTCTCTTGACGCCCGCTTTGGGCCTCCCCTCGCGTCATGTTCCCAGAATGCTGTGGGTGCGGCTCCCGGTACCAACGTAACCCGCTTTACGGACTGGGGGTGAACTGAGTAGGCGGGAAATTTCGGACGGCGCGACAGCCGCTGGCGATCGCGGCAACCACAATGGCCGGAGCCGGTCGGTAGTTCGCCGCTGAGAGCGATGGTCAATTACCGATGGCGGCGGACGAAGGCGGGGGGAGGATGCGGTTGGTGGTCATCCGAGCGGAACCTCCGCAGTTCGCGTCTCGTTCTCCGCTGCACCCCGCGACCCAGAAAGTTTGACGCACGATGCCGCCCTTCCCGTACCGAATGCAGCAGGCTGGAAAGGCGCTCGTTCTGGCGCTCGCCTTCGCAGCGTCCGCCTCGTCGGCGTCAGCGACGGTCTTCACCGGAAGCACGACCGACCCGGCGGACCGGCCGACTGACCCGGCGCGCGACATCAAGCAGATCTCGACGAGCTTCGACAACGCCTCGGGCCGCTGGGTCGGTGCCGTCGAGTTCTACGGTTCGCCCACCCCTTCCACGATCGCGAAGGTGTACCTGGGCCTCATCGAGTCGAGCCTCGGGACGTGCGTGAACCTGGGCGGCCCAGGCATTCGCGCCGACATCGGCACCCAGCAGACAAGCGTCGGCTACGCGCAACCCTGCTCCAAGCCGACGAACGTGCCAGTGCCCACACGAAGCCTGAGCAGCGACGGCCGGCAGTTGCTCGTCGACGTCACCGATCCTGACCTGATCGGTACGACGCCCACCGCCTCCTCCGCCACGCGCCTCTCCCAGGACAACGAGTACTACGACGAAGTCCCCCGGTTCCCGCTTCGAGCCACGGGAGGACCGGCCCAGGGTCCCGGCTCGGCGGGCGCGGTCACGATCGGCGCAGGCTGCGGGGAGAACGGTCCCACCAAGAGCGAGGAGAAGCCGACGGCGCGACTTCCCAGCACGATGGTCCTGCGCTACACCGGCAGCGTCCGGATGCGCGTCACCGGCACCAACCAGATCGCCGGTGCCACGGTGCGATTGATCCAGCGCGGCGGCCGGAAGGTCGGAGGTACCGCGTCGGGCACATACACCTGCATCGACCCCGCGTACAAGACAACCGGAGCCCCGCTTACTGACTACGGTCGTCGGCTCGTCCGGCGCCACGGGAGCCTTCAGGTCACCGTGGTCTTCCATCTCATCAACGGATCCGGCGTCACCAACACCATCGAGCGGAAGGCCACCATCCGCCTCGAGCTCACTGCGGCGGACCTGATCGGACGGCGGACGACCGTCGGTGTCACGCAGCTGCTGACTTACGACGACCCCGCCAAGTCCTACACCGGCTCGCTGCAACGAGGCCAGAGCATCAAGATCAGCCGGCTCAGTCGCACGAAGACCTACGCATACGGCTTCGCCTATGGCAAGGTCGATAAAGCCGTCTGGGTCCGTACAAGCCGGCTGCTGACAGGCAGCTAGCGATCGCTTGGGCGGGCCCTCTTCCCGACCGGCGGCACACGCCGTCTAAGTCGCCTTAGCTAGCAATAGCCACGTGTTGATTAACACGCGCAGGAAGGACGTCTGCAGGAGCGCAACTGACTCGAGCGACCGAATCGCCCGTGATGTTGATTAAGATATCTCCGGCCTCAACTGTTACTGCATCGAGTCTGCGCGCGGCAGCGTCGTCGATGTAGACAAGACCGTTGAACAAGAAGTGTCCGTCGTGGACATTCTGGCTGCGGATCAGCGCAGTCCCTGACTCGACGTAGACGTCAGGCCCCCCGCGTGGCGTAGCACCGCTGCCCAACTTGACCACTACGTCGCCGAGACGAGCCGGACGCCAGTCAGCCGCCATACTGCACCTGTGTCAGCGCGAGCTTGACCTTGAGGGCCAGACGCTCGTTCTCAGCCATCTCTGCCTCCAGCGTCTCGACGAGCTCGGCCATGCGCTCCTCGAACGCGACCTCGTCTTCTTCCTCCTCTGGTGCGCCGACGTAGCGGCCGGGGGACAGAGTGAAGCAGGCCCGCTCGACAGTGGCGAGGTCGGCGCTGGCGCAGAAGCCAGGGACGTCCGCGTATGCGGCCGCGGCGTCCTGGCCGCGCCACGCCGCGTAGGTCCCGACGAGCCGGGAGATCTCCTCGTCACTGAGCTCGATCTGGGTGCGGCTGATCTTCGCACCCATGCCGCGGGCGTCAAGGAAGAGCGTCTCGCCGCGGCGATCGCGCTCGCCGTCGGAGGCCTTGTCGCGGTCGAGGAACCAGAGGCAGACGGGGATGCCCGTGGTGTAGAAGAGGCCGGGCGGCAGCGCGACGATGCAGTCGACGAGGTCGTCGCGGACGAGCGCCTCGCGGATCGTGCCCTCGCCGGACTGGGCGGAGGTCAGCGAGCCGTTGGCCAGGACGAAGCCCGCGCGGCCGTTCGGCGCGAGGTGGGAGGCGAAGTGCTGGATCCAGGCGTAGTTGGCGTTGCCGTCCGGCGGTAGGCCCCACTTCCAGCGTGCGTCCTCGGCGACCTGGCCGGCGCCCCACTTCTTCTGGTTGAAGGGCGGGTTGGCGATCACGAAGTCCGCCTTGAGCGTCGGGTGAGCGTCGTCGAGCAGCGAGCCGCCCTGGGTCAGCGCGACGTTGCCGGACAGCCCGTGGATGGCGAGGTTCATCCGGCCGATCCGCCACGTGGCCTGGTTGAGCTCCTGGCCGTATATCGCAAGCTCGTCCCCAGGTGCCCGCGTGCGCGCGCAGGAACTTGGCCGACTGGACGAACATCCCGCCCGAGCCGCAGGCCGGGTCGAGGATGCGCCCGTGGTAGGGCTGGAGCATCTCGACCAGCAGCCGGACGACGTTGGCGGGCGTGTAGAACTCGCCGCCGCGGTGGCCCTCGGAGCGCGCGAACTCCTTGATGAAGTACTCGTAGACGCGGCCGAGGACATCGCGCGCCTTCTCGGCGTCGGCGCCGAAGCCGATCCTGGCGATCGTCGAGACGAGCTTGCCGAGCGTCTCCGGGGAGATCGCGGCGCGGGCGTAGACCTTCGGCAGCACGTCCTTCAGTGCTCGGTTCTCGCGCTCGATCAGGCCGAGCGCCGCGTCGAGCTGGACGCCGAGGTCTGGCTGGGAGCCGAGCGCGAGCAGCGCATCCCAGCGCGCCTCCTTGGGGACCCAGAAGACGTTGACGACCTCGTAGGCGTCGCGGTCTTCCAGGATCTCCGCGCGTTCTCGGTCGTCGTCGGCGGACCACTCGCTCTGCGCGTCGCGCGTGAGTGCGTCCAGCGCCTGGCGGCGTGCCTCGAAGCCGTCGGAGACGTACTTGAGGAAGACGAGGCCGAGGACGAGGTGCTTGTACTCCGAGGACTCGACGCTGCCGCGGAGGTCGTTGGCGGCGTCGAGGAGGAGCTTCTCGGCGGGGACGTCGGTGGCGCGGGTCGTCGTTCTCCGTGGTGGCACCCCGGTAAGTCTGCCTGCGCCGGCGGACCTGACGCGGCACGTGGCGATAAGGGCGCTGCGCTTTTCGCAGCCGCGCCCGAGAGTTTTTCACCTCGTGCGAGGCTTTCGGCATGCGTGAGACCGGGTTGTTCGCGAGGATCTCGAGCGCGAGGGGATCATGGTTCGATGTACTGAGCGATTAGTGCTGGCGGTGGCGCCGGTGGGTTGCTTTCCGCCGTCGATGAGCATCTCGCTACCGCGGTCGCGCATCCGGCGGCGACGATTAGGTCCAGTGAGTGATCCTCGCCAGACGTGCACCGCGGGCCGCCGGCGGGTCGACAGCGTTGTTGCCGACGTGGACGCCGCGGCGTGGATCAGCTCGGCCCGAACCCGTGTCGCCCCGTAGGGGCCGCCCGAGGCCTCGTGGACATCGACGATCTCGGCGGCTAGCCAGATCCGCCCGAGCTCTCACGGCGGCGTCGGTCGTCGGTTGTAGACGCTCGCTGCACTGATGGCGAACGCCACGGCGAGCTCCTTGACACCGCCCCGGATCCGACTCCACCTCCAGGGTAAACCGAGGACTCCGTCCGGCTCATCATGAGTCTCCCGTGCGCTCCGCCTGCTCGTCAGGCCGTCAGCGAGCACCTCCCGCTCGAGCTCGCCTCCAGGTCGCCACGTGCTCGCCCGTGACGTCGCGCGTTTGCACGATCAGCAGGAGCCCGAGCGGCGCCTGCCGGCAGCTGGGCGACGCACGAGCTCACGAAGGCGTGCGGGACGCCGGGTGCGCCGGACGGTGGGCACCGGGCGCCCCACGCTAGTTTCGCGTGGGCGCACCGCGCTTCGTCAGCCGCAGTTCCCGAACGGCGTGAGATCCCGCGCGACGCCAGCCTTGACCCTCACGCTGCCGCCGAACTGCACGCACTTGCCGGGCGCCGTCACGTAGACAGGACCAGCGTAGTAGGCGAACTTACCCTTGTCGGTGCGGAGCGGGCCGCCGGCCTTGCGCAGGGAGACCGTCGTGTAGGTCGGCGTCCCGATCTTGGCAATCTTGAACGTCACGGCGCAGTTCTTCTTCGTGACGGCGCTGTAGCCGAGAATGGTGAGCCCGATCTGCCGGGTGCCGTCGAGCACGAGCGGGAGCTCGTTGACGAAGTGGTAGCTCGCGCCGCACACCTGCTCGAGGCGGTACGGCTGGTTCTTCTCGGCGGAGGCGGGGCCGCTGGTCGCGGCGGCGACGACGGTGGTGCCGAGCAGCGCGGTGGCCAGGACCGTCTGCTTCAGGAAGAGCATGTCTCCAACCTCGCCCGCCGCGGGCAGCTCCGAACCGCAGCCTCACGAACTCCTCATGGAGCGAGGGGCTGCTAGGGCCGGTGCGACGTCGGCAAGGGCGTCCGCGACGGCGACCGTGACCGGGAGGGCGAGCGCCGCGACGGCTTCGCCCTCGGCGACACGGCGCAGATCCGCTCGCTGACGCTCGGGGCCACGTGCCCACCGATGACGGCTCCCCGCTGGTATCGCGGCCTCTATCGTGCTTGCCGCAGCTCCTGAAGCCCCCACCCGAGTGTCGCCGCGGTGAGCAGGCAGATTCTCACGGCGTTCACGGGCCTCCCCGCTCAGAGCCCGATCGCGTCCTTGGCCTTGGCCACGAGCTCGTAGTGGATGACGGCCCACATCGCGGCTCCGGCCAGGACCAGGCCGCCGACGGTCGCGATGGCCGAGGAGACCGGGCGCCGCTTGGCGTGCTCCCACGCCTCGTGGGCCTTCTGCTTGAAGGACTCGAAGAGGCGCTGGGCGAAGGCGAACTCCCAGGACCAGATCCACAGGCCGAGCAGGACGGGCGGGATCGTCAGCGGCCCCGGGAGGACCGCGAGGCCGATGCCGGCGGCGATGCAGATCAGCCCTGCGGCGAAGACCGCGGCGCGATAGGGCAGACGGGTCGCGGGGTTGGAGCGCAGACGGTCGCGGCGGCCACCCTTCGGGACGCGTGCTGCGTCCAGGGCGGCGTCAGGGTCCTCGGTCCGCCGAGGCTCGGTGGCATTCATTGCACGCCGGGATACCCGTCACGACGCGGTTCGATTCGTGGGCTCGCTCCGGCGGCGTCCGGGTAGGCTCGGACCCATGCGTGAGTTCAACAAGTTCGACGACCCGAGCGACCCGGCGATGGCGCCCGTCTACGAGGCCGGCGGCGGTGAGTCCGAGGGCTTCGAGATGGCCGAGGACGAGCTCGTCGAGCACGCCAGCCACGGCGACGAGCACGGCACGACGAAGATCATCAACGACGGTGCCCAACTCGGCGACGAGGCGGAGTCCTCGCCCGATCCCGACCTCTACGGGGAGGCCGACGCCGAACACGAAGAGGACCTGTAGGGCGCGAGACGCTGCCCGGAGCGGCGACCTGCGACACGCCGGGGAGGAACTTCGCGGCGCGGCGTCGAAAGACCCGCGTGCCCATGAAGAGGACTCCCGACACCGCCCTTGCCACCGCGCCGCCGCCCCACGAGGCCCACGGCCACCAGACCCTGAGCGCGTACATCCAGGCGCGCTTCGACGAGTTCTCGCGCTCTCAGAAGGATGTGGCGCAGTACATCGTCGACCACCTCGACGAGGTGGCCTTCCAGACGGCCGAGGAGCTCGCGCGCCGCGCGAACACCTCGAGCTCGACGGTGGTGCGCTTCTCCCAGGCGCTGGGCTTCGAGGGGTTTCCCGAGTTGCAGGGCTCCGCCCGGGAGGAGTACCGCCGCCGCCACGAGCGCGGCGGGGGCGCCGCGGGCGCGACCGGGGGCCGGGCCGCGGTCATCGAGCCGCTCTTCTCCCTGGACCAGAACGAGTTCGAGACCGCGATCGCCGCCGACCACCTCAACGTGGAGGAGACCGCGCGCAAGGCGTCGCGCAGCGACATCGAGGCGACGATCGACGCCATCGCCTCGGCGGAGAAGGTGCTCATCGCCGGCACGGACCAGATGGCGTTCTTCGCCTCCTACCTGCGTCACCTGCTGATGCTCCTCGACCTGCGCGCGGAGATCGTCGCCAGCCCGTCGCAGGAGGCGCTCGCCCGGCTGGGGCGCATCGACGAGAACACGCTGGTGATCGGGCTGAGCGCCGGGCGCCCGCACCCGCTCGTGGTGCGCGCGATGAAGCTCGCGCGCCACCGCAAGGCCAAGACCGTCGCGATCACCGACGCGACGCTCTCCGAGGTGGCCAAGCTCGCCGGCATCCGCCTGTACTACTCGTCGAACTCGCCGGCCTACGTGCGCTCCCACACCGCGCTGCTGAGCATGATCCAGGCGCTGGCCTACGGGGTCTACGCGCGCGACGCGGCGCAGTACGCGGACCGCATCAAGGCGTTCCGACTGAAGTAGCGGCACCCGCCCGGACGGGGGAAGGGCGCGGCTACGATGCGATGACCATGCGCGACGAATCAACCTTCCGGGTCAAGGCCGGCCTCGCCGAGATGCTCAAGGGCGGCGTGATCATGGATGTCGTCGACGCCGACCAGGCCCGCGTGGCCGAGGACGCCGGAGCGGCCGCGGTCATGGCCCTCGAGCGCGTCCCCTCGGACATCCGCCGTGACGGCGGCGTGGCGCGCATGAGCGACCCGGCGATGGTCAAGGCCGTCCAGCAGGCCGTGACAATTCCCGTCATGGCCAAGGCGCGCATCGGCCACTTCGTCGAGGCGCAGGTGCTCACCGCGCTCGAGGTCGATTTCATCGACGAATCCGAGGTCCTCACCCCGGCCGACGAAGCCCACCACATCGACAAGTGGGCGTTCGACGTCCCCTTCGTCTGCGGCGCGACGAACCTCGGAGAAGCGCTGCGGCGCATCGGCGAGGGCGCGGCGATGATCCGCTCCAAAGGTGAGGCCGGCACGGGCGACGTGGTCGAAGCCGTCCGGCACATGCGCGCCATCCGCGGTGAGATCCGACGCCTCGCGACGCTCGACGACGCCGAGATCGCCACGGCGGCCAAGGGACTGCAGGCTCCGCTCGACCTCGTGCGCGCCGTCGCGCGCGCCGGCGCCCTTCCCGTTCCCCTGTTCTCCGCCGGCGGCATCGCCACGCCGGCCGACGCCGCGCTGATGATGCAGCTCGGTGCGGAGTCCGTCTTCGTGGGCTCTGGCATCTTCAAGTCCGAGGACCCGGTGCGCATGGCCGCCGCAGTCGTCGAGGCGACCACGCACTGCCACGACCCCGAACGCGTCGCCGCGGCGTGCGAGGGGCTCGGCGCCGCGATGGCCTCGCTGGAGGCGCGCAAGCTCGAGCCGGAGCAGGTTCTGGCCGATCGCGGTTGGTAGGCGGGCCGCTCGTCGGCGTCCTCGCCCTCCAAGGCGGGTACGCCGCGCACGTACGGATCCTCGAGACGCTCGGTGCGCGAGTGCGTGAGGTGCGCGTGCCCGCCGATCTCGACGGGCTCGGCGGACTGGTCATCCCGGGCGGGGAGTCGACGACGATGACGCTGGGCATCGAGCGGGAGGGCTTGGCCGAGCCGCTGCGGAGGCTGGCGGCACGCGGCACGCCGCTGCTCGGTACCTGCGCCGGACTGATCCTGCTCGACCGCGCGCATCTCGGGCTGATGGACATCGACGCGCGGCGCAACGCCTTCGGCCGCCAGGTGCGCTCCTTCGAGGCCGACCTCGCCTTCGTCGACCTGGAAGGCGGCCCCGTGCACGCCGTCTTCATCCGCGCGCCGTGGATCGCCGAACACGGCCCGGGGGTCGAGATCCTCGCCGACGTCGACGGTCACGCGGTTGCCGCGCGCCAGGGGCACATGCTCGTTCTCAGCTTCCATCCCGAGCTCGGTGACGACCATCGCCTGCACGAGCGCTTCCTCTTAGACGTCCGTGCTGCTGCAGGGTGAGCGCGTCGGGCTGCGACCGTCGCGCGAGGACGACGTGGCCGCGCTCGTCGCGCTCCTCAACGCGCCGGGGGTGACGGAGTGGTGGGGAACCAACGACGCCGACAGCGTCCGCGAGGAGCTGCATCTCGGTTGGACGCTCGTTGTCGGCGGGCAGGTGGCCGGCTGGCTGCTGGTGCACGAGGAGCTCGAGCCGGACTACCAGCACGTCACGCTCGACATCGCGGTGGACGCGCTGCTCCACGGGCAGGGGTACGGCCCGGAGGCGCTGCGCCTCGTCATCCGGCAGCTCATCGCGCGCGGTCACCACCGCTTCACGATCGACCCGACGGTCTCCAACACCCGAGCCGTCCGCGCCTACGCCGCCGTGGGGTTCAAGCCCGTCGGCGTGCTGCGCGCCGCCGAGCGCGGACCCGACGGCGTCTGGCGCGACGCGCTGCTGATGGACCTGCTGGCGCCCGAGCTCAGATGAACGCCATGGCCTGGGTCGAGCGTACGCGCGGCGAGGGTCAGGGCGGCGAGGGTGGCGTTCCCTCGGGGACGCCCGGGGCCGCCGGCGGCGTCGCCGGCGTCCCGGGCTCCGTGCCGGTCGCCGGCGGGGTCGACGACCTATCTGCGGGCGGCTCGGCTTCGACCGAGCTCGCGGGCTTCCGTGGGGTCGCCGCCGGAGTCGGCTTCGGCTTGGGCTCTGGCTCAGGGATCACGACGGGCGGCGGCTCGGTCTGCCCCGACGGGGCCGGGATGGTGGCGGGCGCGGCCTCGCTCTCGCGGCGGCGCGCCGAAGCGGCTGCGCGCGCCCGGCGGGTGCGCCGCTGGGCGGCCATAGCGGCGCGTTCCGCGACCTCGACGTCCGTCCTGGGCGCAACGGGCGGCGCTCCCGTGGGGGGAGCCGCGGGAGCATTCGTGATCGCTGGTTGTGCAGCGGCGGGCGCGCCGTCCTCAGACGCGAAGACGCCGGCGACGCCCATCGCGACAACGAGCGCGGCAGCGACGGCCGCGCCCGGCAGCACGTAGCGGTAGACGATGCCGTGACGGCCGGCGCTTGACAGGTGCAGCGGCCGGCGTGGCGGGCGTGGAAGCGGGACACCGCCCGCACCGGCCGTGGCCGCGTCCGTCCTCGCGGCGGCAGGGAAGACGAGCGTGTGGGCGGTGTGATCCTCGACGGCGATCGGAGCCACGGCGTTGGCGCCGAGTCCCGTCTCGGTACCGGGCGTCGGCCGGTGCGCCTCGGGATGATGGGCCTCTGACGCAGGGAGCTGTCCGTAGTGCTCTAGTTCTGCCGCGGGCGCCGACGGGTGTGCCGCGGTCGGGTACGGCTCAGACCGCTGCGCCGGCGGAGGGTAGGGCCCGGGGCTCGACTGGTATGCCGTCGGCCGGTCGGGTTGCGGCCAGTTCGGCGCGGGCGCCGGGGGATCCGGCTGGACCTCGGGCCGGTGAGCGTCAGGCGGCGGCAGGTCCGGCTGGGGCTCGGGGGGGTCGGGCTCGTGCGCCTCGGGCTCATGCGCGGCCACCGGCTCGGCCGCGTGGGCCTCGGGCCCGGGCGGGTCGATCTCATGCGCGGATTCCGGCGGTCTCGCGTCCGCGTCCACCTCGGCCTCACCCCCTCCGACGTGCGGCTGCGGGAGCTCCGTCTCCGCGACCTGAACGTCGGCGAACTCGAAGTCCGCCGTCGGCGGCGCGGTGATCGGCGCGGCCGCCGTGAGCGCGAGCATGATCTCCGTCAACGCACCGATCGGCACCGTCCGCGGCAGCGGTGAGGCGTAGGTGGCTTCCGCGCGATCGACCGCCACCGCCAGTGCCCGGCAGGCCGCGTGACGCTCGAGGTGCCGCGCGAGGCGTTCCTGATCGGCGGCACCCAGGGCACCGTCGGCGCGCGCCGCGAGCAGATCCGGGATCAGCGCGCACGTCTCCGAAGCCGCGGGGCGTCCTGCGACGAGCTTGCTGCGAAGGCCGCCGCCAGACGGCACCAGGGTGGGGGTGATGGTCATGGACGCCGCCGCGTGGCGCGTGGCGCCACGTAGGAGCGTCTCGGGATCGAGCGCCCGCGGATCCTCCGCTGCGGCGACGGCCGCCCGGAAGCGCGCGAAGGCCTCCGCAGCCGCGCGCTCGGCGATCGCGGGGGGGCAGACCGCCTCGCAGTAGGCGAGCACCGCGTTGGCGCGGCGCTCGACCAGCGCGGCGAGCGCGGCGGGATCGCCGTCGCGGATGCCCGCGGGCGTCACCGCCGCTTGGAACGAGCTGGCCATCAGCACCTCAGAGTACCGAGCCCCCCGGATCGAGGAGGGTCCACATAAACGGTCATGTGCGGTCGCCCTCCGTCTACCAACGAGCCCGCAGCCACGATGCGCCGATGGCGCGCACCGCTAAGCGGGGTGAGCTACGTCGCCGCCGTCGGCCAGTCGGCGCGTGGGTCTGGTAGTGGGGTCAGGCGGGCTTGGGCAGCGGTGCGCTGGTCCTCGAGGAACGGCGGTAGGATTATGCGCGTCCCGAGCTCTTCGTAGCTCAAGCCGTCCACCAGGAAGCCCGGCTCCTCCGTGGCGAGCTCGTAGAGGATGCCGCCCGGCTCGCGGAAGTAGAGCGAGTGGAAGTAGTGGCGGTCCACCCACCCTGAGTTGGGGATTCCGGCTTCGGTGACCTCGCCGATCCAGCTCGGAAGATCCGCGTCGACGGTGCCCCAGGCGACGTGATGGACCGTGCCGGCGGACTGGCGTCCGGACTCGGACGGTGCCGGGTCGAAGGCGATCCAGCCCCCGCGGCGCTCCGTTCGCAGCTCCCAGGCCTGCTCGCCGCCGATCCAAGCGTCTTCGAGGCCCGGCGGGGTGGCGCCCATGAGCCGCTCGAGCACGACGCCCGAGCCCTCGGGGTGCGCGGAGTACGCGCGGACGCCCTCGAAGCCTTGGAGCGCGTGCTCGGCCGGGATCTCGGGATGCGCAGCGACCAGCGGCGGATCGGCGCCCGTGGGAACGACGAGCTCGTGCCGCAGGCCCTCCGGGTCGGTGAAGCGCACGGAGCGCGCCGTGCGCTCGACCGCCACACCCTCCGCGGCGAGGCGCTCGGCCCAGAAGGCCAGCGCCGCGTCGGAGCCGACGCGCGAGACGATCGTGTGCACCATCCCCGCGCCCGGACGGCCCACGACCGCGCGGGGGTACTCGAAAAACGTGAGGTCGGCGCCCGGGCGGGCGTGCTCGTCGCCGTAGAAGAGGTGGTAGACGGACGGATCGTCCTGATTGACCGTCTTGGCCGTCAGGCGCAGGCCGAGGACGCGCGTGTAGAAGTCGACGTTCCGCTGGGCGTCGCCCGTGATGGCGGAGATGTGATGGAGGCCGTCGAGCTGCATGGAGCCATCGTAACCCATAGTGATTGCGTACGCAACTACTTTGGGCGAGAGATGATCGCCGTGTCGACGAGCGCCAGAAGCCGGGCCGCCTCGCCCTCGACCGAGCACTCGTGCGTGACGAACTCCCGGCCGGCCGCGCCCATGGCCGCTCGCTTGAGCGGCGCCAACTCGAGGACGTCGCGCAGCGCGGCCGCGAGCGCGTCGGCGTCGCCCGCGGTAACGGTGCGACCCCAGGGCTCGCGCACGACCTCGGGCAGCCCCGCGACGTCAGACGCGACGACCGGCACCTCCATGGCCAGGGCCTCCTTGGCGATCACGGGCATCGAGTCCGTGTCGCCGTCGGCGGCCACGACGCACGGGATCGCGACGATCGCCGCCTCCTCGAGCAGCGCGCGGACGCGCTCGGAGGGCTGAGCGCCGAGGAAGCGCACGGAATCCCCGAGGCGGAGCTGGGCGTGGAGTGCGCTGAGCTCGTCGTGGAGCGGCCCGTCGCCGACGATGACCACCCCGCCGAAGCCCGGCGCGTCACGCAGCTGCGCCGCGGCGCGCAGGAGGTGAGCGAAGCCCTTCTTCTCGACCAGGCGCCCGACGGCGAGGATCTTCCCCGTGGTCGCGGGGAGCGCCGTCCGTCGCCAGCGCTCCGGGTCGACCCCCATGACGACCTTGTGGACATGGGCCCCCGGATCCAGCGAGCGCAGGTGGGCCACCGTGAACTCCGATCCGCTCGTCGCAAAGGCCGCGCGCCGGAGCTTCTCGGGCAGGTTGCGAGGCGTGAGAAAGATGTCGTAGCCGTGGAAGGTGACGCTGTAGGAAAGCCCGAGCAGCCGCCCGATCCGCAGCGCGTCGAGCGCCGCGCCCGCGCCGAAGTGGGCGTGGAGGTGCTCGTCGCCGGCCCGGTCGATCCGGCGCGCCGCGGGGGCGATCACCCGCAGCGGTCGCGGCCACTCCTCCCGTTGCCAGCGTCGCCGGTCGGCGAGATCACGCAGACACCCGAGCGGCGCACGGCGCAGGAGCCAGGCGAGCGCGACGAGGCGGTCGCGGAGCGTCTCGTCGGCGCCGTAGCGCACGTCGAGTCCCCGCGCCGCCGCGGGGTCGGGGTGCGGCGCCCGTCCGGCCGCCTCGACCCGCACGCGGGCACCACGGCTGATCAGCGCGTGCACCTCGGCGGCGACGAAGGTCTCAGACAGCTCGGGGAAGTGGTCGACGAGGACCGCGATGCGGCGCTGCACGGGCGGCGACGCTAGCGCTCACTCCCGGCGACGGCGGTGCGCCTCGAGTGCGGCCCGCGGCTCCAGCCCCGTACGGTGCATCGCGAGGTAACGGCGCTGCGCCGCAGCCCGCGCACCCCAGCGTCCCAGAGCCACGCGAGCGGCGGCGCCGAACAGCGCCACCCGCACGGCGGGACCCGCGAAGTGCGCGAGCGCGACGGCACGGGTGACGGGCATCCCGCGGCGCGCGAGCATCCACGCGTAGGCCGAGCGCTGCGTACGCAGGGCGCGCTCGTGCTCACTCCAACGGCCCGCGGTCGCCGCCGAGACCGCGTGCCCGACGCGCGCGGTCGGGACGTAGCGCGTCGCCCACCCGGCGCGGCGCAGCCGCCAGGCCAGGTCGAGGTCCTCCGCGTAGAGCCACTGCTCCGGATCGAAGCCGGCGACCTCGTCCCAGGCCGTGCGACGCACGAGCAGGAAGGCGCCGTGCGCCCAGTCGACGTCGCGCGCGACCCTGGGATCCCAGTGGCCCTCGAGCGGCAGTGCGCGCGCGATAGGCCCGACGCCCGCCAGGCCGCAGGAGAGCAGAAGGCCGGTGCGGACGGTGGGGAAGGGGTGGACGGAGTGCTGGGTCGCTCCGTTCGGCGTAAGGAGGCGGGGCGCGAACGCGCCGGCGTGCGGATGGGCCTCCGCGGCGCCCAGGAGCGCCTGGAGCGCTCCGGGTGCGAGTGCGACGTCGGCGTTCGCCGCGGCCAGGAACGGCGTCGCGGTGGCCGCGGCCACGCGATTGACCGCCGGGCCGAAGCCGAGGTTCTCGCGCGCCGCCTCCAGGCGAACCCACGGGTGGCGTTCGGCGACCAAGGCGGCCGAGTCGTCCGTCGAAGCGTTGTCGACGACCCATACCTCCGCCCGGCCCGCCTCGTGCTCGGCCCGCAGGCTCGCCAGGCAGCGGTCGAGCAGGGCCACGGTGTTCCAGGAGACCACCGCGATCGCGACGGGAGCGGGCACGGCTCCTTGATACCTCATGACCGCCCGCGCCGATCGGCTCGGCCGCCGCCCGTCTCAGCGCGCTCGTCCCACGCCGGCACTCGGCCTGCGGCAGTGGTGCACGACGTGGGGCACCTTGAACTGCTTCTCGCCCGCGCCGACGACCATCGTGAACGTCCCGGTCTGCTTGACGTCGTCGAAGCCCGCGGTCCACATGAGCTTCCTCCACGTCTTCTTCGCGGGCAGGTAGTAGACGACGGCCGCGATCCGCTCGGCGCG
>JBBJOW010000066.1:0-19369 GCA_037724045.1 Solirubrobacteraceae bacterium
TCCAGGCGCCGCGGATCGCCCGTCCAAACCGCATAGTTATTCAGAGACGGACCCTAAGACCCGTCGCCGTCGCCGAAGCGGCGCGCGACCAGCCGCTCCTCGGTGTTGCCCTCTTGAGCGAGCGATGAGATCACGGCGAGGATCTCGTCCGCGAGACGGGGGCCGTCGGACTCGTTGTCAGGCGTCGCGGTGATGCGCACCACGACCTCGTCGGAGTCGACCTCCTCGAGGTCGATCCGTGGTTCCGTGCGCGTCGGCGTGCGCACCGCGGTCTCGATCAGCCGCTGCACGTCACTCGGCTTGACGTCGGGCCGCAGGCGCGCGCGCAGGTCGACGCCGCTGGGCTCGCGCAGCGGCACGACGGCCGCGCTGAGCACGACGTTGTTCGGCACCATCATCGTGTCCTCGCCCAGGGCGAAGGTCGTGTAAAGCAGGCCGTGGGAGGCGACGACGCCCTCGATCTGACCCGCGAGCCCGCCGGCCTGCATGCGCACCCGATCGCCGACCCGGAACGGCTGCGCCGCGATCAGCACGAGCCCGGCGATGACGTTGCCGAGCGTCTGCTGTGCGGCAAGGCCGAAGACGACCGCGAACACGGCGCCACCGACGGCAAGCGCCCGCGGGTTGATGCCTGCCACGCTGAGGACCATCAGCACCGTGGCGACGAAGAGCGTGAGCCGGATGAGGAACCCGACCGTGCCGGCCGTCGCCGCGTCCATCCGGCGCCCCAGCCACGGCAGCAGCGACCGGCCCAGGTCGCGGGCCAGCATCCAACCGAGGAAGAGGATGACGACCGCCGTGCCGTAGCGCACGAGCGGCTGTAGGTCCTGGCCGAACCAGTCCCGCCGGTTGTCGTGGACCATGACCACGCCCACGATCAGCGGGACGATCACCAGCAGCTCGCGGCGAGCGCGCTTGGAGGCATTGAGCGCCTGCAGCGTCAGCGTGCGCGCACCCGGTGCGATGGATCGTTCGATCTGTGGCTTGGTGAAGCGCATCGTTCTCCTTCACCGACACCGCCGGGGGCCTTCGGTTGCGTGCGAACCCGCCAGAGTGACCCCCGTCACACGCATCAGAACAGCGACTGCTGCTTGACGCGCGCTGGCACGGACACCTGCGCAGGCTGCGGTTCCGCGACCCCGTGCCCGGAGCGTTGCAGGGGAGCGCCGCGCTGGAAGCGCAGCGCCAGCTCCGCCGCGCCGGGCGACCTGCGGGTGAGCGATCGCAGCCGTGCCTCCGTATGGCGCTTGTCCTCGTCGCGCAGGTACGCCTTGCGGCCGTAGAGACGCTCGTACTCCGGGACCAGATCCGGGCGCGCATGTTGCAGCCAGCCCATGAAGACCTCCTTGGTCGCGCCGCGCAGGAACAGCGCCTGGCCGCCGATCCGCACCGCGCCCGCCTCCCGGCAGGCCGACACCACTGCCTCCACCTGCTCCGCAGAATCGTTGATGCCCGGCATCAGCGGCGCGACGAGCACCCCCGTGGGCACGCCCGCCTCGTTGAGCGCAGCGACCGCCTCCAGCCGCTTGCGCGGGTGCGGCGTGTGGGGCTCCGTCGCCCGCCACGCCTTCTCGTCGAGCGTGGGGATCGACAAACACGCGCTGAACTCCGTCACCTCGAGCAGTTCGAGGAACAGGTCGAGGTCGCGCAGCAGCAGGGGCGACTTGGTCAGCACCGAGCATGGGTTGCGCGCGTCGCGCAGCGCCTCGAGGATGCCGCGCGTCAGCCCGTAGCGCTTCTCGACCCACTGGTAGGGGTCGGTGTTCGTCCCCAGCGCGACGTGCTCACCCTTCCAGGCGGGCCGCCGCATCTCGGCCCGCAGCACCTCCGGCGCGTTGACCTTGACGACGATCTGCTCGTCGAAGTCCTTGCCGGCGTCGAAGCCGAGGTACTCATGCGTTGGGCGAGCGAAGCAGTTGTGGTGCACGACACCGTCGCCGATGTAATCGCCGGTGCCCGTCGTGACGTCGTAGAGCCGCATCGCCCGGCCGAGCGGCTCGATCGACACGACACGCAGGTCGGCGTTCGACTTCAGCGCCAATCCCTCGATGTCGCGCTTGCGCGTGATCGCCGGGTCTGTCATGTGCAAGAAGCGAAGCTCCTCCTTGAGGCCGCCTCTCAGCCGAACGTTGCGGCAGCCGTTCGGCAACCCCGGATCCTCGATCACCACGTCGAATCCAAAACGACGGAAGCAGGCCCGCGTCCACGAGATGATCGCTGGGTCGGTGTTCGCGACTCGAATGGCCGAGGAGCGCGCGCCTTCCGCATCGAAGATGCCCGCGAGGAAGCCCTTTCGCCAGCCCGGGCTCGGGTCATCAGGCCACCGGATGAGCTCACCGATGCGTTCGACGTGTGCCCGCGCCGAGGTGCGAATCGCCGACGACGCACGATGCGCAACGGTCGCTGCGGAGAAGGCGAATCGGCGCGTGGCGATGTCCTCGTGCTCGAGATAGGCCGCAGTGCGGTCCAGCGCTTCGGAGTCACACAGCGCAAGCCGGAACCGGTGGACCGTCGCTTGCGCGCGACCCGCTCGTTGGTAGTGGTACGTGGCCAGGTTGGCGTCACCACTGATCATTCCGCAGAGGTAGCCGAGGCGGTAGTCGCGGTCTTCGACGGGCGCAGGCGCGAACCGGCCGGTGCCGATCAGGCTGTTGTTCGTCGTCAGGTACGGGCGTTGTCCAGAGCCGCACATGCGACCAGTTACGTGCTTCCAGCCGCGCTGCTCGGTCAGCAGCCGATGGTCGCCGCTGGTGATGAGCTCGGTCCCGTCCGCGAGCCGTACGGAGTACGCGGGCCTGACGCTCGACCAGTGGTCACGGACTTCGGTGCGGACATAGTGCCGGTAGGTGCCGCGTCGTTCAGTGCCGTAGATGATGTCCCCGACCCGCAGTTCGGCGAGGCGCCGCGTTCGCCCGTCCCCCATGAGGATGGGCGTGTCGCCCCCCGCGCAGTAGGTGCAGGCATGGGCGCAGCCGCGGTAGGGATTGACCGTCCATCCGAACGGCAGCTTGGACGCGTCTGGTACACGGTTGAGCGCGGACTTCGCGTGGACCTCGTGGAACTTGGCGTTCAGTGACTCCGGCGCGTCGAACTTCCGGGTGACCGCGTCCGTGAACCCTGGGAGGCGGGTCTCTTGTTCCTTACCGGCGATCTGATCATGCCAGCGCATCGAACGTATGTTCGCACGCGCAGCGGACGGAAACGCGTCAGGATCGGCTGCGGCGACGCAGATCGAGCGCGATGATCGCCCCCGACACCGTCGCGGCCAGCACCGGCGCCCGCCTTGGCACCGACCGGCGTGCGAAGGCGTGCCAGAACACTCCTTGATCCATCAGCTGGATCGGCAGGAACGCGCTCTGCGCCGTCTTGTCCCCGCGCAGAGCGAGCGCCGTCACCCAGGCGTTGCGCACGGCGAACAACCGCCAGCCGAACTCGGCCGTACCCGTGACATCGGCGGCCGGGATCCCGAACACCTGCAGGAAGGGCTTCGGGGCGGCCGCCATTGCCATCGCAACCCCACCGGCGATCCCCGCCATGGCCCGCGTCTCGGCGTCGATCACGCGAGCGAGGCGAGTAGGGACGCTTCGCCGGCCAGGGTCTGCGACGTCGCGGACGTGACGGTCACCGGCACCGTGTCACCCGGCGCTGCCAGGCCGGTGAAGTTGACGACCTTGTTGTGGCGTGTACGCCCGCGCAGCTTGGACGGGTCGGTGCGCGAGGTGCCTTCGACGAGCGCGTCCAGCGTCCGGCCGACGAAACGCTGCGAGCGCTCGCGCGCACGGAGCTGAACGGCCTCGACGAGCCGTCCCATCCGCTCGACTGAGACCTCGTGCGTGACGAAGTCGTCGTGGAACTCTGCCGCCTCGGTGCCGCGTCGCGGCGAGTAGATGAAGGTGAAGGCGCCGTCGAAGCCAACCTCCTCGACGACCTCGAGCGTCTCGGCGAAGTCCGCCTCGGTCTCCCCCGGGAAGCCGACGATGACGTCCGTCGTGATCGAGCAATCGGGCACGTGCTCGCGGATGAGCGCGACCCGGTCCAGGAAGCGCTCGCGCGTGTAGGTGCGGCGCATCCGCTTGAGCACGCCCGACGCGCCGGACTGCAGCGGCAGGTGGATGTGCTCGCACAGCGATGCGAGCTCGGCGTGGCAGCGGACGACGTCCTCGCCCATGTGCGACGGATGCGGGCTCGTGTAGCGGATGCGCTCGATGCCGTCGACGGCGTCGACTTCGCGCAGGAGCTCGGCGAAGGACCGCTTCGCCGGGCGCAGCCGGGTCCCGTAGGAGTTGACGTTCTGGCCCAGCAGCGTGACCTCGCGGACACCGTCGGCGGCGAGCCGGCGCACCTCGTCGACCAGCTCATCCAGTGGGCGCGACACCTCGAGCCCCCGCGTGGAGGGCACGATGCAGTACGAGCACACCATGTTGCACCCGGCGGAGATCTGCACCCAGCCCTGGAAGTCCCGGCCGCGCTTGGGCGGCAGGTGACCGGTGAAGCCCTCGAACTCGAAGTAGCCCTGCGCGGTGAGCGAATCGCTGGTCAGAAACTCGGCCAGCTTGTGGACCTGGCCGGGCCCGAAGGCGACGTCGACGAACGGGTAGTCGCGGAAGACCTGGTCCTTGACCGACTGCGCCCAGCAGCCGCCCACGCCGATCAGGCGCTCGGGGTCGCGCCGCTTGAGTGCCGCCGCCTCGTGCAGTCGCGAGACGAACCGCTCGTCGGCCTTTTCCCGGATCGAGCAGGTGTTGAAGAGGATCAGGTCGGCCTCCTCGCGCACCAGGGTCTCCGCGTAGCCGATCGACTCGAGCATGCCCTTCATCCGCTCCGAGTCGTGCTCGTTCATCTGGCACCCGAAGGTGGTGACGTGGAAGCGCTTCACGGGCGACCGAAGAAACTCGCGAGCAGTAGGACGTACGCGATCGGCGCGCCGAGCCACACCGACCAGCCCGGACGCCCGGCCTGACCGGTCAGTGCGACCCGCGCCAGCCAGCCGATCGCCACGCAGAGCAGGAGCGCGACCATGCCGAAGATCGCCACCGTCAGCGGCGTCGTGTCCTTGGGTTCGGCGGATTCCGCGGCCCCGACGAAGATCCCGATGAAGGTGACGGCTCCGAGCGCGACCAGGAGGGCCAGCGCCAGCAGGCCGGCGAGGCCGCGCACGAGCGGCAGCTCAGCGCGCGTAGTCGGTGGAACGGGACTCACGGATGACCGTGACCTTGATCTGGCCGGGGTACTCGAGCTCTTTTTCGATCTCACGGGCGATCTCGTGGGAGAGCAGGACGGCGCCGTCGTCGTCGAGGGCGCCGGGGTCCAGCATCACCCGGATCTCGCGGCCGGCCTGCATCGCGTAGACCTTATCGACGCCCTGGTGGCGGGTGGCGATGTCCTCGAGGTTGCGCAGGCGCTTGACGTAGGACTCGAGCGACTCGCCGCGCGCGCCGGGGCGAGCGCCTGACAGCGCATCGGCGGCCTGGACGATGACGGCCTCGACCGTCTGGGGCTCGACCTCGTTGTGATGGGCCTCCATCGCGTGGGCGACCGCCTCGGGCTCACCGTGCTTGCGGGCGAGATCGCCGCCGACGAGGGCGTGCGGGCCCTCGATCTCGTGCGAGACGGCCTTGCCGATGTCGTGCAGGAGCGCGCCGCGGCGAGCCGTCTTGGCGGAGGCGCCGAGCTCCTGGGCCATGAGCGCGGCGAGGTGCGCGCACTCGACGGAGTGTGCGAGCACGTTCTGGCCGTAGCTCGTGCGGTAGCGCAGCCGGCCGAGGATGCGGGTCAGCTCCGGCGCCAGGCCGGCGACCTTCGCCTCGAAGGCGGCTTCCTCACCGCAGGTCACGATGTGCTCGTCGAGCTCGGAGCGCGCCTGGTAGAAGGCCTCCTCGATCCGGGCCGGATGGATGCGACCGTCGGCGAGCAGCTTCTCCAGGGTGATGCGCGCAACCTCGCGGCGAACGCCGTCGAAGCCCGAGAGCACGACGGCGTTGGGCGTGTCGTCGATGATGAAGTCGACGCCCGTGAGGTGCTCGAGCGCGCGGATGTTGCGGCCCTCGCGGCCGATGATGCGGCCCTTCATGTCGTCGCTGGGCAGCTGGACGACGGACACGGTCGTCTCGGTGGCGTGGCCGGCGGCCATGCGCTGCATGACCACCGAGAGGATGTTGCGCACGCGGCGATCGGCCTCGCGCTTGGTCTCGTGCTCGACCTGGCGCACGAGCCTGGCCTGGTCGTGGCGCAGGTCGGCTTCGAGATCCTTGAGCAGCAGGTGCTTGGCCTGAGCGACGCCGAGCCCGGCGATCGACTCCAGTGCGCGGACCCGCTGATCGCGCAGCGTCTCGACCGCGGACTCGCGCTCGGCGAGGTGCCGCTCACGGTCGACGAGCTCCGAGGAGACGAGGTCGAGCTTCTCCTCCCGCACGCCGAGGCGCTCCTGATCCCGTGCCAGCGCCGAGCGCTGCTCAGGGGTCGACGCACCGTTAGTCGTGGGATCGGGGTGAGCGCCGGCGTGGCCGGGACCGAGCCGGCGCACGAGGATCGCGACGCCGCCGAGCACGCCGGCGGCCAGCAGAGCTGCGCCCACCAGGATGACCACCGCGACCTCGAAGCTCATTTTCGATCCTCTCCGGCTCCGGCCGAGGGCCGGAGCGGTCCGTTGCACGTCTTGAATTGGATCGACAGCCGGGCACGGCGCGATACGCGCGTACGTCCAGCGGGGTTCGCGGCGGCTGCCGCGAGGTCAGGTGGCGAAGGTGACGGGGCTCATCTGGCGCGAGGCGGGTGTGGGCGGGTCAAGGTGCCGCGGGTGTCAAAAAGCGGCGGATTAGCTGGCGTTTAGGTGGTCGCGAGCGACCGGTCTGTCGAGTCGTCCATCGTATTACCGCGAGGTGCGCTTGGCAACGATCCCGCTGATGCTAGGCGGTGATTGGCGCCTAATCGAACTCGCCCGCACCGCAGTAGCGGCGCAGCACGTCGTAGGCGAGCTCGCTCTCGTAGCCCTTGCGCACGAGCAACCCGAGCGCGCGGTTGCGTTCGCGCGGGTCCTGCGGCGGGGTCGGGAAGCGGTGGCGCAGCAGATCCATCGCGGCGGCCCGTTCGTCGCCGGCGCCGCGGGCGCAGACCGCCGCCTCGATCAGCTCGCACTCGACGCCGACCGCCCGCAGCCGCCGCTCGATGCGCTCTGCGCCCCAGCCGTCGAGCGCGCGGCGGTCCTCGGCGAAGCGGCGGGCGTAGGCCGCGTCGTCGACCCAGCCGCCCTCGACGAGCTCGTCGAGGACGGTCGCGATCTCCGACGGCTCCACGCGCTTGCGCTCGAGCAGCCTCCGCAGCTCCGCCACCGTGTGCTCACGTCGGTTGAGCGCGGCCCACGCCAGGTCGCGCGCGTGCTGGAGCCGGGTTTCCGGATCCAGCAGGCGCTCCCCAGGACTCACGCGGCGGCGGGTTCTGCGAGCGGAGAGTCCTCGGGCGCCTCGGCGGGCGCGTCTGCCGCCGGGTCGCGCGAGACGCCCAGCGCGGCGTAGACCTTGTCCTCGATCTCCAGCCGGATGTCGGTGTGCTCGTCCAGGAACGCCTTGGCGTTATTGCGGCCCTGTCCGAGCCGCGCGTCCTGGTAGGAGAAGAACGAGCCGGACTTGGTGACGATGTTGTGCTCGATCCCCAGGTCCAGGATGCACCCCGAGGTCGAGATGCCCTTGCCGAACTCGATGTCGAACTCCGCCTGGCGAAACGGCGGGGCGACCTTGTTCTTGACGACCTTGACCCGGACGCGGTTGCCGACCGCCTCCGTGCCGTCCTTGAGCGTCTCGATGCGGCGGATGTCCAGCCGCTGGGAGGCGTAGAACTTCAGCGCGCGGCCGCCCGGCTGCGTCTCGGGCGAGCCGAACATCACGCCGACCTTCTCGCGGATCTGGTTCGTGAAGAGGCACAGCGTCTGCGTGCGGTTGAGGTTGCCGGCGAGCTTGCGCATCGCCTGGCTCATCATGCGCGCCTGCAGGCCGACGGTCTGGTCGCCCATCTGGCCCTCGAGCTCGGCGCGAGGCGTCAGCGCGGCCACGGAGTCGATGACGATCACGTCGACCGCGGAGGAGCGCACGAGCATGTCGGCGATCTCGAGCGCCTGCTCGCCGTAGTCGGGCTGGGAGACGAGCAGCTCGTCGATGTCCACGCCGATGCGCTGGGCGTACAGCGGGTCCATGGCGTGCTCGGCGTCGATGAACGCGCACACGCCGCCCATGGCCTGCGCCGACGCGATCACGTGGTAGACGAGCGTCGTCTTGCCCGAGGCCTCCGGCCCGTAGAGCTCGACGATGCGCCCGCGCGGCATGCCGCCGATCCCCAGCGCGAGATCCAGCGACAGGGCGCCCGTCGGGATCCCGTCGATGTTCACGCGCGCGCCTGGGTCCCCCATGCGCATGACGGAGCCCTTGCCGAACTGGCGCTCGATCTGCGTCAGCGCGCCCGAGAGGGCGGCCTCGCGGGCCTTTGAACCCTGGTCGGTGGTGCTGCTCATGGGACGGTCGGCTCCTTCAAGATCCTTGGATGAGGTGCCCATGATGGAGGGGGCACCGGACGGAAATACGCAGGCTGCCGGGCGTCGCGTGGCCGAACAAGACGCGGGTGTGACGACTTCGCGACGGAAGCGCGTCAGGACAGCAGGCGCCGCAGCAGGTGCATCGCGACGGTGGTGGAGCGCTCGCGGATGTCCGCACGCCCGCCGGGCAGCACGAGCGACCGATCCAGCCGCCGTCCGTCGCCCCCCGACACGCTGAAGCAGACGGTGCCGACCGGCTTCTCCTCAGACCCGCCGTCGGGCCCTGCGATCCCGGTGATGCCGATCCCGTAGTCCGATTTGAACGATGCCCGCGCGCCGTCGGCCAGCGCCGCCGCCACCTCTGCAGAGACCGCCCCGTGCGCCTCGATCACCGACATGGGCACGCCTGCATGGGCGACCTTCGCCTCGTTGGCGTAGACCACGTGCCCGCCCGCGACGTATGCCGACGAGCCGGCCAGCTCGGTCAGCCGCCCCGCCATCAGCCCGCCGGTGCAGGATTCCGCCACCGACACGGTCGCACCGGCCGCGCGCAGGGCCGCGGCGACCTGGGCGTCGACCGTCAAACCGTCCTGCGAGAACAGCTGCGCGCCGTGGTGTGCGCGCACGCCCTCCACGAACGCCGCGTACACGCCGTCCGACGACGGCGGGTAGACCGTCGCGATCTCGATCTCCCCGCGCCGCAGGCAGGTGGTGATCTCCAGTCCCTCGAGCCCGACACCCTCCCCCGGCAGCTGCTCCAGCGTCCGGGCAATCTCGGATTCAGGGATCCCGAACAGCCGCAGCATCCCCCGCTCCAGGCCGGCGCCGTCGCCCAGCACCGCGCGCAGCGCGTCCGTCGCCAGCGCCGCCGACCACATCGGCTGCAGCTCGCGCGGCGGGCCCGGGAGCACGACCACCGTCACCGGGCCGGGGACGACGAGGCCCGGCGCGGTGCCGACGGGCTCCAGCACCGTCGCGCCATCGGGGACGAGCGCCTGCTTGCGGTTGGCGGCGCGGATCGCCCCCTCGTCGAGGTCGGGCCAGCGCCGCGTCAGCGTCTCCAGGATCTTCCAGATCCGGTCCTCCAGGGCCTCGTCCAGTGTCAATGGGCGGCCGGCGAACTCCGCCACGACCGCCGCGGTCAGGTCGTCCGCCGTCGGCCCCAGCCCGCCCGAGGTGACGATGACGTCGACGTCCAAGGCGGCCAGCTGCTCGAGCGCGGCCCGCACGTCGCCGGGACGGTCTCCCACGATGATGATCTGCGCGCACTCGAGGCCCTGTTCGCGCAGGCGCTCGGAGAGCCACGGGCCGTTGCGGTCGGTGACGATGCCCGAGAGCACCTCGGTGCCCGTGACGACGACGCCGGCGCGGCCGGTCACGCGCAGGTCGGCTGGGCGTCGGCGGGCAGCGAGCGCGGTTCTTTGCCCGGCCGCAGCTCGAAGCCGACGGGGACGTCTGAATCCTCCACGTCCACGGACTGCCCGTTGACACGCATCGACACCTGGCCGTTCCCGAACGTGACGCGCAGCCGTCGCGCCTTGAAGGTCTCGGTCGGCTCGGTGAGGATCTCCCCGGCGATCAGGGCCTCGCCAGCCGCGTCCTGGAGGCAGACGTAGACCTCCCCTTCCGGGACGATCTGCAGCGCCACGTTCTTCGGCGTCGCGTCGCGCTCACGCGGCTCGCGCTCACGACGGCGCTCACCCTGGCGCCCGGGCCCGGCCGTCTGCGTGGGCGTCGGGGTCGCGGTCAGCTCAGCCTCGGTCGGGTCGTCGTCGCCACCGAGCTTTCCGAGTCCGAACAGCGCGACGAGCAGCAGCAGCACGAGCACGATCACTCCCGCCCACGGTGGAACGCCGCGCGGCGGCTTCTGCGGGCGACGGCCGCCGCCGGACCGCGTGGAGAACGGCGTCAGATCCTGCGGGCCGGGGCGCTCGAAGCGCTGCTTGTACTCCTCGACGAGCACCTTCGGATCCAGTCCGAGGTACTCGGCGTAGGTGCGCAGGAAGGTCCGCACGAAGGTCGGGCCGGGCAGCTGGTCCCACTCCTCGTTCTCCAGCGCGCGCAGGTACTTCGCCCGGATCTTCGTCGCGGACTCGACCGTCGTGATGTCGATCCGCTCGCGCATCCGGGTGTCCCGCAGCGTCGAGCCGATGTCGGCCATGCTGAGAGCCTATTCCGGCTCTTCGACGGCGGTGGACGCCCCCGCGCTGCCCAGCCGTCCCGCCTCGGCGAGGTTGGAGAGCACGCGCGGCACGTCGGCCTCGGCGATCAGTACCTGCCGGGGCTTGGAGCCCTCGTAGCCGGAGATCACGCCGCGGCGCTCGAGCATGTCCACGAGCCGGCCCGCACGGGTGTAGCCGAGGCGCATGCGCCGCTGCAGCATCGAGGTGGACGCCGTCTGCATCTCAGCGACGAGCCGGATGGCGTCCTCGAGCAGCGGATCGTCGTCGGGGTCGAAGTCCGTGTCCTGGGAAGAGCCAGGCACCGTCTCTTCCTCAGCCTCCACGAGCAGTTCCTCGCGGAACTCGGGCTCGCCCTGGCGGCGCCACGCGTCGGTGATCTCCTCGATCTCGGATTCGTCGATGTACGCGCCCTGGATGCGCTGCAGGCGAGCGGACCCGACGGGCGAGAAGAGCATGTCGCCCTGGCCGAGCAGCGCCTCCGCCCCGTTCTGGTCGAGGATCACGCGCGAGTCCGTCTGCGAGGAGACGGCGAAGGCGATCCGCGACGGCACGTTGGCCTTGATCATGCCGGTGATGACGTCCACGCGCGGGGACTGCGTCGCGAGCACGAGGTGGATGCCGACCGCGCGCGCCTTCTGGGCGATGCGGATGATCGAGTCCTCGACGTCGGCGGGCGCGACCATCATCAGATCGGCGAGCTCGTCGATGACGCACAGGATGTAGGGCAGCGGCGCCTCGTCGCGCGACGCGCGGACCTTGTTGAGCTCGATCAGCGAGCGGGTGCGGGCCAGCGACATCTGGCCGTAGCGCTGCTCCATCTCGCGCACGAGGTTCTGCAGCGCGGTGGCCGCCTTGCGCGGCGACGTGATCACCGGCGTGAGCAGGTGCGGGATCGACTCGTAGTGATTGAGCTCGACCTGCTTGGGATCGACGAGCACCATCCGCACCTGGTGCGGCGTCGCGTTGAGCAGGACGCTCGAGAGCATCGCGTTGATGGCACCGGACTTGCCGGCGCCCGTCGTGCCGGCGACGAGCAGGTGCGGCATCTTGGCGAGATCGGCGTTGATCGCCCGCCCGGCGACGTCCTTGCCCAGGCAGACCGTGAGCGGGGACCAGCCCTCCGGGAGGTTCGTGGTGAGCACGTCCCCCAGGTGGACGATGCGCCGCTTGAGGTTGGGGACCTCGACGCCGACGGCCTGCTTGCCGGGGATGGGCGCGAGGACGCGGATGTCCGACGCCGCGAGCGCGTAGGCGAGATCGTCTTTGAGCTGGGCGACCTTCGCGACCTTGGTCCCGGGCGCGAGGCGCAGCTCGTAGCGGGTGATGTGCGGGCCGGCGATGGTGGCGATGACGCGCGCGTCGACGCCGAAGTGGCCCAGCGCTTCCACGAGCGCGGTCGCGGTCTTCTCCTGGCCCGCGGTGTCGGGCTTGGCGGCCGTCTCGGAGGACCGCTTGAGGACGCCGGGGTCGGGCAGGTGCCAGTCGAAGGCCGGGTCGTCGGTGACCGTGTCGCGGTAGCGGCCCTGCGGGGTCAGGTCGAGATTGATGTTGGGCCCACCCACCCGGAGCTTCTCCACTCCCTCGGACTCCTCGTCGTCGGCCAGCACGGGCTCCGCGTCGGGCTCGGGGACACCGTCGAGCATGGCCGCCTCGAGCTCGGCGGTCTCGGCCCAGTCGGGCTCAGGGCTCGAGTCGAGCTCGGGCGTCGGCGCCGGGGTGCGGCGCACACGCGCCGGCTTGGCCTCGAGGTCGGCGAGCTCCTCGGTCACCCGGCGGCGGCGCACCTCGGTGACCCCTTCGCGAACGCGCCGGGTCGACGTGCTCACGGTGTCGCCCGTGGCCTGCACCATGCTCGCGATCGACGCCCCCGTGAGCAGCAGGATCGCCGCCAGCAGCAGGAACAGGGCGACGATGTGGACGCCGACGGTGCCCAGCAGCGCGGAGATGCCCGCGAACATCGCCTCGCCGATCATGCCGCCGTGCTCCTTGGCGAAGGGCACTTCGAAGTTCTCGAGCCGCGTCCGGCCCGGTCCCATGCCGAGGGTGCCGGCCGCGAGCGCCGTCTCGATCCCGAGGAAGCCGGCGATCAGCCCTGTGCGCACGGGGCGCACCGCCGGCAGCACGGGTCGCAGGACGAGCCAGGCGCCGGCGACGATGAGCGCGAGCGGCGCGGCGACGTGCAGGCCGCCGACGACCCAGCGCATCCCCTCCACCGCGGCGTCCCCCACGCGGCCGCCGTCCCAGTCGAGCCAGATCACGAAGGCGAAGAAGACGGAGACCGCGACCAGGCCGAGGCCGATCAGGTCGAGGTGATGGCGCTCGATTCTCGGCTTGCGGGATGGAGCCCGCTTCCTCTTGCTTTTCGGGGCGGGCTTGCGACGGGTGGCCA
This sequence comes from Solirubrobacteraceae bacterium, assembly GCA_037724045.1. Taxonomy (GTDB): domain Bacteria; phylum Actinomycetota; class Thermoleophilia; order Solirubrobacterales; family Solirubrobacteraceae; genus DATLGB01. The sequence continues at coordinate 13,094 of JBBJOW010000066.1, forward strand.
TGGCTCAGCGACCCTTCGTGAAAGAGCCCCTAAAACCTCCCTGCGCAGGGCTCGACCGCATCTAGAGTCTTTAGCAATGGATGACCGCCCCGCCCGCGTGCTCGTCGTCGAGGACGACGACGACATCGCCCAGGTCCTGCAGCGGTCGCTGCGGATCGAGGGCTACGAGGTCAAGCTCGCCGGCGACGGCGAGGCGGCGCTGGACAGCTACCACGCGTTCCTGCCGGACCTGCTGGTGCTCGACCTCGGGCTCCCGAAGCTCGACGGCATCGAGGTCGCCAAGCGCCTGCGCTCTGACGGCGAGGACGTGCCCATCCTCATGCTCACCGCGCGCGACGCGCTGGAGTCCCGTGTCGCCGGCCTGGACACCGGCGCCGACGACTATCTCGTCAAACCCTTCGAGCGTCAGGAGCTGCTGGCGCGGTTGCGCGCGCTGCTGCGCCGGCGCCCGCCGCGCGGGATGGCGCCGCTGTCGGTCGGCGACCTCTCGCTGAACCCCGACACCCACGAGGTCTTCCGCGGCGAGCGGCGCATCGAGCTCACGCAGCGCGAGTTCGAGCTGCTCGAGTACCTGATGCGCAACGAGCGCCTCGTGATCTCACGTCAGCGCCTGCTCGACGAGGTGTGGGGATACGACCCCTTCTCGATCACCAACACGATCGAGGTCTTCGTGTCCAACCTGCGACGCAAGCTGGAAGCCGATGGCGAACCTCGCCTCCTTCACACGGTCCGCGGCGCGGGCTACGTCCTCCGCGTATAGGCGCCTACCGATCCGTTGGCGGCTCGCCGGCGGCTCCGCGGTCCTGACGCTCGTGATCCTCATGGGGTTCGCCGCCATCGTCGGCGTGCTCACCGAGCGGCGGATCTACTCGGACTTCGACACCCAGGTCTCGCGGGCGGCTAACGAGCTGCAGAGCTCGCTGCGCTTGGCGCTGACCGACAGGGGACTGGTGTGCGAAGCCGCGGTGACGTGTCCGATCCAGGACCTCGACCTCTACGCTCGGCCGCAGAACGCGGCCGTGCGCATCGTGACGCTCGACGGAACGGCGCAGATGTCCTCGACGAACGCCCCGGACCTCGGGCCGCCGTCGGTTGCGCGAACCGACTACGAGGGCTTCCGCGTGGAGACCCGGCCGATCGCCGTCACCGGTGTGCTGTTCGGCTCCGTCTTCGTCCAGTACGCCCGCAAGCTCTCCGACGTGAAGGCCACCGCCGCGCGAGTGCGCCTGTTCCTCGGCCTGGGGGTGCTTGCGGGCTCGGCGCTCGCCCTGCTCGCCGGCCTGGCCAACGCACGGCGGGCGATGGCGCCGATCGCCCAGCTCACCGAGGCGGCCCGCAACATCGAGCGGACCCGCGACCCGTCGCTGCGCATCCCCAAGCCGACCGCGTCCGACGAGGTCCGCGAGCTCGCCGACACGCTCGAGCAGATGCTGCGCTCGCTGGACTCTGCGCGCGCGGACACGGAGTCGGCGCTGACCCGTCAGCGCGAGTTCGTCGCCGACGCGTCGCACGAGCTGCGCACCCCGCTCACCGCGGTGCTGGCCAATCTCGAGTTGCTCGAGGACGACTTGCAGGGCGACCAGCGTGAAACCGCCGCCGCAGCGCTGCGCTCCACCCGGCGCATGCGCCGCCTCGTCGCCGACCTGCTGCTGCTGGCGCGCGCCGACGCCGGCCGCGCCGCGCCGCACTCCCCCACCGACCTGTCCGAGGTGCTCGTCGAGGCGGCCGCGGAACTCGAGCCGGTCGCCGGCGACCACGAGCTCATCGTGGAGAACGGTGCCTCAGGTTCGGCGATCGTCGACGGCGCCCGGGACGAGCTGCATCGCCTCGCGCTCAACCTGATGGACAACGCGCTCAAGCACACCGAGCCCGGCACACCCATCCGCGCGTCCGTCCGGCGCCAGGGCCAGGCGGTGATCCTCGTCGTCGAGGACGAGGGCCCAGGCGTCCCCGCGGAGATCGCGCCGCGCATCTTCGACCGCTTCGTCCGCGGAGCCGCCGACCGCGGCGGTTCGAGCGGCCTCGGGCTGTCGATCGTGCGGGCTGTTGCGGAGCGGCACGGCGGGAGCGTCAACCTCGAGCGAAGTTCCGCAGACGGCGGCGCACGGTTCGTCGTACGTCTGCCTACGGACACCCGCGACCGTGCTCTGTCGGCCAAAACGGTCAGAACTTGAACACCTGTTCCAATGTGGCGGCGCTGCTGCCGCGCCGCGCGGCCGTCACACCTCGACGACGACCGGCAGCACCATCGGGCGGCGCTTGAGGCGGTCGTAGACGAACTTGGCGAGGTCGTCGTGCAGCAGCTGCTGGAGCGGCTCGATGTCGGTGATCTTCTGCTCGGACGCGCGGTCGAGCGCGTCCTCCACCGCCTCGCGGAACTCGTCGAGGAAGGCGTCCTGGTCGTCGGTGATGAAGGGCACGCCACGGGCGAGCACCTCGGGGCTGACGACGGACGAGCCGTCCTTGGCCGAGACGGTGGCGACCACGATGAAGATGCCGTCCGCCGAGAGCATGCGCCGGTCGCGCAGGGCGACGTCGGCGACGTCGCCGATCTCGACGCCGTCCACGAAGATCATGCCCGCCTTCTCGGGCTTGCCCGGACGGGCGCCCTTGGCCGTGATCTCGAGCGGCAGGCCGTTGTCGAGCGTGAAGATGTTCTCGTCGGGCACGCCGACGGCGCGGGCGAGGTCGGCGTGGAGGCCCAGGCGCTTGAAGTCGCCGTGCATCGGCATGACGTACTTGGGATGCGTCAGGTTGAGCATCAGCTTGATCTCCTCCTGATAGCCGTGGCCGGAGGCGTGGATCGGCGCGTCCGCGGCGGTCACGACGGTGCAGCCGATGCGGTAGAGACTGTCGATGACCTCGTTGACCGAGCGCTCGTTGCCAGGGATCGGCGTGGCGGAGAAGATGACGGTGTCGCCCGAATGCAGCTCGACCGACTGATGGTCGCGGTAGGCCATGCGGCGCAGGGCGCTCAGCGGCTCGCCCTGGGAGCCCGTGGAGATGATGACCAGCTTCTCGTCGGGGAACTGGTCGATCTCGCGCGGCTGGATGAAGATGCCATCGGGTGCGTTGATGTGACCCAGCGTGCGCCCGATGTTGACGTTCTTGCGCATCGATCGGCCGACGAGCGCGACCTTTCGATTCGTCTCCACCGCCGCGTTGATGACCTGCTGGACGCGGTGGATGTTGGAGGCGAAGCTCGTGACCAGCACACGACCCTTGGCTCGCATGACCTGCTCGCGCAGGTGGGGCCCGACGATCGACTCGCTCAGCGACCAGCCCGGCCGGTCGGCGTTCGTGGAGTCGCCGCACAGCAGCAGCAGGCCGTCGCGGCCGAGCTCGGCGAGCCGCGAGGTGTCCGCCGGATGCCCGCCGACCGGCGTCTGGTCGAACTTGTAGTCGCCGGTGATGAGCATCGTCCCGAGCTCGGTCGTCAGCGCGACCGCGCACGCGTCCGGGATCGAGTGGGTCATGTGGATGAGCTCGATCTCGAACGGTCCCGCGTGAACGCTCTCCCCCGTCTTGAGGACCTCGAGCTCGACCTCGCGCAGCTTGTGCTCGTCGAGCTTGGAACGCGCCATCGCGATCGTGAGCTGGCCGCCGTAGACGACGGGCACCTTGTCCTGGCCGAGATCGCGCAGGATCCACGGCAGCGCGCCGAGGTGGTCCTCGTGGCCGTGGGTGATGACGAACGCCTCGATCCTGTCGGCGTTCTCGCGCAGGTACGTGAAGTCGGGCAGGACCAGGTCGATGCCCACCATCTCGGCCGTCGGGAAGCGCAGGCCGACGTCGACGACCACGATGCGGCCGTCGTACTCGACGACCGTCATGTTCTTGCCGATCTCCCCGAGACCGCCGAGGGGGAGGATGCGCAGCTTGCCGCTCAAACGAGCGCTCCGACGGCGGCCAGCGCGCGGCGGACGATCTCGCGCTCGGCGTCGTCGCATTCGGTCAGCGGCAGCCGCACCCCGCCGGCGCGCACCCCGAGGAGCTCGAGCCCGTACTTCGTCGGAGCCGGGCTGTTCGTGCAGAACACCGCCGTGTAGATCTCCTGCAGCTCCGCGTCGATGCTCGCGCGCCGCTCGGGCTCGGCCATGAGCTGCTTCATCTCGTTGCCGACCAGGTGGCTCGCGACGCCGATCGTTCCCGCCGCCCCGAGGTCGGCCGCCCGCGCGCAGGCGTCGTCGTTGCCTGCGAACACCGCCATGCCGTCGATGAGCTGCAGCTCGTCGTTGTTGGACTGCTTGACGCCGTCGATGCCGTCGATCTGGGCGAGCTCGGCCAGCAGCTCGGGACCCATGTTGGTCGCCGTGCGGCTCGGGACGTTGTAGACGAGGACGGGAGTCCCGCCGGCGGCCCTGGCGACCTCACCGAAGTGGGCCCTGATCCCGCGCGCGTTGGGCTTGTTGTAGTACGGCGTGACGCTGAGCAGGGCGTCGCAGCCGTGGCCCGCCGCGGCCGCGGTCAGGTGGATCGCGTGGCGGGTGTCGTTGGATCCCACGCCGCCGACGATCGTGGCCTCGCCGCCGAGCTCGTCCACCATCAGCTTGATCAGGGCGAGGTGCTCGTCGTCAGCCAGAGTGGCCGCCTCGCCGGTCGTCCCGCACACCACCAGGCCGTCGGACCCGTTGGCGAGCAGGTGGCGGCCCATCGCGACCGCCGCGTCCTCGTCGACGCGGCCGTCCTGCGCGAACGGGGTGACCATGGCGGTCAGGAGGCCGGAGAGCTCGGGCACGCGCCCAGTGTCGCAGGCGCCAACGACGGAGCGACTCCCGGCGGCGCCGAAGTCGTCCAAAGCGGGCACTATCCGGACTTTGGACGACTTCGGCGGTCGAGCTGGCGCAGGGCGTCGGTGAACCGGCGCGGGACGGCCGCGTCCTCGCCCTCCTCCCAGAGCGTGACCACGAGCAGCTCCCCGCGCGGCTGATCCCAGCGGCAGACGTACACGACGTCCGAGCGCCGCAGGTCGGAGACCAGCACGGTCGCGCGGGCCGAGCCGTCGCGCACCCGGTCGGCCATCCACGCGGAGGCGACACGTCTGATGATCTCCGGCCGGGCGTCGAGCACGCCTGCGACGCGCTGGCCGAAGCGCTCGACCGCGTGATCGGTGACCGTAACGGTGACCGGCGGTCGCGTCACGCTTGGAGCCCGAGCCGGTAGCGGACGGCCGGCTCCACGATCGCCCACTGCGGGTCGGCATACGCGCTGCCGGGCTCGGCGACCCAGCCGTGGCGCTCGTAGAACGCCCGCGCGGCCGGATTGTCCTCGTAGACCCAGAGCAGGCGCGCGCCGTGGGCGACCGCGACTTCGAGCAGCGCTTTCCCGGCGCCGGTTCCCCGGGCATCGGGAAGCACGTAGAGCTCGCGCAGCAGCTCGCCTTCCAGCACCGCGAAGCCGATCACGTCGCCGTCGCGCTCGAAGACCCAGGCCTGTGCGGTTTCGAGCTGGATGCGGAAGTTCTCGAGCGTGGCCTTGCCGGCCGCCTCCTCTGGGGTCCCGAGATGCGCGTACGCCGCCCCGCGCGCGGTGCGGTGGACGGCGAGGACCGCGGAGGCGTCGTCGACCGTCGCGGCTCGGACCGCGGTGCAACCGGCTGCGCCGGTGCCTTCCCGAGGCTTCGCACTCACAGCAGGTGTTCGAGCCCGACTAGCGGCGACTCGTCGAGCGTGCCGACCGCGCGCACCGCGAGCAGGACACCGGGCATGAAGCTCGTCCGGTCCGTGGTCACGTGGGTGATGCGCAGCGTCTGGGCCACGTCGCCGAGGATGACCTCCTGGTCGGCGACGATCCCGGGCAGCCGGACGGAATGGATCGGCACGTCGCCGTCCATCAGCGCTGCGGTCCTGGCCGCGGTGCCCGAAGGCGCGTCGAGCTTGGCCGGATGGTGGTATTCGACGATCTCCGCGCGCTGCATGTGCCGCGACGCCTCGGCGGCGAAGCGCATCATGAGCACGGCACCGATCGCGAAGTTCGGCGCCCAGAAGCACTTGCCGGGCGCTCCGGAGACCGCGCCGCGCAGTTCGTCCTCGGAGAATCCGGTGGTTCCCACGACGACGTGGACGCCCGCGTGCGTGGCCTGGCCGGCGTTGGCCGCCGCCTGGTCGGGCTGCGTGAAGTCCACCAGCACATCGGCGCCGTCGAGCACGTCGGCGATGGTCACGCCGAGCGCAGGATCGGCCCGGCCGGCAACCTCCATGTCCTCCGCCGCCTCGACCGCCTGGCACACCGCCTGCCCCATGCGCCCCGCAGCACCGGCGACGGCGACCCGGATCA
>JBBJOW010000067.1:0-18639 GCA_037724045.1 Solirubrobacteraceae bacterium
TAATGAAACAAGGAAACCAACTAACCCGGTCTCCGCGAAACCCAGCCCGCCTCAGTTCCACGGCCCCGCAGGGCGAGTCAGGGGTCGCCGGCCGGGCACCGACAGGGTGGCGCCCTTTGGGTGACCGGCCGGCGGCGCCTGGCGAAGCCATGCGGGGTCGTGGGGCCTCCGGGATCGGTGGATCCAGGCTTAGATCGACGTGAGGCCTCGGTCGGTTTCCGCGAGCATCCCGCGAGCGACACGCAATCGCACGGCTGAGCCGTCGCCGTGTCTGAACTGCCAGGTCGTGTCGGCCCCATCGCCGGTGTCCACGACAGCGATGAACGCCACGGACTCCAGGGTCGCCTCCTCTCCGAACCGCTGCTCAAGGGACTCCATGAACTCCAGCGCCATGGCGCCGACGCGCTGAGCATCAATCGCCATAGGCGATGCCTCGCTCCGCGGATTCAGCTGGCTCCCTGAAATCGATCGGCGGCATGGATCAGAGCGTACGCAGCTTCGATGTCGTGGCGTGCGAGGCTACGTGGGTGAATAACGACGAGATTCGAGCGCTTCTCGCTTCCGTCCAGCCATCGCGTTGGATCGACCGGACAGCCGACACGGTGGCCATCTTGCGCTCCCGAGTAGAAGAGGCAGGGGGCGATCCCGACGCGGTTGCCGAATGGGTCAAGGCGCGCGGAGGCCAGGTCGCCCGGACACCGCCTTACCGGCCCCCGGGGGGACGCCGGTACCACCAGCGGGAAAGCCCAGGCGCAGAGTTCTACGTGGTGCCAAACGAAGCCCTGACGCGTTTCGACGAGTGAGCAGCCGACCGCACCCAGGGCTCATCGACGACATCGAGGAGGGCCACTACTTCCGCGAGTAGGCGCCTGAGCCTCAGACATTCGTCGAGGTTGGAGACTCTGCTGGGATGTGCGGGTAAACGCCGACGCCATGATTGAGGTCACGCGCTACAGCCGGAGCGGCGATGGGTCGATGCACCCGCATGGCCGCAGCCTCCGGACCTGGATGGGCGAAGATCCTGCTCGTCGACGACCGGCCGGCCAACCTCCTCGCACTCGAGGCGGTCCTCGAACCACTGGGTCAGCAGCTCGTGCGGGCCAGCTCCGGTGCCGAGGCCCTTCAGCGCCTCGCCGAAGACTCCTATGAGCTGATCCTGCTCGACGTCCAGATGCCCGAGCTCGACGGGTTCGAGACGGCGGTCCGCATCCGCCAGTCCGAGCGCAACGCGGACACCCCCATCTTCTTCGTGACCGCGATCCACCGGGATCTGCGCGACGTCGAGCACGGATACGCCGTCGGGGCCCTCGACTACGTGGAGAAGCCCTTCGAGCCCAACGTGCTGCGCGCGAAGGTGGCCGCGTTCCTCGACCTCAAGTACAAGGAGCGGGCGCTGGCCGCGAGTGAGGAGCGCTTCCGCCGCGCCTTCGACGACGCGCCGATCGGGATGGCCCTCGTCGCCACCGACGGGCGGCTGATGCGCGTCAACGCGGCGCTCGAGCACCTCACGGGCCGCGATCGCGACTGGCTGCTGGTGCGCACCGACCACGACCTGACGCACCCCGACGACCTGGCCAGCGAGATCGCCCGGTCCAAACGGCTCGTCGACGAGGAGATCGACTGCTACTCGTTCGAGAAGCGGCTCGTCCACGCCGACGGGCACGCGCTGTGGACCAGCGGCAGCGTCTCGGCCGTCCGCGACCCGACCGTCGATCCGGCGTACACGGTCCATCAGATCGAGGACGTCACGGCGCGCAAGGCGGTCGAGGCCGAGCTCGCCCGCCGCACGTTGCACGACGCCCTGACCGGTCTCGCCAACCGCACGCTCTTCAGCGAGCGCCTGAACCTGGCGCTCGCCCGCCTGAAGCGCGTCCCCGCTCCGCTCGGCGTGCTGATCATCGACCTCGACCGCTTCAAGGCCGTCAACGACCGCCTCGGCCACCGGGCCGGCGACCGCGTCCTGATCGAGGTGGCCGCGCGGCTGGAGTCGGCGTTCCGCCCCACCGACACCGTCGCCCGTCTCGGGGGCGACACGTTCTGCGTCGTCTGCGACTCACTCGAGAACGAGCTCGACATCACCGGGATCGCGGACCGGGTGCACCAGGCGCTGCGCGCACCGATCCTCTGCGACAGCGCCGAGCTGGCGATCACCGCGAGCGTCGGTGTCGCCCTCGTGTCAAGCGCCGAGACGGATCCCGAGCAGCTGCTCAGCGACGCCGACGCGGCGATGCGCCTGTCCAAGCAGCAGGGGCCCGGCAGGCACCGGATCTTCGACGCCGCCATGCAGGAGCGTGCGCGCAACCACCGCGAGATGGAGTCCGAGCTCGCCGGTGCGCTGGCCCGCAACGAGTTCAGGCTCGTCTACCAGCCGAAGATCCTGCTCGAGACGGGCTCGGTGGTCGCGGTCGAGGCGCTGGTCCGCTGGGACCGCCCCCATCACGGCCTGCTCGAACCCGGTGTCTTCATCCCCACCGCGGAGCACAGCGGGCTGATCATCGCGCTGGGTGCCTGGATCCTCGGGGAGGCCTGCCGGCAGGCCGCCGACTGGCAGCGGACCCTCCCCGATCACCCGGCGCTGGGAGTCAGCATCAATCTCTCCGGCCGCCAGCTCGCCGATCCCACGCTCGCGGCGACCGTGGCGCGCGCCATCGAGCTGAGCGGGCTCGACCCGACCCTCGTCGATCTCGAGATCACCGAGACGGTGCTGATGGAGGACACCCAGGCCAACGTGCAGGCCCTTCGCAGCCTGAAGGACATCGGCGTGACCCTGAGCGTCGACGACTTCGGCACGGGCTACTCGTCCTTGAACTACCTCAAGCGCTTCCCGGTCGACATGCTCAAGGTCGACAGATCCTTCGTCAGCGGCCTGCCCGACGATCGCGAGGACGCGGCGATCGTGGCGGCCGTGATCGGGCTCGGCCACGCCCTGGGGCTGAAGGTCGTCGGAGAGGGAGTCGAAGGCGGCGATCAGCACACCGCTCTGTACAGCCTCGGCTGCGACTACGCCCAGGGGTTCCTGTACTCCCGCCCCGTGCCCGCAGAGGAGATCACCCGCACGCTCGCGCGGCCCGGCGAGCAGCCACGGCCGCGCAGCGTCGCACCCCTCCGGGGCTAGCCTCGCCGGCGTGGCGAAGCGGACGGCCGAGGCCGGGAAGACACTGGTCAAGCGCTGCGCCACCGCCGTCGGTGAGGGCGCGATGGTCGTGCGTTTCGTCCACGAGCGGCCTGAACGACGTCCCCACCTGAGATAGTCCCGGCCACGTGGCCGGCTCGATCCTCCTGCTCGGAGAAGGCGACCTCGCCGAAGAGGTGCGGTCGGCGCTGACCGCGCTCGACGCGCGGGTCGTCCGGCTCGTGCGCCCGACGCAGCGCGAGGTCGAGGAGGCCTTCGAGCGCGGCGGCATCGAGCGCGCTGTCGTGATCTCGGGCGACGACGCGCTGGCGCTGCGCATGGCGCTGATGGTGCGCGACGCGGACGCCGAGGTCGAGCTGCTGCTGACCTACTTCGACCAGACCACCGGCCCCCTGCTGGCCGAGCGGATCGGCAACTGCCGCATCACCTCCATGGCGGAGATCGTCGCGCCCGTCCTCGCCGGACCGTGTGTGGACGAGTCCTTCGCCGCGCTCGCGCTGTCGGGTGACGGGCCGGCCGTGGGCGTGCGCGAGATCGACGGGAGGATCGAGGAGGTGCCGGCCGACATCGCCACCCGGCGGCGCCTGCCGACGGTTCTCGGCGCCCTGTTCAAGCCGCACGACCGCAGTGCCGCCCTGCTGCTGTACGGCTCGCTCGGGCTCTTCGGCGTGCTCGTGCTCGAGACGGTGAGCGCGGCGATCGTGCTCGACCAGAGCCTGGTGGACGCCTTCTACGGCGCGGCGAAGACCCTCGTGACCGTCGAGGCCAACGACAAGGTGGCCGACGGGCCGAGCTGGTTCAAGACCGTCGTCAGCGTCCTGATGATCACCGCGCTCGTCTTCGAGGCGTTCTTCACCGCCGGCATCGTCAACCGGCTCATCGACCGTCGCCTGACCGGCTTGACCGGCCGCAACGCGGTGCCGCGGGAGCACCACGTGATCGTCGTCGGGCTCGGCAAGGTGGGACTGCGGCTCTGCCTGCTCTTGCGCGACTGCGGCGTTCCCGTCGTCGCGGTGGACGACCAGGAGGACGGCGAGATCGTCGGCGAGGCCAGGCGCGCGGGGCTGCCGGTGGTGATCGGGCGCGGCGCCGACCCCTCGGTGCTCGCCCGCCTCGCGCTCCCGGATGCGCGCGCGGTGGCCGCGGCCACCGACGACGACCTTCAGAACATCGCGATCGCGATGACGGCGCTCTCGCTCGAGCCCGACACCCGCGTCGTGCTGCGCGTCGGCGACGGGCGCCTGGCCAACGAGACGCGGTCGCTGTTCAAGCTCGGGATGGTTCGCGACGTGCACCGCGTCGCCGCCTCCCTGATCGCGGCCCAGGCCACCGGCTCTGCCGCCGAGCGCGTGCTGTGCGCCGACGACGAGACCCGGCTCGTGCACCCCGACGGCACCCTCGAAAAAGCGGCGATCGTCGCCTCCCCTTCCTGACCGACGCGAGCTACATTTCCTGCGCATGCGGAGGAGCTTGGCGGGTGCGGTTGGCGAGTGAGTGATAATCCGACAGAGTTAGGGCACCCTGACAGCCCGTCCGAGCACGTGCGGGATCGGCGGGGAGACCGCCCCCGCGCGGAACGTGAAGTGCTCGTGCGCGTCCACCGCGAAGCCCGACGCTCGGATCGCGGCGACGGTGTCCCGCGCCGGGTGGCAGCCGCCCGCGAGCGCGGGCCACACCCCGCTGCGGTCGGCGGCCTGCAACGCCAGCCGCCCGATCCCGCCCGTCGCAACGACGTGCTCGTAGAACCGCAGCTCCCCGCCGGCGCGCAACACCCGGTGCGCCTCGGCGAGCGCGACCGCCTGGTCGCGCACGCTGCACAGCACCAGCGAGAAGACCACCGCGTCCGCCTCGCCGTCGCCGAGCGACAGCGCCTCGGCGACCCCGTCGAGGACCTCCACGCGGGCGTCGGCGGCGCGCACGGCCGCCAACCGCAGTGTCGCGTCGGGCTCCAGCGCGACCACGCGCGTCACCGCGTCGGGGTACAGCGCGAAGTTCAGTCCGGCCCCCGCCCCCACCTCGACCACGGTGCCGCCCAGCCCCGCCACGAGCCGCTGCCGGTGCGCGCGAGCGCCGCGGGCGTCGGCCAGCGGCGCCATCCGCAGCCACGCCCGCCCGAACCAGCTCACGCGGAGGAGCGGGGGGCCTGTTTCTCGATGGTCAGCAGCCGTCCCCCCTCATGGTCGACCTGCAGCGTCGAATGCTCGATCCCGAAGCGGTCGTGCAGCATCGCTGCGACGCGCTCGCGTGCCGTGTGGCAGTCCGCGTCCTCGCGCACGGTGATGTGAGCCGAGAGCGCCGCGAAGCCCGAGGTCACCTCCCACACGTGCAGGTCGTGGACCTCGACAACGCCGGCCGCGCCGACCATCGCGCGCCCGATCGCGTCGGGGTCCACGCCCTCCGGCGCCGCCTCCAGGAAGATCCGGCCCGAGGCGCGCAGCAGCCCGTAGGCGGCGCGCAGCATGATCGCCGCGACGAACAGCGAGGCGATCCCGTCGGCGCGGGTGAAGCCGGTGAGGACGATCACCGCGCCGGCGATGGCGGTCGCCACGAAGGCGGCGAGGTCGGTGAGGATGTGCTGGTAGGCGCCTTCGACGTTGAGCGACTGGCGGTTGGCCCGGCTGAGCACCCAGACCGCGGCGAGGTTGACGACCACCCCGACCAGCGCGATACCCAGCACGATGCCGCCCTCGGTCGCCGGCGGATCCACGAGCCGCCTGATCCCCTCGTAGACGATGATCAGCGCGAGCACGAGCAGCGTCGTGCCGTTCACCGCCGCCGCGAGGATCTCCGAGCGCCCGAGCCCGTAGGTCATCGCGCCCCGCGCCGGGCGCCGGGCGAGCTGCATCGCGACGAGCGAGAGCGCGATCGCGGTCGCGTCGGTCAGCATGTGGGCCGCATCGGAGATCAGCGCCAGCGACTCGGCGGCGATTCCGGCCGCGACCTCGACGCACATGAACCCGACGATGAGCGCGAGGGCGATCACGAGCTTGCCGCGATCGGCGTCGGCGCTCACCCCGTGGTGATGGTGGGCGTGGTCGTGGCCCACGCGGAGGAGGCTACGAAACGATGCGGACCGGCGTGCCGAGCGGGAAGTGGCGCGCGAAGCTCTCGATCACGCTGTTGCCGACCCGGATGCAGCCGCTGCTGACGTTGGTCTGCAGGGTGCTCGGGTCGTTGGTCCCGTGGATGCCGATCTGGCCGTTGCCCGTGCCGAAGCTGGTCACGACGTCAGAGTGCGCCGACAGTCCGAAGGCGTAGGTCCCGTAGAGACCGTTGGGGTTGTCGGGCTGGATCAGGTCGGTGAGGTAGTAGCGACCGCGCGGCGTCGGCGTCACCGACTTCCCCACGCCGATCGTGTGCGTGCTGATCAGGCGCGGACCCCGGTAGGTGGAGATGCGGAAGGCGGACAGATCGATCCGGACACGCCAGGCGTTCAGGCGCAGGCGGACGTCGTCCTCGCGGACCCAGCCGGTGGAGCCGTTGGGGCGCTCGGGCAGCTGGACCTTCACCCATTCGGCGCGGCGGTCCTCGACGAGCATGACCAGTGGCAGCGTGCGGCCCTCGAGCACCCGAGCCTCGAGGCGCCGGCTCTTGCGCTTGGAACCGGGCACCTTGAAGACGCGCACGGCGTCGCCCTTGACGTGCGCGGCGAGCGAGGAGTGCTTGACCGGCTTGGTCAGCAGGTCGACGCCGTTGAACCGGGCGACCTTCGCGGCTTTGGCGTCGGCGCCCAGGCCGATCCGGTCACCTTCCCCCAGCAGCGCGGCGCTGCCGACCCAGCCCAACGGCACGAATGCGAGGGTGAGGCCGACGCCGCCCAGAAGGCGGCGCAGACGACGGGCCGCCGCCCCTTGAGGCGGCGGCCCGGCCTTCACTTCAGGCGGTGGGTCAGCCCGCAACGCTCGGCGTGCCGGAGGAGGGCGACGACGGCGTGGCGCCGGACTCGGTCGAGATGAACCCGGTGGCCGTGACCTCGGCCAGGATCGTGTCCATGTCCGCGGCCGGGTTGAACGCCTCGGGCGCCGGCGAGGGCGACGAGCCGCCGTCGGCGATGATGTGGGCGATCCAGGACGCGTGACGCGCCTCGACCGGGTGGATGGAGATGGCCGCCTCGAGGATGGCCGTCGCCTTGATGAGGCCGGCGGCGCCCTGGTAGGCGCGCACGCCGGTGTCCTCGAGGACCATTGAGGTCTCCGCGAACGTCTTCGAATCGCCGGTCGTGCCCTTGAAGTCGAACTTCGGCTCGGCGACCGCCGCCGACCCGAGGGCCTTCTTCAGCGCCTCGACGTGTGCGTCCTCGTGCGCGCCGACGACCTCCGCGAAGGTCGCGAGCTTGCCCGACAGCGCGCCGCCGGAGTTCGCCTCCTTGTAGAACGCCGCCTCGAGGTACTCGAGGGTGAGCGCGTAGTTGAGGATGTCGACGTCTCCCTTGCTCGTGCCCTGAGCGAGGGAGAAGGCGACCGGCAGGCCGCCGATGATCAGGCCACCGCCGGCGAACGCGCTGCGCCGAAGGAACTGCGAGCGGTTGATGCCCGCCTTGGCGGCCGCCTCCTCGATGGCGCCATCGCGATCGAGTTCGGCGAATGTGGGGTTGCGATCGTTCATCTGCGTCAGCCCTTCAGGAATCCGGTGGCTTCGACCGCGTCGAGCACGGCCTGCATGTCCATTGGCATCTCGAATGCGTCCGGCGCGGGATTGTCCCCGGCGATGTCGCGCGCCCAGGCGGCGTGGCGCGCCTCGACGGCGAGGATGGCGCCGGCAGTGGCGAGCACCTCGGTCGTCTCGATGAGCGGCGCCTGGCCCTGGTAGGCGGAGACGCCGGTGTCCTCGAGGACGATCGAGGTCGCGAGGAACTTCTCCGCGCCGGTGGCGTCCTTGAAGTCCACCTTGGGAGCCTTGACGGCCTTGCCGCCGAGCACCTTCTTGAGGGCTTCGACGTGCGTGGTCTCGTGCGCGCCGACGACCTCGGCGAACTTGGCTTCCTCGCCCTTGAGCTCGCCCTTCTTGATCGCCTCAGCGTAGAACGCTGCCTCGAGGTACTCGAGGGTCAGGGCGTAATTGAGGATCTTGATGTCCCCGCCCGGCAAGCCGCCCTGACCGATGGCGAAGCCGATGGGGATGGCACCGGCGGCGAGGCCGGCGCCTGCCAGCACTCCGCCGCGGCGGAACAACTGGGATCGGGTCTGCCCGACTCGGGCCGACTGCAGCGCCTCAGCGCCTTCACGCAGGACGCCGTCGGGATCGACCCGGTCGATCGCCCGCGGGTCCGGAGGATTACTCATGGATAGTGACTCCTGGTGGTGGATCGGGTTATTCGACAACGACCGTACCCTTCATGCCCGGGTGATACGAGCAGACGTAGCTGAAAGACCCCGTTTCGCTGAACTTGACGGAATCCTCCTGGCCTTCGCGAAGATTGGGGATGCCCTTCTGGGCAGCGTCGTCGAAGACGACGTTGTGGTTGGCCGCGTCGGCGTTCGCCCACGCGACCTCTTCGCCGGAGGAGACGGTGACCTCCTCAGGCGTGAAGGTGAAGTCCTCGATTGCGACGGCCGTTGACTGGCCGGACGCCTCAGGCTCCGAGGTTGCCGCCGGCGAGGACGCCGAGGGCGGCGCTCCGCCGTCGGCCTCATCCTCCCCGCCGCAACCGGCGAGGAGAACGAGGCTGACAGCTGCAAGCACCGCCCGGAGCACCTCAGGCCTCGCTGCGGGCAGCGACGACGGCGTCTGCGACGTCGTCGTCCTTGTCCGAGCCGGTGATCGCGCCCTTGAACTCGCGGATCCCGCGGCCGAGCGAGCGGCCGGCGTCCGGCAGCTTCTTCGGACCGAGGATGATCAGCGCGATCACCAGGACGATCAGCATCTCGGGGAGGCCGATGTTTGGCATCGTGACCTAGAAGCCCTTGATGAAGTTCGTCTGGTCGAGGGCCTTCAGGATCCTCTTCATCGAGCGGGCACGATCGAAGGCGCCGTCGGGCGTGACGCTGTTGTCGCTTTCGTTGAATGGCGACGAGCCGCGCAACACGGCGATGGCAGCGGCGTGACGGGCTTCGATCGTGACGATCGACGCGGCGGCGGCAAGCAGCGCGTCGCTCTTGATACGGGTGGCCTGCCCGAGGTATGCCGAGACGCCGGTGTTCTCGAGCACGTAAGCAGTGTCGATGAACTTTTTCCGGTCGCTCGTCGTGCCCCGGAAGTCGAACTTCGGCGGGCTGATCGGCTTGCCGCCGAACTGCCTGATCGTGGCCTTGAGGGCCGACACGTGGGTCGCCTCATGGGAGCGGAGCAGACGCGTGAGCTTGAGATCGTCGCCACTCAGGTCGGCCTTGCGGATCGCCTCCTCGTAGAACGCCGCCTCGAGCAGCTCGAGCGTGTAGGCGAAGTTCAGGATCTCGATGTCCTGCTTCGTGGACTTGCGCGCCATGGCCAGATCGGGCAGCATGGCCATGATCGCGCCGGAGCTCAGGACCGCGCCGCCGCCGACCGCGGCCTTGCGGAAGAACGCCGACCGGGTGTCGCCGGCGACGGCCGCTTCGGCGTCACGGATGGCACCGTCGGTGTCCAGAATCTCGATGTTCGGCAATGACATGGTTTTGCACTCACTCCTGTTGTCGGGGTTGGTGCTATTAGCGCGGCACCCGGGCGATCGGATCAACCGATCGCGCCCCCGGTTCGCGGACAGACGGGCGGCCGGCGGGATCGCCGGCCGCCTGGCGTCCGAGGGCATCGGGCTACTTGATGAAGCCCGTCTTGCCGACGGCCTTCAGGACCCTCTTCATCGAGAACGGCACGTCGAATGCCCCGTCCGGGGTGACCGAGGTCTTGGTGCCGTCCCTGAACGGGCTCTTGCCGATGACGGCGGCGATGGCCGCAGCGTGGCGGGCCTCCGTCGTCAGGATCGCCCCAGCCGCCTTGAGGATGGCCGGGTTCTGGATACGCGTGACCTGGCCGAGGTAGGCGTGGACGCCCGTGTTCTCGAGTACCAGAGACGTCGCGACGAACTTCGCGGGGTTCGTGTTGGTCCCCTTGAAGTTGAACTTCGGCTCCGCGACGGCCTTGCCGTTGAGGGCCTTGATCGTGGCCTTGAGGGCCTTGACGTGAATGTTCTCGTGCTTGAGGACGAGCTGAGTGAACTGCTTGACCTCGCCCTTGAGGTTGCCCGACTTGATGGCCCCGTCGTAGAACGCAGCCTCGAGGTACTCGAGGGTCAGCGCGTAGTTGAGGATGGCGATGTCCTGCTTGGCCGACGGAGCGGCGTGGGCGAGCGTCGGCAGCATGCCGAGGATCGCGCCGGAGCCGAGGACCGCGCCGCCGCCGACGGCGGCCTTGCGGAAGAAGGACGCGCGGGTGTCACCAGCGACGGCCAGCTCGGCCTCGCGGATGGCGCCGTCGATGTCCAGCGTCTCGATGTTCGGCAATGACATGTGAGTGATTCTCCTGTCCTGGGGGGTCATCTGACCACGATCCGGGCCCGCATGCTCGCGGGGTGGATCGTGCAGACATAGCGGTAGTTCCCAATTCGTCTGAAGCGCACACGGTGAGAGTCGCCTGACCGCAACGTGTCAGAGGAGGCGAAGCGATCATCGCCCCTGCTGGTCACGTTGTGGCTGACGTTGCGATCTGCGTCCTTCCAGATCACCACTGCTCCCGGCGACACCCTCACGGTGGCCTTGCTGAACTGGATGTCCTTGATGGTCACCGTCGTCCGCGCGGCAGCCGTGCTCGCCGAGAGCAGCGAGGCTGCTCCGATGGCGAGGACGATGGAACCGTTACGCATGCGCATTGGGTGTCAGTAGCGCTCCTAGGGGCAAATCGGATCAGCGCGCGACCACCTGCTCGGTACGGCGCACCCCGTGCCCGACGCTCGGGTGCTGTACCAGCTCGAGCGGCCGCGCGAGGTGCGCGACCTGCGCATCGCCCTCGGCATGGACGCCGGCTTTTGAGCCGTGCCCTCGCGAGGCTGGAAGCCGGAGGCCTCGTCGTGCGCGAGCCATCCCCCGTCGACGGCCGCCGACAGCTCGCCTCCCTCACGCTCGCAGGCGAGCGCGCGCGAGGAGCTCGACGCCCGGTCGGCCCGGGCCAGACCCTCGCGCTGGAGCTCTAGGAGCCTGTTGAACGATTTGGCACGCCCGGACGAAGCCCGTGGACACGGCGCCTGACCCCACCCGGAACCTTGGAGATCCCGCAGGATCTCCTTCGGGTCCGAGCGGAGTCAGGCTTGGTCCACGGGCTTTCCGGACGCGCCTCGGATCGTTCAACAAACTCCTAGACGATGAAGCCGGTGGCGGCCACGGCCTTCAGCACCTTCTTCTTCGAGAACGGCACGTCGAAGGCGCCGTCGGGCGTGAAGTTGGAGCCCCCGCCCGAGAGGTCGTAGGGCCTGTCGTTGATCAGGCAGGCGATGGCCGCGGCGTGGCGGCCCTCGATGGTGACGATCGTCGCGGCCGCCACCAGGATCTTCTTGGACAGAATCCGGCGCACCTGGCCGAGGTAGGCGTGGACGCCGGTGTTCTCCAGGACGAACGCGGTCGCCAGGAACGTCTTCTGGTCGCCGGTCGTGTTCATGAAGTTGAACTGCGGCGACTTCACCGGCTTGCCACGGAGGGAGCGGATCGTCTTGCGCAGCGCCGTCACGTGCGTGTTCTCGTGCGACGCGATGAGTTTGGTCGTCTCCAGCACGTCGCCGGTCAGCGCGCCCTTGGCCAGCGCCTCTTTGTAGAAGGCCGCTTCGAGAAACTCGAGCGTCAGCGCGAAGTTGAGGATCGCGATGTCCTGCTTCCTGGACGGCCTAGCGGCTGCCATCTCGGGCAGCATGGCCATGAACGCCCCCGAGGTGAGGGCCGCGCCGCCGCCCACGGCCGCCTTGGTCATGAAGGAGCCGCGCGTCAACCCTTCCACCTCGGCCTGGGTCTCCTGGATGGCGCCGTCGATGTCGACGTCGGAAAGCTGGTTGGTCATAGCGCGTTGCTACGCGCGAGCGGTCCTGCCGGATCACTGAGGGTGTCCGGCCCCGGCCCGGCCGCACACCTTCTCGGTAGTCTTGAGGGAATGCGTATCTCCGCGAAGGCCGACTACGCGCTCCGAGCAGCCTCCGAGCTCGCCGCGGCGGGTGGCGGCCCCGTCAAGGGAGACGCGCTGGCCACCGCGCAGGGCATCCCGCCGAAGTTCCTCGAGAACATCCTCTCCGACCTGCGCCAGAGCGGTCTGATCCGCAGCCAGCGCGGCTCGGAGGGCGGCTACTGGCTGGCCCGCCCGGCGGAGGAGATCTCCGTCGCCGACGTGATGCGCGCCGTCGACGGTCCCCTGGCGACCGTGCGCGGCCAGCGTCCGGAGGACGTCGACTACACCGGTGCCGCGGAACCGCTGAAGCGCGTCTGGATCGCGGTCCGCCACAACCTGCGCGAGGTCGTGGAGAACGTGACCGTCGCTGACATCGGCTCGGGCTCCCTGCCCGCGGACATCGGCGCGCTCGCCGAGGATCCCGAGGCCTGGGTCACGCGACAGCGATAGCCGCCGCGTCAGCGTGCCGGCGCGGGTGCCGCGGTTCGGCTGGCCCAGCGCGGGCTGGGAAGCCGATAGGCGGCGACCGCAAGCGCGCTCAGCGCGGGCAGCGTCCACCCCAGGTAGAGCAGGGCCTGCACGTCGGGCGAGGCGACCTGCGGGATCCACCCGAACGACGCCCACACGAGCAGCGTGGCCGACAACGAGAGGATCGGCGGGCGCGCACGCGCGACCGACTCCCACGCCAGGAGTGCGAACAGGAACGGCAGGTGGTAGTAGCTGATGTTCCACGGGTCCAGCACGCAGCGCAGCAACATCACCATGGCCAGGAGCAACAGGACGTCATCGGCGGAGCGGTCGTCCGCGCGCCGGCGCCACCACAGCAGCGCCAGAGGGACTGCCACCAGGGCGATCAGCGGATGGGTCAGCGGACCGAGCCACTCCGGCGGATAGCGGTAGTCGGCCTTGATCAGGCCGTCGCCCCCCCGCACGACGTGCTCGAGGTCGCCGAGCGGCCACCAGATCTGCCAGGGCTGGAAGATCGTGCTCGTCTGGCTCGTCAGGGCGACGAGCCGGCCCGAGCCCCCCTGGGTCTCGGCGAACAGGAACGGCACGACGAAGACCGCAGCCAGCGCGCCGGCGCCGACGATCGCGCGGATGCGATGGCGCGGCATCGCGACGAAGACCACCGGCACCGCGACGACCGCCCACGCCTTGTTGGCGAGTGCGATGCCGAGGAGGAGGGTGACCAGCAGGGTCTTTCCGCGGATCGCGGCCAGCACGGCGCCCGCGCAGCAGGCGGCGCCGAGGAGCTCCTCCGGGTGGCCGATGTCCAGCGCCCGCAGGGCGACGGGGTTGCCGGCGGCGAGCGCCACGAAGACGAGGCTCCAGCGCGCCGCGGGATGCCGATGCGCGCGCATCCGGTACAGCGCCACGCCGAAGGCCGCCGCGGCGAGCAGGCAGGGGACGGCGAGCAGCCGGTAGACGGCCATCTCGCCGCCGCCGAGCAGATCCGCGGCGAACGCGAACGGCGAGCGCATCAACAGCGATCCCCCGTAGGCGGGCGCCGTGGTCAGGAAGGTCTGCAGCTCGCCGCTGACCAGCGCCGCCATCGGCCCCGCCGCCTCGGCGTCGTAGTCCGTCCACGCGAGCCCCGTCATCTGCGACCACATCGAGAAGCCGGCGGCGACGAGGGCCACGAGCACGGGCGCGCCCCACCCGCGATGAGCCGTCATGCCCTGGCTACTGCGGGGAATACCACTCCGGCCCCGGGTCGAAGCCGATGCACAGGCCGCCGGTCTCGTTGATGGCGTCCATACGAGGTGAACATCGGCCTCGGTGCCCATCCGCTTGAACAACGTCAGTCCAGGACGGCCAGGTCCTTGGCGTGCCCGCTCAGCACGCGGGCGCCGTCGTCGGTGAGGACGACGAGGTCCTCGATGCGCACGCCGCCGAGCCCGGGCACGTAGACGCCGGGCTCGACCGTGACGACGTTGCCGACCGCCAGCGCGTCCGTGCCCGTCGTCGACAGCCGCGGAGCCTCGTGGACCTCGAGGCCGAGGCCATGGCCCAGGCCGTGGCCGAAGTGCTCGGCGTGGCCGGCGGCGGCGATGAGCTCGCGCGCCACCGTGTCGATCTCGTGCCCCTCGGGGCCGGGTCTGACCGCAGCCAGGGCGGCGGCCTGCGCCTCGCGCACGAGCTCGTAGATCGCGACGAGGTCCTCCCCCACCGCGCCCGCCGCGTAGGTGCGCGTGCAGTCGGAGTTGTAGCCCGCCAGTCTGGCGCCGAAGTCGATGGTGACCAGCGTGCCCGCCGCGATCGGTGTGTCGTCCGGCGTGGCGTGGGGGGCGGCGCCGTTGACCCCGGCCGCCACGATGGTTCCGAAGGCGGGCTCGCCGCCGCCGGCGCGGACGGCGTCCTCGAGCGCGAGCGCCACCTCACGTTCGGTACGTCCGACCAAGCCGCCCGACAACACGGAGGTGAGGGCCTCGTCCGCGAGGCCGGCGGCGACCGCGATGGCCTCGAGCTCCGCGGGCTCCTTGACCGCGCGCTCTCGCTCGACCAGGCCGCCCGCCGCGACCAGCTCGATCCGGGCCGGCACCACGTCGCGCAGCTTGGCGTGCTGGCGGACGGACAGCTTGTGATCCTCGAACCCGAGCCGCCGGATGTCCGCGGGCCACCCGTCGCCCAGCGCGGAGAGGAACTCCTGCGGCGCGCGCTCGCGATCGAAGCCCTCGACCTCGGCGGCCGCCCGCTCGACGTAGCGGAAATCGGTCACGAAGCGCCGTAGGCCCGGGGCCAGCACGGCGAAGCCGTTGGTCCCGGTGAAGCCGGTGAGATAGCGCAGGTTGACGAGGTCGGTGACCAGCAGCGCGTCGACGGCCTCGAACCGCGCCTGGACGCGATCGGCCCGGCTCACGCCGCCGCCAGCGCGTCGCGGACGGCGGCGAGGGCGTCGCGGTAGCCGTCCGGGCCCTTCCCCCACACCGCGGTCAGGCAGACGTCGCGGATCACCGAGATCCGCCGGAACTCCTCGCGCGCCTCGATGTCTGAGAGATGCACCTCGACGGAGGGCAGGCCGGCCAGCTCGACCGCATCACGCAGCGCCCACGCGTAGTGCGTCCACGAGCCCGGGTTCAGCACGAGCGCGTCGGCGTAGTCGGGCGCCCGGTGGATCTCCTCCACGAACTCGCCCTCGAAGTTGGACTGAAAGAAGCGGACCTCGAGGCCGAGGTCGTGGGCGAAGCCGCCGATCGTGCGCTCGAGCTCGGAGAGCGTGACGGTGCCGTAGTGCTCGGCGGGGCGCCGGCCGAGCGCGTCCAGGTTGACGCCGTGCATGACGGAGACGCGGTTGCGCATCAGAGGCTCACTATCCCAACTCTTCCAGAGCCGCCCGCAACTCGCGCTCCGGCACCCCGACGCCGGTCTGCAGCGCGCCTGGCGCTTCCAGCAGCACGAAGCCCACGACACCGTCACGGCGCTTCTTGTCGCGCCTGATCGCGGCCATGAGCGCCTCCCGGTCGACCTGCGGGTCCAGCGTCGTCGGCAGCCCGCGGGCGGCCAGCAGGTCCGCGACGTCTGATCGAAGCCCTGGCTGGTTGGAGAGCGAGAGGGCGGCCAGCAGGCCGAGCCCGACCGCCTCGCCGTGGCGGTAGCGCACGTATCCAGTCGCCGTCTCGATCGCATGTCCGACCGTGTGGCCGAGGTTGAGGGTCTGACGCCGGCCGGCGTCGCGCTCGTCCGCCGCCACCACCGCAAGCTTGGTCCGGGCGCACGCGACGATCACGTCGCGATCGACGGCCGGGGAAGCCTGCACGCGCTTCCACAGCGCACCTCCTGCGATCAGCGCGGTCTTGACCACCTCCGCCCAGCCGGCGGCGTGCTCGGCCTCGGGCAGCGTCGACAGCACGCCTGGATCGGCGACGACGGCCTGGGGCTGGTGGTAGGCGCCCGCGTAGTTCTTGCCCTCCGGGAGGTCGACCCCCGTCTTGCCGCCGTAGGCGGAGTCGACCTGCGCGACCACCGTCGTCGGGACCTGGACGACGCCGATGCCGCGCTGGTAGATCGCTGCGCAGAAACCCGCGATGTCTCCCACGACGCCGCCGCCGACCGCGACGACGTGGTCGCCATGAGCCAGCCCGGCCGCCGCCATCGACCGGAGCACGCCCTCCGCGGTGGTCAGCGTCTTGTGCGTCTCGCCGGCCGGCAGCACGTGGTCGGCGGGTCCGTAGTGCTCGACGACGTGGGTGTCGCTGACCGTGAAGCCGCGGCCGCCGGTCGGCCTGAAGGCGACGAGCCCCTCCCCCACGAACACCGGATACGCCGCTGAGGCCGTCTCCGCCCAGAGCAGCTTGGCCCCCGGCGGAAGGGCGCGGATCGCAGGAAGCGCCGACCGCAGCGTGTCTCGGCGGCTGGTCGGCAGGATCACGTCCGCGAGGCGCTCG
Source organism: Solirubrobacteraceae bacterium (assembly GCA_037724045.1). Lineage (GTDB taxonomy): Bacteria > Actinomycetota > Thermoleophilia > Solirubrobacterales > Solirubrobacteraceae > DATLGB01. The sequence goes on from JBBJOW010000067.1 coordinate 16,579, forward strand.
TAGAGCGGTCCGCGCGCCGCGTGCAGCTCATCGAAGCGCTGCCGGTCGCGCGCGAGCGGCCGCCGGCCCCCCGCCCGCTGCCACGCCGTGTCCGCGTCGACGTCGAGCAGCACGACGGTGTGGGCGGCGAGCGCGTCCTGGACCCGCTGCGACGTGACCGCGCCGCCGCCGAGCGAGAGGATCGGCGCTGCGTCTTGCGCGAGCGCGCGCAGGACGACCTCCTCCTCGCGCTCGCGGAACGCCCGCTCGCCGTGGCGGGCGAACCAGCCCTCGATCGACGTCCCGAGATCCGCCTCGATCAGCTGGTCGGTGTCCAGCGGCCGCGCGTTGAGCTCCGCCGCCGCCGCGCGGGCCGCCGAGGACTTCCCGGCGCCCATGAAGCCGATGAGGACGAGGCTCACAGCCCGAGCACGAGCTTGAGCGCCTCGTCGAGCATCACGAGCTCGCGGCCATCGAGGCGGCCCGCGAAGCGTCCCAGCCGCTCTGGATCGACGGCCCGCGTCTGCTCGACCATCACGCGAGTCGAAGCACCGTCAAGGATGATCTCCAGCCGGAACGGAGCTCCCGGCGCGCTCGTCGAAGTCGGTGAGATCAGGATGGTGCGAAAAGGCAGGAGCTCGTCGGCCTGCACCACGACGCCGTAGCGGGCGCCACGTTGCTCCGCGCCCCTCGCACCACGCGGCGCTGACAGCCGGAAGATGTCGCCTCGAACCACCTAATCAACGAAGTCGGGCTGAAGCGCGTCCAGCTCCTTCATGATGGCCCGCGACTCGGACCGATCGACCGGGTCTGCCATCAAGCGCTCAACCTCAGCGCGGAGCGCCGATCGGGTACGGCGTCGCTCTGCTGCCTCTCGCAGCGAAGTGCGCACGGCGTCGGAATCGTTGCCTCCCGTCGTGGAGCGCACAAGCCGCAGTGCGTCCTCGGACGCGTCATCGAGGCGGACGTGCACCGAGCGGGCCACCGCCGCACCGTAGCACGATCTGTCGCACAGACCTACCGGCGGACCCAGCCGATGCGACGCTCGTAGGCGGCGAGGGCCGCGAGCACGTCGTCGATGTGGTCGCCGCCGAACTTCTCGCGATAGGCGGAAGCGAGGACGATGGCGAGCATGGCCTCCCCCACGACGCCCGCGGCGGGCACCACGGCGGAGTCGGTGCGCTCCCGGAGCGCCTGGGCCGGCTCGTGGGTGGCGATGTCGACGGTGCGCAGCGGCTTGGTCAGCGTCGGCAGCGGCTTGGCGGCGGCGCGCACGATCAGCGGCTCACCCGTGGTCATGCCGCCCTCCACGCCGCCGGAGCGGTTGGTCTCGCGGTACCAGCCGCGCGCGTCGTCGAAGAAGATCTCGTCGTGGGCCTCTGACCCCGGCCGGCCGGCGAGGTCGAAGCCGTCGCCGATGCCGCAGCCCTTGACGGACTGGATCGAGAGGATGGCCATGCCGATGCGGCCGTCCATCCGCTCCTCCCAGGACACGTGCGAGCCCAGGCCGGGCACGAGCCCGAAGGCGCGCAGCTCGAAGACGCCGCCCAGCGACTCGTTGCGCTTGCGCAGCGTGGTGATCTCGGACACCATCGCGCGGCCCGCCTCGTCGTCGAGGCAGCGCACCGGCGACTCGTCGACCGCGGCGAAGTCCCCAAGTACGAGTTCGTCGTACTCAGGCGCGCGCACCGAGTTGATCTGGATGACGTGGGAGACGACCTCGACGCCGACCGCGCGCAGGAACCCCTTGGCCAGCGCTCCACCTGCCACTCGCGCGGCGGTCTCCCGCGCGCTGGCGCGCTCGAGCACGTTGCGCACGTCGGAGAAGCCGAACTTCATGACGCCCGCGAGGTCGGCGTGGCCGGGACGCGGCGTGTGCACCTCGGCGACGTCGGCCTCCACCGGCCACGGGTTCATCCGCTCTTCCCAGTTGGCGTAGTCGCGGTTGACGACGGTCAGCGAGACCGGGCCGCCCAGCGTGTATCCGTGACGCACTCCGGCGGTCACCTCCGCGGAGTCCTTCTCGATCTTCATGCGCCCGCCGCGGCCGTGGCCGAGCTGGCGGCGCGCCATGTCGCGGTT
>JBBJOW010000068.1:0-14469 GCA_037724045.1 Solirubrobacteraceae bacterium
GCATCGCCGCGGCCATGCAGCCGCACCTGTTCTTCAGCGACCGCCCGCCGCCGGTGCTCGTCGCCGCCCTTGGCGACCTCGGCGGCGCGGTCGGCGCCAGCCTGCTGCCCGCGAGCTAGTGTCCGCCCACAAACGTCGCGCCCACGGCGCCCACGCGCATGCGATTCGAAGCCTCCGGGTACGTTGGCCGCTGTCTTCGTCACACTGTTTCGAAGTCTGCATCCTGAAAACGGGCTTTAGACGCAGCACAACTTGCGGTTACGCTGGAGCCCAGATGTTCGAATCATCAACCCGACTTAGCGTCATAACAGCAGCGGCGCGTAGGCACCGCAGGGAGATAGACGTTGCGTCGCGCCGGGAATCCTCTGCTGGCTAGCGCCCTCATGGCACACCCGTCGCCTGCGGTCGCGAGCGCGCGGCCGACCGGCGGGCCGACGCCGGCAAGACGGGGTTCACGATGAGCGCAGCGGACGAGCCGCTGCTGTCGAGGGCCGCCTCGTCGCTGCCCGACCCGGCCCCCCAGCAGGCGCAGATGCGCCGCAGAGGAAACCTCCTCGGCGGGGTCGCGGTGACGACGCTGATCTGGCTTGCCGCATGCGCCCTCGCGATCCTCGTCTCGGGTGCCGGCCCAGTGGCGGCCGCGCTGCCCGCCGCACTGGCGCTGGGCGCGACCGCGATCGGTCTCCTCTGGCCGCGCATCCGGCGACTCGCGGCGCCGGCCGCTCTCGTGGCCGCTGCGCTGGAACCGTCGGAGGTTCTGCCCTGGACGGTCGCGGCCGTCTGCCTGTCCTACGCCGTCGAGCAGCGCGCCACCGCCATCTCGGTGCCGGACATGGATGCGCTCGAGCGGTGCCTCGAGCGCTGTCGCCGGCGCGGCGACCCGGCCACGGTGCTGGTCCTCGACGTTGTGTCGGACGCCGTCGCCGTCCGCAACCTCTTTCGCACCGTCCGGGTCACCGACAGCTTCGTGGTCCGGCGCTTCAGGAACCGCTTCGAGGTCTACGGGCTCCTGGAGGAGTGTGACGTCGCACGCTCCAGCATCGAGGCGCGCCTGGCGGCTTTGCTGCACGGGGTCACACCCCGGTTCGGGTGGGCCTCATATCCCGTCGACGGTCTGACGCTGGACGCCCTGCTCGAGCACGCCCGCACGTCACTCGTGGGCGAGCCCGATCGCGGCGCGCGCCTGCACGGCGAGCTGACCGACGCCGACGCCCATGCCGACCCCGTCATCGCCGTGACGTTCGAGGCCGCCCCCGAGGGCGGCCATCCGTGACCTCCGCCGCGCAGAGGCCGATCGAGCTGGGCGCGAGCCTCGGGTTGGCGCCGCGCAGCACGGTGCTGGTCACCGGGGCCGCGGGGTTCATCGGATCTCACCTCGCCGAGCGGCTCGCGGACGCGGGACACGATGTCGTGGGCGTCGACTGCTTCACCGACTACTACGCCAGGTCGCTGAAGGAGGCGAACCTGCTGCGGCTGCGGGACATGCCCAACTTCCGTCTGCTCGAGCTCGATCTCAGCGAGGACGACCTCGGCGGCCTGCTCGAGGGCGTCGACGCGGTGTTCCACCTGGCGGCGCAGGCCGGCGTCCGTGGGAGCTTCGGCGAGGGCTTCGAGACCTACCTGCGCCACAACCTCTGCGCGACGCAACGGTTGCTCGAGCTGGCGATCGGGCACCCGCTGAGCGCGTTCGTCTACTCCTCGTCCTCGTCGGTGTACGGAAACCCGGAGCGGTTTCCGATGTCCGAGCAGACGCCGCTGCGTCCGGTCTCGCCGTACGGGATGACGAAGCTGGCGACCGAGGCGCTGGCGGGGACCTACCACCGCTGCTTCGGCCTTCCGGTGGTGGGCCTGCGGTACTTCACCGCCTACGGCCCGCGCCAGCGGCCCGACATGGCGTTCACCCGCTTCATCCGGGCGATCCTCGACGACGAGCCGCTGACCATCCTGGGGGACGGCTCGCAGGTGCGTGACTTCACCTACGTGGACGACATCGTCGAGGGCACGATCGCGGCGGCCCAGCGCGGCCGCTTCGGGGCCGTCTACAACATCGGCGGCGGGCAGTCGGTGCAGCTGCTGGCGGCCATCGCCACGATCGAGCGCGTGGCGGGGCGCACGGCGCATCTGGACATCGCGCCGGCTCAGCGCGGTGACGCGTATCGCACCGGCTGCGACTGCGAGCTGGCGCTGCGCGAGCTCGGCTACGCGCCCCGCACCACCCTCGAGGACGGCCTCGCGGCCCAGCTGGAGTGGGTCGTGCGCTCCAGACGCCCTGACCTGCTGACCGAGTCGGCGTAGCATCCGAGCAGCGACGTGGCCGATCGATTGACGACACCGCAATGGGCCTCGCCCCGGTCCGAGCTGCGCTACAGGGTGACCAAGCGCACCCTGGACGTCGCCGGGGCGTCGATCGCCCTGCTCGTGCTGGCCCCCGTGATGGCCGTCATCGCGCTGGCCGTCTGGCTGGAGGACCGGCGCGCCCCGATCCTCTTTCGCCAGCGCCGCTGCGGCATGAACGGAACCTCGTTCGGGCTGCTGAAGTTCCGCACGATGGTTGCCAACGCCGACGAGCTCAAGGAGCAGCTGCGCTCTCAGAGCATCGTGCCGTGGCCCGACTTCCGGCTCGTCAACGACCCGCGGGTGAGCCGTGTCGGGCGGGTGCTGCGCAAGACCAGCCTCGACGAGCTGCCGCAGTTCATCAACGTGCTCGTCGGTCAGATGTCGCTAATCGGGCCGCGACCGACGAGCTTCGCCGCGTCGACGTACGAGCCGTGGCAGACCGGCCGGCTGGACTACCGGCCCGGCGTGACGGGCCCGTGGCAGGTGTGGGGGCGCACCACGATGAACTTCGAGGAGCGCTGCCGCCTGGAGATCCGCTTCTTCCGGCGCCGCTCGATCCTCGCCGAGCTGTACGTGCTGCTGGTGACCGCCCGAGCCGTCGCCCGGCGCACGGGCGTCGCTTGACCGCGCCATGACCACGTTCGCCGCCGGCGCGATCCCCCGCCACCTGCCGCTGGCCGCCGCGGCGTTGACGGTCGCCGCGGTCACCGGAGGGCTGGTCGCCGCGGCGCCGGTGGTCATCGTCCCGGCGGGCCTCGCGCTCGCCGTCATCGCGGCGGCGCTCGTGTCGGCCGAGATCGCCACGCTCGTGGTGCTGTTCCTGCTGTTTGTCAACGTGCCGGGGGTGGCGGTGGGAAACGGAGCGCCGCTCGTGCTCGCCGCCGCCGTGCCGCTCGTGCTCGGCATCCCGCTGCTGGCGGCGCTGCGGCGAGGCGAGCGAATCGTCTTCACGCCCACGTTCGTCTGCATGCTGGTTCTGCTGCTCATCGCGGTGGCGTCGAGCCTCACCTCGCGCTACACCGACGTGGCGCTGGAGAACGTGCGGACGTTCCTCTTCGAGGGCGTCCTGCTGTACTTCCTCGTCAGCAACGTCGTTCGGACCCCCGCCATGCTCAGGCGAGCGATGTGGGCGCTGCTCGCCGGCGCCGCCTGCCTGGCGCTGATCACCATCGTCCAGGCGACGACGCACACGTACTACCGCGACTACGGCGGCTTCGCCAAGCCCGACCCGTCGTTTCTGATCGGCAAGAGCGCCGCTCGCGCGACCGGGCCGCTGGGGGACCCGAACTATTACGGCCAGATCCTGCTCGTCGCCGCGGCGATCGGTCTCGTCTTCACCTGGCGGGCCGCCACACCGGTGCAGCGCCTGCTGGCCGGCGTCGCCACTGCGCTCAGCGCCTACGCGATCGCGCTGACGTACTCCCGGGGTACCGCCGTCGCGCTGCTGGTGCTGCTGATCCTGATGGCGGCGATGCGCTACTTCCGCGGGTGGCAGGTCCTCGCCATGATGGCGGCGGTGGGGGTGCTGCTCGTCGCCGTTCCCGCCTACGCGGACCGCGTCGCGACGTTGTCGAACCTGATCAGCGCGGGCGCGCAGACCGGGACCGATCCGAGCGCCGACGAGTCGGCGCAAGGCCGATCGACCGAGCTGAAGGCGGGCGTCGCGGCGTTCGTGGACCACCCGGTGCTCGGCGTCGGCCCGGGCGTCTTTCCCCTGCACTACCGCGAGTACGCCGAGCAGGTCGGCGGCTATCTGCACGACGCCACCCCGGCTGGTCCCGAGAAGGGGCTCGAGGCCAAGCGCGAAGCGCACAACATCGTCGTCGCCCAGGCGGCCGACCTCGGCCTGGCCGGTCTGCTGGTCTTCTGCGGCCTCGTCGCGCTCACGCTCGCCGGGCTCATCCGCGTGCGCGCGGACAACCTTCGCCGCGGCCGGCGTGACTGCGCCGACCTGGCCACCGCGCTCCTGCTCGCCGTGCTCGGATACCTGCTGACGGGCGCCTTCCTCACGCTGGCCTACGAGACCTACTTCTGGATGCTCCTCGGCCTGGCCGGCGCGGCGACGTCGCTCGCGCTGCGCGAGCATCCGCCGGGCGGTCCGGGGTCTCGCCGGATGAGCGCTCCTTGAACGGCCGGCGCGGGATCGTCGCCACGCTGCTGGCGCTGGCCGCGGTCGTCGCGACCGCGTTCGTCGTCGTTTCGCGATCGTCGCCCGATCCCGCTCCGGCGCCGCGCTCCCCGCCGGGCGGCGGCGTAGCGCAGAGCGGCTGCAAGCGCCCGTACGCGAACTCGAGCCCGTGGAACACGCCGATCGGCTCGAAGCCATCGTATGACCCGCGCAGCGCGCGCTTCGTGCGGCGCATGCGCGCGCCCCTCACCTCCGACCCGACCCAGTACACCTACCCCGTGTACTCGGTGGCGCCGGATGCGCCGCTGCAGACGGTCCGCGTCACCGGGGTGTTCTCGGATGTCTCGAGCGAGCGGACGCTGACGATCCAGCGGGGGGCGACGGTCCGGCTGCCGATCCCCGACGGCGCGGCCGCCGCCGCCGGCAGCGACGCGCAGATCGTGCTGGTGAACCCGGCGACTGGCGACGAGTGGGGGGCGTGGCGGCTGCGCCGCTCCGGCGGCGATTGGCAGATCACCAACGGCTACCACTACTCCACCCGCTGGAGCGGCGTCCCGCCGCGCGGCCCCGACGGCCGGCCGTTCGGTTCGCGCGGGGCCGGGGTCCCGTACCTGGCGGGGCTCGTGCGGCCCTGCGAGGTGGCGCGCGGCCGGATCGATCACGCCCTGGCGTTCGCCTTTGACGCGCCGGCGCCCTCGCACGTCTATCCGGCGACGAAGTCCGACGGCGTGGGCACCGAGGGGCTGGACGTTCCGGAGGGCACGCGGCTGCAGCTCAACCCGAAGCTGACCGCCGAGCGGATCAAGGCCTACGGCTGCGACGGCCCGTGCCTGACGATCGCCCGCGCCCTGCAGCGCTACGGCATGTATGTGATCGACAACTCGGGCCGCTCGAAGGTCATCCTGGAGTTCGAGGGCACCGCTCGCTGGAACGGCATCGTCGACGCGCGGACGGTCAGCCCGATCCCGCTGGCGGCCTTCAAGGTGCTCAAGGCGCGGCGCGCGGTCGGCGCGACCGCGGGGTCCGGCGGCGCGCCCGGCCGGCGCTGCACGCTCGTCGGCACGCCGGGCGACGACCGGCTGACGGGAACCGGCGACGACGTGATCTGCGGCCTGGACGGAGACGACCGCAGCGTCGCCGGGCCCGGCGACGACGTGGTGATCGGCGGTGGCGGGGACGACGTCCTGCTCGGCGGGCCCGGGAAGGACCGGCTGCTGGGCGAGGGCGGCCGTGACCGGCTCGACGGCGGGCCGGGTCGCGACGTGCTCACCGGTGGCGAGGACCACGACGTGCTGCTCGCCCGCGACGGCGAGCGCGATCTCCTCGACGGCGGGCCCGGCAGCGACACGGCGACGGTCGATCGGGGGCTGGACGTCCTGACGAGCATCTTCAAGGCCGAGCGGCGGTGAGCGCGCGGCGCGGCGCTCGCACCCCATGAGCGGACCCCCAACCGAGCGCCCGCTGCGGCTGGGCGTCTACACGGACATGGCCTACCGCCGCGACCAGGCGGGGGTGTCGACGTTCCGCGCGTTCATCCGCTTCCCGACGCAGCTTCCGCCGCGCGTCGACGAGGTCGTCGTCTTCGCGCGGATCGCGCCCGAGCCGGGGCGCGGTCCGTACGAGCTGCCCGGCGGGCCCGTCCGCGTGGTCGAGCTGCCGTACTACCCGCGGGTCACGCACGTGCTCCGGATGCTGCGCGCGATCGGGGGCTCCTGCCGGCGCTTCGCCGCCGAGCTGGACCGGCTCGACGCCGTGTGGATCTTCGGGCCGCACCCCGTGGCGCTCGTCCTGGCTCTGATCGCCCGCCGGCGCGGCGTGCCGCTCGTCCTCGGCGTGCGGCAGGACTACGAGCGGTACATCGCCCACCGCCTGCCCGGCCCGCGCTGGCGGTGGGCCGTCCCGGTGGCCCGGCTGCTGGATCTCGCCTTCCGCCGCCTGGCACGCGGGGCGCCGACGGTCGCGGTCGGCGCCGAGCTGGCCCGGCGCTACGCGGGCGGCTGCGCGCCGGTCTTGATGACCGGCTTCTCACTCGTGGGAGAGGCGGACGTCGTATCGCTCGAAGCGGCGCTGCGTCGCTCGCGCGGCGGCGACGGGCGCCGCCTGCTGACGGTCAGCCGCCTGGACCCGGAGAAGAACCCGCTGCTGCTGCTCGACGTCGTGGTCGGGCTGCGCCGCGAGGACCCCCGCTGGCAGCTCACGATCGCCGGGGACGGGCCGCTGCGCGATCAGATGACCGCGAGGGCGGACGCCCTCGGGCTCGAGGATGCCGTGACGCTCGTCGGCGAGGTCACCAACGGCCCTGCGCTGTGGGAGCTCTATCGCGCCGCCGATGTCTTCCTGCACGTGTCGCTGACCGAAGGCCTGCCGCAGGTGCTGTTCGAGGCCCAGGCCGCGGGGCTGCCGGTCGTGGCCACCGCCGTCGGCGGCGTGCCGGAGGCGATCGGCGACGGCCGGACGGGCCTGCTGATCGGGCCCGGCGACGCCGCCGCGGCGATCGACGCGGTGCGGCGGCTCTCCGACGACCCCGCGCTGCGCGAGCGGCTCATCGCGACCGCGCTGCGGGAGGTCGCCGAGCAGACGACCGAGGCTCAGCTGGACCGCCTCGCGGCCTTCGTTCGCACGTACGTCGAGGGCTACGACCGGCGCTGATCGGACGCCGTCGGTCCCTCCGCGTCGGCGGGCGCCGGGCGCCCGCGGACCCGAGCCAGCCGGGTCAGCCCGCCGTGCAGCACGGAGGTCTTCAGCGCCACGCGCCAGGCGTCGTCCTTGCGGTAGATGTCCGCCCGCAGGGGGTGCGCGGGCCCGCCGGGCGAGGGCGGGCCGCCGACCGTCGCGACGTAGCCCGCCGCCCGGGCGGCCGCGGCCACCCGGGCATCGCTGTCGCCGTAGGGATAGGCGAGCGTCAGGCACGGGGCGCCCAGCCGCTGCTCGCACTCCTGCCGCGAGCGCAGCAGCTCGTCGGCGAGCGGCTCGTCGCCGAGCGCCGGCAGCCGGGCGTGCGTGCGGGTGTGCGAGCCGATCTCCCAGCCCGCCTGCGTCAGCACCGACAGCTCGTCCCAGGTGCAGCCGGTGAGCTCCGCGCGGTGCTCGGTGTGCAGCCAACCGTCGATCCCCGGCCAGCTCATCGGCGTGCCGTCCATCCGGCCCGTCGGCGCGAAGACGGTGCCCGGAAGCCCGAGGCGCCGGAGGATCGGGAAGGCGAGCTCGAGGACCGAGCGGTACGCGTCGTCGAACGTGACGACGACGACCGGGCCGCGCGGGCGCCTCGTCACCAGCTCGGTAAGGGTGACGCCGCGGTGGCCGCGGCGAACCACGCGCTCGAGCTGCTCCTCCAGGGCCTGCGGCGAGACCGCCAGCGTGCAGGGCCACCGCGCGCTGATCGCGTGGTAGCCGAGCACCAGCGCGTCGCGCAGCGGCGGTGAGGGGAGCTTCGGCCGCATCCAAGCTCCCGCCTACAGCGCGGCGATGACCGCGTCGGTGACCGTGGTCGTGCCGGCGGGGTCGCGTTCGCGCGCGAGGTCGTACGTGACCGTGCGACCGTCTGCGAGCACGGTGGCCACGGCACGCTCGAGGCGGCCGGCGGCGGTCGCCTCGCCGACGTGACGCAGCAGCATCGCGCCGGACAGGATGAGCGCCATCGGATTGGCCCGGTCGCGCCCGGCCTCGTGGGCGACGGTCCCGTGGACCGCCTCGAACACCGCGCACGAGGGGCCGACGTTCACGCCGGGGGCCAGCCCCAGACCGCCGCTGAGCCCGGCGCAGAGGTCCGCCAGCAGATCTCCGTAGAGCATCGACGTCAGCAGGACGTCGCAGCGGCCGGGACGCGCGGCGAGGTCGTGACAGACCGTGTCCACGAGCCGGTCGTCGACGACGAGATCCTCCGCCGGCTGCTCGTCGGCGACCCCGCGCGCAGCCGCCAGGAAGGCGCCGTCCGTGGCGCGCATCACGGTCGCCTTGTGCACGATCGTGACCGTTCGGCGACCGTGGTCTCGCGCGTAGTCCAGCGCGATCCGGGCGACCGCCTTCGCCTGCGCCGGTGAGATGGGCTTCAGCGAGACGCCGGCGTCGGCCGCCAGCTCGCGACCGCAGGTGTCCGCGACGAGCTCGCGCAGACGCGCGACGGCGTCGCTTCCCGGCGCGAACTCGATGCCGGCGTACAGGTCGCCGGCGAGCATCCGCACGATCACGACGTCGAGTTCCTCGACCGGCGCGCGGACGCCCGGCCACGTGCGCGACGGACGGATCCCGGCCTGCAGGCCGAGCTCCTCGCGCAGCGTGACGTTGACCGAGCGAAGGCCGGCGCTCGACGCCGTGCCGACCGGCCCCTTGAGCGCCACCCCGCGCTCGGCGACGGACTCGAGCACCGCCGCGGGCAGCGGCGTGCCAGAGCGTTCGAGCGCCACCGCGCCGACCTCGTGCACGTCCCACCGCAACCGCACGCCGGTCGCCTCCATGGCGCGCCGCGCCGCCTCGACGACCTCGGGGCCGATGCCGTCTCCAGGGATGAGGGTGATCCGGTGGCTCAAACGGTGCGTCCGTCCGGCGGTCGCGCTGCGGGCGGCGAAGTCAAGCACTCAGAGCCCTCTCGCCTTCGACTCGCGCCTGAGGCCGCGGGCGTATGCGGCCAGCTCCGCCGGGCGCGGAACCAGCTCGCGGATCGACACGCCGAAGTAGCGCAGGTACAGCACGATGACCGCGACGCCACCGACGCTGTAGGCGAGCGCGGAGGCCAGCGCCGCCCCGCCACCGCCCATCTCCGGGATGAGCAGGAGGTCGAGGCCGATCGTCGCCACGAAGGCGATGCCGATGGCGGCCGAGGAGCGCAGCGGCGCCCCGCGCGCGGTCAGCGCGTCGCCGAGCTGCTGCAGAGCGACGATGCCGAAGGCGCCGAGCGCCAGCAGGCGCAGGTCGTCGACCGCGCCGACGTACTCCTCGCCGAAGATCGTGCCGCACAGCACTGGCGCGGCAACGATCATCGCGCCCGCCGCGGGGACGGTGCAGATCACGCCGGCACGGAAGGCGATCGCCGACCGGCGCGCGGCATCGCCCTCCGACGCACGCACGAGATACGGGCGCTGCACGATCATGAGGACGGTCGGCAGGTAGAAGAGGACCTCGGCCCACGCCACCGCGATGCTGTAGAGCCCCAGCTCGCGCGGGCCGGCGATGCCGGCCAGGATCCACTGGTCGACCCGGTAGTTGCCGACCAGCAGGACGCGACCCACGTAGGCCTTCAGCCCGAAGCGCAGCGTGCGCCGGGCCAGCCCGCGGTCGGGCCGGCCGAAGCCGACCGTGCGCCGTACGACGTACACGATCAGCAGCAGGCACGCCGCCGAGTGGGCGACGATCCAGCTCGTGAACGCGGTCGTCACGGTCAGCTCGCCGGCCACCCACAGGACCGCGTTGCCGACCATCGCGATGCCCGGGCCCATCAACCAGGACACGTTCGTGACCCCGAACGCGTAGTCCGCCCGCACCAGGTACGTCAGGTACGCCTGGAGCATGAGCACGGGGATCGTGCCGATCGCCAGCCACCAGGTCCGTGCCGGGGTGTCGCCGTGCGCCGCGGGGACGAACTCGAACAGCAGCGCGATCACCACCGCGCACAGGGCGCCGAAGATGCAGGAGAACACGAGCGAGTTCGTCGCCAGCCCGCGGCGCGTGTCGGGCTCCCCCGCGGCGAGGTTGGCGTTGGCCTCCTCGACCGCGAAGCGCCCGAGCTGCGCGCTGATCGTGGCGATCGCGATGAGCAGCGCCAGCTGTCCGCGCTCCGTGGCGCCCAGGGCCCGGGCCGTGATGAGCACGCTGACGAACGACATCGCCGCCGTGCTCAGGCGATAGCCGAGCGTCGACGCCGCCGTGCGCGCGAAGCCCGGTGCGACGACGTCGGCGTCGGTCGTCACCCGGCTCCTCGCGGACGCTTGCTGCGACGCATGGACGGCGTTACCGGGGGCGCCCGGCCAGGCTGCGCAGCAGCGCCACCGCCGGGTTGACCTCGCCCGGGCGTCCGTGGAGATGCATCGAGAGCCCGGGGGTGGTGTTGACCTCCACGACCACGCCGCCCGCCCGTTGGAGGGAAACGCCCGGGTCCACGGTGATGATGTCGACGCCCGCCCAGCGCGCTCCCACCGTGGCGGCCGCGACGGCGCCCTGCTCGATCACGGCGTCGCACAGCGCGTCTCGGGCGGGGTGGCTGTTCTCGGGCGCGCTCTCGTTGATCGTCGTCTTCAGCCGCACGACGGCGCCGGAGGCCGGGACCGAATCCGGGGTCAGGCCCTGCGCGGCCATGGTTCGCTCGTAGTCGAGGTCGGTGCTGACGAGCGTCTGCCCGCGCTGGCCCCCGCCCCTCACGCGCTCGGCGTTCATCCGGGCCACGAGCTCACCGACGCGGTGGCGCCCGTCGCCGGCCAGCGTCGGGCTGCTGCGCCGGATCGCGTCGATCAGCACGCCGTCGAGGTAGAGCAGCCGATAGTTCTCGCCGGGCACCTGGTGTTCGATGAGCAGCGAGACGCGGTGGACGTCGGTCACCATCCGGGCCAGCCGCGCGACGAGCGCCCCCGTGCGGCCGCGCCGGCTCGCCCTGGCGCCCACGGCCGCCGCCGCCACAGCGGCCGGCGCGAGATCGGCCTGCCGGCGCAGCCCGGTCACGACGCCGCGGCCGACTGCGCCGTCGACGCCCGGCTTGACGACGCACGCGCCCGGGGCCGCGGCGAGGAAGCGCCGGGCCGGCTCGAGATCGGCGAGGGTGAAGACCTCGTACGTCGGCATTGGCACGCCGCGCTCGGCCAGCAGGCGGTGCACGAGGACCTTGTCTCCCGCGCGATCGAGCGTGGCCGGGTCGTCAATCGAGCAGCGCGTGCCCCTGACCTCGAGGCGCTGTGCCCCGACGCCGATCTCCAGGCGGCCGTCCCCGAGGTCGCGCACGGGGACGCCGGCGGTCGCCGCCGCGCCGGCCCACAGCCGGCGGTAGTAGTCCGTGTGCTGCCGGCGGGCGGCACGGCGGCCGGGGGAGAAGGTGCTGCGGGACAGCAGCCAGGCGAGCTGCGCCGTGGCGCGCAGGCGCCGCGCCGGCGCTCCCGAGCCCGTCATCGGACGCCCGCCTTCGGTCCGCTCACGACGATGCCCTGGCCGGCCGCCGTGCGGCGCGGCGCTTGGCTGCCGCTCGCCGGCCGCGGCGGGCCAGCGAGAGCACCCCGGGCATCGGATCGTTCCAGCGCAGCAGCGGGGTGTGCAGCGGATGGGCCAGGCTGCGCAGCCAGCCGGCCGTCGAGAGCTTGCCCTCGCCGCGCAGTGCCAGGAAGGCGCGCGCGTCCTCGATCGGGTTGAGCAGGCGCATCCCCGTCCGGTAGCGGCTGACGTCGGGCCCGGGCCTGCCCAGCGCACGCTCGTAGGTGAGCAGCGCCAGGTCCAGCCCCGCCAGCCGCACGATCTCGTTGGCCGCGGTGAAGCGGTGATTGCACTCGATCAGCTTGAGCACGCCGTCGCGGGGGTCGAGCTTGAACTCGACGTTCGCCAGCCCGCGCACGCCGGCGCGCTGAAAGAAGCGCAGCCCGATGTCGATCACGTCGGGATCTCGCGTGGTGAGGTGGTAGCTCCACAGCCCCATGCGCGGTGGATACCCGCGCAGCTTCTGCTTGGTGAAGTGCAGCAGCGGCCGGCCGTCGGCGTCCATGTAGCTGTAGTAGGAGCGATAGCAGTCGTCGTCGCCCGGGATGATCTCCGTGGCGAGCAGGCGGACGCCGAGCGCGTCGAGCTGCTCGAAGAGCTCCCGCAGATGCGCGGCGTCGCGCGCGATGATGAGCTTCCCCCAACCGGGGTGGCGCGCCAGCACGTGCGCGTGCAGCGGCTTCAGGCCGCAGGGAAAGCCGATCCTGGCGGCCGCCGGCTGCAACGACTCGCGGCCCTCCAGCACCATGCTCCGCGGAGCGGGCACCCCGATGCGGGCGGCCAACTCTGCGGTGCGCCGCTTGTCGAGCATGGTGGCGAGAACCTCGTCGTCGGCCTCGAACGGCCGGTATCCGAGCTTCTCGAAGATCGCGCGCGAGCCGGCGACGAGCTCCAGCGCATCGTCGTTGCACGCCAGCAGCACGGCCCCGGCCAAGCGCGAGGCATGGTCCTGCAGCCAGTCGCTCCAGCGCCCCTGCAGGTCTTCGCCACGCTCGAAGCGCACGTAGCTCGTGCAGAACCGCGAGTCGCGGACCGGGTCGGCGGCGCCGGTGCCCAGGGCGTGCACGGCGATCCCGGCCGCGCCGAGGCTGCGAGCCACCGATGCGGCGTTGACGTCGCCGCCCAGCACGATCGCCGGCGGGCGGTTTCCGCCGCGCCGGGGGATGCTCGCCATCGCGCCGCCTGAGCTCGCTATGCGGCGCCGTCGTTGGCGGGCGCCGCGGACCCCGGGCCGTCGAAGCCGTCCTCGGTCTGCACGCCGGCCTCTGCGAGAAGCCGGTCGACCCAGGCATTGGAGAACTCGCCGCGGCGGACGGATTCCTTGTACTGGGCCTCGATCGCCCGGCGCGCGCGCAGGCGCTCGAGCAGATCGACGGCCATCTCCTGCGGCACGACCACGACGCCGTTGAGGTCGCCGACGATGATGTCGCCCGGCTGGACCACGATGCCGCCGGCCGCGATCGGGAAGTTGACCTCGCCCGGACCGCGGTGCAAGGGTCCGATCGGCGTGACGCCGCGGGCGAAGACGGGGAAGTCGGGGATCTCGCGGATCTCCTCGATGTCGCGAACGAGCCCGTCGACGACGAATCCCTGCACGCCGCGGTGACGGGCCTTGTTGGAGACGAGGTCTCCCAGCACGGCGTTCATCGTCGAGGCGCCAGCGTCGACGACGATGACGTCCCCGGGCTGCGCGATGTCGAGGCTCTTGTGAACGGCGAGGTTGTCGCCCGGATAGACCTTCACCGTGCATGCCGGGCCCAGGATCCTGAGGTCGTCCGCCGTCAGGTTGTGGATCGTCGAGGTCATCGTGTACAACCGGTTCATCAGGTCCGATACGTCGGGCGTCGCGAACTCCCCGAAGCCGGCGACGACCTCGGGGGCCGGTCGCTCGAATCGGTCGCGGAGGCGAAATCCCGGCCCCGGGTACATCTCAGCCGACTTCGGCTTGCCCGCCGTGTTGCTCATACTGGCCTCTCCCGTTGTCGCCGAAGCGGCCTTGGCAGCCGTGCCTCAGCGGTTTGTAGACCCCAGACCTCAGGAGCCGAACGCGCGTCGCAGACGCTTCCCTCCAGCTTCATGCGACAGTCTCGTACGCAATCGGTCCAGAAGGCAGACGATTGGGTGGCGCGACCCGCGCAGTAGGCGATAGTACGCTACGAGCTGTCCCACGAATGGAGTGCCCGCGTGTCATGCCATCAGTTCTCTGATCCCCGGATCTGCCCGAAGGATCGAGTCCTTCCCACCTCTGGTGCCGGCTTGGCAGCCGGGACGGGTTCCAGCCTCGCGCGTGCGCGGCGTGCGGTCCTTGGCGCGTGCGTCGTCGCGGCCGCCTGCTTCGCCGGAGCGTCACCGGCCTCCGCCGCCACCCTCACGCTCAAGCCCACCGCCGACGCCCACACCGATGCGTCGGCCCCCGCGACCAACTATGGCGCCAACAGCTCGATGAAGGTCGACGCGCAGGCGCTCAAGATCTCCTACCTCCGCTTCCAGCCCAACGTCAGCGGGACGATCACGAAGGCGACGCTACGGGTGTACGCGAACAAGGCGAGCACCACTGGCACCGGCGTCCGCTCGCTGGGGACCGTCGCCTGGAACGAGACCACGATCACCCACGAGAATCGCCCATCGGCGCTGACCTCGACCCTGGCCCAGTCCGGGCCGTTCGGCGCAGGCCAGTGGATCTCGCTGAACGTGACGCCGGCGGTCACCGCCAACGTGGGGCTGACGCTTGAGCTCACCACGCCGTCGACCGCTGAAGCGCTGCTCGCCAGTCGCGAGGCCGGCACCTTGCGCGCGCCGCAGCTCGTCCTCGAGTACTCCACCGCGACGTCTCCGCC
>JBBJOW010000068.1:14569-18557 GCA_037724045.1 Solirubrobacteraceae bacterium
CCGCCGCCGCCGCCTCCGCCGCCGCCGCCTCCGCCGCCGACGGACGTCTTCGATCAGCGCCCGTACAGCACCGTGTCACCGTGGAACACACCGATCGGGGCCTTCCCGATCGTGCACCCGAGCTCCGCAGCCGGCGTGGCCCTGATCGGCGGGCCGATCACGAGCGATCCTTCGCAGTACACCTATCCGCTGTACTTCGTCGATAGCTCGACCCCGCTGACCGGCGTGAAGCTGTCGGGCCTGTACTCGAACGTCACCGGCACCGCCACGGGCGACACGACGCTCACCAGGACCACGGGAGCCACGGTCCAGGTCCCGCTGCGCAGCGAGTTCAGCCCGGCGGACGGCAGCGACTCGCAGATCATCATCGTCAACCCGGTCACCGGCGACGAGTGGGGCTTCTGGTCGCTGGACAAGGACGCGGCCGGCGCGTGGAACGCAACCAACGGCTACCACTACAACGTCTACTGGGACGGGCACCCGCCGCGCGACGGCGGCGACCGGCCATTCGGCTCACGCGGCGCCGGCGTGACCTACCTCTCGGGCCTGATCCGGCCCTGGGAGATCCGCAGCGGGCGCATCGACCACGCGCTGGCGTTCGCGTTCGGTGGCACCAGCTGGCCAAGCACCCAGAAGGTCTACCCCGCCGCGAAGTCCGACGGCAGCAGCACCGACCCCAACTCGCTGCCCGAGGGCGCCCGCCTGCAGCTCGATCCGAGCATGACCGAAACCGAGCTTCGCAACCGGGGATGCAGCTCCGCCGCGGTCACGATCGCCCGCGCCATGCAGGAGTACGGCATGTACGTCATCGACCAGTCCGGTTCGGACAAGATCATGCTCGAGTACTCCGGCACGGCCGACTGGAGCTCGCTGGGCGTTGGCCGCACCACGCCTAGCTGCATCCCGCTGGACCGCCTGCGGAGGGTCGACATCGTCGCGCCCTGACCGCCGGCGAGCCTGGCGGGAACGGGCAGCTACCCGCGCTCGACGCGCTGCCAGACCGCCTCGCGCCGACCCGCCGCGAAGTCAAGGATGCCCTGCACGGTCGCGACGTTCATGCGCACGAAGTAGTACGGCAGGTGGGTGAGGCGGTGGCGCCGCCCGGTTCGCTCACCGCGCCAGCCGGCGAGCGCCGCGCCCGCGAACGCGAGCTGCCCGGCGACGATCAGCCGCCCCCAGCGGCTGCGCCGGCCAAGCGACGCGCTGCTGAGCAGGGCGACGAGCAGCAGGCCGGGCACGAGTGGGCGCATGCCCTTGTGGGACACGACCTGCCACGCGAGCTGCGGATCGCGGGTGGCCAGCGGCCCCAGGACCTGGCCGAGCGCCTGCAGACGGCCCGTGACCAGGCGCGCGCGGCGCACTGCCTCGTCCTCGATCGTGGCGGAGGCGCGCTCGAGCGAGAGCGCGTTCGGCGCGTAGGCCACGCGCCATCCGTTCGCCGCCGCGGTCATCGCCTGGACGAAGTCCTCGGTGAGAATGCCCGCCGGAAGTTCGGGGTAGGCAGCGCGACGAAATGCCAGGATCTCGCCGGCCACGCCGGTCACCGAGCCGGCTCCGTTCTCCCAGGCCTTGATCTGCGACTCATAGCGCCAATACAGGCTCTCGGTCTCGTCCAGTGGCCGGCCGGTGTCGTCCGCGATGGCCTTGCGTCCGGTGACCACGCCGACGGCCGGATCGGCGAACGGCGCGACCAGCTCGAGCAGGGCGTCGCGCGAGTAGAGGTTGTTGGCGTCCGAGAAGACGAGGATCTCGTGCTTGGCATGACGGGCGGCGCGGTTCATCGCCATCAGCTTTCCGCGTCGCTCGGGCTCGAAGAGCAGCCGCACGCCGGGCCTGTCGCGCAGCCGCTCGGGCGAGCCGTCATCAGACCCGTCGGCGACGACGATGAGCTCGAGCCGCTGCGCCGGATAGTCCAGCTGTGCGCAGTTGAGCAGCTTCTGCTCGATCACGGCCGCCTCGTTGTAGGCGAGGACCATCAGGCTGACCGTCGGCCGGTGCCGCAAGTCGCCTTGCACGGGCCGGGGCCTGACGCGGGCGAGCAGTGCAATAAGCGCCGGGTAGCCCGCGAAGACGTACATCACGAGACCCAGCGATCCCGCCAGGATTCTCGGCATCGTCGCCCTGAGGCTACTGTGTGCTCTACACCGCATGACGGCGGTGAAAAACGATGAGCGACAACACGAACCTCTTGGGGATGCTGCGGCAGTGGTGGCTGTGGCTGTTGTGCGGCGCGGTGATCGGCGGCGGCGCGGGGGCCATGATCTCCTCCGCCGCTACGCCGAGCTATTCCGCGGACGTCAAGTTCCTCGTCGGGCCGATCAGCGCCGACTTCGACGACATGCTGCGAGCCTCGGGGCAGTTGGCCCGGACGTACGCCGAGCTCGCGACGAGCCGGCGTGTCCTCAGCCACGCGATCGATGAGACCTCGCTGCGAAAGACGGCGATCGAGCTTCAGGAGGACGAGGCGGTCCGGGCGCAGTCCAACGACATCACGCGCATCGTCACGATCGAGGTCGAGCTCGACGATGCGTACGCCGCGGCGAGGCTGGCCAATGCCATCGCACGCCGGATCGGCGAGCTCGCGGCGATCACGCCGCGCCAGGAGACGGCGGCGATGCAGCGCCTCCTCACCCAGGACGAGATCTCGCAGCTGTCGGGCCCGGACCAGGATGCGGTCGCCGAGGCCGTGCGCCGCGTCCTGGGCACGAGCGCGCTGTCCGGACGCGTCGAGATCATCCAGCCGGCCGAAACGCCGCTGGACCCGGTCGCGCCGAACACGATCCTCATCACGGTGCTGGCAGGGCTCATGGGCCTGCTCGCCGTCGCGATACTCATCGTGCTGCGAGAGTCCCTGCGACGTGGCGTCAGCGACGAGCGCACGCTCAGCGCGCTCGAGGCCCCTCCGTTCCTTGGCACCGTGGAGGTGCCCGTCTCGCGCCACGGCGCGGCCCCGCTCGCGGTGGAGGCCGACTCGGACTCGACGGTCGAGGCCTACCGCACGCTCGCGGCCAAGATCGGCTTCCTCGACAACCACATGCGGGTGAAGACCCTGCTGGTGGTCGACGTCACCGACGGCAAGCAGGCCGGCATCGTCGCGGCCAACCTGGCGGCCCTCCTGGCTGACACGCAGCGCTCGGTGCTGATCATCGACGCCAACGAGTTCGCGGGCCGCGCGACGGCTGCGCTGGGACTCGATACTGAGCCGGGCTACGGAGAGCTGACGACGGGCCTGCGCGATTCGACGCTGTTTGCGGCGATCGAGTACTCGCGCGTGGATCAATTCCCGACGCTCGCCGTGATGCCCCGCGGCGCCACGCCGGTGACCGACCGGATCGACGAGGACTTCGTGGAGCGGATCTTACTGCGCTTACGCGCCGAGGCCGACATCATCATCATCAGCGGCGCGCCGGTCCATCAGTCTCCCGGCGCGCTGTTCTGGGGCCGCTCGGCCGACGGGACGCTGATGGTCGTGGAGGCGGGGAGCACGAACCTCGACCGCGTGCAGGAGGCGCTGCGCAGCCTGACCTTCGCCGGCGTCCGCGTGGTCGGCACGGTGCTCGGCTCGCGGCGCAGGTTGCGCAGCGGCCGCTCGCTCAAGCGCCGTGCGACCCCCGCGGCGTCCGCCTCGGCCTCCGCGGCTGCGCCGGAGTCCGAGCGGGACCCCGAGCCCAGGCCCGATTCCAAGCCGGAGCCCGATTCCGACTCTGAGCCCGAGCCCGAGTCCAAGGCCGGGCCGGGGTCCTCCGTCGATCCGCCCGCGGAGACGGAGAAGATCGGGAACTCCTGACCGGCTATAACTAGCTCGGCCAGACCGCCTGCTGCGCCGCCCGTAGTTCGGCGTCGGGCGTGAGCGAGAACCTCAGTGCGTGCAACGTCGCCGGATCGGTGTCGATCCCGCGCTCGGAGAGGGCCGCGCAGATGCGCTGCCACGCATCCAGGCGCGCGCCCGTCGGCGGCCGGCTGAGGCGCATCGACATGAGCACGGACA
>JBBJOW010000069.1:0-16971 GCA_037724045.1 Solirubrobacteraceae bacterium
AGCTGATGGCAGCCGGCATCGTCGACGAACACAACGGACGTCTCGTGCTCAGCACGGCACTTTTCAACGCGCTCGACGCCCGCCACCTCGACGGCCTCGGATGGTGGTGACGTCCATCTGACGGATCGGTGCCACTCATGTGACCGATGCAGTGCCATCCAAGTGACAGCCCACAAGGTCGGCTCGACGCTGTGCAGCGTTCTCCTGGATCGTGAATGCTCGATAATGCCGATTATGTATACCCGTCGCGCCACCGTCTCGGGCGGCGCGATCGAGGCGGTCCAGCGCCACGTCAGCGGCGGACGATGACGATCGTGCATTTCGGGCCCGGTGCGTTGGCGAGTCGGGCGTCGGCGGTGAGCAGTCCGTACCCGAGCGCCTCCGCCAACGCGACATACGTGGCGTCGTAGGCGGTCAGGTTGTCGCGTAGCTCCCACATCCTCTCGAGCAGGCCGACGACGCCGAATCGTCGCAGCCCGAGTCGCGCCCAACGAGCAAGCGCCTTCTGTGCGTCGTCTGCTCCCACGGTTCCGCTAAGAACCTGACGGCGCAAGGCGTGCGTGATCTCCGAGTCAGCGAGGTGCGGAACGACCACCGCCTCCGTCGCAAGCGCTCGGCGAGCCTCGCCGTCGTTCAGCAGGGCGAGGACTGCGGCGGATGCGTCGACGACGATCAACGAGCGGAGCGTGCGGCATGAAGATCCGCGATTACATCCTGTGCGGACACGTCGAGGTCTGCAAGATCACCGAGCAGCGCCGCGTTCTCGGCGCGGCGCGAGGCTTCGGTCAACTCTCGCAGTGCGAAGGACGACAGCGACAGCCCCTCCCGGGCCGCCAGCGACGCGAGGCGCTCGCCGACATCGTCGGGGACATTACGCAGATACAGGGTGCCCATGTCGCAAAATGCTAGCACGATGCGGCGATTGTGCCACAGTGATCGGGCCGTCATTCGGCCGTCGCTCTTCACATGCGCGGCCAAGCGTTTCCACCCGCACGTTGCGCGCTCCTGCGCTCCTGTACAGCATGCATCGCTGGGTGCCCCTGGGACGGGTGACGGTGACGCCGGGCGATGTGCTGACGTCCGCGTCAGCCTGCGAGTCCTCCGTCCGTCCTGCTCCAGCGTTGCTGCTCTCGCCTCTGCCGCTGATCGGCCAGGCGCCTACGAGCGAGCAACATCGCCTCGGCGATGGAGCGCACAGACAACTCAACCCCGCAGTCGGGGCATCCCGGCGGGGCCTGGGTGGGTGCGAAGATCCGGCCGCAGCCGTCGCAGCAGTGCATCAGAGGTTCGCCGGGTCGGCGCGCCCGAGCACGTCCCCGAGACCGCAGAACCCGAGGACGCGGTGGATCTCGGGCCGACCGTCGATCATCTGGCAGTTCACCCCGTCCTCACGCAGCGCCTGCAGCTTCAGCAGCAGATGTACGCCGGCGGAGTCCATGAAGCTGACCGCGCGAAGATCGACGATCAGCTGATTCCAGCCGTCGCCCACGGCATCGGCCACAATCTCGTGGATCTGCGGGGCGGTGGCGAGATCGACCTCGCCGCTCACCTCGATGACGAGCTGCTCGCGGGCTGGACGGACTTCGACGCTGAAAGACTGCCCGAGCACCGGGACGACCTCGATTCGACTCTGCGGATAACGGGCCGTCAGTCGAAGGCGCTCTCGCAGAAGCCCTCCGATACCCACGGTTCACAGCTCAACCGGCACGACTTGTCTGATCGCGCCGGCGGACGGATACGGCACACGAGCGCCAACGGCGCATATACGTGGCGCACGAAAACCCTAGCGTCGCCGCTGCTCGGCCGCGTCAACCGGTTCGCGCCTTCGCCCACGCAGACCGCCGGCCGAGGGAACCTGTGACGTTGTCGCGGGCGGCGACGGCGTAGTAATAGGTCGTGCGCGGCCGCAGATCCTTCACGGTGAGTGACACTCGCTCACCGATCTTCGAGACGGCGAACCGGCAGCTTCCCCGGCAGAGCGTCTGTGCGCGCGCGAAGTCGCCGGGGCTTCGGATGGGGCGAAGCGACTGCTTGACCAGGTAGCTGCGAACTGGCGGCCCTTGGGTTCGGTCGGTGCCCGGCGCCTTGAAAGTGAGCTCGACCTCCGTGCGAGCGACAGCGCGCGCGCGAAGTCCGGAGATGCGTCCGGGCGTGCGCGCGAACAGGCGCTCACAGCGTCGGCGTCCGCTGACTGCATGGCGGCCTCGATGGGTCTCGGCTCGGGTGCGCGCCGCCCCCCGGCGCGCCCGCCGTCGCTCGCCGTCGGAGTGGCGCGCCACCGCCGCGAGGCAGCGGCGCAGGCCGCGTGACCGGGCCGCCTGCGCCGCTGCGCCCCGACGGGTCGGGGCGGCGATGCTCGGCGCGGCGTTCGGCGTCGAGGGCCTCGGCGCCGACGGCGTGACCGGCCGAGCGCTCGGCGCGCCTTCGGGGCTGGGGGCCGCGTCGGGGCCCGGCGCGACGGGGGCGCCGCTCGAAGCCGGGCAGCCGGCGCCGCCCGCGCGCTCACCCAGATCAACAGGTCCTGCTGCGCCAGGTGGCTCGTCGTCACCGACGTTCGCCTCGTTGCAGTAGCCCAGGCGGCCGAAGGTGCCTCTGCCCCAGCAGCGCACACCGGCGTCGTCGAGGCGCACGCAGGTGTGGTTCCTGCCGGCGCTGATCGCCGTAGCGGTGCGCCCCGAGCCGAGATCGACCGGCCCGGCCGCGGCCGGGGTCTCGTCGTCGCCGAGGTTCTCCTGCTGTCCGAAGCCGTTCGCGGTCGGATACCCCAGCCGGCCGACGCTGGCGGCGCCCCAGCAGCGTGCGCTGCCGTCGTCGAGCAGCGCGCAGGTATGCATGTCACCGGCGCTGATCGCGGTTACCATCCGCCCGGCGTCGATGGCGACGGGCCCCACCGAGCCGGGCGACTCGTCGTCGCCGATCCGTTCGGTGTTCCCGTAGCCGAGCTGGCCGGCGCGGTTGGCCCCCCAGCAGCGCACGTTCCCGTCGTCGAGCAGCGCGCAGCTGTGCGAGCCCCCGGCGCTGATGGCCTTGGCGGTGCGTCCCGAGCCGAGGTCGACCGGCTCGAGCAGGTCCGGGCTCGAGGTGGGACTGTCACCCGCGCTGATGATCCTGCCATAGCCGAGTTGATTGTCGTAGTTGCGTCCCCAGCACTTGACCGTACCGTCGTCGAGCAGCGCGCAGGTGTGCTCGCGGCCGGCGCTGATCGCCGTGGCCGTGCGCCCTTCTCCGAGCTTGACCGCAGGAACCGAACCGGGCGTCTCGTCGTCACCGATGTTCTTGGTGTCGCCGTAGCCGAGCCGCCCGTCCCTGAGCTCTCCGCCGCCGCCGTAGCCCCAGCAGCGCACGCTGCCGGCGACGAGCAATGCGCAGGTGTGAGCGGCGTCGGCGGTGATCGCCTTCGCGGGCCCTCCGACGTCGACCGGGCCTGCCGCGCCCGGGTCGCGGACGTTGGCCTTGGCCGCGTAGCCGAGCCGGCCGTCGCCGCCGTAGCCCCAGCAGCGCACGCTGGCATCGTCGAGCACCGCACAGCTGTGGAAGTCCCCGGTGGCGATCGCCTTGGCGGTGCGCCCGGCGCCGAGGCTCATCGCTGCGACGGAGCCTGGGGTCTCGTCGTCGCCGACGGTGTCTGCGTTGCCGTTACCCAATTGCCCCTCGGCTCCGGAGCCCCAGCAGCGGACGCCGCCCGTCTCGAGCGCGGCACAGGTGTGAAACCAGCCGGCGTCCAGCAGGCCGGCCGCCGGCCTCGAAGGATCAGAGGCCTGATCGGCGGCCGCGTCGCCGGCATGCACGCTTACTACCAGGCAGGCGACGAGCAGTGCACGGAACAGTACGACGACGTGGGAACCGATGATCATGCGTGCACCATAAGCATCCTTCGAAGACCACGGGCCGACATGAACGCGTAAGCGCACGCACTTCACGCGGCAGTCCGCTCGAGCAGCGCGTCGATCTCCTCGGCGATCCCGTGGGCGATCCGGTCGGCATCCTGCGCGAACTCCGCCTGTGCGTACACGCCGAAGCACGCGCGGCCGTGGATCGTGGTCATCCCGATCGACATCCCGTGCCGGTCGGTCAGCGGCACCACCGGATAGGCGTGCTCGACCTCGCAGCCCATGAGGTACACGGGCATCTGAGGCCCCGGGATGTTCGAGATCGTGAGGTTCGACAACACAGGGCTGGCGATGAGCCTCGACGCCAGGCGCCGCACCGAACGCGGCGCGTAGGACACGGCGTTCAGTACGGCGTCGGCCCCCTCCGGCTCGCCGTCGCGCTTGCGGTCGCGCATGGTGACGTGGATGTCGCGCAGGCGCCAGACCGGATCGTTCTCCTCGCACGGCAACTCGACGAACAAGAACGCGATCCGATTGCCCCAGTTCTCGTCGGGCGCCTCGACGCTGACCGGCACCATCGCCTTCACGACGTCGGGGAGCTCACCGCGCGCGCCGGCCAGGCGACAGAGCGCGCCGGAGCTGGCCGTCAGGAGGATGTCGTTGACGGTCGTGGCAAAGCGACGCTTGATCGTCGTGAGGTCGTCCATGGGGCGCGAGTGCCAGGCGAGGTGGCGCGTCGCCGGCATCGCGCCGTTGAGCCGGCTCGGCGGCGCGGGCGAGGCGACGGTGCGAGCGAGGTGGCGCGCCGCCCGCCAGGTCTGGTCGGCCACCCCGCGGAGCTCGTGCGGGTCGCGTGCCCAGCGCAGCGGCAACGTCGCCAGCTCGAGCGCCTGGCCGACGTCGTGCCGGACCGCCTCGCCCACGAGCTGCGCCGCGCTCGGTGTCGTCCGCGGCCTCCAGCCGGGATCGGCGACGGGCTCCGGATCGGGGGTCGCGTCGAGCAGGAGCGCCATGAGCTCGACGGCGGCGAGCCCGTCGACGAGGCAGTGGTGCGCCTTGCCGACCACGCCGATATATCCGTCGTTGGTCTCCTCGGCGACCCACAGCTCCCACAGCGGGCGGCCGTGTTCAAGCGGCGTCGACAGCACTTCGTCGACGAGCCGTCCGAACGCCCCGTGCTCTGCGCGGCGCACGTGGCGGGTGATGTCGAAGTGGGTCTCGTCGATCCAGACGGGGTCGCCGAGCCCGAGCGGCACCTCGGCGAGCCGCTGGCGATAGCGCGGCGCGAGGTGCAGGCGGCTCTCGATGTGCTCGCGCACCTGCTCGAACGATGGCCGCGAACCGTCGCCGCGCGGAGCGAAGAGCGCCGCCCAGCCGACGTGCATCGGAGCGTGGCTGCGCTCCAGGGAGAGGAACGCCGCGTCGAGCGCGGAGAGGCGCGACGGACTCATCCCGCAGTCCTACCCAAGCGATCAGGTGAGAACCGCAGCTCGGGGCGCAAGCAGTCAGGGGCAGGGCTCGCAACCTCACACCTATTGCCACAAGGGGTTGAAGTCATGTATTCATCTGGCCGGTGCGGCGCGCCCCGGCGTCCGCAGGCAGTGACCCTCGTCGTCGGTGAGAGGAACCGTTGAGTCAGCTCGGTAGGACCCTCAGCAGCACGCGCAGGATCATCGTGATCGCCGGCGTCGCCGCCTCGGCGACCGCCTGGCCGGCGGCCGCAGCGGCGCAGTCTGCGATCCCCGCCTATGACGTCTTCGAGGTGCCCGCGCCTGAGCCGCAGGCCGGCGCCGGATTCGGCGAGCGCCTGCGCGCGCTCGGCGACGTCGACAACGACGGTGTCCGCGACGTGCTCATCTCCTCGAGCAACCACGACGGCGACGACGGCAGCACCGGGGTGCTGGCCAACTCCGGCCGTCTCTACGTCTTCAGCGGCAGGACGCGAGCCCTGTTGCGCACGTTGGAGCCGCCCTTTCCGCAGGCCGGCGCGAAGTTCGGCTTCTGGGAGGCCAATCTCGGTGACGTGGACGGCGACGGGGCCGCCGACTTCGTCACCTCGGCTCCCGGCCAGGTCGTCGGGGGAGCCACGGTGGGCCAAGTCTACGTCTACAACGGACGTACCGGGACACGCCTGCGTACGCTCAACGCCCCGGAGGCGCTCGCCGCCGGGGGCCCCTTCGGCGGGGACTTCGGCGGAAATCTCGTCGCTCCGGGTGACCTCACGGGGGACGGAATCGGCGACGTGGTCGCCACGGCGTCCGGGGCCTTCGGGGGAGCCGGCGCCGCCTACGCCTTCAATGGCAGGACCGGTGCCTTCCTCTACAAGGTGGCCAACCCCGACGCCGCACAGAAGAGCTCCTTCGGGTTCGGCGCCGCGGAGCTCGGCGACGTGAACGCCGACGGCGTCAACGACTATCAGATCGGGGCTCCCCGCTTCGACGAGGGCACCGTCGCAGACGTCGGGCGCTGCTATGTCATCGACGGCAGTACCGGTGCGGTGCTGTACACGCTCAAGAATCCCGAGCCGGAGGCCAACGACCGCTTCGGCCAGGCCGACGCCGACGGAATCTCGCTCGGCGACGTCGACGGCGACGGCAGGCCCGACATCTTCGTCGACTCCTTCCTGGCCAACGAGCAGCCCGCGGCCGGCCCGGCGCTCGACAACGCGGGCAAGGCCTTCCTGTTCAGCGGCCGCACCGGCGCGCTCATCCGCGCGCTGCGCGATCCCGAGCCGGAGCGCGGGCGCGGCTTTGCGGCCTCCAACGCGAGCGCCGGCGATCTCGACGCTGACGGGCGGCTCGACGCGATCGTCAGCAGCCGCGGAGGCGGAGGGCTGCCCAGCATCGGGCGCGCGACGGTCTTCGGCGGACCGGGACTCACGACGGTGCTCGCGACGTTCGAGGACCCTTCGCGACAGGGTGGGGCGCTGTTCGGCACCGGGCTCGCCTCTCCGGGGGACGTAAATGGGGACGAGCGTCCCGACTACTTCATCTCCGCACGATCGCAGGACGTGAACGCCGTCAACGACGTGGGGACGGCATACGCCTTCGTCTCTCAGGCTCCGGCGGCGCCACCTCCACCGGATCCCAAGGCGCCCACGCCGCCCTTCACGCCACCGGCGCCCGACGTCCCGGCTCCCGGCCAGCCGTCGACACCCGGTCCACAGCCCCAGGGGCCGGCGACCTCCGTGTCTCGCCTGCCGGCGAAGATCCGCGTCGAGCGTGCGCGGGTCGCAGGCGGACGGCTGCAGGTGCTCGTGCGCACGACGGCACTGGCCTCGGGCACCCTGCGCTTCCGCTTCCAGGCGGCCGGCCGGACGCTCACGTTCTCCCAACCGATCTCACGCGGGACGGTGCGGGTGAGCCGTCAGGTGTCCCGGGCGCAGTCGCGGCTCGGAACCGGGATCCTCAGCGTCTCCTACGCCGGCAGCGCCAGGGTGCGGCGCGACGCGGTGCGACTGCGCGCGGCAGGCCGTCCGGCGGGGTTGGTCCGCCAGACCGCGCGCATCGTCTCGGGCCGACTCCAAGTCTCCGGGACGATCACACGCGCCGCTTCCGGCGTGGTCCGGATCCGTCTCGGCTACGACGTCGGTGGCGGCGAGGTGGCGTTCTTGACCTACCGCGCGCGGATCGTGAACGGTCGCTGGCGGCTCGGGCAGACGCTGCCCGCGGCCGCTGCGAAGTCGGGCGGGCAACTGTCGATCCAGTACACCGGCTCGCTGCCCGCGCGGATCGCCGGTGCGCAGACCGCCAAGCAGGTCACGCCCTGAGGCCCTGAGGCCCCGCCGCTCAGACGGCCGCGTGGGCGCGCAGGTCCTCGAGGCGGATGTCGTGCAGCGCGCGCTCGTGGCACGCCTCGAGCACCACGGGCGGCGCGACGCCGTCCTCGAAGGCCTGCTGCCAGCGCGGCGCGCACAGGCACCAGCGATCACCGGGCTCGAGGCCGGGAAAGCCCGGACCGGGCGTCGACAGGTCGTTGCCGAAGGCCGCGGAGTAGCGCAGGAAGGAGTCCGTCACGACGGCGCAGACCGTGTGCGAGCCCACGTCCGCGGGATCGGTCTCGCAGCAGCCGCTGCGCGTCCAACCCGTCAGCGGGTCGACGCCGCAGGGCGCGAGCGGCCCGCCCAGCACGTTCTTCGCCTCGGGCATGCCCCGAGCCTATCCGCAGCGCGCATGACCCGCCGCCCGCGGCCTACCTCTCGTCGTCGCCATCATCGTCGGAGTCGCGCTGGTGCAGTACGCCGAGGATCTCTACGACGCGACAGACGAGAAGGCGCTCCTCCTCGATATCTATCCAGGCGCCCGCCGAGGCGGGAAACACCACGTGGTCCCCGGGGTGGACGGGCATGGTGACGCCCGCCTGAGCCCACCAGTCCAGGCCGGGTCCGACCGCGAGCACGATTCCGTGCTGGGGCGGCGGCTCGTTGGTCCCGGGTGGAACCACGAGGCCAGACCGACGCATCCGCGCGGGGTCGAGCTCCTTGACGACGATCCTGTCGAAGAGAGGTTGCAGCTGTTGTCGCATCCGCTCCCCGAAGCCTAGGAGTTCGCCTTACGATCTGCTCAAGTTCTGCCTGACGGCGGCCGATACGCACGCGATGACGTATCGACCTTCAGAGCTCGCGGCAGTCCCGAGCCCCTTGGACGCCGTCTCGACCGGACGTCCGTCCCCGGAGCTGCGCCTGCTCAAGCGCGAACGCGGTGTCGCGACCTTCCTCCGGGTCGACACGGCATCCGGGGCCAGGACGATTCTGAAGACCGCCCCGGCCGACCGGCTCGGCGAGGGTGCGCAGCACCGCCTGGAGCGCGAGATCGAGCTCCTGCGAGGCGTGGACCCGACGCGGCTGGCCGCGCCGCTGACGGCCGGCCGCGAGGGCGACGAGGCCTGGGTCGTGCGTGACTACGTCGAGGGCATCACGCTGAGCGACCGCATCCGGCGCGGCCCCCTGTCGCCGCGCGAGGCGATCACCGTGGGACGCGGGGTGATCGGCGCGCTGGCCGCCGCCCACGAGCGCGGGGTCCTGCACCGAGACGTCAAGCCGGCCAACGTCATCGTGGGCACGAGCGAGCCGCTCACCGACGTGACGCTCGTCGACTTCGGCTTCGCCCGTGACGCGCGGCTGGAGGCCGACGCCGGGGAGCTCACTGCCAGTGCCGCGCACTACGTCTCGCTGGAGCAGGCCGGGCTCCTGCGCCAGGACGCCGACGTGCGATCAGACCTGTATTCGGCCGGCGTGGTGCTGTTCGAGTGCCTCGCCGGACACGCGCCGTTCACCGGCACGTCCGTCGGGGAGGTCCTGCGCGGGCATGCCACGAGCCGCCCGCCGCGACTGCACACGCTGGGGGCGCAGGTGCCCGCCGCACTCGAGGAGCTCGTGCGACGCCTCCTGAGAAAGGACCCGCGCGACCGGTACCAGTCCGCCGACGCGGTGGGAAGCGATCTGTGCGCGATCGGCGACGCGCTGGATCGCGGCGACGAGGATCCGCAGATCGTCCTCGGCCTGCACGAGCGCCGGCGCCGCAGCCTCACCGAGCCGGCGCTCATCGCGCGGACCACCGACCTCGAGCGTCTCGAGGCCGAGCTCGGTCGCGCGACGGCCGGGACGCCGGGCCTCGTCCTCGTCGAGGCGCTCTCCGGCGGAGGCAAGAGCCGGCTGCTGGAGGAGCTCGATCGCGTGAGCGCGCGCTCCGAAGCGTGGGTCCTACGCGGCCAGGGTCGCGACCAGGCCGCGCAGCGCCCGTTCCAGGTTCTCGACGGCGTCGTGCGTGGCGTGCTCGGGCGGTGCCGCAGTGATCCGGCGTTCGCCGCGCATCTGCGGAGCCGTCTGGTCGGTCGCGAGGCGGCGCTCGTCGAGGCGATGCCCGAGCTGCTCGGCGTCCTGGAACCGCAGACCGCCCACGGACGGGCCGTAGACGAGCAGCACGGCGAGATGCGCACGATCATGGCGCTCGCCGATCTGCTCCAGGCGCTCGGTGCGCCCGGCCGGCCGGCGGTCGTGATGCTGGACGACTGCCAGTGGGCCGACGGACTGACGTGCAAGCTCCTCGCGCACTGGCGCGCGGCGGACGGCGGGCGTCCTGCGCCCGCTCACGTCATGGTCGTCGTGGCCTTCCGCTCCGAAGAGGTGGCCGAGGCGCATCCGCTGCGCGCCCTGACGGCCTCGGATCGTCTCCGACTCGCACCGCTGGACGACGACGCCGTACGTGACCTCGTGGAATCGATGGCCGGAGCCGTGCCCGACGATGCACTGCAAGTCGTCGTCCGGCTCGCCGAGGGGAGTCCGTTCATGGCCGCGGAGCTGCTGCGCGGCCTGGTCGAGACCGGCGCGCTCGTCGGGACCGACGACGGCTGGCACACCGTGCCCGACCGGCTCGCGAGCGTGCAGGCGTCGAGCCGCTCGGCTGCGGTCTTCAGCCGCCGCCTGGAGCAGGCGCCAAAGGAGCTCTTGCACCTGCTGTCCGTCGGCGCGCTGCTCGGCAAGCAGTTCGAGATCGACCAGGCCGCCGAGCTGGCGGAGTGCTCTGCCGGCCGGGCGCTGGTCCTGCTCGCAGATGCCCGGCGCCGCCACATCGTGTGGCCAGAGGGACCCGGTTGCTTCACCTTCGCCCACGACAAGCTGCGCGAGGCGCTGCTGGCGCGTCTGCCCGAGTCGACGCGTCGCGCGCTGCACGGCATGGTCGCTGCGGGCCTGGAGCAGCGCGACGGCGACCGGAGCTTCGAGCTTTCCTTTCACTTCGACGCCGCCGGCGAGCACGAACGGGCACTGCCGTACGCGCTGCGCGCCGCTGCCACGGCCCGTGCGCGCTACGCGCTGGACGCCGCGCAGCGCCACTACGCGATCGCCGCCGGCGGAGCGGCCGACTGGGCGCTGCAGCGGAAGATCGCCGAGAGCCGCGGCGACGTCGCGATGCTGTCCGGACAGTACGACGAGGCCCGCGAGCACTTCGCCGTCGCGCGTGATCACTGTGACAGCGACGAGCTCGCCGCCGGCATCGAGGGCAGGCTCGGCGAACTGGCCTTCAAGCGCGGCGACGTGCGCGAATCCTCCGAACGGCTCGTGCGCGCCCTGCGACTGCTCTCCCAGCGCGTCCCGCGCAGCGGCATGGGCTTCCTGGCGATGCTCGTCGGGCAGGTTCTGGTGCAGACTGCGCACTCGCTTCTCCCGCGCCGGCTGGTCGGCCGGCGGCCGGCGGAGGGCATCGAGCGTGAGCGGCTGATCATGCGCCTGCACTCAGAGCTCGCGCACACGTACTGGTTCACCGTAGGCCTCGTGCCCTGCGCCTGGACGCACCTGCGCGGCCTGAACCTGGCCGAACGCTACGCCCCCACTCCCGAGCTGGCACAGGCCTACTCCGAGCACGCGCCCGTGGCGACCATGGTGCCGTGGTGCACGCGCGGGATCGCCTACGCGAAGCGCTCGCTGGCCATCCGTCGCGCGCTGCAGGACACGTGGGGAGAAGGTCAGTCGCTGCACTTCTACGGGCTGGTGCTCTACGTCGCCGGGCGTTATGAGGAGTCACTGGAGAAGTGCCGCGCCGCGGTGGAGATCCTCGAGCGCACCGGGGACCGCTGGGAGGTCAACACCGCGGGATGGAACATCGCGCTGGCCCTCTATCGCCTCGGGCGCATGGAGGAGGCCGTCGCCGCCGCCCAGGCGGTCCACCGCGCCGGCGTCAGCCTCGGCGACGTGCAGGCCTCCGGCATCAGCATGGGGGCCTGGGCCAAGGCGTCGGGTGGAGCGGTCCCGCCCGCGCTCCTGGACGCCGAGCTCGCCCGCCCCGCCGACGACGTCCACGCCCGCGTCGAGGTGCTGCAGGCCCAGGCGCTGCGGCTCATCCGTGAGCAGCGCGTCGACGAGGCCGTCACGGTCCTGACCGAGGCGGACGCGTACCTGCGCGACTCCGGGCTGCGCCAGGAGTACGTCGCGCCGCTGCGGCCGTGGCTGGCCACCGCGCTGCGGATGCAGGTCGAGCACGCGAGCGCGCTGGCCCCGGCGCAGCGCCGCCGGCTTCTGCGCCGTGCCCGCCGAGCCGCCCGCCGAGCCGTGTGGCTGTCACGCAGCTACCGCAACAACCTCCCACATGCCCTGCGCGAGTGCGCGCTGCTCGCGGCGCTGGCCGGGCGTCCGCGGCGCGCAGGACGCCTGCTCGAGCGCAGCCTGGCCGTGGCGAGCGAGCAGAACGCCCGTCACGAGCACGCGCTCGGCCTGGTCGCCCGCGGCGCGCTGCGCGCGGCGACCGGTGCGGCGGGCGCGGAGGCAGACGCCACGGAGGGTCGCCGCGCGCTGGCCGAGCTGGACGTGTCCGCCGCCGCCGATCCGGTCTCGGAGTCACCCGCGGCGACCCTGTCGCTCGCAGACCGCTTCAGCACGGTGCTGGACGCAGGACGCGGGATCGTCGCGGCGCTGACCGACGAGGCGATCTTCACGGCCACTTGCGACGCGGCGCTGACCCTGCTGCACGGGGAGTGCTCCGTGGTCGTCTCGTTGGAGGGCTCTGATCGCCGCGTCCTCACGCAGGCAGGCGATGCGTCCGGTCCTCCGAGCGCAACTGCGGTCGGTCGCGCGCTCGAGGCGGCGAGGCCCGTCGTCCTGGCCGAGGAGGAGCTCGGCGACGTCGATCGCATCCATCCCGAGCGCGGCGCGCCCCGCAGCGCCCTGTGCGCGCCGATCTTCGTCCGCGGCCGCGCCACCGCCGTGCTGTGCGTCACCCATCGCCAGCTCAGCGGGCTGTTCGGGGGCGAGGAGGAGCGCCTGGCCGCGTTCGTCACCACGCTGGCCGGGGCCGCGCTGGAGAACGCCGAGGGCTTCGGCGAGGTCCGCGCGCTGTCGAGCTCCCTGGAAGCGCGTGTCGTCGAGCGTACTGCGGAGCTCAGCGCGTCCATGGAGCGCGTCGAGGTCGCCTACGCCGTGCTGGCGTCGACCCTGGAGTCCACCGCGGACGGCATCCTCGTCGTCGATCACGCGGGGCGGATCGTGACGCACAACCGCCGCTTCGCGGAGATGTGGGACTTGCAGGAGCAGCTGCTCGTCGACGGCGACGACGACCAGGCGCTCCAGTGGGCCGCCGCGCAGCTCAACGACCCTGAGGGCTTCCTGTCCAAGGTTCACGCGCTGTACGCCGAGCCGGACGCCGACAGTCACGACGAGCTCGTGCTCAAGGACGGGCGCGTGTTCGAGCGCGACTCGCGGCCGCACCGGCTCGGTGACGAGAGCGTCGGGCGCGTGTGGAGCTTCCGTGACATCACCGAGCAGAAACGCTTCCAGCACCAGCTGCAGCAGCTCGCCGACCACGACGCGCTCACCGGGCTGGTCAACCGACGGCGCTTCGAGGAGGAGCTCGCGCGCGGCGTCGCCTGCGCGAAACGCTACGGCGGCGGCCTGGCCGCCCTGGTCCTCGACGTCGACAACTTCAAGTACGTCAACGACACGCTGGGCCACAAGGCGGGTGACCAGCTCATCCAGAGCATCGCCGTCCTGCTGGGCGAGCGGCTGCGCGGAACCGATGTCCTCGCGCGCCTGGGCGGCGACGAGTTCGCACTGCTGCTGGGCCAGATCGACGCCGAGGGCGCTGCCCGGGTCGCCGACTCCATCCTCGATGCCCTGCGCAGCCACGTCGTCATCCTCGGGGGCCAGCGCGTATCGATCACGGCCTCCGTCGGCGTGGCACTCCTCGGCGAGGCCGGCGACGGAGGCGAGGTGGCGCTCACCGGAGAGCAGCTCATGGTCGACGCCGACCTGGCGATGTACGAGGCCAAGCTGGACGGGCGCAACCGGATGTCGCTGTTCACCGCGGCCGGCGCGCGGGACGCGCGGATGCGCGCACGGTACACGTGGATCGACCGCATCCGTGACGCGCTCGAGCACGACGGCTTCGTGCTGCAGACGCAGCCGATCCTCGACCTCCAGACCGGTGAGGTCTCACAGCACGAGCTGCTGCTGCGCATGCGTGGCGACGACGGCGAGCTGATCCCGCCGGGCGCGTTCCTGCCGAGCGCCGAGCGCCACGACCTGGTCCAGGCGATCGACCGCTGGGTCGTGCGGGCGGCCATCGCCCTGATCGCCGAGCACGAGCGCGCCGGAGACACGCTGCGCCTGGAGGTCAACCTGTCGGGCAAGTCGATCGGGGACCGCGAGCTGACGACGCTCATCGAGCGTGAGCTCGCCGAGACGCCCATCGACCCTGCGAGCCTCATCTTCGAGGTCACCGAGACGGCGGCCATCGCCAACATGGACGCCGCGCGGGAGTTCGCCGACCGGTTGGCGCAGCTTGGCTGCCGCCTGGCGCTGGACGACTTCGGCACCGGGTTCGGCTCCTTCTACTACCTCAAGCACCTGCCGGTGACCTATCTGAAGATCGACGGCGAGTTCATCAAGGGGCTGGCGGACAACGAGACCGACCAGCTCATGGTGCAGGCCATGGTGAAGATCGCCCAGGGGCTCGGGAAGGCGACGATCGCCGAGTTCGTCGGGGACGCCGCGACCCAGCAGCTCCTGCGGGAGTACGGCGTGGACTACGCGCAGGGCTACCACGTGGGCCGCCCGGCGGACGTGGCCGAGCTGTGGCGCGGCTCCGCCGGTGCCGCCTCCGGGGTCTGACGCTCCTACCGCTGCAGGCTACTCCCGCTTCTGCACTTGGCAGGCTGCGCCGCAGCGTATGCGAGCACGTCGGCGACCCGTCGGGCGATCGCCGGCCACCCGTAGCGTTCGACGGCGACCCTCCGTGCCGCGGTTCCCCGGCGGGCCCGCTCGGCGTGATCGTCGCGGGCGTCGACGAGCGCGTCCGCGAGGGCCGCGCGATCGTCGGGCGCCACGAGCCAGCCGGTCCGCCCGTCCTCGATGATCTCCGCCGGCCCGAACGCGTCGACCGCGATGCACGGCAGCGCGCAGGCCATCGCCTCGACGAGCACGAGGCCGAACTGCTCGCGGACCGAGGCGAGCGCGAGCGCGTCGCTGGCCCGCAGGAAGTCCGGCAGCTCGTCGTGGTCGTGCCAGCCCGCGAGAAAGACGTCCCGGGCCCCGGTTCGCGAGATCACGTCGCAGGGGTGCTCACCCTCCCACTCCCCCGGGTGGCCGCCGAGCAGGACGAGCGCGCCGCGCCGGCGCATGCGCCGCTGGGCGTCCGCCCACGCCTCGATCAGCAGCCCGACGCGCTTGACCTCGGTGAAGCGCCCGCAGCTCGTGACGACGGGCCCTTCGGCCAGGGGCGCGAGCTGCTCGGCCGAGTAGGTGACGCTGCCCTCCCCCTCGCCGGGCCGCCAGCCGCGCGGTGCGGCGACGAGCTGCTCGTGCCAGAAGGCCGCGCGGTCGATGCTGCCGGGGCTGAACGTCTGCGGATCGAAGCCGTTGGGGATCACGCTGCAGCGATCGGCGTCGACGCCGAGCAGCCGGACCGCCCGCTCGACCTGCCCCTCGGCCAGCAGCAGCAGCCGGGCGCAGCCGAGCGCCCAATCGCGCATGCGCGCCACCCAGGCGTCGGCGTGGGCCCAGTGCGCCGGAGCGCCCGCGGCGATCTTCTCGAGCATCAGCAGCTCGGTGCCGTGCAGGTGGCCGACCACCGGCACGTGCGGTGCGACGCGCCGCGCGGCCTCGTGCAGCGGCGTGAGGTGATGGAGGTGCAGCACGTCGGCGTCGGCCGCACCCGCGGCCTGCAGGGCGTCCGCCCAGGCGCTGACGTGCGCCTCGTAGGCGGAGGGGCCCACGAGGGCGAAGCACGGGTCGATCGCGCCGGGCCGGTCCTCGTAGGAGGGGTGCATCGGCGCACCGCCGGCACCGCCGAAGTCCACGGCGTGCACGTCGAGATCGGCGTAGAAGGCGCGCGCGTCGCCGTGTCCGCCGGGCAGCGAGCCCGTCACGAGGCCGACGTCGTGCCCGAGCGCCTCCAGCTCGCCGCCGAGGGCACGCACGACGTGCGCCGAACCGCCCCGGGGGAAGAACATGACCCCGCTGAGAACCTTGATGTTCGACCCCTCCCCGCGTCGCCCGGACACCGGCGGCGTCGAGGAGCATGGTACCGAGGCTGTTACCCGGGTGTTACCGAGGGCCGAACAGGAGCGCGGTGGAGATGGCCCGGCCGCCCGGGCACTCCGCGCCATGCTTCTCGCGCGAGACGTTGCGCAGCTCGCCGCCGCAGATCAGAGACGAGGAGCCGCCGCCGTCGAGGTTGAGCGCGTCCCGCGCGCCGAGCGCCAGGAGCACCTCGGTGAGCTCGTCCAGGCTCAGTCCGGCTTCGTCGTCGGCACGCCCGTCGCAGGCCACGGCCAGCAGGTGATCGGCCGTGATCCCGAGCGCGGCGCGCGGATAGCGGCCCTGGGTGATGTCCGAGTCGAACTGCCGAGCGCCGGAGGAGAAGCCCTCGTCGTCGCCGGGGACGGCGGCTGCGTCGCAGACCAGCAGGGGCCCGGCCTGCAGCAGGTCGCCGCGCGGCTGGGCGGCGATCGCGTCGCGGCGGGCGATCGTCACCTCGCCGCCCGCCACGTGCACGCAGGCGCGCACCCCATCCCAAGGCGCGTCGAAGGCGACGTGGCGGCGTTCGACGCCCCGGGTGCGCAGCTCGCCGAGCGGCGTCCCATAGGGGCGCGCGTAGAAGCCGCCGACGAGCGCCTCGGGCGCGCCGTTGCGGGCACACCAGGCGGCGAGGGGCTGGGGACGCCGCAGGCGGACGACGCGCACGTCGGTCGCGTCGAGTGCGTAGCGCGCGACGTGGACGGTCGTGCGCTCGCCGTCGGCGAGCACGACGCGCAGGCGGCGGAGGTGGGCCGGTGCCGCGAGCGGCGCCGGGACGGGCGTCGGGAGAGAGGACATCGTGCTCCGTGCAGACTGCCGGGGTGATCGCAGTCTGGGGTCACGATCCTGTGACCGGGACCTACTTGCGCGTGGGCCGGTTCTTCTTGCGCGCCTGGCGCGCGCGCTTGGCGGCGGCCTTCTGCTTCTGCGCGGCCCGCGGATCGCCCTTCTTACGCTCCCCCACGCCCCCGGCCGTCGAATCCGAGGCGCCGTGCCGCGGTTCGACGGGTGCGTTTCTGCGGGCGTCGCGAGTGATCGCGACGCCGATGCCCACGACGAGCATCACGCCCCCGAGAATGAGAAACGCCTCCTGGAGACCGGAGATGCCGGAGCCCTCCGCTCCGGGAGCGGGCGCGA
>JBBJOW010000070.1:0-16633 GCA_037724045.1 Solirubrobacteraceae bacterium
GACCGTGCGGTTGCGGGCGATGGAGGTGGGAGAGGTGAGTGAGCCGTTGGGGGCGGTGTTGAACGTAGGCGATGAATTGTCCGCCAGAGTCGTTCTCATTCTGCGGATTGACATAGCGGTCGTTCCACCGGGGCAGCGCCCGCCCGGGGCACCGCCGCACTCAACGCCAAACCCAGCAGAGGTCGCGGCGTCGACACCATACGCAAAGGCACCATCTAGCGTCGAGCAAC
Source organism: Solirubrobacteraceae bacterium (assembly GCA_037724045.1). Classification (GTDB taxonomy): domain Bacteria; phylum Actinomycetota; class Thermoleophilia; order Solirubrobacterales; family Solirubrobacteraceae; genus DATLGB01. The sequence continues at coordinate 231 of JBBJOW010000070.1, forward strand.
CGAATACATCACCGCAGAGCTCCAACGACTTGGCGCCGGCTCTCATGACGGTCACCGGCGTTCCATACGGACGCCCGGCAGCTGCTCGTGCGGAACGCAGGCCTGTCAAAGCACGGATGGTGGTGCCGACTGGAGCGGCGAAGGTCCAGTAGGCAAAATCACCGTAGTCGTGCTCGATGTCCGACGCCCAGTATGCGTCGAGCGTTCCGCCAGCTGCACAGTTATCCGCAGTGTAAACGTAAAATCCTCGAGCGGATGCTGCCCATCCTTCATTTCCCGCATACGCCCCGTCGGGACGCTGGCAGGAGTCGACCGTGTAGGTCGCCGCCGAAGCATCGCCGGGCAACGCGAGCAAGGAAGCGAGGAGCAGGAGCGGCGTCAGCAGGCACCACCTCAGCGGTTGATCACAAGTGGAACGGTGGGGCGTTTCGGTCATGGTGGCTCTCGTCTGATCGGTGTTGGTCATGGGCCTGAGAATTCCGTCGCGGGAGGCGAGGTCTGGGGCGGGGTTGTTGGAGCGGGGGCGGGCGATCGAAGTGCGGCCGGCGCGCCGCCCCGTTCGAAGGAGAATTCCGTTCGGGCCGGGGCGCTCGCCTGTGGGCGGGGCGCGCGAGCGGCCGTTGCAGCGGCGCTGCTGCGTGGGGCGGATCGCTTCGTCGCCTTGGGCTTCACCTGGGCCCGGCGCTTCGGGGGACTCGTCGCTTCCTTGGGCGCCGGCGGGGTCGGGCGCGGCAGCACGCGCGCCGGTGTCCGGAAGCTCTCGAGCGCAAGTGGGGGCGCTCGCCGCTCCGGAGTCGGGCGCGACTGCCGCGACTCGCGGTCGATCGAACGGTTCTCGATGGTCGTCTTGATGCCGACGCCCGAACCGGCCACGGTGAGCGCCGCGAGGCTGCCCGCCACGAGGCGGGCGCCCGCGCCCGCCTCCGTCCACCGAGTCGCCGGGACGGACGCGACCTCGCCGGCTCGTGTCGCGAGGCGCAGCAGGATACCGATCGGGGCGATCCCGAGGATGCCGCGCTCAAACGCGCCGGAGTGCGGCTGATGGACCAGCGCGCATGCGTAGCAGGACTCGAGGTGCGCTTCCGCTCGTTCGGCGCGGAGGTCATCCACCGTTCCGGCGCGCAGGGCGACGATGTCCTCGCAGCGCTCCTGACAGAGCGCGCCGGTCTCGCGTCGATCGAGGTACGCAGCGAAGGCAAATCGACCGGCGCGCGTCCGGGCCATGACCTGCGCCTTGGTCAGCCCGAGGCGGTCGCCGGCCGTCTTGAAGCTCACCGCGTCCGACAGGATCGCGGCCCAGAACGCGCGCAGAGTCGGGTCGGACAGTTCCGCGAGCAGATCACGCTGGATCGCGTGGAGGTCGGGCTGCGCAAACAGCCGCTCCATCGGCGCGTCCGGGGACGCGTGCCGCTCCGGGTCGAAGGTCACTGCCGTGCGATCACCGGTTCGCGACTGCGCGTTGACGCGCTTCCAGTGGTCCAGCGCCTGATGACGGAAGGCGGCGATCTGCGCCTTCTCGAGGTCCTTCGCGCTACGCCACTCCGGACGCTGGCCGCTCGCGGCCACCCTCGCGATCACGGCGGCACCATGCCCGAAGCACGAGTCCAGAGTGTCGGCGTCCAGACCTGCCCACGGTGTCTTGTGCCGCAGCCCACGGACCATCTGCGCGCGACAGGACATGAGGTGTACGGCCACCGCCTGCGCTTCCCAACTTCGCCCGCGACGCGCCAACAGCCTCCGACCCGATCGTTGCGTCGCGACTTCCTTGCCCATTCTCGCCGGCATCCCCGTCCCGCTCGTCGCCCTCACAAGCGCGTCCGCCGGCGCGCCCCCCGTCTTGGATCGTTGCTCCCCGGCGGCTGGTGGCGACAGGATTGCACCTCCCCGGAGTGGCGTGGTCATTGCATCCGCCGCCGGCGGGCGTCCAGTTCGGCCACAAAATCCTCAACCGCGGCCGCCGGTACGTGGAGCTCCATCGTGTCGAGCTCCTCGAGGTGGGCAAGGACGTGTGATCCGAGATCCCTCCAGCGCCCACCGAAGGCCAGGAAGCGAGGGTCGCCGAGGGCGACGAGCTTCGTGCAGAGCGCCTCGACCAACTGGCCGCGGCGGGCGGCGATCGCCTCATAGCGGCCTTGGCAGACGGCACAGAACCCGAGTCGTCCCTGCGCTCTGCTCACGCAGCCGATGGCTCGGCAGGCCCCAATCCCAGCATCGCGCTCAGAGGACCCCGTGCCGGGGAGGAGGCGGAGAATGTCGTCGGGCACCACCAGCACCAGGGAGCCTCACCCCGGCCAGCACGTCGATGCCGCGACGCCGTCCGCGAGATGGCGCGAAGACGCTACTCTCGAACTCGTTTCTACAGTCGCTCGCAGTCGTTCAGATCGGCGCGCACCGCTGCGAGCCGCACCGTACGGGCGGGAACCAGAGCGTTGTCGAACTTGTCCGGGGGAGGCCCCAGTCCCGGCGGGGTGGGGGTCACCGACAGCTCCGCGATACGACGCGCGCCGCGTCCCGGGGCCCGGACGCACGCGCTCAGCGTGCCGTCCTTCGCCTGCCGCTGCTCGATCTGAGGAAGCCCGGCGAGACGCATGCCCGGCGGTCCGACGAGCCGCAGGCGAAGGTACGCGGGCGCGGGCGACTCGGCGGCGATCCAGAACGTGAGCGGCTTCTGCGGCAGCCCGAGCTGGTTTCCGGGCGCCTGGACCCACGCCGTGCCGCCGCTGTCGATCTCCTCGTCGTCGGTCGCGACGCCGGCTGCCACGAGCACGTCGAACGGCCTGCTTCGCTGCTGAACGGAGACGGGCCCGTTGCGGAAGACCTCCCGTCGGCCGTGCTCGATGCCGCCCAGGCGGCTCACCACCCAGCCGTAGCGCGGGTCGTACGCCGGATGCTCCTCAGAGCGCGTGCCGAAGTAGTTCAGCCCGCCCCACTCCACGTAGGTCGGCACGATGGACAGGCGCTTGTCCGTCGCCTCGCGCAGGGCGATGTAGGTGGTGGGTAGCTCCAGCCAGGCCGCGAACGGGCGCGATTGAAAGCCCTCCAGCGCGATCGTCGCTCCTGGAAGCTCGGCCACGCGATCGGCCAGGGCCTCGAGCCCCGGCGCGGTCGCCTGTAGCCCGCGCGCGGCTCGTTCGAGCACCTGGGTGGTCGTCAGCACCGCCGCTCCGACCGCAAGGGCAGCGAGCGCGACGCCGCACTCCCGCACGCGCGGTCGGCGGGCCGCGAGGAGCGCGCTGAGCCCGCACGCCAGCAGGACGGGCAGCATCGTCGAGATGCTCAGCAGCGACCGCTGGACGCAGTAGCTGCAATCGAGGCGGGCGTTCGTGGCCACCGCCTGCACCACGGCCACGACGATCGCGACGACGACCAGCCATGCGCGCCGGTAGCGCAGGCAGGCCAGCAGTAGGACCCCCAGCAGCAGCGGCAGGACGGCACCCAGCAGCGTCTGCGTCAGGCCCGCGGGCGAGGAGAACGCGAAGGAGTAGAACTCCCGAGTCTGCAACAGCCACCCCGGGAGGTACCGCGGCGAGACGTTGTAGTCGACGAGGTTCTCGACGAAGTCGCCTAGGTTGGCGATTTTCGGGTAGAGCAGCGTCCACGGCGTCGAGCGCAGGCCGACCACTACCGCCACGCCGGCGGCCAAGACGAGCACTCCTCCGCGGCCGCGGAGCTCGTCTCGGAGCGCCGGGCGGCCGAAGCCTCTGCGTCGCCACGACCCCAGCCCCGCTAGGGCCATCGAACCGCCGAGGGCCACGACCGAGATCGCGAGCAGCTCGGGATAGACGGCCTGGATGCCCCCGAACGCGATGCCGGCCAGGACGGCATTGGTCGTCGTCGGCCGCGACACCAGGAGCACGCTGGTGGCCAGGCCGAGCGGCAGGAGCGCCGTCGAGGCCATCTGACCGACGCTGCCGTCCAGGAAGATCTGCAGCAGCGCCGAGCCCGGCACCAGAGCACCGGCCATCGTCGCCGCGCCGGGGCCCGCGCGGGCGACGGAGACCGTGAGCGAGTAGGCCCCGAAGGCCGCGGTGAGCAGGCACACCACCATGAACGGGGTCAGCAGCGTCCAGCCGCGCATGCCACTGGCGCCCGAGACCACCGCCGGCACGGTCATCGACGCCTGGTGCTGCCACTTGCTGCCCCACGCGCTGCGGGCCGAGAGATCCCAGATCTCGCCGTAGGCCTCGTCGTCGCGCCTGGTCGTCATCGAGTCCTCGAGGCGCGACGCCACGAAGGGCTCGTCGTTCGTGTACCGCTTTGCGGCGTCGATGTTCGACACGTAGACGGTGGCGTCAAATATCCCGTAGGCGACCGGGCCAGGCGCGCCGGCGCGGACCAGCGGGTAGTTGAGGACGCCGAGCGCGACGACGGCCACCGCAGCCAGTCCGAGGAGGTGGCCGCCGGTCGGCCGCAGTGCGCTGCGAGCGCAGCGGACGCGCCGTACCGCCAGCGCGATCGACGCGACGGCCATGGGCAGCACCGCGAACCAGAGCCCGTGGCGCAGCGGCACGACGAAGTTGACGGTCTCGAGCACCCCGACGCACAACGCCATCCCGAACGCGGGCGCCAGCGCCAGGGGAACACCGGGACGATCGGTCTTCACCAGCAAGCTGGCCGGTCCGATGCCGACCGTCGTGAGGATCAGGAGGTAGAGCGCCTCCTGGCCGAGCAGCGAACCGAGCATCAGCCGGATTCAGCCCCGGGTGCGCCGGACCCAGCGACCGGCGCCGGCCGCCCGGCGTAGCGGTTCCGTGACGCGCCAGCTCACGGACTCCTTCATCTCGCGGACCACTCGGTCGATCTCGTCGTCGAGCGCGAGGCGGCCACCCAGCGGCGCCGGAACCGACAGGAGGCCAAAGCGGGCGAGAACCTGCACGCGATGAACAACCTGCCGGCGCAGCATCAGCAGATCCATCATGAGCGAGGCTCCGGGCGCGCGGGCCACCAGGACGTTGTGTCCGATCGTCGCGTACGCCTGCCGCGGGATCTGCAGGACGAGATCCTCGGCGGCGAGCCGCACGACGCGCGCGGATGCCGAGCCCTGCTCCCACAGCCGGAGCTCGAGACTGTCGAGCCGCACGACGTGCGGCTTCTGACACAGCTGCACGGTCAGCTCACGGAGGTCGGCCCCTTCGTGCGACCAGCTCAAGAGGACGTTGCCGCGCTGATTGGCCCGGAGGCGCTTGACCTCGTGGGGTCGCCGTTCGACCTCCGCGGCGTCCACGACACCGAAGCTCGCCTGCCCGACCTCCCGCGACAGCGCCTTCCACGGGACTAGTCCACTGGCCGCGGCCTGCACGAGCGGCGCGTGATCTGGCTCGTAGCGTGCGACCAGACCGGCGGGCCAGTACAGCTCGCGCATCGGAAGCGCCTGCAGCTGGTCGCCCGAAGCGTGGGTGGCCAGGCGCTCGTGCTCGATACCCGCCAACGGGTCCTCGGTCGCGGAGCCCCGGCCCTCGTCGTGATGCCAGTCGCCGAAGAGACGAGCCTCCTCGATCGTCGGGGCGATCACGCTCCGAAGCAGCACTGGAAGCAGATCGGCCTGCGCGTCGGCGAGGCTCGGCAGGCTTTCAGGCACGACGCCGCGGTACGTCGTCCAGGTGTCGTGGAAGGCGAGCACGCCGGCGCGGACCGCCTCGGCGTCAAGGCGCTGCTCGTGGGTCGCCGCATCGAGTTCCGCGGTCACGGGCTGAAGCTGCTCGTCGATCCCGCGCTGGGTGCCGACCGCAGCGCAGGTCACCTGCTCGAGGATCTCGGGGCTGCGCATGATCAGGTCGACCAGACCGGCGCCGCTGCCGCTGTCGAGCAGGAAGGAGCGCACGTCGAGCCCGGCCGCGACGCGCGAAAGCGCGCTGTCGTTCGTGACGAGGTACAGCCCGGTGACCCAGAGCTCGCGGCCCTGCCGGCGCAGGAGGTCGACGGCGTCGGCCTGGATGCTCGCTCCCCATCCGAGGTCGACGAGCCACAGGCGCCCGGTCGGATCGGCAGCCGCCTCGAGAACCTGGGCGGCACGGCCGGCCACGACACGGGCGTGGGCTGCCGCCTTCTCGCGCCGGTCGGGGCGTTCACCGACGGCCTGTTCGAACATCGTCCTGACCGTCGGGTCGAGAAGCCGCGTCTGCGCTTGGCCCGCGAGCTCCGGGACATCCTCGAGAGCGAGCCCGAGCAGGTCCAGGCCCTCGATCACCGTCAGACCGGATCGCCCGTGAAGGAGCCGTTCGACGGGGTCGTCGCTCCCGCCGAGCGTTGCGGCGAGGCCGACATGGCGGTTCAGCCACGTCGGCACCGCCTCGAGCGCGATGCCCTCAGCGGCTCCCGCCGAAGACACGAGCTGTGCGAGGAGAGTCCCTTCGCGCATCAGACAACCCACGCGACTCATGCCGGCGCATGCGGCCTCCCGAGCGACCCACTGGGCCAAGCCGCTGAGCACCGGCCCCAGGATGGTCGCGCCGTAGAGCCAGTAGGGCCGCCGCGCCGGCGAGGCGTCGGCTTGAGCGGCGACCTTCCCGCGCATGGCGTACAGCCCGGCTGGTTCGATCGTGTTGCGGTACTCCAGCGGCTGCGGCCGCGCGACGGTCTCGCGCAGGCGACGCTCCGCGGTCTTGATCTGCTCGAGGGCCTCGTCGCGTTGCGGGAACGCGACGGCGGTCACGCCCGCGGCCCGGGCCTTCTCCACGTCATCGACCGGGTTGTCGCCGAAGTGGACGATCTGCTCCGGTGGCACACCGAGCACCTCGCGGGTGCGAGACCAGAGTCCGCTGCCCTTCCCGAAGCCGAGGTCGCAGGAGACGTGGAGCTGCATGTCCTCCAGCAGCGCCGTGAGGCGCGGCAGCTGCAGGAGCTCGCGCAGCATCTGCTCGGGAAAGTAGATGTCCGACACCGCGGCGAGGCGACGCCCGCCGTCCTTCACTCCCTCGAGGAACGCGACGACGTCGAGATCTGCGACGAGCAGGCTGCGCTCGACGTGGACCTCGTTTGCGGCAAGGACCTCGGTGGTCGCCTCTGGCGCGAGCGGCCAGCGGGGAAACGCGTCGTAGATAGCGGGCAGATCCACCTCCCGGCTTCCGTCACGGGCCTCGCGATGTGAACGCGCGAGGTCTTCGACCTCGGCCCGGAGCGCCCCGAACATCGCCGGGGTCACCGCCGCGGACAGCAGATCAAGCTCGCGAAGCCTGCGCCCGACCAGCGCGAAGGCGTCCACCGGCCTGTCGACCTTCCTGAACACCAGGGTGTCGAAGAGATCGAAGGTGACCAGGGCGGGATCGCAGGCGCGTATCGCTTCGGCAATCACTCTGAGACGCGGATCGTTCGGCACGGCCGAGCGTGGAAGAACCGGTAAAGTCATCGAGCGGTGGCGATTGTAGGCAGACGCGCCCCGCGGACGCTTGCCCGAATACCTCCTGCACTCCCTCGCCTCCTTCGAGCCGCTCATCACCGACGTGCTCGACGCCGCGGGCGCCAGGCGCGTGGCGGAGGTGGGCGGTGAGGGCGGAGCCTTCACCGAGCAGCTCACCGCCTGGGCCGACCGTGTGGACGGCGACGTGCACTGCATCGACCCCGCGCCCTCGGTGCAGCTCGTGCGGCTCGCCGAGCGAGCGACCCGGCTGCGCCTGATCCGTGATTACTCGCCCGCCGCGCTCGAGCGGCTACCCGCACTCGACGCCTACATCCTCGACGGTGACCACAACTACTGGACGGTGGATGGTGAGCTGCGCGCGCTCCACGCGCGCCTCACGGACCCCGAGCACCCCGGCGTGGTCATCCTGCACGACGTCGCGTGGCCGAGCGCCCGCCGCGACGCGTACTACGCGCCCGAGAGGCTCCCGGCCGAAGCCGTTCACCCCCACTCCTACACCGGAGGGGCGCAGCGTGGGGCGCCCGAGCTGCGCGAGGACGGATTCTCACCCGCGGGCCGGTGGGCCTACGCGCGAACGGAGGGCGGGCCGCGCAACGGCGTGCTCACCGCCGTCGAGGACTTCGTCGCCGACCGACCGGGGCTCGAACTGCACGTCGTGCCCGCGGTGTTCGGCCTCGGGGTCCTCTTGAGCTCCTCGGCCCCGTGGGCGGACTCGGTCCGCAACCTCGTCGCCCCCTACCAGCTGCCGCTCATCGCACGGATGGAGGACAACCGCATCGATCTCTACCTCCAGGTGCTGCGCCTCCAGCGTGAGCTCGAGCGGCGATCCCGCGTGCACCAGCTCCAGCTCGAGCATGCGGCGAGCAGGCAGCGTTGAGCCGCTGGCGCCCTGACCGACGCAGGCCCTCGCCGCAGGGCGGTCGCTACCGTCTGCCTCCTGGTGAACAGCGCGACCCTCGACATCACGCCGGCCGCGCAGCGCAGCCACCGCATCGCCACCGCTCCTCCGGCGCTTCGCATCGAGCACGTCGCCAAGACGTTCCGCCTCCCGCACCAGCAGTACAGCACGCTCAAGGAACGTGTCCTGCACCCGTGGCGCTCGACGACCTTCAACGAGCTCAAGGCGCTGCGCGACGTCGACCTCACCATCCGCGAGGGCGAATTCTTCGGGATCGTCGGCCGCAACGGCTCGGGCAAGAGCACGCTGCTCAAGTGCCTGGCGGGCATCTACCGTCCCGACGCGGGCCGCATCGAGGTGCACGGACGCTTGTCGCCGTTCATCGAGCTCGGGGTGGGCTTCAACCCGGATCTGACCGCGCGCGACAACATCGTCATCAACGCCGTGATGCTCGGCCTGTCGCGCAAGGAGGCGCGGGAGCGCTTCGATCGGATCATCGCCTTCGCCGAGCTCGAGGAGTTCGTCGATCTCAAGCTCAAGAACTACTCCAGCGGGATGGCCGTGCGCCTCGGCTTCTCGACCGCCATCCAGGTGGACTCCGACGTGCTGCTCGTCGACGAGGTGCTCGCCGTGGGCGACGCGAACTTCCAGCAGAAGTGCTTCGAGGAGTTCGACCGCCTCAAGGACGAGGGCAAGACGATCGTCTTCGTCACCCACGACATGCTCTCCGTCGAGCGCTTCTGTGATCGCGCGATGCTCGTCGAGCGCGGCGAGGTGCTCGAGATCGGCGCGCCGCGGGCGATCGCCCGCGCCTACAACGAGCTGAACTTCGGGCGCCTGCTGCACGACGACGCCGACGGCGACGATCAGCGCTACGGCGACCAGGGGACCGCCGAGGTCGTCGAGGCCTGGTTCGAGCACGGGGGCGAGCGGATCAAGCAGATACACCAGGGCGAGCGGCTGCAGATCGCGGTCGCCGTCCGCTTCCACGCAGCAGTCGACTCACCGATCGTCGCGGTCACCCTCCGCAACCAGGCAGGACACACCTACTTCGTGGCCAGCACGGAGTGGCAGGGCGTCGATCTCGGCCACCGTTCCGCGGGCGAGGAGATCGTGGTGCGCTTCGCCCTCGACACGCCGTTCGCCACGAGCCAGTACCTGCTGACGCCGTCGATCGCGCGCGCCGGCTCTGGAGCGAACGCCATCGACCTGCGCGAGGATCTCACCTCGGTCTACGTCCACGCCACGCAGAACACCGGCGGACTGGTCGAGCTGCCCTACGAAGTGGAGGTGACCGACGCGTGAGCGCCCTGCTGGAGCCGACCTCCACCGCACCGCAGGCCGATGTGCCCGCCGACCGGCGCGAGGTCACCGTCATCGAGGCTGGACGCCGCGGTGGTCAGGACGTCGGCTTCCGTCGTTCGCTCGCGCTGGCCTGGACGCTGGCCCTCACCGACTGGAAGCTGCGGTTCTACGGCTCCGCGCTCGGCGGGATCTGGACGCTGGTGCGGCCGTTCGCGTTCTTCGGCGTGGTCTACGTCGTCTTCACCCAGATCATCGGCCTGGACGACGCGGTCAAGAACTACGGGGTCTACATCCTCTTCGGCATGGTGCTCTTTCAGTACTTCGGGGAGATCACCGGCAATGCCGTCCAGTCCCTGGTCTCCCGGGAGAACCTCCTGCGCAAGATGTACTTCCCGCCGCTGGTGATCCCGATGGCGGTGGGCATCACGGCAGCGCTGAACCTCGGGATGACCTTGATCGCGGTCACGATCTTCGTCCTGGCCAACGGCATCTTCCCGCAGTGGGCCTGGCTGGAGCTTCCCGTCCTGGTGGCGATCCTCACGGTCTTCGCCCTGGGCGTGGGCATGCTGTTGAGCTCGCTGTACGTGCGCTTCCGCGACATCCAGCCCATCTGGGAGGTCGTGCAGCAGCTGCTCTTCTACGCGAGCCCCGTGCTCTACGTGGCCACGCAGGTCCCCGCCGACTACCAGCGCTTCTACCTGCTCAACCCGATCGCCGCCGTGCTCACCCAGGTGCGCCACGCGATCGTCGACCCGACGGCGCCCTCGATCACGCGTGCTCTCGGCGCCGACTGGCGGCTGCTGATACCGCTCGCGATCTGCTTCGGGACCTTCGCGCTCGGCTACGCGGTCTTCCGCCGCGAGAGCCCGCGCATCGCCGAGAACCTCTGATCGCCTAGCGTCCCGGCCATGCCACCCCCCCGCCGGTTCGTCGAGGCCGCGACCCTGGCCGTCGCCGCCGGCGGCGCGGCCGTCCGGGCGAGGATCGCCGGACGTCGCGGTCGCCGCCACGACGAACGCACGGTCGCCGGCGCGCACGGACGAGGACGGCCGAACGCGCCTCCCACGCCTGACGAGATCCGGGAACGTGTGCTCGTCGACGTCCTGCTGGAGCGCCCCGACCCACCCTGGCACGACCCTCAGACGATCGTCACCGATCTCGTCGAGGGCCGGCTGACCCATGCCGACCGCGCGGCGCTCGAAGCCGCGCTCGAGGGCACTCCGGCGGATCTGTGGCGCCAGACCGCCGGCGCCGGCCGGCGCCGGCTGACGCTGAACCTCGCCGCGCACTACGAGCTTCACGACGCCCTGGAGCGCACGGGGCTGACCGCCGCCATGCCGGATGATTCGGTCCACGCCATGGGACGCGGTCCCGTGGCCGCCGGTGGCGACAGCTTCGTGAGCGACCTCGTCTTCGAAGCCGTGGCCGCCGCCGGCCTGACCGTCCCCGAGGGAGCCACGATCCTCGACTTCGGCGCGTCATCCGGTCGGGTGCTGCGCATGATCGCCGCGGCCCGTCCGGACCTGCGCTGCCTCGGATGCGACCCGAACGCCGACGCGATCGCGTGGGCGAGCGCCAAGCTGCCCATGGCCGAGTTCTTCGACAGTCCGATCGCTCCGCCGCTCGATGTGCCCGACCAGTCGATCGACCTCGTCTACGCGATCTCCATCTGGTCGCACTTCGCCGAGGCGCCGGCGCTCGCCTGGCTCGCCGAGATGCACCGCGTCCTGACACCGGGCGGGGCGCTCGTGATCACGACCCACGGCTTCGACTGCCTCGCGGTGCAGCTGCGCAACGGCTGGATCTCGCCGGGCACCGCGTCCGCGGCGGCAGCGTCGATGATGACCTCCGGCCATCACTTCGTCGACGTCTTCGGCCCGGACGGCGACTGGGGCGTGAAGGACGCCGGCTGGGGCAACGCCTACCTGACGCTCGACTGGCTCCAGTCACACCTCGCGGGCACGTTCTCGACCCGCCTGCTGCATCCCGGCGCCCTCGATCGGGTGCAGGACGTCATCGTCCTCGAACGCCGGTGAGGACGGTGGGCGCATCGACGAGCCCCCACGCACAGGGCCACGCGGGAACCGCTTCCCGCGAGGCCGGCGTCGGCGCTGCTGCGCGCGAGGTCGTGGCAGACTGACGCCGAGTGACCGCCGAGCCCGTGACCGACCCACGTGACCGGGAGATCGCCGCGCTGCGCCTCCGCGTCGCCGAGCTCGAGGGCGAGCTGCACGCCCAGGCGGCCAGGACGGCCGCGACGGTCGCCGAGGCGCAGGAGAAGCTCTACTGGCTCGAGCGCTGGCACGTGGACCTCGACCAGCTCATGGCCAAGCCCGGCGCCGTCCCTGCGCTCGACACGCTCAGGCGCGCCCGCGGCGTCGCGCGCTCCGCCAAGCACGTCAAGCGGCGGCTGCTCGGCTCCTGATGGCCCTGCGGACGGTCTCCGTCGTCGTTCCGGTCAAGGACGGCGCGCGTTACCTCCCAGAGCTCCTCGACGCGGTACTCGCCCAGGCCGCGGACGCCGCGGCGCTGGAGGTTCTGGTCATCGACTCGGGCTCGGTCGACGGAAGCCCTGAGCTCGCTCGCCGGCCCGGGGTGCGGCTTGAGGAGATCGAGCCGGCGAGCTTCGGCCACGGCCGGACGCGCAACCTCGGCGCGGAGTCCACCACGGGCGAGCTCGTCGCCTTCCTGACCCAGGACGCCACCCCGCTGCCCGGGTGGCTGGCCGGGCTCCAGCTCGGCTTCGATCTGGCCGGCGACGTCGGCGCGGTCTACGGCCCTCACCGGCCGCGGCCCGACAGCTCCCCGATGATCGCGCGCGAGCTCGACGCCTTCTTCGCGACGCACGAGGCACCCGGCGGCGGTGCGGCGGTGCAGCGCGAGGGCGACCAGCCCTTCCTCTCCAACGTCAACGCGGCCTACCGCCGAGACTGCTGGGAGGCGCTGCGCTTCGACGACGTGGCCTACTCCGAGGACCAGGGCTTCGCACGGGCGATGCTCACGGCGGGCTGGGCGAAGGCGTACGTCCCGGAAGCCGCCGTGCTCCACGCGCACGACTATCCACCCGTGCAGTTCATGCGCCGTTACTTCGACGAATACCGCGGCCTGCGCTCCACCATCGGCCACGTCGAGGCGTTCGGGATGCGCAGCACCGTGCGCGACGTGCGCGCGCTGATCGCCGCCGACCGTGCCTGGATGGCCCAGCAGGGCGTCACGGGCCGCGCGGCTCGGCACTGGACGGGGCGCTCGGCCGTGCACCACACGGGCCGCAAGCTGTTCAGTGCGATGGGCTCCCGAGCCCACGGCCTGCCCGCGGGCGTCCAGCGCCGGCTCTCCCTGGAGGGCACGATCGCGCAGGCGCCGGCGTCGGTGGCCACGTCGGGCGGCGGGCCCGTGGCGGGCAGATCGATCGCGAAGGCCGCGGCGCCCGTCCGGTGGGACCCCGTGCGGCGCTTTGCCAAGGAGGGCGCGGCCCCGCTGCTGGGTGTCCTGCCGGGCCAGCCGCAGGACGCGCCACTGCACGTCGCGTGCGTGATCCCGCCGTTCTCCCGCGGCTCGGGCGGCCACAACTCGATCCTGCAGATCATGCGGCGCCTCGAGCTCTTGGGGCATACGGTCAGCTTCTGGATCGACGACGAGGTCGGGCTCCTGAAGGGCGATCGTCCTGCGCGCATCCGGGGGAACATGCGCGAGTGGTTCGCCCCGATCGACGGCCCGGTGTTCCACGGCTTCGATGCCTGGTACGGCGCGGACGTCGTCGTCGCGACGGGCTGGCAGACCGCCCACGGCGTGATGATGCTGCCCCACTGCCGCGCCCGGGTCTACCTCGTCCACGACCATGAGACGGAGTTCTACGCCACGTCGGTGGAGTCGCGGTGGGCCGAGGCGACCTACGGCCTGGACATGCACGCGATCTGCGCGTCACCGTGGCTGGAGGAGCTTGTGCGCGACCGCTACGGCCGCACGACGTCGCGCTTTGACTTCGGCGTCGACCATGCCGCCTACCGCCCGCGACCGGTCGCGCGTCGCCGCGACACCATCGCCCTGTACGGCCGCGACGTGACGCCCCGGCGCGCGGTCCCGCTGGCGCTCATGGCCCTGCAAGAGCTCGCCGAGCGCCGGGGCGGAATACGGGTTCTCGCCTTCGGCAACCCGGAGGCGATCGAGGTTCCCGTCCCCTACGAGCACCTCGGCATCCTCAGCCCGGAGGAGCTCTCGTGGGCGTTCAGCGAGGCGACCGTCGGCCTGGTCCTGTCCCTGACGAACTACTCGCTGATCCCGCAGGAGATGCTCGCTTGCGGGCTGCCCTGCGTCGACCTGGCCGGCATCAGCGCCGAGGGGGTCTTCGGTGTCGACGGCCCCGTGGCGCTGTCGCCCTTCGACCCGCTCGCCCTGGCCGACGTGATCGAGCGCCTCATGGACGACCGGGCCGAATGGGAAGAGCGCTCGCGGGCGGGGCAGTCCTTCGTCGCCGACCGCACCTGGGATCGCGCCGCCGCGCAGGTCCAGGACGGGATGCGCACGGCGCTCGGGCTCAGGCTCAGGCTCGCCCGAGACGCCGCCACCACGGCTCCACGGTGACTCCGGACCGCCGTCAGGGTCTTCTGTACCTGGCCGTCGGCGGGTGGAACACCGTCTTCGCCTTCGCGATGTTCGCGGGCCTGCGGATCGCCCTCGGCGACGCGGTCCACTACCTCGCGGTGCTCGCGATCGCCTGGGTGATCGGCGTTCTCGAGTCGTTCGTCGCCTATCGGCTCATCGTCTTCCGCGTCCACGGCCACGTGCTGCGCGATCTCGCGCGCTTCTCCTCGGTGTACGTCGGTGCGTTCTTGTTCAACCTGGCGGCGCTGCCGCTCGCCGTCGACGTGATCGGCATCCAGGTACTCGTCGCCCAGGCGGCGGTCGTCCTCGTGACCGTCGTTTCGAGTTTCGTCCTGCACCGCCGGTTCTCCTTCAGGCGCGAGGTTCCCGAGCCCGTCCGCGACTAGCGGTCCGCCGCACCCAGACCTCCGGGGTGAGAGCGCGGAAGTCGCCGCGCCGGCCCTTGATCGCATAACGCGCAAGCCAGGGCAGGCGCCGGAACGGCTGCGGGTCGTAGAGCAGCGCCTTGAGGCAGTAGGTGGCGGTCAGCCCGACGAAGGCGAGCGGCCCGATCTGCGAGTGCTCCTGCTTGAGCCAGATGAAGTTGCGCACGCGGTAGAGGTCCTTCCAGAAGCCCGGCCACGACGACGAGCTGTACTCCTGCCCCAGCAGCCGGTTGGCCACGCGCGCGCGGCGGGTCTGCTCGCCACCGCCGATGACGATCTTGTGGACGATCCGGCTCTCGGGCACGAGGCGGAGGCGCCCGTGGCGGCGCGCCCGCAGCGACCATTCGGCGTCGTCGTAGCCCAGGAAGAACTCGGCCTTCACCGGCCCGATGGCGCGGGCGACGTCGGCGCGGACGCAGAAGCCGACGAACGACGCACAGTCCACGTCGGCGTACCGGCCGGCCGCATAGGCCTCGGGCCCGAGCGGCAGGACGAAGCGCCCGAGCGAGCAACGGTGCTGGGGGTCCACGCGACCGTCCGGATGGACGACCGCGGTGCACAGCACCACCGTTGCCGGATCATCGGCCACGGGCGCCGCGAGCAGGCGCTCGAGCGCGTCGGGCTCGGGCTCGGCGTCGTCGTCCATGAGCCACAACCAGTCCGTCCCTTCGGCCAGGCAGAGCTCGACGCCCGCGCGGAAGCCGCCCGAGCCGCCCGTGTTGATCTCGCTGCGCACGTAGCGCACGCGGGGCTCGGCGAGCAGGCCCTCGGCGGCCAGCAGCCCCCGCGTGCCGTCGGACGACGCGTTGTCCAGGACGACGACGCGGTCCACCGGACGCGTCTGGGCCAGCAGCCCGCGCAGACATTCCACCAGCAGCACCTTGCGGTCGCGCGTGAGGACGAACGCGCAGACGCTCGCCTCAGCCATGCCGCGCGGCCCAGTAGGTCGGCAGCGCGCTGAGGTGCGGCTTGACGGCGGCCGGCAGGCGCTCGTGGCGCAGCCCGAGCTGCAGCCCGGCGAACTTCGCGCCCTCGTAGAGCACCGCGTAGGGAATCGCCCTGCGATGGCCGTCCCACAGCCAGCGCAGCTCACCACGGGCGTAGTCCGTCGCCCGCCGGCGCAGCACCTCCGCGGCGGGCGCACCCCCGGCCATGTAGGTCTGCTCGGCGGACACGCCGGAGTCGAAGAAGCGCTTGAACGCCGCCCGCAGCGTGTACGGGTGTGAGTGGCGGACGACGGCCTCGGCGACGTAGGCCAGGCGCTCGCCGTCGAGCAGCACGCGCCGCGACCACTCCTGATCCTCGCTCATGATGATGTCCTCGGCGAAGGGGAAGCGTCGCAGCACCTCGGTACGGATCGCCGCGTTGACGTTCGAGAAGAGCGTCGTGTCCATGGTCAACTCATGCGGCCCGGCGGCCGCCTGCTCGCGAGAAGCCGGGCCGTAGAGGAAGTCGAGGAAGTACCGCTCGGCCGCGGAGGCCCCGTCGTGAGCGAGCTGACGTCCGTAGGCGCCCGCGACCGTCCCCGCGCGCACGGGCGCGGTCAGGCGCTCAAGCCAGTCGTCTCCGGGGGCGTAGGCGTCCTGGGAGGTGAAGACGACCACGTCGCCACGCGCCAGCGAGACACCGAGGTTGCGCGTAGCGCCATGGTTGAAGTCCGCGGCCGCGATCGGGTGGACGCGAGCACCCGTCGACGCGGCGAGCGCCGCGCTCGCGTCCGTCGAGGCCGAGTCGATCACCACGACCTCGACCTCCTCGTCGACGCGCTGGCGCGCGATGGCCCACAGGCAGCGGCGCAGGTCCTCGCCGCCGTCCT
>JBBJOW010000071.1:0-3013 GCA_037724045.1 Solirubrobacteraceae bacterium
TCGCCTCGCTGCTGTTCGCCTTCTACGTCGCGAACTTCGGCTCCTACAACAAGACCTACGGCTCGCTCGGCGGGGTGATCGCCTTCCTCGTCTGGCTCTGGATCACGAACATCGCGATCCTCTTCGGCGCGGAGTTCAACTCCGAGCTGCAGCGCAGCCAGCAGCGCGAGGCAGGCGAGTCGGCGCCGCTCGACAAGCCGTTCCTCGAGCCGCGCGACACGAGCAAGCTGGAGAAGTAGCCGGGCGCGCCCCCCGGTTCCGAGGGGAGCCGGGGGGCCCTTGGACTTTCCCCAGCACGTCCGTCATACTCGAGAGGCAGGGAGCAATAGTGACCCCCATGGGTGCGCGTAGAAACTTCCTACGTTCGTTTCGTGCCAACCCGCGGAGGGTCGGCGCGCTGCTGCCCACCTCTCATCGCACGGTCTCGGACACGCTCGATCTGGCGCGGGTCGAGGAGGCGTCGCTCGTCGTCGAGTTCGGCGCGGGCAGCGGGGTCTACACCCGAGAGCTGCTGCGGCGGATGGGCCCTCACGCGCGCCTGCTCGCGTTCGAGGTCGACGAGCAGCTCGCGGCCATACTCAACGCCGAGATCGACGATTCGCGCCTGCGTCTGCTCACCGCCCCGGCCCAGGACGTCGAGCGCTACCTTGAGGGAGCGGAGGTCGACATCCTCGTCTCCGCGCTTCCGTTCACCTCGCTCCCGGCCGCCGTGCGCCAGCGCGTGCTCGACCTCTCGCCGACGATCCTCGCTCCCCACGGGGTGATGCTCGTGCTGCAGTACTCGCCCTTCATCCAGCGCGAGCTCGAGCGGCGCTTCGCCTCGGTCAAGCGCCGCATCTCGCCGCTCAACGTGCCGCCCGCGTTTCTGTATCGATGCACCTCCGGACCGGTCGACGCCCGGTGACCTGGCGGGCGCTGAGTGAAGCCCGGCGGTACGTGCTCTGGGCGCTGCTGGCCGACCTGGTCATCGCCCTGTCCGGGCGGCGCGCGGGCGGGGTGACAGCCTCGACCGCGCTCGCGAGCCTGCTCTTCTTCAGAGATCCCGAGCGCCCGCTCGAGCCGGAGGCCGGCACTATCTACGCCCCCGCCGACGGCGTCGTCGCGGGCGTCGACGAGACCGGCGACGCCTGGGTGCCCAACGGCGCGCTGCGCGTCAGCACCTTCCTCTCGATCCACAACGTGCACGTGATCCGCAGCCCGTTCGCAGGGACGGTCACCGCAGCCGAGGACGCCGAGGGCGGCTTCGCTCCCGCGTTCCTCGCCCGCTCGGGCAAGAACCTGCGCAGACGTCTGGCCATCGACGGTAACTCCGGGCGGGTGGTGCTCGTCCTAACCGCTGGGATGGTGGCGCGCAAGATCACTTCGTGGACCGAGGTCGGCAGTGCCGTGAGCGCCGGTGAGAGGGTCGGCCTGATCCACCTCGGCTCGCGGACCGAGGTTCTGCTGCCGGCCGGCAGCTTCGAAGCGCTCGTGGCCCCCGGCCAGCGCGTAAGGGCCGGAGTCACGCCGATCGCCGCGCGGTCCCCGAGGGGGGAAGTCGGCTCGTGAGCGGCTTCGCCAGCCCGGCCAACCTGATCACGAGCTGTCATCTGGCGGCCGGCTTCGTGGCGCTGATCCTCCTCGAGCAGGGCGAGTTCGGCTGGGCTGCGGGCTGCGTGGGCGTCGCGGCCATCTGCGACTCCGTCGACGGCCTCGTCGCGCGCCTCACCGACAGGGAGTGCGAGATCGGCTCCGAGCTCGACTCGCTCGCCGATCTGGTCTCCTTCGGCGTCGCGCCCGCACTGGCCGTGTACCTGAGCGGCCTCTACACGCTCCCGGTCCTGGGGATCGCCGCATGCCTCGCGTTCGTCCTCTGCGGCGGCTGGCGCCTGGCGCGCTTTCAGGTCGAAGTGGAGTCGCGACACCGCTTCGTCGGACTGCCCATCCCGCCCGCGGGCGTGATCGTGGCCGTGCTCGCGGCCGTCGACCCACCCCGGGGCGTGCCGCTCGCGCTCGTGGTGGTTCTCAGCCTGCTGATGGTGAGCCGGATGCCGGTGCCCACCCTGGCGGAGCTTCGACACCTGCCCATGTCCGTTCGGCGGGCTCGGGTTGACGCCGTACAGGCGACCCGGAAGTAGGCAGCGTGACGCTCGTGATCGGACACGGGGGCGCGAGTGCGGTCGCGCCCGCGAACACGCTGCGGTCGTTCGACGCCGCGCTCGATGCGGGCGCCGACATGATCGAGTTCGACGTGCGGCTGCGGCGCGGCGAGCCCGTGCTCGCCCACGGCGTCCGGGCGATGCTCCGTGGCGGCTGCCTCACGCTGGACGATGCGCTCGATCACCTGGGAGGGCCGCGCTTCGGCGGCGTGGGGCTCAACGTCGACGTCAAGGAGCCCGGTTACGAACGTGAGACGCTCGCCGCCCTGCGAGCGCACGGGTTGACCGACCGCGCGCTCGTCTCGTCCCAGTCCCTCGCCGTGATCGACCGCGTCCGTGAGCTCGACCGCGGCGCCGCGACGGCGATCTCCGTCGGCGGCCCGTTTGCGCGACGCGTGCGCAGGTGGTCGCCGCGGGGTTGGCGTCAGGCTGTGCTCGAGGCGCTGCGGGCGGAGCGCTTCGGCGATCTCATGCTCCACCACAGGCTCGTCGACGCCGCGTTCACGGCCGCCGTCGATCGGGCCGGTTGCCGGGTGTTCGCCTGGACGGTCGACGACGCACGCCTGTTCGACCCCCTGGCCGCCACTGGCGTCGCCGGGATCGTCACCGGCGACCCGCGCGCGCTCGGCGCGCAACGCGGCTACTGACGCCATGCTGTCCTTCCTCCTTGGAACCGCTGTCGCGCTCGCGTCCGCGAGCGCCTACAGCGTCGGCGTGATCCTGCAGTCGCTCGAGGCCCGCGAGGCTCCCGCCGACGAGTCGCTGCGCCTATCCCTGCTCAGCCGGCTTGTCAGGCGCCGGCGGTGGGTGATCGGCACGCTCTGCGTGATGCTCGGCTGGGCCCTGCAGGCCGCAGCCCTCGCGCTGGCGCCGCT
>JBBJOW010000071.1:3113-16569 GCA_037724045.1 Solirubrobacteraceae bacterium
CGAGCAGCAGCGCGATGACGTGCAGCGGAAAGCCGAGGACCGTCACGACGGTGCCCAGCATCCAGCGCGGCCGGGACGCCAGCTGCCCGATCAGCGACAGGTGCAGCGAGAAGCGCGCATCGACCTTCTGGGTCTCGCTGGCCTGCAGCACCAGGCCCACGCTGAACAGGACGGAGGCGGCGAGCGCGGCGAGCGCCCCGAGCGCGGTCGACTCCATCTGCGCGAGCGGCCGCGGTCCGTCGGCCTAGCCGAGCGGCGTGCCTGTACCCGGCTCGGTCGGGGTGGGTTTCTCTGCCACGATCCACGATTCTATTCCTGGCCACGTCCCGGCCCCGGCCTTCACCGCACGGGGTCTATGCTTTCGCGCCGCTCATGGCAGGCGTCCGTAGGGCTGATGGGCCGGACTAACGAGAGGATTCTTCGATGCGCATCTTGATCTTGGGTGGTGACGGCTATCTCGGCTGGCCGACGGCGCTGTATCTGTCGGCAAAGGGGCACGACGTCGGTGTTCTGGACAACGGCGTGCGACGGCAGTACGACCATGAGCTCGGGTCGGGCAGCCTCGTCCCGATCGAGACGCTTCACGAGCGCGTGCGCGCGTGGCGCGAGGTCAGCGGCGAGACGATCAGCCTGTCTCACGGCGACCTCCTCGACGCCGACGTCGTCTACGAGGCGATCGGCGGCTTCGCCCCGGACGCCATCGTGCACTTCGCCGAGCAGCGGGCGGCGCCCTACTCGATGATCGACCGAAAGCACGCGGTCTACACCCAGACCAACAACGTGGTCGGCACGCTCAACGTGATGTTCGCGATCGGTGAGATCAACCGGGACATCCACCTGGTCAAGCTCGGGACGATGGGCGAGTACGGGACTCCCAACATCGACATCGAAGAGGGGTGGCTCGACGTCACCCACAAGGGCCGGAGCGACCGGGTGCTCTTCCCGAAGCGCCCCGGGTCCTTCTACCACTTGTCCAAGGTGCACGACAGCCACAACCTCGAGTTCGGCTGTCGGATCTGGGACCTGCGCGTCACCGACCTGAACCAGGGCATCGTCTACGGCCAGGAGACGGAGCAGACCGCGCTCGACCCGCGGCTGGCGACCCGTTTCGACTACGACGCGGTCTTCGGCACCGTGCTGAACCGCTTCGCCATCCAGGCGGTGCTCGGGCGCCCGATGTCTGTCTACGGAGGCGGGAGCCAGACGCGCGCCATCCTCGACATCCGCGACACCGTCGAGTGCGTCAGGCTGGCCTGCGAGACCCCGGCCGACGCCGGTGAGTTTCGCGTCTTCAACCAGGCCACCGAGAGCTACTCGCTGGCTGAGATGGCCGGCGTCGTCGCCCGCGCCTTCCCCGGTGAGGCCGACGTGGAGTACGTCGACAACCCTCGGGTGGAGGCGGAGAACCACCATTTCGTGTTCACGCACACGGCGCTGGAATCGCTCGGCCTTCGACCGCATCTCCTCTCGGACACCCTGCTCACGTCGATGTTCGACATCATCGAGAGGAACAAGGGCCGAGTCGACCTCGACGCCCTGCGGCCGACCGTCGACTGGCGTCAGCCGAGCAACCTGTCGACCGTCCGGTCGTGAGCCGGGCGCCGTCGGAGGATCGCTCGCCGGCCGCCCTACGGATCCTGGTCACCGGCGCGTCGGGCTTCATCGGCCGGCACGTCGTCGCCCGGCTGGGGGCGGCTGGCCACGAGGTCAAGGTGGCTGACCTGAACGATTTTCCCGACCGATCCGTCCATGCGATAACCGGCGATCTGTGCGACCCGCAGGTGCGCGAGCGGGCCGTGACGGAGGGCACCGATGCCATCGTCCATCTGGCCGCGGCGACTTCGGTGCTCGGCTCGATCGAGCAGCCGCTGCACGTGTACGACACCAATGTCGAGATGACTGCCGGACTGTTGGAGCTTGGCCGTGCCCGCGGTGTCGGCACCTTCGTGCTCGCTTCGACGAACGCCGTGGTCGGCGACGTCGGAGCCAGCACGATCACCGAGGATCTGCCGCTGGCGCCGCTCACGCCCTACGGCGCCACCAAGGCCGCAGCCGAGATGTTGCTCCACGGGTACTCCGGCGCCTACGGGCTCCGGACGCCGGTCGTGCGGCTCACGAACGTCTACGGCCCGGGAATGGCGCATAAGGACAGCTTCGTGCCCCGGCTGCTGCGGGCGGCCGGCAGCGGCGGCGGCGTCGAGATCTACGGGGACGGTGAGCAGCGCCGAGACCTCGTCCACGTCGCTGACGTAGCCCAGGCGTTTTCTCTCGCGGTGCTCGACTGGCCAACCGGCCCGGTCATCGTCGGCGGCGACCGTTCCTACACGGTCAACGAGATTGCCGGTGTCGCCCGGCACGTCACCGGGCAGCCCATCCCGGGCTCACGTGTAGCGAGCAAGCCCGGCGAGATGCCCGCGGTCGTCGTCGACATCGCTCGCGCCCGCAGCCTCGGCTACGCGCCAACCACGTCGTTGGCAGAAGGCATGGACTGTGCCTGGGGCGACTTCGCCCCTTCAACCCGTGGGTAGGCACCGCGTGTCGTCGGCGGCCCGACGGCGCCAAGTCGACGACGTGGACCGTTCGGCGCTGGTCGGCTTCCACGACAGGTACGGCGAACCGCGGTTCGCGCCGGTGGTCGTCGTAGTCGCGGCCTACAACGAGGCTGGCGGGCTCCCGCGCGTCCTCGCCACGATGCCGTCGACGGTCTGCGGGTTGGGCGTCGACCTCGTCGTAGTCGACGACGGCAGCAGCGACGACACCGCGGCCGTCGTTCAGGCCCACGATGGTGCCTACGCTGTGACCTGCCGGGTCAACCGGGGGCAGGGAGCGGCGTTGCGGCTCGGCTACCGTGTGGCACGGAGCCACGGCGCGCAGTACATCATCACCACCGACGCCGACGGCCAATACGACCCCAGCGACTTCTCTACTGTGCTCGCCCCGGTGATCGCCGACACCGCCGACTTCGTTACGGGCTCACGCCGGCTCGGGCAGCACCACGTCGACGACCGCGTCCGCCGTGCCGGGGTGTACGTGTTCGCCTGGGCCGTGAGCGCGCTCATCCGGCAGCGGCTGACCGACACGTCGTTCGGTCTGCGCGCAATGCGGGCCGAGGTGACGGCAGCGGTCACCCTCGACCAGCCGCAGTACCAGGCCGCCGAGCTGCTCATCGGTGTGCACGCGCGCGGCTACCGGATCGCTGAGGTGCCCGGAACCATGCGCGCGCGGGCGGCAGGCGCGAGCAAGAAGGGGGGCAACCTGGTGTACGCCGTCCGCTACGCACGCGTCGTGCTCGACACCTGGCGGCGCGAGCGACGTCCCGGACCGTGACCCCGGCGACCGCCATCCGGGAGGAGCTCGCCGATGCGAGCACTCGCCGCGAGCGGGGGCGGCACGGCCGCTGGATCGCAGAGCACCGGCCCTTCCTGATTGCGCTGGCGCTCGGCGCCGTGGTCCGCGTGGTCGTCTCACTGGCCTTCACCCCGGCGCTGATGGTGAGCGACGGACCGAGGTACCTGTCCTTCCTCGACACGTTCGAACCCGCACAGGACCGGGTGGTGGGCTACAGCCTGCTGCTGCTCTACCCGCTCTCCCTGATCACCGAGAGCCTGCTGGCGGTCACCGTCACGCAGCACCTGTTGGGATTGGCGACAGCGGTCCTGCTGTACGTCCTGCTGCGGCGCTGGGGTGTGGCCCCCTTCCTGGCAACGCTGGCGACGCTGCCCGTGCTGTTCGACGGCATGAAGCTGCTCCTGGAGCACTCCATGCTCAGCGACACGCTGTTCGTGCTGGTGGTGACCGCGGGCATCGTGGTGCTCGGCTGGCGCCGCCGCCCGACGCTCCCGCTCGCCCTGGCCGCCGGGCTGCTCCTGGGAACGTCCGTGACCGTTCGCCAGGTCGGGCTCCCCCTTGTCCTGGCCGGGGTGGCCTTCTGCGTGGTCGCCGGTCGCGGGTGGCGAGTCCGGCTGGCGCCGGCGGCGGTGTTCGCCCTCGCCTTCATGGTTCCCGTTGGCGCGTACGCGACTTGGTACCACCACGAACACGGCATCTACGGCCTCTCGGAGATCGCCGGGAAGGCGGCGTACATGCGTACGACCTCGTTCGTGGACTGCTCGGGCCTGTCGGTGCCGAACTACCAGCGCGTGCTGTGTCCACCCGAGCCGCGAGGGCAACGCGAGGACCCGACGTTCTACGGGTGGGACGACGCGGGGACGGCGGCACGCCTCACGCCGCCGCCCGGTACGACGAGCGCCGAAGCCATGCGCGCGTTCGCGGACGAGGCGATGAAAGACCAGCCCGTCGACTACGCCCTGGTCGTGCTGCGTGACTTTGCGCTCAACTTCGACGTGTGGCGGGGGGACCGCTTCGAGTTCGATACGTCACACAAGTGGCGCTTCAATCTCTACGTCGACCGCGAGCCCGACAGCTGGACCCGCCCGGCCTTCGAGGCGCACGGCGGTGAGCAGCTGAGCACGCACCAGCCCTACGCGACCGCGCTCGCCGTCTACAGCTGGGTGGGCTACATCCCAGGGCCCGTGCTGCTCGGTTGCCTGGTGCTGGGCCTGATGGGCGGGTTCGGGTGGGGCCGGGCCCGTGGATCGGAGGTGCGAGCGATGTGCCTCCTGCTGATTGCCTCGGGGGTGATCCTGTTGCTGGTGCCGGCGGTGACCACCCAGTTCGTCTGGCGCTACCAGCTTCCGGGGCTCGCGCTGCTGCCCGCCGGCGCTGCGCTCGCCTTCTCCGCTTTGCGCGGAGGCGGAGTCGCTGGGACCGTCGCGACTCCGAGCACCGACTGACCGAACGGCGGCGTGATCCGGCTCTCCAGCGTCCTGGTGACCGGGACGACGAGGCGGTTGTAGGTCCGGGTCAGCGCACGCCGTCGGGCCGGCGAACGCCCCGCGTCGCCCACACCGCCGCGGCGCACCGCGAGCCACCACGCGATCCCGCCCAACAGGTTGACCGGATGGACATCGGTCGGCTCGAGGCCCGCGCCGACGATGGCCGCACGCAGGGTGTCGGGCGTGTAGCGGCGGACGTGTCCGACGCGCCGGTCGAACTCGCCGTAGAGCTGCATGTAGCCGGGTACCCAGAGCACGATCGTCCCGCCCGGCTCGACGATCGCGGCCAACGATCTGAGGGCGGCGCTGTCCTCCTGGACGTGCTCCAGGACGTTGACCGCTACGACGGTGGACACGGAGGCCCCGACTCCGGCCGATGCGTCCTGCAGATCCAGCTGGCGTGCCTCGACCTCGGCGCGGTCGGCGAACCGGTGCTTCATGTGCGCAACGCATGCCGGATCCACGTCGGTCACCACGTGGCGTCGCAAACCCCTGAACTGGCTGGCGAACTCGCCCAATCCTGCACCGACCTCGAGCACGGACGGGCCGCAGTGGCGCGAGATCAGCTCGAACTGGTATGCGCGGTAACGTCGCTGGTCCTGCTCGGAGTCGTCCTCCAGGGTTCGGCCGGTGGCTCGGCCGAACTCTCCGGCGCCCGACTGGTGGCTCACACCCGCTCCTCGGTTGACGCCGGACCGGTGGTCCCGATCGGGGAGATCGCTGCCGCGCGACGGAACAGTTGATCGAGCAGGACGTAGCGCAGCAGGAACATCACGCCATAGACCGCGAGGAACGTGCCGCCGACGAGGACCACGCGGACTGTGGCGGAGACCTGGCTGCCGTCCAAGGCGGCGTGGACGGCACTGGTCGCAACGGTGGCGACGAGCAGCGTGGCGAGGACGATCGCAACGTAGGGCAGCACCTCGCGGGTCAGGCTCGGCCTGCCCCGGAGCTTCCAGGTCCAGGTGCGGTTGAGCCAGTAGTTGGGTACCGCGCCCGCGAGCCAGCCGATGCTCGAGGCGACTGCGGGCGTCGCGTCGATCGCGCCGTAGAGAAGCAGGAACGTGACCTCGCTGCAGACCGTCGCCACCCCAGAGCCGGCGGCGTACCGCAGGAGCTTGGCTCTCCGCTCGCCTCGGGGCCCCGGGCGAGCCCGCGTCCGTGGTGGCGGCTGGTGACCACGCATCGGCCCCGATCCTAGAGCCGGCGCCGCCTCGAGCCACCTCTATCCTGCGCCGGATGCGCCCGTCTCACGCCCTGATCGCAGTGTCCGGGGTCTCCGGGGCCCGTCTGACACCGTGACCGCAGTGTCCGGGGTCTCGGGGCCCGACGACCGCGGGAGCCTGGTGCTGGAGCCGTCCCCACAGCCGTGCTCACCGGCCACCCGCACCAAGGCTCAGCGCGACCTGCAATGGCTGGCGCACGGCTGCGAGGGCCTGCTCGACCTGGCGGTGGTCGTGCTGTCCTCGTGGACGGTCGTCTACCACGTCTGCCTGCTGCTCCGGCTGGGCGCGGCGTGGGCGGTCGGCTTCGAGCTGGTTGCTCTGACGGGCCTCGGTCTCTGGTGGTGGCGGTCGCACCGGCGCCCAGACCCAGCGCGCCGGAGCGCGGAACCGGCGCGGGTGGTGAGCTTCCCCACGGGCGGCGCCGGCTCTTCGACCGTCGGGGCCGTTCTTCTGCCCGTGACGGTTGTGTCCGCAGCGCTCGCAGCAGTGGTCGTCGCGGTTGGTGCCAGCTGGCCTGTGGCTGCCGCGCTGTGGCTGACCGCCGCGATCGCGGGGACCGGGGTCGCGATGGCGCGCTGCCGTCGAATCGCCGGCCTCGTTCCCGCGGCGCGCGACCGCGGCGCGGAGCCGCCGTCGCGCGGCGGGGTCGTGGTGGCACTCGGATGGGCGGTCGCGCTCGCGGTCCTGTCGATGTTCACCCGGAGCGCCAACCCGGACGACCTCTACTACGTGAACCTCTCCCAGTGGGTGGCGGACCACGGCACCTTCCCCCTGCGCGACACGATCTTCGCCGACCTCGTGTTTCCGATGTCCAGCTTTCCGCCGGTCGCGTCATACGACGCGTTGGCCGGGACGCTGGCGCTGCTGAGCGGAGCTCACGCGGCGTCGGTGGTGTACCTCGTCGTGCCTCCCGTGGCGACGTTCCTGTCCGTGCTTGCCTTGTGGCGGCTGCTGGCGCACTGGGGGGTGAGGGCGGTCGGGGTGGCCGTGACCGTGGCGCTGGTGTTCCTTCTGTTCGATGGCGGCCCTGGCTACGGCGCCCCGGGGAACCTGTTCCTGACCCGGATCTGGCAGGGCAAGGTGATCCTGCTGTGCCTGGTGGTCCCGCTTCTGCTGGTCTATGCGCTGCGCTACGTGGAGCGACCCACCAGAGGGCGTGCGGGTTGGCTGTTCGCCGGTGGGGTGGCGGCCGTGGGGCTGAGCACCACAGCGATGTTCCTGGTGCCGCTGATCGCTCTCGCCGGTACGGCACCGCTGTGGGTACGCCGACCACGCCGGGCAGTCGTCGGCTTCCTCTCCATGGCGGCCTACCCGCTCGCCGCCGGGGCGATGACGCTGGCGGCAGGTGGCCGCTCGGCGGACTCCTTCGCCTCGCGGCGCCTGTTCCGGTTCGACCCCGGGTGGTTCGGGCCCGAGATCCTCCGCGACGGTCCGCTGGCGGCGATCGTGGTTGCTGCGGTCCTCGCCGGCGCGCTGCTGGTGCCCCACCGGGCCGCGCGCGTGACCACCGGTCTGTTGGTGGTCTTCACGGGAGTGACGTTCGTACCCGGGGTCACTCAGCTCTCGTACGACCTCGTGGGGCTGGGCCCGACGCTGTGGCGTGTCTCGTGGGTCGCCTCGATCGCCGCCCTTGTCGGCGTGCTCGGCGCCCGGCTCGCGACGAGTTTCGACCGGCGCAGCCTCCGCATCGCCGCCCCGGTCGCCCTCGCGGTCGTGCTCATCGCCTTCGGAGTGCCGATCTGGTCGGGGGCCAACGGCGTCTCGCTCGATACCCCACAGTGGAAGCGCGGACCGAGCTCGGTGGTGTCCGCACAGCAGGCCGTCGACGCCGCGTCTCCCGGTGACGTGATCCTGGCGCCGCGGGAGCTTGCCATCTCCATCACCGTGCTCACCACCCGCGTCAAGACGGTCGCACCGCGCGCGTACTTCATGGACTACCTGCGCGACGAGCCGAGCTTTCACTACGACGAGCGCGTTGTTCTGGTGGACTTCGCCAACCAGGAGACCGGGCAGTTCGGCACCCCCGAGGTTGCCCGCGCGCTGAGCATGCTCGACGTGGACCAGGTCTGTCTGCCCGTCGAGTCGTGGCTGAGGATCGGCTTCATCCGCGCTCAGGGCTACCAACTCGTTGCGAGCTCGGCAACGGACCGCTGCTTCACGCGACGATGAGCCCTGCATCGCGGATCGCTCGGCGGTGACGTCGCGCGCTCGACGGGTCCCGGCGAGACCACGAATACCAGCTGGCCGTAGGTCAGCGCGGAGCATGGGCGAATCAGGCGAGGTGCGCCAGACGGGCGGGTACACTCGCTGACTGACCAGTCAATCTGGCGCAGCAGCGGGGAGGAACCGATGCGCGCAGCAGCCGTTCAACTCAACTCTACGCAGGACAAGGACCGCAATCTCGACACGGCCGACCGGCTCACGCGCGAGGCCGCGGCCGATGGCGCGACGCTCGTCGTCCTGCCGGAGAAGTTCAACGTGCTCGGGGACCGCGAGGCGCTCCTCGCGGGCGCCGAGCCGCTCGACGGACCGACGCTGCGATGGGCGGGCGCGACCGCGCGTGAGCTGGGCATCGACCTCGTCGCGGGGTCGGTCGTCGAGCGCCGAGAGGGTCGAGACAAGCTCTCCAACACGAGCGTCCACTTCGGGCCCGACGGTGACGCGCGTGGCGTCTACCGCAAGATCCACATGTTCGACGTCGTCGTCGGCGGCACGGAGTACCGCGAGTCGGAGTCCGAGGAGCCCGGGAACGAGATCGTCGCGAGCGAGGCGCGCGACGCCCGCCTCGGGCTGACCGTCTGCTACGACCTGCGCTTCCCCGAGCTGTACCGGATCCTCGCCGTCGAGGGCGCGCGCGTGCTGACCGTGCCCGCGGCCTTCACGCGCACGACCGGCGAGGCCGGGCACTGGGACACGCTGCTGGGTGCGCGGGCGATCGAGAACCAGGCGTTCGTGGTCGCGGCCGGCCAGGTGGGCCACGCGCCACCGAGCTACGAGAGCTACGGCGCCTCGCAGATCGTCGATCCGTGGGGTGAGGTCCTGGCCCGCGCCGGCGCCGGGGCGGGCGAGTGCTTCGTCGCGGCCGAGCTCGACCTCGCCCATCAGGACGAGGTTCGGCGCACCCTCCCGAGCCTCGCCAACCGCGTGCCGGACGCCTACCGCCGGCCCGAGGCGGTGGGAGTCTGATGGCGCCGCGCGCCGCCCGGCCCGGCGCGGTCGACAAGCGCCGGCTCATCCTCGACGCGGCGATCACCGTCTTCGCGCGTCAGGGCTTCCACCACTGCCGCGTCTCGGACGTCGCCGACGAGGCGGGCGTCGCCTACGGCCTCGTCTACCACTACTTCGACTCCAAGGAGGAGATCCTCGACCAGATCTTCCTCGAGCGCTGGCAGGTCATGCTCGATGCGATCGCCGAGATCGACCGCCAGGAGATATGCCCCCGCGACAAGCTGCACCTGGTCGCCTCGTTCATCATCGACTCCTACCGCAACGAGCCCGACCTGATGAAGGTCATCATCGTCGAGGTCACGCGCGCGGCCAACTCGTTCGGGCGTCAGCACCTCGACACGATCCGCGAGGCCTACAACGGCATCGCCGCGATCGTCGAGTCCGGCCGGCGCAACGGGATCTTCAAGGCCGACATCTCGTCGGAGTTCGCGGCGATGTGCTTCTACGGCGCGATCGAGCAGCTGCTCTCGGGCTGGATCTTCGACCTGCTGCCTCCGACCGAGGAGCAGTTCGAGCGCGCCAAGGGACTCGTCACCGACGCCATCTGCGGCGGCCTCGAGATCCCGGTGGCGAGCGCCCGGGCCGCGTCTGGTTGAATGCCGGGCCGAATGAGCAACGACCTCAGCAAGCGACTGATGTGGAGCGGCCTGCTGGCCGGCGTCGGCGCCCTGACGACGATCCTCGCGAACAGGATCGCCACCGCCGTCTGGGTCAAGGTCTTCGACGAGGACCCGCCCGACTTCTAGCGATGGGGATCTCCGACAGCCAGCCAGAGTCCCCCCAGCCCGCGGACGAGCAGACCGGCTCGGCGCCGTGGCTGCCCGAGCGCGAGCAGGCCGCGGGCGAGAAGCCCGGCGCGCCCGTCGATGCCGGCGAGGCGTCTGATGCCGGCGAGGCGTCCGATGCCGGTTCCGCGCCTCCGCCCGGCTCCCCCGCTGCTGCCGACCAGGCAGCATCGTCGGACCCCTTCGCCGAGCGCCCGGAGCTCTACGTCGGGGCGGCCTTCGCCGGCGGCCTCGTGCTCGCCGGCCTGCTGAGGATCCTCTCCCGATGAGCCCGCAGGGCAACGACGACGCCGACAAGACGCTCGGCGACATCGTCGTAGAGGTCTCCGAGAAGGCGTCGCTGCTGGTCCGCGAGGAGATCGAGCTGGCCAAGGCCGAGGTCACGACCAAGGCCAAGACGCTCGCTCGCGGCGCAGCCGTAGGCGCGGCCGCGGGGGTCTTCCTCGCTCTGGCCGCGATCTACTTCCTGCACGCGCTCGCCTACTTCTTCCAGGATCTCTTCGACAGCCCCGTGTGGGTCGGGTACCTGATCGTCGTCGCGATCCTCGCCGTGCTCGGCGTGATCGCCGGCCTGCTCGCCAAGCGCTGGCTGAGCGAGGGGCCGCCGACCCCGGATCTCGCGATCGAGCAGGCCAAGCTGACGCGCCAAGACCTGGAGTCCCAGAGCGTCGAGCGCGATCAGCTGGCGCGCTCGCTCGACCGGTCCGGCAAGTCAGGGGAGGGCTGAGCAGTGGCCGAGCGCACGCCGGAGCAGATCCGCGGCTCGATCGAGTCGACTCGCGAGGAGCTGGCATTCTCGGTCAACGACCTTCGCTCCAAGGTCGGCGAGCTGACCAACTGGCGCCGGCAGCTGGCGGACAACCGCCAGGCCGCGCTCACCGGCGCGGCCGTCGCAGGGTTCCTGATCGGCGGTGGCGTCGCCGCCACCTTCTCGCTGCTGCGCCGCCGCCGTCGCTGAGGCGGCGCCTGGCGTCGTCATCACTCCTTCGGAGTAGCAGCGGTCGCTGGAGTGCGTTGCACGCGTCGCTTCCTGCTTCCTCGCCAGCCCCCGCCTCAGCGGCGGCTGACCGGGGCTGCGCGCTCAGGCGGGCGCCGCGCCGCCGGCCGGCTCCGCTGGGCCGTCCGGCGGAGGATCCGGGTCGGGATCGCCCTTCCCGGTCTCCGGGCGCGGCCTCAGCCCGCGGAAGTCCGCGTACTCGCGCGCCGCGATCTGCAGCGTCGCGGCGACGGGCACGGCCACGAGAGCGCCGAGGACGCCGAGCAGCGTGCCCCCGAAGAGGACCGCGACGACGACCACGAACGGGCTGATGTCGACGGCCCGCTTCTGGATCTGTGGCTGGATGAGGTTGTTCTCGACCTGCTGGTAGGCGATCGACCAGATCGCCCAGACGATGGTCGCGGTGGGGAAGTCGCTGAAGACGGTGACGATCCCGACGATCACCGCGCCGATCGTCGCGCCCACCAGTGGGATCAGGTCTAGGAAGAAGATGATCAGCGCGAGCGGTGCGGCGAACGGGACGCCGAGGATCAGCAGCACGACGTAGGACAGGATCCCTGCGAGCGTCGCCTGGGCGAGGGCACCGGCGACGTAGTTGCCCACCGCGGTCGACGAGCGCGCCAGGACGCGCTCGAGACGGTCGGCGCGGTCCTCGGGCAGGAAACGCAGGCCGTGACGGATCCAGCCTCGTCCGCTGCCGAGCATGAAGGCCGTCAGGATCAGGATCGTGACCAGGGCGAAGATCGAGTTGACGATCCCCAGGCCGAGGTCGCGCAGCGTCGACGCCGCACCGCCGAGGCGATCTGGCAGCTCGGCGGCGCGCTCCTGCAGCTTGCCCGTGATGTCGTAGTCGCGATCGAGGCCGCGCAGGCGGTCGTTCTCCGACACGAAGGTCGTGATGTCGCGCGCGTACTCGGGCGCGTTCTCGGCGAGGTCGTTCGCCTCGGTCACCAGCGGGGGGACCAGCAGTGCCCCGAGGACGATCGGCACCGCGAGCAGCCCCAGGTACACGAGCGTGATCGCGAACCCGCGCTTCATCCGCCGCTGGAGGAAGTTCACGGGACCCGACAGTGCGACGGCTAGGAAGGTGGCTACCAGCAGCCAGCCGATCGGCCGTTGCAGGAGGTAGAGCAGGTAGAGGATGACGACGACGCCGACGACGGTCAGCACCGCGCGCAGGACGGTACGCGGAGCTGTGGCCTCGCTCGGTGCCATCAGGGCGATTGTCCGTCGGCGGTCGGACGCCGCCGCCACGCAGCGCTCGGCGCGATCAGCTGCCTGCCGACGACGCTCGCCTCGTCAGCGTTCTCTCGCCCCTGGCGGCGGGCCGCTGGGGCCCCAGCCCCACGTCGGCACGGTCGCGGTGCGGTCGGCCTCGTAGCCGAGGTGCGAGTTGCGCTGGGCGACACCGGCGCCCCACTCGATGTAGCCGTGCAGCCGCTCGCGGAAGCGCGGATCCTCGGGCAGCCCGGCGGCTTCGGCGGCCTCCATCGTCACCTCGACGAAGCGCACACGCTGCTCGTCGGTGATCGCGAGCCCGACGTGGTGGTCGAGCATCGCGGTGAAGCCTCCGAAGCGCTCGGTGTACTCGCCTGGCCCGCCGAAGACCTGGGCCAGCCAGGCCGCGAGGTGCTCGACATGTGCGGCGTGCTCCTCAACGAACTGCTCGCCGAGCAGCGGGTCCTTGAGGCACCGGTGGTACTGCTCATCGGCAAGGCGCAGCCAGGCTCCGCGGCCTCCGGCGAACTCGTAGATCGTCGGCTCGTCGGTCATCTGGTCCCTTCGTTGGTGCCCTCCAGAACGCTAGCGGCCACCCGCGCGGCGCCGGTTCCCGCCTGCACCGGGGCGTCGACCACGCCGGCGTTGATGCGCGCCCCCGATGCGCACAGTCTCTGTCGCGACGCTGCGGTTCCCGGCCGAGTCGAGCGCCGTCGCGACCACGCGAACCTCGAGCCCGCGCGGACGGCGGCCCAGGCGCACCCGTGCCCGGCGACCCAGCCGCAGCCGCACGAGGCGGGTGAGGTTCGCGGTCATGCCCAGGTCGGACTGCCCCGCGAGCCGGATCGTCCGCGGTCGGTCGGAGCCCCTGCCATCCGGCGCGCGCTCGCGCAGGAGGTTCGGAGTCTCGACCACGAGCGAGACGCGCGTCACCTCGGAGGTGCGCACCCGTACCGGCACGCCGCGGGCCAGCACCGGGGCGCGTCGCATTCGCGGGCGCACGCGCAGCGACAGCGCAGGAGCGGCGTCAGCGCCGGGGTTCAGCGGACCGTTCGGCCGCTGCTCGCCCGCCGGCGCGGGGTTGCCGGCGCCGACCGATCCACCCGCCCCGCCCGCGTGGCGGCGGAAGGGCCCGCGAACTTCGTAGACGGCACCCGCCGGCGCCGG
>JBBJOW010000072.1:0-15939 GCA_037724045.1 Solirubrobacteraceae bacterium
CCGACCTCGACATCCGCGCGCGCCGGCTGGCGACCCTCGAGTCGATCGCCGACGTAGAAGTCCTCGCGATCGACGCCGACGTAGCGGCCGAGTGGGCACGCCTACGCGTCCATCTGGCCCAAGCGGGCAGGCGCGTGAACGTCAACGACCTTACGGGGAGTTTCGTCACATCTACGTGTTGATGTGCAACGCCGCAGGCCCAGAAGATCCCCCGTATGGATCGCGTCGCCCCAGCTTCCTCCGACGCGGAAGGGGAACGAGCGCGCCGTACGCTGGTCCTTCTGCGTGTGATGCCGTTCGGGCACGCCCAGCTCTTCGACTGGTGGTTCGACGACCTCGCCCCTGACGGTACGCACGTCGACTGCTTCTGCAACTCCTGGACGCGCGAGACGCTCGTCATCGGCTCCGACGGCCGCATCTTCGACTCCCCAGACGGGCATTACTCCGTCTGCTCGTCGCCGGCCCTTGCGCTATGGCGCGCCCTGCCCGATCGGCACGACTGGCTGCGCGTCGGAGGCTTCACCCGCGGTGAGCCCTTCGACGAGGCGGGCTGCGTCAAGGACTTGGCGTTCTGAGCTTCACGCGCCAGACTCGTGCCATGGCCTCGACGACGCTTGACCTGCTTGCTCCGGTGCATCGGCTTTCGATCGACGACTACCGCCGGATGCACGAGGTCGGACTCTTCGAGGGTGACCTGCGCGTCGAGCTCATCGAAGGCGTCGTCGTCGAGATGAGCCCGATCGGGCGCGTTCACGAGCGCGCGGTCACCTGGCTCAACCGTACGCTGGTCCTGCAGCTCGCCGAGACCGAGCTCGTCTCGCCGCAGAACAGCATCGTGCTGGCCGAGCTGCGGTCGATGCCGCAGCCAGACATCGCCATCCGCACGACGGCGGAGATGCTCGAGCGAACCGCCGATCGACCGCTGCTGATCGTCGAGGTGGCCGATTCCTCGCTGCGCTTCGACCGCATCACCAAGTCACGGCTGTACGCACGGCACGAGATCGAGGACTACTGGATCGTGAACGTGGCAGACGAGGCGGTCGAGGTCCATCGCGACCCCGCCGGCGACGCTTGGCGATCACGCACCGTGCACCATGCAGGCGATGTTCTGCGGCCGCTGCTGCTCCCCGCGGTCACCGTCGAGCTCGGCCCGCTGCTCGACTTCACGGCAGCCCGGACGACGTAGCCCGACGGACATCGCGATCCACAGCGACCGACCGTCGGAGCTTCCATCCAGCGAGCACGCAGGTTCCACCCGCTCGGCCAGATACGGTTGGGCCTCAGAATGCCCAGTGATCCAACCTCAACCCCGGCCCCGAGTCGCGGCGCGCGGTACTTCCGGGCTGACCTCCAGGTCCACACGCCCGCCGACAAGCACTGGCCG
Source organism: Solirubrobacteraceae bacterium (assembly GCA_037724045.1). Classification (GTDB taxonomy): domain Bacteria; phylum Actinomycetota; class Thermoleophilia; order Solirubrobacterales; family Solirubrobacteraceae; genus DATLGB01. The sequence goes on from JBBJOW010000072.1 coordinate 1,385, forward strand.
GGGGCTGAACCCACCGATCCGGATGAACGAGCTGCGCTCGCGTTGAAGTACCTGCAGGCGGCGAAGGACCATGGCATCGAGCTGGTCGGGATCACGGAGCACCATGACGTGAGTTGGATCGACGAGCTTCGCCATGCCGCCTCGCGCCTGCACATGCGGCTGTTGCCGGGCTTCGAGGTCGAGACCCAAGAGGGCATTCACGTGCTCTGCCTCTTCGACCTGAAGACGCCTGTTTGGCGCCTGGAGGAGACGCTCGCCCTGGTCGGTCTCTCACGAGCGCGACGCGATGCGGCGAAGAGCACCGAGATTCGTTCCGAACTTCCGTTCGGTGACCTGATCCGCAAGGTGCAAGAGGATTGCGACGGGATCTGCATCGCTGCCCACGTGACGTCGACAAAGGGCGTCTTGTCAACGCTGCAGGGCGGCGCGCGCGCAGACTGCTGGAAGACGCCGGAGCTGCTGGCCACTCACGTTCCCGTCGCTGTGGAGAAGATCACCCACGACGGTACGAAACGCATCCTCGCCAACGAGGACGACCACTTCCGGCGTGAGCGTCGGCTGGCCTACGTCCTCACCTCCGACGCGCGCGACCCAGACAGCATCGGGACCGCATCGGTCTGGATCAAGATGCAGGAGCCGAGCGTCGAGGGTCTGCGCCAAGCCTTCTTGGATCCGGACTCCCGCATCTCCTTCGAGGATCCGCACGCGGCGCGGGTCGCGGGGGAGATCCTGTCGATCGGCTGGGAAGGCGGCTTTCTCGACGGCCAGTCCATCGGCCTGAGCCCGGAGCTCAGCTGCCTGATCGGGAGCAAGGGGACCGGCAAGTCCACCGTCATCGAGTCGTTGCGCTGGGCCTTCGACTTGCCTTCACCACCGCCCGGCGACGCCAGTGACCTACTCGCGAATGCGATCCGGCCGGGCTCAAAGGTGATGGTCAGGCTCCGCACCAGCGCGCCGGCGGCCTCACACACCATCGAGCGGACGATGCCGCACGCCCCGGTCGTGCGTGACGCAATCGGCGTCGTCGTGCCGGAACTCGCCCCCCGGAGTCTCCTGACGCTGCGGGTCTTCAGCCAGAAGCAGCTCTACGACACGGCGCAGAGCGTTCAAGGACGTCTCGAGCTCGTAGACGAATTCGCACGGGAGGCGTTGAGCGACATTCGGACGGCCGAGCGCAAGCTGTTGGGCTCCCTGGAGGCCGGAGCGCGCGCGCTGCGCGAGGAGCTCGGCCGCATCGACCACTGGGAGGAGCAGCTTGCCGAGCTTCCGGGGCTTGAGCAGTGGCGCAGGCGATTCGCGGAAGCCGGCTTCGAGGACCGCCTGCGCGAGCGACGAGCGCTCGACCGGGAGCAGGCGCGCCTGACGGCCCTCGATGCGGCGGTGCTCCAGCGCTTGCGCGGCCTGGACAGGCTGAGGGAGGAGACGCCGCCCCCCACGGTGGCGCAGGCCGCCGCCGAGTGGCCGAACCTCGATCTCCTGGGTGACGCCGAGAACGCGGTGAACGCCGCGACCACGGCATTCGCCGTTGCCATCGACGCGTTGCACGACGACCTCGCTGCTGCCCGCGAGCGGCTCGCCGCGACGCAGGCTGCCTGGAGCGCCCGCCGCGCCGCGCGTCAAGCGGACTTCGACGCGGCCCTCCGGGCGCTTCAGACGAGCATGCCGGAGGTGGATCCCGAGCGGTACCTCGATGTGGAGCGTCGGATCGAGGCCTTGATCCCTCTGCAAGGAGAGCTGCGCGCGTCGCGCCAGCGAGTGCTGCAGGCGCGTGCCGCCCGGCGCGGCAGCATCGCCGAGCTCGCGGATCTGCGGGCCAGGCGATTCAGGGCCCGCGACGCGGCGGCGGAGCAGCTGACAAGAGCGACCGACGGCGACGTCCGAGTGCGGGTCCGCTATCAGGCTGACCGGTCGGGCTTGCTCGACTCCCTGCGACGGCGGAAGACCGGCGTGCGAAATGCAGCCCTCGAGGCGATGATCAGCCATCCCGACTTCACTCCGGCCGAGCTGGCCCGGCGCGTCCGCGAGCGTCAGGTTACGGGGTCGTTCGGACTCCCCGATGGTCAAGCCGCCACCTTGGAACGCGAGCTGACCGAAGATGACCTGCTTGCAATCGAGATCGAGGATCTGTGCGACGAGGCGACCGTCGAGCTCGACGTAGGACCCGCTGGAAGTAAGATGTACCGCCCGCTGAGCGAGCTCAGCCCGGGGCAGAAGAGCACGGCCGTGCTCCTGCTGACCCTCCTGTCCGGCTCTGAGCCCCTGCTCATCGACCAGCCCGAGGACGATCTGGACAACCGCTTCGTGTACGACGACGTCGTGCAGCGCCTCCGCAGTGCCAAGCGCCGACGGCAGCTCCTGGTCGCGACGCACAACGCCAACATCCCGGTGCTCGGCGACGCGGAGCAGATCGTCGTCCTGGACGCGGTCCCGTCGGATCCCGCCCGAGGCGAGGTGCGGGCGCACGGGCCGATCGACGACCGCGAGGTGCGCACGGCCGCCGAGCAGATCCTCGAAGGCGGCGAGACGGCGTTCCGACGACGGCGGGAGAAGTACGGGTGGTAGGCGGACCGCTCACCGCCGCGGAGGTTGCTGTCCTGGCCGCGGGAGACGAGGACTCCTTCACCGAGCTCAAGTCGGCTGAGACGACCCCGAAGGCATTGGCCAAGGAGCTGTGCGCGTTTCTCAACACGCAGGGTGGTCGGATCCTGGTCGGCGTGGAGGACGACCGCACGGTCACCGGGCTCGGCGCCTGGGACGAGGAGCGCGCCATGAACGTGGCGCGCACGCTCCTCGATCCGCCGGCGCTCCCGACGTGGCAGCGCGTGGTGATCAATGCCACCGCGGTCGGCGTCGTGAGCGTCGAAATGGGTCAGGAGAAGCCCTACGCCGTCGGTGGAGGAGAAGGGAAGAGCTACTACGTGCGGGCGGGGAGCACGTCGCGCGAGTGCAGCCGCGAGGAGCTCATCCGCCTTACGCAGGCCTCCGGCGCCGTGCAACCCGATCTGCGCCCTGTCCTCGGTGCGAGTCCGACCGACCTTGACGCAAATGCCGTTCAGGCGCCGTTCGCCGGTCGTCGGACCGTCGTGTGGTCAGAGCTTTCGGACGCCGAGCGGTTGGAGCTGCTGCAGCGAGCGGACGTTCTGCACGCCGAGACCGGTGGGCCCACCGTCGGCGGGTTGCTGTGCTTCGGCCGCGACCCGCAGGCGCGGATGCCCCACGCGCTGATCCGCTGCATCGCCTACCCGACCCTCGCGGTCACGCACGAGGTCGTCGATCAGCTGGGAGCTGATGGGCGCATCGACGCCCAAGTCGAGTCCGCCTCCCAGTTCGTAGTGCGCAATCTTCGCAATGGCTCGACCGTCGAAGGCGTCGAGCGCGTGGAGCACCCACGGCCGTCAGCCGAGGCTGCACGGGAGGTCGTCGCCAACGCCGTCGCGCACCGCGATTACAGCATCACGGGCCCCGTCATGCTGCGCATGTTCCCGGATCGCCTCGAGGTCGTCAGCCCGGGCGGTTTGCCGAACGGCGTCACGCCCGAAGCGATGCGGATCGGCGTCTCCGTCCATCGCAACCCGTTCCTCGTCGAGTTCCTCCGCAGCCGCCGAATCATCGACGCCTTCGGGCGCGGCATCGTTCTGCTCGTCGAGGAGGCCGCGCGGCTCGGCCTGCCGGAGCCGTCCATCTCAGCCGCCGGGGACGTGGTCGGCGTCATCATCCGCTGGTCGGTGTGAGCCGCGCTCGTCGTCTGACGCACCACCCCTCCTCTCCCCGTGCTCCACGTCCACCGAGCTGATCGCGCCGACGCGCTCGTCGCCGCGCTCGGCGACCTGCTCGCCGTGCCGCCGGCCGATCCGTTCGCCGCGGAGGTCATCGGGGTGCCCACGCGCGGCGTGGAGCGGTGGCTGACGCAGAGCCTGTCGTCCACGGTCGGGGCCGCGAGTGGTCGGAGTGACGGCATCGTCGCGAACGTTGCGTTCCCATCCCCGCGGGAGATCGTCGACGCGGCCGTCGCGGCGGCGTGCGGCGTGGACGTCGACGCGGATCCGTGGGCGCCGGCGCGGGTGGTGTGGCCGCTGCTGGAGGTCGTCGATGCGCACCTGGACGACGCTTGGCTGGCGATCCTGGCCGATCACCTGCGCGACAGCGCCGCGGTGCACGACGGGGCGGTGAGACCGCGGCGCCTCTCGGCCGTGCGGCACCTCGCCACGCTGCTGGGCCGCTACGCCCTGCACCGCCCGGAGATGCTGCGCGCGTGGCAGCGGGGCGAGGACGTCGACGGATCGGGGAGGCCGCTCGGAGCGCACAACTCCTGGCAGGCCGAGCTGTGGCGGCGGCTGCGCGAGCGCATCGCCGCCCCCGGGCCGGCCGAGCGCCAGACCGACGCGGTCGCGCGACTGATGGCCGACCCGTCGCTCGCGGAGTTGCCCGCTCGCCTGGGGCTCTTCGGGCTCACGCGCCTGCCGGCCGCGCACGTGGAGGTGCTGCGAGCTCTGGCCAGCGGGCGCGACGTGCACCTCTTCGCGCTGCATCCCTCCCCGGCGCTGTGGTCGCGGGTCGCCGGGCTGGGTCGCTCCCCATCGCGGCGGCGCGCCGAGGACCCGACCGCCGAGCTCGCGCAGAACCGGCTGCTCGCCTCCTGGGGACGCGACGTGCGCGAGCTGCAGCTGGTTCTCGGCGCGCCCGCCGTCGACCACCCGCACGAGACGGCGTCCCAGGATGAGCCCGGCACCCTGCTCGCCCGTCTGCAGGCGGACATTCGCGCGGACCGGGCGGCGCCGGGCGCGCCGGTGCCGGGTGAGCTCGACGCGCGGCCGCCGCTCGGAGCCGGCGATCAGAGCGTCGCGGCCCACGCGTGCCACGGCCGCGCCCGCCAGGTGGAGGTGCTGCGCGACGCGCTGCTGCACGTGCTCCAGAGCGACGACACCTTGGAGCCGCGGGACGTGATCGTGATGTGCCCGGACATCGAGGCGTTCGCCCCGCTGATCCACGCGACGTTCGGCGTCGGGGACACGCTGGAGCCCGAGGACGCCGACGGTGGCAGCGAGGCGGTCGGTGTGCCGGACCTGCGCGTGCGCCTGGCCGACCGGGCGCTGCGCCAGACCAACCCGGTGCTCGGCGCGATCGCGCGAATCCTGGAGCTGGCCGATCAGCGCCTGACGGCCTCCCAAGTTCTCGACCTCGCCGATCGCGCGCCCGTGCGGCGGCGCTTCGGCCTCGACGACGACAGCCTGGCCCGCATCGAAGACTGGGTGGTCGCCGGCGAGATCCGCTGGGGCCTGGACGCCGCTCATCGCGCGCCGTTCAAGCTCGACGCGGTCGCGGCGAACACGTGGCGGGCGGGCCTCGACCGGGTGCTGCTCGGGGTGGCGATGACCGAGGACGCCCTGCCGCTGGTCGGCGGGGTCCTGCCGCTGGACGACGTGGGAAGCGGCGCGATCGATCTCGCCGGGCGCTTCGCCGAGCTGCTGGAGCGCATCCGGGTCACCGTGGAGCGCTTCGCCCAGCCGATGACGATCGCGGAGTGGGCCGCCGCGCTCGCCGCGGCCGCCGACTTGCTCACCGCGACCACCCCGCGCGACGCCTGGCAGCGCGCGCAGCTCGACCGGCTCCTGGCCGGCCTGGTGGAGAACGCGGGCACCGCCGACCACGCGAGCCTGGAGCTCGCCGAGGTCCGCGAGCTGCTCGACGAGCAGCTGCGCGGCCGTCCGACCCGCGCGAACTTCCGCACCGGCCACCTGACGTTCTGCACGCTGAACCCGATGCGCTCGGTCCCGCATCGCGTCGTCTGCCTCCTCGGCCTGGACGACACGGTCTTCCCGCGCAAGGCGCCCCGCGACGGGGACGACCTGATCTTCGACGACCCGCACGTCGGCGACCACGACGGCCGCACCGAGGACCGCCAGATGGTGCTCGACGCGCTGATGGCCGCGCAGGAGCGGCTGATCGTCACGTTCACCGGAAACGACGAGCGCACCAACGCGCCGCGCCCGCCGGCGGTCCCGGTCGGCGAGCTGCTCGACGCGATCGACCGCACCGTCGGCGTGCCGAGCGGCCGGCCCCGCGACGCGGTGCTCACCCATCACCCGCTGCAGCCGTTCGACCCGCGGAACTTCACCCCGGGCGAGCTCACGGCCGGGCAACCGTTCAGCTTCGACCGGGTCACCCTCGCGGGGGCGCGCGCCCTGGTCGCCCCGCGGAGCGCGCGGCCGCCGTTCCTGACCGGTCGGCTGGCGCCGCTCGACACCCCGCTGCTCGCGCTGGAGGACGTCGTGCGCTTCGTGCAGCACCCCGCGCGCGCGTTCCTGCGCGACCGGCTCGGCGTCACGCTGAGCACCGCGTCGGAGGACCTGGCCGACGCGCTGCCGATCGACCTCGACCACCTGGAGCAGTGGGGGGTCGGGCAGCGGCTGCTGGACGCCGCGCTGGCCGGGCACGACCTGGACGCCGCCGTGGCCGCCGAGCGCGCCCGCGGGAGCCTGCCGCCGGGCGCCCTGGCCGACCCGACGCTCACCGAGGTCCGCAACCGGGCCGCGGCGGTCGCCCATGCCGTCACCACGCTGCTCGGCCCGGCCGGTGCGGTCGGATCGGTCGACGTGCGCGTCCCCCTCGCCGCCGGGCGCACGCTCAGCGGGACGGTGGCCGGCCTGGACGCAGACGTGCTGCGCACCGTCTCCTACTCGCGCGTCGGCCCCAAGCACCGCCTCGCCGCCTGGGTGCGGCTGCTCGCGCTGACGGCAACCTGGCCCGAGCGGCCGTTGGAGGCGGTCACCGTCGGGCGCGTGCGCTCCGGCGGATCGCGCGACGCGACGGTGACCGTCACGCGGATCGGGCCGCTCGGCGGCGCCGACGCCGATCCGGCCGCGCGCCGGGCGGCCGCGCTTACGCAGTTGCGCGTCATCCTGGACCTCTACGACCGCGGCATGCGCGAGCCGCCGCCGCTGGCGTGCGCGACCTCCGCGGCCTACGCGCACGCGACGAGGGCCAACCGCAACGCCACCACCGCCGCGAGCAGCGCGTGGACGTCGAAGTGGAAGTTCCCGAAGGAGGACCAGGAGCTCGAGCACCAACAGCTGCTCGGGGGCGTCGTCGCGTTCGACCGGCTGCTGGAAGAGGCGGCGCGCAGCGACGAGCTCGGCGACGGCTGGGACGCCGCGCAGCCCTCGCGGTTCGGGCGCTGGGCGCTGCGCCTGTGGTCGGGGCTGTGCGCGGTGGAGCAGGTCAGCGACCGATGATCTCCACCCGTGAGGCCTTCGACGTGCTGGGCCCGTTGCCGACCGGCGTCGCGGTGCTGGAGGCGAGCGCCGGAACCGGCAAGACCTACACGATCGCCGCGCTGGCGGCCCGGTACGTCGCCGACGGCGTGCCGCTGGAGCAGCTGCTGATCGTCACGTTCACGCGGATGGCGACCAGCGAGCTGCGCGAGCGGGTGCGCGAGCGCCTGGTCAGCGCCGAGCGCGCGCTCCATGACGTCGTCGCCGGCGCGCCCCCGCCCGCGCAGGACGCGCTCGCCGTGCTCCTGGCCACCGGGACGCCCGAGCAGGTGCGGGCCCGCCGCCGACACCTGGCGCGGGCGGTGGCCGACTTCGACGCGGCCACGATCACGACCACGCACGGGTTCTGCCTGGAGGCGCTCGGCAGCCTCGGCTTCGCGGGCGACATCGAACGCGACTGCACGTTCTCCGAGGACGTGCGCGACCTGATCGACGAGGTCGTCGACGACCTCTACGTCCGCCGCTTTCGCAAGTACGCGCGGCGCCTGACCCGCACGCAGGCCCATCAGATCGCGACCAAGGCGATCGCGAACGCCGCCGCGCACCTGGAGCCGTCACCTGCTGCGGGCGACTCGGACCCAGCGATGCGCGCCCGGCTCGCGGTCGCCGCCCGCGCAGAGCTCGAGCGACGCAAGCGCCTGGCGTCGGTCATGACCTACGACGACCTGCTCACCCGCCTGGACGCCACCCTGGCCGACGCGGCCGCCGGCGCGGACGTCGCCACCCGCCTGCGGGCGCGCTACAGCGTCGTGCTCGTCGACGAGTTCCAGGACACCGACCCGGTGCAGTGGAGCATCATGCGCCGCGCCTTCGCGCACCCCGGCGGGACGCTCGTGCTGATCGGGGATCCCAAGCAGGCGATCTACGCCTTCCGCGGCGCCGACGTGTACGCCTACCTGGAGGCGGCGGCGGCCGCGGGCATCGGCGCGACGCTCAGCGTCAACTGGCGCAGCGACCAGCGCCTGCTCACCGCCTACGACCAGCTCTTCGGCTCCGCGCAGCTCGGGCACCCGGGCATCGTCTACCGCCCGGTGCGAGCCACCGGTGAGCACCAGGCGCCGCGCCTGCTCGACGCGCCGGTCGACGTGCCGCTGCGCGTGCGGATCGTCGACCGCAGCGATCCCGCGGTCGGCCAGACACAGAAGAAGTACGCCCGCAAGGACTCTGCCCGCCTGCACATCGCGCGCGACCTCGCCGACGACGTCGTCGCCCTGCTGTCCTCCACCGCGCAGATCGCCGTCGCGCAGGCCGACGGTCCCGCCACGCACGCGCGCGTGCGACCCGGGGACGTCGCGGTGCTCGTGCGGCGCAACCGCGACGCGGCGACCGTCCGCGACGCGCTGGAGGCCGTCGGCGTGCCCGCCGTCATCAACGGCGCCGGCAGCGTCTTCGCGAGTCCGTCGGCCCGCCACTGGCTGCAGCTCCTGGAGGCCCTGGAGCGCCCGACTGCCGCCACCCGCGCGCGAGCGGCCGCGCTGACCCCGTTCCTGGGCTGGACGGCGTCCGCGGTGGTGGCCGCCGACGAGGACGCCTGGGAGCAGGTACACCAGGGGCTGCACCACTGGGCCCACGTCCTGCGCGTCAACGGGGTCGCGTCGCTGCTGGAGACGATCACCCTGCGCCGGCGGCTTCCCGAACGCATCCTGTCCGTGCCGGCCGGCGAGCGGGAGCTGACCGACCTGCGGCACATCGGTCAGCTCCTGCACGCTGCGGCCACCGCCGACGATCTGGGGACCGCGGCGCTGACCGCGTGGCTGCGCCGGCGGATCGCCGAGTCCGGCAGCGAGGCCGACGAGGAGCGCAGCCTGCGCCTGGAATCCGACGCCGCCGCGGTACAAGTCCTGACGATCCACCGCAGCAAGGGCCTGGAGTTCGGAATCGTCTACTACCCCTACCTCTGGGATCCCTCCTGGATCCCAGACGATCCCGAGCCCGTGTTCTTCCACGACCCCGAGCACGCCGACCGCCGCACGCTCGACGTCGCCCTGGAGGGCAGCGCCTACGCCGTCCATCGACAGCAGCAGCGCGACGAGCTGCGCGGCGAGGATCTGCGCCTGGCCTACGTCGCCCTGACCCGGGCGCGCCACCAGGCGGTGATCTGGTGGGCCGGCGCCTGGGGCGCGCAGGACTCCGCGCTCGGCCGGCTCGTCTTCTCCCAGGGCGCCGACGGCGCCGTACCGACCGCCGGCGACGGCGTCCCCACCGACGCAGCCGCCCGCGCCCGATTCGAGGAGCTTGCCGCGGGCGCCCCGGGCTGCATCAGCGTCGAGTCGGCGACACCGACAGCGCTGCCCCGCGGGTGGAGCGACGCGCTCGACGCCGACGTGACGCTGTCCGCGGCGACCTTCGACCGGGAGATCGACCGCGTCTGGCGGCGCACCTCCTACAGCGACATGACCGCGTTCGGCCGTGAGGCGAGCGTGGCCAGCGAACCGGAGACCCGCCTGCTCGACGACGAGGACGAGGACGGCACCGCAGCCGCGGGCGCCGGCGACGAGCCGGACTTCTCGCTCGACCACCTGAAGACGGCCCCGTCGCTGCTGGCCGAGATGCCGGGCGGCGTGCAGATCGGGACGCTCGTGCACGACCTGTTCGAGGCGACGGACTTCGCCGCCGCCGACCTCCGCGGTGAGCTCGCCGACCGGCTGCGTGAGCAGCGCGCACGCCGGCCATTGGAGGTCGGTGATGCCGCGGCGGTGGTCGACGGGCTCACCGCCGCGCTGCGCACGCCGCTCGGCCCGCTGCTCGGTGACCGGCCCTTGAGCAGCGTCGCCGCCAGCGACCGGATCGACGAGATGGCTTTCGAGCTGCCGCTGGCCGGCGGCGAGCGCTCCGCCGCGGCCGCAGCGCTCACCCCGCGCTCGATCGCGCGCGTACTGCGCGACCACCTCGATCCTGGAGACGCGCTGCACGGGTACGCCGAGCGCCTCGCCGACCCCGACCTGCGCGCACGGGTCCGCGGGTACCTGACCGGCAGCATCGATCTCGTCCTGCGGGTACCCGGGGCCGACGGCCGCGCGCGCTACGCGATCGCCGACTACAAGACCAACCGCCTCGGCGACCAAGCCGTGCCGCTCACCGCCTGGGATCACCGCCCGGACGCGCTGCGGTCGGTGATGTACCACGCCCACTACGCGCTGCAGGGGCTGCTGTACACCGTCGCGCTGCATCGCTACCTGCGCTGGCGCCTGCCCGACTACGACCCCGACCGCGACATCGCCGGCGTCTTCTACCTCTTCCTGCGCGGCATGGCCGGACCGGACACGCCACGCGTCGACGGCACACCCTGCGGGGTCTTCGCCTGGCGACCGCCCGGCCCCTTGGTCTGCGCGCTCAGCGACCTCCTCGACCGCGGCGCGCAGTCGTGAGCGAGACCACGCAACAGGAGGTCGACCGCTTCGACGCCCGCCGGGCGATCGGCGCGTCCGGGCTGCTGAGGACGTTCAACGCCGCCGGGGTGCTCGCCGCGGCCGACGTCCATGTCGCGCAGCGGCTGGCCATCCTGGTCGACGAGCCCGACGAGAGCGTCCAGCTCGCCCTCGCGCTCGCCGTCCGCGGGCCGCGTCTCGGGCACGTCTACGTCGACCTGGCGACCGCCGCGCAGTCGACGACCGTCGAGTCCGAAGAGCCCGTCGACCTCACGACCCTGCCCTGGCCGGACGCCGCGGATTGGGCCGCGAGGGTGGCGGCCAGCCCCGCGGTCGCCCCCGGCGAGGCCACGCTCCCGGCGTCCCCGCGACCGCTCCGACTGATCGGCAGCCGCCTGTACCTGGACCGCTACTTCAGCGAGGAGCGGCGGATCGCCACCGACATCGGGGCGCTCAGCGCCCGCGCGGCCGACGGCGTCGACGTCGAGCTCCTCGCCGACGGCATCGGGCGGCTGTTCGGCGACGCGGGACCCGACGACCGCCAGACCCTCGCGGCGGCCACGGCGGTCCTGCGGCAATTCTCGGTGATCGCCGGCGGGCCCGGGACCGGAAAGACGACGACCGTCGCCCGGATCGTCGCGCTGCTCTTGGAGCAGGCGTCGTCGCGCGGAGCGCCACCGCCGCTCGTGGCCCTCGCCGCACCGACCGGCAAGGCCGCCGCGCGCCTGCAGGAGGCGATCAGCGAGCAGGCGGCCGTGCTCCGCACCGACGACACGACACGCGCGGCGCTCCTCGCCCTCTCCGCCAGCACCCTGCACCGACTGCTGGGCTGGCGCCCGGACAGCTCCAACCGCTTCCGCCACCACCGCGGCAACCGGCTGCCCCACGACGTCGTCATCGTCGACGAGACCTCGATGGTCTCGCTGTCGCTGATGTCCCGCCTGGTCGAGGCGGTGCGCCCCGGGGCGCGGCTGATCCTCGTCGGCGACCCCGGACAGCTCACCTCGATCGAGGCGGGCGCGGTCCTCGGCGACATCGTCGGCCCCGCACGCGAGACGCTCAGCTTCAGCGCCGCCGCCCTCACCGCCGCCCGAAAGGCCACCCGGCGCACGTTCCCGGTGGCCGTCGCACCCGCCGGGCAGACGATCGGCGACGGCATCGTCGTCCTCGACCGCGTGCACCGCTTCGGCGGCACGATCGCCGCCCTGGCGACCGCGATCAGCACCGCCGACCCCGACACCGCCCTCGAGCTCCTGGTGTCCGGTGCCGCGGACGTCACGTGGCTGCCCGTCGACGTCGCCACCGCCGACGCAGCGCAACTCGCGGTGATCCGGGAGCACACGGTCGGCGCGGCCCGCGCGGTGATCACCGCCGCCCAGGCGGGCGATGCCGCCGCCGCCTTGACGGCGCTCGGGGCCTTCCGCGTCCTGTGCGCGCACCGCCGCGGCCCCTACGGCGCCGCGCACTGGATGGCGACGATAACGCGGTGGCTGGCCCACGACATCGACGCGTTCGACCCCGCGGGTGAGTGGTACGTCGGCCGCCCGCTGATGGTCACCGAGAACGACTACAGCCTCAAGCTCTACAACGGCGACACCGGCGTCGTCGTGGCCAGCAGGCAAGGGCAGGTCACCGCCGCCTTCGAGCGCCAGGGGCAGGTCGTGCGCTTCAGCCCCACCCGCCTGGCCGCGATCGACACCGTCTACGCCATGACGATCCACAAGAGCCAGGGCTCGCAGTTCGGCGCCGCCGCGGTGCTGCTCCCGCCGGTCGACTCGCCGATCCTCACCCGCGAGCTGCTCTACACCGCCGTCACGCGCGCGAGCCGGCGGCTGATCGTCGCCGGCAGCGAGGCGACGATCCGCCAGGCGATCGAGCGGCCGGCCGCCCGCGCGTCGGCGCTCGGCGAGCGGCTGTGGGGGTGAGGGCGGCGCGTGGACGTCCGGATCTCCGACTTCCGAGACTCAGAGGCAGCCGCGACAAGCCCTTCGACGAGACGAGCTACGTCGAGGACTTGCCTTCTGAGCTGCGCGCGCCAGACTCGTGCCATGGCCTCGACGAAGCTTGACCCGCGTGCTCCAGTGCACCGGCTCTCCGACGTCACCGTCGAACTCAGTCCGCGCGTGAATCCTGTAGAAGCGGCGCCACGATGAGCGGTGTCTCGCTGGCAGTCGGCGTGGGCCTCGTCTGCGCGCTGCTCTCCGCGTTTGCGACGAACCTCGGCTACCTCTTCAAGCACCGGGGGGCGGTCGCCGCTCCCGACATCGACATGCGGCACCCCCTGCGCAGCGCAATCGGTCTGTTCCGCTCGAAGTGGTGGAGCATCGGCTGGGGCGTGGCGGTGGTGGCGTTCGCACTGCACGTGGCCGCGCTGGTGCTCGCCCCGATCTCCATCGGCCAGGCGGTTCTCGCGGGCGGGCTCGTCTTCCTCGCGGTGCTCGCCGACCGCTGCTTCGGCATGCACCTGGGCCGCCGCCAGTGGATCGGAATCGGCGTGGTGGCGGCCTCGCTCAGCCTGCTGACGCTGACCGGCGGCGGAGGAGGAGAAGGAGCGAACTCGGGCTACTCCCTGGCGGGGATGATCATCTTCGAGAGCATCGCTGTCGGTCTGGGCCTGCTCCTGGTGTTCTCGCACCTGACCGAGCGCATCTCGATGCCACCCGGGGTGCTGCTCGGGATCGCCGCCGGGCTCGGGTTCGGGATCGCAGACGTGGCGATAAAGGCGCTCTCGGGGGAGCTCGACGACGGCCCCGCCGGCCTGCTCAGCCCCTGGAGCGCGATCATCGTCCCCGCGGCGGTCTTCTCGTTCTACGCCTCCGCTCGCAGCCTGCAGATCGGCGAGGGCGTCACGGTGATCGCCGTCACGTCGGTTGCGGCGAACCTGGCCGCGATCATCGCCGGGCTGGCGGTCTTCGGAGACCCGCTCGGCAGCAACCCCCTCGTCGTAGGCGTACGGATCGCCGCGTTCGCCCTGATCCTCCTCGGGGCGGCGCTCATCCCGGCGCCCGTTCACGCCGGAGAGGCGTTCAAGACCTCCACCGCAAATCCCGGGACCGCTGCCCCGGCGAAGGAGGGCGGCGGATCTCCTTGAGAACCGGCAATGCCTCCGGGAAGCCCAATGCAGACCTACACTGATCCCTGCATCGGGCCCTCCACGAACCGGGATCCTGGTACACGTGGTCAGAGGGTGGAGCCCGTCGGTCGGCCACCGGCGGACGGAGGCGAGACGCGGCTGGTGGTCGGCCCAGCGCTCGCGGCCTTGGGCAGCACGCCGCCCTCGATCGGCGGCCGCAGCAGGTAGAACAGCGAGCTGCCGGCGTCGGAGTTGCGCGCTGAGCGGCACGCGCCAGCGCGACGAGGTAGTCGTCGTCGGGGTCCGGCGTCAGGCCCGCTGACCCGCGGCCAAGCTTCGGGCGGGCGAGGACGTCGCGAAGCTCCTCGAGCAGCGCGGGGCTCGCGACGAGCTCGAAGCGCTCATCGACCCAGGCGGTGACGATCGCGCGCGGCGGCCCGGCCGCCGAGATAACCGCCGAGCGAGCACGTTGGCGTCGACGACGACGTGCACGCAGCGCTATCGACGCTTGGCGCGCCGCTCGCGGCGCATCGCGTGCAGCTCTGCGTTGGCAAGCTCGAGCGCCTCGTCGGCGTTCATGCTCTCGCCGGCCTCGCGAGCCTGCTGGTCGAGCACGGCAGCGACGCGTTCGCGGCCGCCGGCCAGCTGCAAGTAGCGCTCGTAAGAGAGCACGACCGCCTCCGGGCGCCGGCGCGCGCCGATCACCGCTGGCTCGGCGTCGGCGCCCGCTTGGCGAAAGCCCTCCAGCAGCGCCGGCAGCTGAGCCCGCGCCTCGTGTACACAAGTGTTCGCGTGAGCCTTCAGTCGGGGACGGCCGGCGTGTTCTTGCCGTAGGCGAGACGC
>JBBJOW010000073.1:0-15849 GCA_037724045.1 Solirubrobacteraceae bacterium
GCACCGCCTCCCCCGCGGTGAGAAACAGGCTGTAGCCCGCCCCGCGCGACATGAAGCGCACACGACGGTCGCTCTGGCCGCGGTTAGGCGTAAAAGCCAGCGGCAACTTCCCCAGGACGCTCGCACTCGCACCAGAACCGCTGGGCGCAGCCGAAGGCCCGGACGCGCGAGCATCCCCGACCGCGAACATCGCGAACATGCCCACCGCGCTCACGATCACCAGCACGGCCGCCCGCACCCGCCCAGACCACCAACCAGCAACGTGCGCCAAGGGCCGCGTAGAACTTGGCCAGATCGCGCAGGAGTCCATTCTGTGCCGCAGTCTATACCTATACAGCGGATAAGAGGGAGGCCTCCAAGACCAACCCCTCGAACATGGACAACCGCAAGGCGGGCGGGCGCACCGCGCGCGAGCTCGCGCCGCTCCTCGAGGCGCTGCCCGGGCGGGCTTCTGCCTGGACATCGCGCACGCCCACACGATCGACCCGTCGATGTCGGTCGCCGCCGAGCTGCTGGACCGCTTCCGCGGCCGCCTGCGCGAGGTGCACCTGTCCTCGACCCGCGCCGGGTGCCTGCCTCTGCGCGGCGCCGTCGGCGAACCGCTCGCCGCGTAGCGTCATCTGCATTGAGCGTATGTACGGAACCCGGAATGACGACCGGCTTACGACGGCGCGGATCGCTACCGCGTGCTACCGCAGACGGCGAGGCCTGCTCACGCTAGGGGCGCGCTCCCGCGTCGTGCGGATCAGGACAGCCTGACTCAGCCGACTCTGATCCGCACCGGGCGGGCTCGCGCCGGCAGCAGCAGCCGGTTGCCGCTGAACCGGGCGGTGACCTTGATCCTGACGGGGCTGCGCATTCGCACCGAAGGCTTCAGGCGGACCTTGAAGGTGCAGGAGCGGTCCACCTTCACCCGGCGCGGTCGGCTCATACCGCGGCTGGCCTGAACCGAGACCCTTCCGCCCCGGCAGACCTCAGCTACCGAGGTTCCGCCAGGCGGAAGGACGCGGCCGCGCGCGGTGAAGCGATACGGCCTGGTCCGATCGCGCCTGGGCCTGATCCGAACGACCAGCCGCGGCCTCGCCCGGTCCGTGGGTGCCGCGCTCGGCTCCGTCGGCGCGGAGGTGGCCGTCGGTGTCGCCGTCGGGGCCGTCGTCGCTGCCGGCGTCGTCGTTGTGGCCGTGGGCGTCGGCGTCGGGGTCGGTGTCGGCGTCGGAGTGACCGTCGGCGTGGGCGTGGGCGTGACCGTCGGCGTCGGGGTCGGGGTCGGTGTCGGCGTCGGAGTGACCGTCGGCGTGGGCGTGACCGTCGGCGTGGGTGTGGGTGTGGGCGTGACCGTCGGCGTGGGCGTGACCGTCGGCGTGGGCGTCGGCGTCGGTCCGGGGTTGAGCGCCGCCGGGTCGAAGAGCTCGGTCATGAGTGCGTCGGTGCCCCCGACCACCAGCACCTTGCCGCAGTTCACCCCGCACGCGCCGGCCGTACCGGTGAGCACCGTGGCGGTGGGGCCGTCGGTGTCGACAGCCCCGCCGCGGGCCGTATCCATCGGCTCGATGGCGGTCCAGGCGCCGGTCGCCTGGTCGTAGAGCTCGGCGGACGCCAGGGCGGCGCCGCCGTTTGTCACCCGTCCACCGACCGCGAGCACCTTGCCGCCGGGAAGACGGACCGCCGCGTGTTCGGCGCGGGCTTGGTTGAGCGTGCCGGTGTCAGTGAAGGCACCGGTCAGCGGGTCATACACCTCAGCGGCTCCGAGGGAGGGAGCGGACGTGTTTACGCCCCCGGCAATCAGCACCTTGCCATCGTCGAGAAGCGTCGCGGTGTGAGCCCAGCGCCGGTCGTTCTGCTCGCCGGCCGCCACCCACGAGCGCGCCTTGGGGTCGTAGAGCTCCGGCGGGACGGCGGCGTTTGAGATCGGTGAGGCCCCGCCTCGACCTCCCACCACCAGCACCATCCCGCACCGGGAGCCGCACTGCGCGCGGGGAGCGGGCGGGATCAGGGTGGCGGTGTGGCCGCGATGGGAGTTGATGAACCCGAGGACATTGGTCGCGCTCCAACTCCGGTCGGCGGGCGTGTAGTACTCGGAGCCGAACAGCGAACTGCCCGAGGCATTGCAACAGCCTCCGGCGACCAGCACCTTCCCGCAGTCTGCCCCGCACTCCGTCGGGCCGCCGCTGAGCAGGGTGGCGGTGTGCAGGAACGAGGGCTCCTCCATCACACCAGCCGCTGTCCAGCTGCCGCTGGCCGGGTCGTAGAGCTCGCCCGTCCCGACCACGCCACCGGCTCTACCGCCGGCGACGAGGACGGTGCCGTTGTCGAGCAGGTTGGCCGTGTGCTCGGTGCGCGCAGCCTGCAGGGGTGCGGTCGCGGTCCAGACGCCGCTCTTCGGGTCATAGAGCTCAGCCGACTTGAGGCTGCTGCCGTCGCTGGCCGTCCCGCCGACGACCAGGACCCGGCCGTCTTTGAGCAGGGTCGCCGTGTGCCCGCGCACGCGGGCGCTGTTCAGCGAGCCGGTGGGAGTCCACTGGTCGGCCGCGGCGCCTGTCGCTGTGGTGCTCGACGCCCCGACGATGACGCAGACGGCGACGAGCGTCGCCAGCCCGGCCGCGGTGAGCTGCCCGGGCCTCCTCAAGCGCATTCCAGACCCCCGGCCAGCACCCCGGCACCGTAGCGCCTGTCGTCGGCGTGCGATCGGGCCAGCCGTGACCCGATGTGTGTATGCCACTCCGGGTCGTCTGTCTCGGCGTCGGCACAGTGCTGAGGTCACGATCGCCGTCGGGCGCTGGATCGACAGCGCGCTGACCCCAGGTGCGGTGACTTCCGGAGCTGTTGTCCTGGCTAATCACATCGAGATTTGGCTCTAGAAGGGGCTGACCGGCCATAATAAGCACCAACCAGTTGGAGAAGGTTCGCGAACCGTAATGCCCGATCGGTCCCGGACACGGGTTGGCCGATCACGCATCGTCGAGTTCCTCGAGGTCGGCTGGATTGAGTTCGATCAGCTCCCCCGCGCCCTCCGCGGCTTCCAGCGTTGAGATAGACGCCCGCGAGCCGGCAGTCTTCTCGATGCCGACGCGCAGAGAGTCTCCATCGGCTCGCGGTAGACCGCGCGTCGCCGCCACGGCGAGGCCTGCGGCGAGGAAGGCCATAGTGCGCCGGATGCTGACTTCGGCGAATCCCGCATAGAGTGTGCAACTGGTCCAGAACCTCGGGCTCGAACGAGTCTGCGAGTGCTGGCACGGCGACGGGTGTCTCGTCTTGCTGCTCAGCTCTCCGGCGTGCTCCTTGCTCGATTCGGTAGTCGAGTACAGCCGTCAGAGCTTCGACAGACAGGCTCGGCATTGTCACCTGATCCACGAGATGATCAGTGGCCTGGATGTAGGCGGGCGAGCCGAGGTAGGCGGGGTGGACGGCTACGACGATGCCGACCGGGAGCTCGGACAGCTCGCGAATCCGCTCCCCGAAGAAGGCGTCGATGAGCGCGGTGTCGCCGCGACTCACCGATCCGAGCCATCGATCTGTGTCGTCGAACACGAGGACTGGTGGCTTATCCGCAGCATCGTCACGATTTGAATAGCTCGAGCGACACCATCAAGCAGCTGTCCGTACCCGCGCTCTTGTACACCGGCGATGGTTGCTCTTACGTCTCGCCCGACGTCGGCTTGCAGGAACTTCGGCCCGATGTGCAGCTTGCTGCCCTGCGTCGACTCATGGTCGCTGCCGATGTAGGTCGCGGTTTCTCGGAGCGCGACGTTGGCGTCTGGTGCCAGCTGGGATATGGCCTGACCGACGTTTCGAAGGAATGCACCGGCATCGGTGACCACCTCTTCGAGATGCGTGCCCGCGACCCACACCGGGACCGCATCCTGGCCGGCAGCTGCGAATGCGTAAGAGATGCGGCTCGACTTGCCGCTTCCCGCCCAGCCTTCGACTCGCACCCGAGGCGTCGTCTCACCCAGCACGGTCTTGAGCTCTTCATCGCCATGTTCCTCGGCCAGAACGTGGTCAAAGGGCATGTAGACGCGGGCCCGCTCGAGGGGATCAGTCGGCGTCCAAGTGAGGGCGCGGCGCACCGCGGTGAGGTCGTTCACGTCGTAGCGATCTCTTCTGGTCGAGCCGGAACGTAGACGGTGCGTGGACGGCCGCCGCGTCCGGGCCCGGCCGTGCTATGCACGAGTGCGACGCGTTCAAGTTCCTTCAGCAGCTGGGTCAACCTGGGGGCCGAGACTCCGACCTCGCCTTGAAGCTCGGCATCCGCAGCGCTCCCGGCGCCCCACGCGTCCAGGACGGCGAACAGCTTTCGAGCCGAAGGTGAAACCTCGGTAAGCCGCCGTTCGCGTGCTTCCAGCGCGCGTGCCGATGAGGTGACCGACCCACCGGCGATCACGTCGCGGGCCAGCGAGAGGAGCAGCTGCGGCCGGCCGGCCGCCGCCGCCACGATGTCGTCTAGGAACGGCTCGAGCCTCTCCCGGTACTCCGGTGCCCGGGCAAGTCGCCGTTCCAGCACCGCCCGCGCGCGATCGGACGGCAGCGAGCCGAGCTCGATTATCCGCTCGAAGAAGCCGTCCGCCGGCGGCGTGATGAAGGCGCCGAAATCGTGCGGCGCCACAGCAACCACCCAGGTCACAGGGAGCCTCCACAGCTCGTCGCGCAGACGGCCGAACAGCTGGAAGGCGATCTCCCGGCTGGGCTCGTCCAGGAGCACCAGGACACGGGCACCATCCGGCACCGCGTCTGCGATAACCGACAACAGATCAACACGCCCAGGCTTTCTCAGCGTCGGAGGGTGCTGATCCTGGATGCCGTCGGCAACTCTCCCTACCAGGTCCTCAACGGAGGCGAGGCCTCGGCCAGCGACATTCACCACGAGCGGATCCGGCCAATGCCGGATCGCATAGGTCAACGCCGACAACAGGCTCGTCTTGCCACTGCGCCGAGGACCTGCGATAACGACGTTCAGCCCGTCCTCGGCCGCATCGCGAACGAGATCTGCGACGAGATCGTCGGGATCGACGTAGAGTTCAGAATCGGTGCCTGATGGATCGAGCGGTCGATTGTTGAAGACGGCTGCCAGCACCCGAAGCATTCTAATGCTTCGATTGATTAGGTCAAGCTCGCCCGGATTTAGTCGCGGTAGGCTTGGTCGCGGCGCGGACGTGCAGGATCACGATCTCGCGGCTTGGGTGGTCGAGCTCGAGCAGGACGCGCCAGTCACCGACGCGCAGCCGCAGCTCGGGCCGGCCTTTCAGGCGCCGCAGCGGCGGGGTCGGCGGCGACGCGATCGATGGCCTGCTCGACGCGGCGCTTGACCTGCCGATCGAGTCGAGCGACGTCCCGCCGCGCCGACGGCTTGAGGACGACGACCCAGGGGCCGGTCAAGAGAATTCGTGGCGGATGTCGTCCAGGGCGACGCTCTCGCCGCGGCGATGCTCGGCGCGTGCCTGCTCGATCGCCCGCTCCTCGGCGGGCGTGAGCGGCTCGTCGTCCTCAGGCGCGTCGCGGAAGGCGGCGATCACCGGATCGTCGTCGCGGTCATCCAGCAGCCGCAGGGTGCGCTCGGCCTGCTCTTCCGAGAGGCCCTCGACGCGCTCTTTGAGCTGCTCCTTGGCGGTCATCGCTTCCGTGAACGGTAGCCGCGAGCCGGCCGGCTGGTCAACGCCGTGCGGTTCGAAAGAGTCCTTGTGTACGCCGAGATCAGCTGAGGGCTACGGGCTGCGCTGCCAGCCAGCGCTCGACCACGCGCGCGCACCGGCGACCCTCGGCGATCGCGGTGACCACCAGCGATTGCCCGCGGCGGGCGTCGCCGCAGGCGAAGACGCCGTCGACCGACGCGGCGAAAGCCGGGGCCTTCACGTTGCCGCGCCCGTCGAGCTTGACGTCGAGCTCGGTGAGCAGCCCCTCGTGCTCGGGGCTCACGAAGCCGATCGCGATCAGCACGAGGTCGGCCTGGCCGGTGAACTCGGTGCCTTCCATCGCGCGCAGATCGCGCGACGACGTGCCCGTCACCTCGCGGCCCTCGACGGCGACGGCGCGCCCGTCCTGGCCGACGATGCGCAGGACCTGGGTGCCGAAGCGGCGCTCGGGCCCGGGCTCGTCCAATGCGTAGGTGGAGGAGCTGCGGCGCGGGTGCTCGGGCCACGGCGCGTCGAGATAGTGGCCCGCCGCGGGCAGCGCGGGATAGACGTCGTACAGCATCACGCTGGCCGCGCCCTCGCGGTTGGCGGAGGACACGCAGTCCATGCCGGTGTCACCGCCGCCGATGACGATGACGTGCTTCCCGGCGGCGGTGATGATCTCGTCGTCGGCCACGTCGACGGCCGGCCGGCCCTCCTCGCGCGCGACGGCGCGGTTGCGCTGGTAGAGGTAGTCCATCGCCGCGTGCACGCCGGTGAGGTCGTGGCCCTCCATCTCGACGCCGCGCGGAACGCGCGAGCCCGTGGCGATGACCACCGCGTCGAACTCGTCCTGGAGCTCCTCCACGGTCTTCTCGACGCCGACGTCCACGCCGCAGCGAAACTGGATGCCCTCCTGCGCGAGCACGTCGGTGCGCCGGTCGATCATCCACTTCTCGAGCTTGGCGTCGGGCACGCCGAAGCGCAGCAGGCCGCCGAGACCCTCGTCGCGCTCGAAGACGACCACGGTGTGGCCGGCGTGGTTGAGCTGCTGGGCGGCGGCCAGGCCGGCCGGGCCCGAGCCGACGACGGCGACGCGCCGGTCGGTGCGCGTCTCGGGGACGACCGGGACGATCCAGCCCTCCTCCCATGCGCGGTGCACGATGGCGTACTCGATCTGCTTGATCATCACGGGGTCGTCGTTGATGGCCAGCACGCAGGCCGACTCGCACGGGGCCGGGCAGATCAGGCCGGTGAACTCGGGAAAGTTGTTGGTCGCGTGCAGTTGCTCGATCGCCTCGCGCCAGCGGCCGCGATACACGAGGTCGTTCCAGTCGGGGATGAGGTTGCCCAGTGGGCAGCCGTCGTGGCAGAAGGGCACGCCGCAGTCCATGCAGCGCCCGCCCTGGGCCTTGAGCTCGTCCGTGGCCAGGACGCCGAAGATCTCCTTGTGATCGGCCACGCGCTCGCGCGGGTCGCGCTCGGGCATCGCCACGCGGTGGATCTTCAGGAAGCCTCTCGGGTCGCCCATAACGAGCGGATAACGATAGGCCCGCCTACCGTTAACGGCGATGCGGAGGCGGCTGATTCCCCTGATGCTGGCGCTGCTCGTCCCGCTCGCGCTCGCGGTCGGCCTCTGGGCCGGCGGGCATCCGCGCGTGCTGCCGGGCTTCGTGCGCGATGCCTTCGTCGGTGACTCGCAGGCGCAGGTCTACCAGGAGGTCCTCGACCGCATCGACGCCGACTTCTACAAGGAGGTCGACGAGGACGACGTCGCGACCCAGAGCCTCGCCGCCGCGGTCGACTCGCTCAAGGATCCGTTCTCGCGCTACATCGACCCCGACACGAAGGCGGAGTTCGACGCCGCCACCACCGGGCAGTTCGAGGGCGTCGGCATGAACGTCGAGGAGATCAAGCGCGGGTTGAAGGTGCTCGACGTCTTCGACGACGGGCCGGCGGACAAGGCGGGCATCCAGGCCGGCGATCTGATCGTCGCAGTCGACGGCGAGTCGCTGGCGGGCGCGGCGTCCGAGGACGCCACGACGCAGATCAAGGGCGAGGCCGGCACCTCCGTCGCGCTGACGATCGTCACCGACGGCAAGCGCCGCGTGGAGGACGTCGAGCGCGCCGCAATCTCGGTGCCGGTGTCCGAGAAGCGGATGGAGACCGAGGACGGCATCAAGATCGGCTACGTGACGCTGCAGCAGTTCACGTCGGGCGCGCACGGCTTCGTTTCCGCGAACATCGACTCCCTGCTCGACGACGGCGCGAAGGGCATCGTCTTCGACCTGCGCCACAACGGCGGCGGACTGCTCGAGGAAGGCGTGTTCACGGCGTCCCTCTTCATCCCGGACGGGTTGATCGTCTCCACGCGCGGCCGCAACCGGCCGACGCGGCGCTTCAACGCCTCCGGGGACTCGATCGACACCGACATCCCGGTCGCCGTGCTCGTGGACGGCGCGACCGCGTCCGCGTCGGAGATCGTCACCGGCGCGCTGCAGGATCTCGAGCGGGCCACCGTCGTCGGCGTCCAGACGTTCGGCAAGGGGGTCTTCCAGGAGATCGAGGACCTGCCCAACGGCGGCGCGCTGGACATCACCGTCGGCGAGTACTTCACGCCCGACGGCCGCAACCTCGGGCCCAGCGACGGCAAGCGCGGGCTGACTCCCGACGTCGAGGCCGAGGACGACCCGGACACGAAGCCCGACGAGGCGCTCGAAGAAGCCCTCGACGTCGTTGCCGCCGAGCTCTAGCCGTCGCCCTCCGGCCGGCGCCGACCCGGTCGTCGGCGTCCTCGAGAAGCGCGGGCGCCTGCTTACCGCCTCCCCGTTCTTCGCGCGCGGTCCCCGCATCAACGTCAACCGCGATTCGCGCGCCCGGGCGGGTGACCTCGCGCTCGTCTCACCGAAGGGCAAGATCGTGCGGCGCATCGGGCGCCCCGACGTCGCGCGCGACGTGATCGAGGCGCTGATGCTCGACCGCGGCCTGCGCCGGCGCTTTCCGCCTGACGTCGACCGCGCCGCCCGCGAGGCGGCGCCTGCGCGTGAGGGGCGCCGCGATCTCACCGGCCTGGCGACCTTCACCATCGACCCCCCGACGGCGCGCGACTTCGACGACGCCATCTCCGCCGAGCGGATCGACGGAGGCATCCGGATCTGGGTCCACATCGCCGACGTGTCGGCCTACGTGAAGCCGGGCTCTCCCGTCGACCGTGAGGCCCACCGCCGAGCGACCAGCGTGTACGTCCCCGCGGCGGTCGAGCCGATGCTGCCCGAGGCACTGTCCAACGACGCCTGCTCGCTGCGCCCGCACGAGGAGCGCCTGGCGGTCACGGCGGAACTCGACTTTGCGGGGGCGCGGGTGACGCGGGCGAGCTTCTACCGGTCGCTGATCCGCTCCGACGCGCGGCTGGACTACCCGCAGGTCGACCGCGTCTTCGCCTCCGTCGAGCGGGCGGAGGAGCCCTGGGCCGGGCCGCTGGCCGCCGCGCGTGAGGTCGCCGCTGCGCTGGAGGCCCGCCGCGCCGCGGTCGGCGCGCTCGAGGTCACGTCCTCTGAGTCGTCGTTCGCCTTCAACGCGAAGGGCCACGTGGTCGGGCTCGAGCCCGACGAGCAGACGGAGTCGCACCGCCTCATCGAGCACCTGATGATCGCCGCGAACGAAGCTGTCGCCGGGCTGCTCGAGGACCGCGACCTGCCTGCGCTCTACCGCATCCACGGCCGACCCGACGGCGCGCGGGTGGCGCGCCTCGCCGAGCAGCTCGAGTCGCTCGACGTGCCGACACCGGCGTTGAGCGACATGCTGTCGCCGGCCCAGGCGCTCGACGCCGTCGGTGACATCTCGCGGCATGTCGCCCGCTACGTCGCGTCGTCGGGGCGCGGGCGGCTCGGGTTCACCACTCTGGTCCTGCGCTCGCTCCAGCAGGCTCGCTACTCGCCGGCGAACCAGGGCCACTCCGGGTTGCGCTCGGCGCGCTACTGCCACTTCACCTCGCCCATCCGCCGCTATCCCGACCTCGTGGTGCACCGCGCCCTGCTCGCCGCGATCGGCGCGGGAGAGGCGATGCCCGCCCGCACGGGGTTGGAGGAGCTCGGCACGTGGTGCTCGCAGCGCGAGCGCGACGCGATGTCGATCGAGCGCAAGGCCGACGACGTCGCCCGCGCCTTCCTGCTCGAGAAGCGCCTCTTCGAGAAGAGCTGGCAGCAGGAGTTCACCGGTGAGGTGACCGGGGTCATCGGCGCGGGCGCCTTCATCGCGTTCGAGGGTTTCGAGGGGATGCTGCCCGTGCGACGGCTGCGCGGCGACTGGTGGGAGCTCAACGCGCTCGAGACGGCGCTGATCGGCACGCGGTCGGAGCGCGGCATCCGCATCGGCGACCCGGCCACCGTGCAGGTCGCCAAGGTCGACACGGCGCGTGGCCGAGCCGACCTGGCGCCCGTACAGTTGTGAGGCCATGGCCAAGGGCTCCAAGCGAAAGACGGCACCCGGCGACGTGGCCACCAACCGCTCCGCCTCCTACCGCTACCACCTCTCCGACAAGCTCGAGACCGGCATGGTCCTCACGGGCACCGAGGTGAAGTCGCTGCGCGGCGGCAAGGCGCAGCTCAAGGACGGCTACGTCTCCCTGACCGACGGCGAGCTGTGGATGCACAACGTCCACATCCCGCCCTACGAGAACGCCTCCCGCGACAACCACGAGCCCGAGCGCCCGCGCAAGCTGCTCGCCCACCGTGAGCAGATAGACCGCCTCAAGAGCAAGGTGGCCGAGCGCGGCTACACGCTCGTCCCGACCCGCCTGTACTTCTCCGACGGCCGCGCCAAGGCGGAGATCGCCCTAGCCCGCGGCAAGGACGTCGGCGACAAGCGCCAGACCATCAAGGAGCGCGACATGCGCCGCGACATGGACCGGGCGCTCGCGGAACGCTGAGGCGGCGCTAGGTGTCGTCGAAGTCGCGCTCGAGGAAGGTCAGGTCCATCCCGATCGCGAGCCCGATGATCAGCCCGACGTAGACGGCGCCGACGAGCAGCCGGTGCGCGGTCCTGACCTTGTAGTACTCGGGATTGCCGTCCATCCCGTCCTTGCGGTGCTTCCAGCGGCGATAGACCTCGAACACCATGAACAGGGTGATGAGGATGAGGATCGGGTTGGGGAACACGAACACCAGCGTGAGCGTGCCGGCGAGGCCGACGAACCACATCCACGGGGCCATGGCGGCCATGGCGCGGCCACCGTCGAGCGGCACCACCGGCAGCAGGTTGAACAGGTTCAGGAAGAACCCGGTGAAGGCGAGGGCCTGAAGCAGGTCGGAGTCGGCGGCGACGGCCCACAGCGCGACGGCGAGCGCGCCGAGGGACCCGAGGATCGGGCCGGCCAGGCCGACGCGGGCCTCAGCGAGCGCGGATCCGCCGAACGAGCGCGCCGAGATCACGGCGCCCAGCAGTGGCACGAAGATCATCCGGCCGGGGGTGACGCCCTCGCGGCGCAGCTGGATGTAATGGCCCATCTCGTGCACGAAGAGCAGGGCCACGAAGCCGATCGCGAAGGGCAGGCCGAAGAGGAACGTGTAGGCCGCGATCGAGACGAGCATCGAGATCGAGGTCGTGAGGAACTTCGCGCCCTTGACGGCGATGAAGGCGACCTTGCCGAACTTCAGCGCGATTGCGCCGACCACCGCGAGTGGGCCGAGCGCCTTCTTCCAAGCCGGCTCCGGCTCGGGAGCGATCGAGGGCCGGGACGGCGGCGGCGTGTCGGGCTGGGAGACCGGCTGCGGGGGAAGCCATTGGGGCGTCGTTTCCACACCCCCAGTGTCGCAGTCCTGGCTCAAGGAGCGGTGAAGCGGTCGGCCAGCCACTCAGCCGCGTTCGCTACGCCGGCGTCGAAGGTCGCGCGGAGGCCTTTCACGGAAAGTGCGGGATCATCGGCGCCGTGCCCTTGCTCAGGGCGGGGGCGAAGCGTAGGTTCCTTCCAGACGCGAAGTGACGCCGTGAAGAGCGAGGCCACCGAGGTGCAAGGCCCGCCACCCGAATCGTCTGGCGCTTGCGCCGGCGGCACGGGACCTCGAGCGGCCCACTTCGCGTCGCTTTTCGTTAACCGTCGTGTAGTGGTCTGAGCATGGCCGACACCACGAGCAAGCCGCTGATGCCGGTCGAGGCGGTCGACCTCTTCGCGAAGCTGCTGTCGGACGCGGAGGCCGGGCCGACCGACGCCTTCTACTCGCGCCTGGCCGCCGCGACGTGTCTGCTCGGCGATATGCGCCGCGCCGTCATCTTCGCCTACGACGGCGAGCGCCGGCTGGTGCGCGCGGTCGGCACCCACGGGATCGGACTCGAGCTCTTCGCCGGCGCGTCGCCGACCGCCGACCAGGTCGCGCTTGCCGCGCGTGCCCTCCAGCACGACCAGGTGATCGAGGTCGACCGCGTCGACCGCGAGGTGCCCGAGGAGTTCCTCCCCCTGCTCGATGGCGGCCTGGTCGTCTGCATCCCGATGCGCGCCGGAGGGCGCCGCATCGGAGTGATCGTCGCCGACCGGCCCGCCGATGTCGGCCCGCTCACCGACTCGCAACGCCACAGCCTGTGGTCGCTCGGCAAGATCGCGGGCCTGGCCGCCGCCGCCCGTCACGCCACCCACGAGCACGAGCACGCCCGCCGCCTGAGCGAGCGGATCGACCTCGCGCGCGATCTGCACGAGGTGGTCGTGCAGCGCCTGTTCGGCGTCTCGCTGGCGCTGTCGGGCGCAGGCGACCTCAGCGCGGCGGACCGCGAGCGCGCCCGCGAGGAGATCCAGCTCGCGCTCTCCGAGCTGCGCGATGCGCTCCAGCGCACCCTGGCCACCAACAGCCGCGCGACGACCGGCGACCTGCGCGACGAGCTCGGCCGCCTGCGACGCGCCCACGAGCACATCGACGTCGCGCTCGTCGACGGTCGCGATGTGACCGTGCCCGAGCCTCTGCAGCCCGTGGCGCAGTCCGTGCTGCGCGAGGCGGTGCGCAACGCGACCAAGCACGCTCACCCGACCTGCATCGAGGTGCGGCTGTCTGACGTTGACGGCGCCTTCGTGCTCGAGGTCGTCAACGACGGCGTGCGAGCGGCAGCGACGAGCCCGGGTCCGGCCGGCGTCGGGCTGCGCCTGGCCGCCTTCGAGGCGCTCGAATCAGGCGGGATCATCGACTACGGGCCGGTCGACGGCCAGCGCTGGCGGGTCAAACTCACGGTGCCCCAATGAATTCGGACCGCCGCCTGCGCATCCTCGTCGTCGACGACCACGACGTCGTGCACTGGGGCTTTCGCCTCATGCTCGGAGAGCAGCCGTGGGTCGAGCGCTTCCTCTCGGCGCGCGCCACCGACGAGGCGCTCGAGCTGGCCGCGCGCTACAAGCCCCACGTCGCGCTCGTCGACCTCTTCCTGGGCACCGAGTCGGGTGCCGAGGCCTGCACCCGGATCATCGAGCGATCGCCGGCGACGCGCGTGCTGCTCATCTCCGGCGCCGGGAAGATCTCCGCCACCGCGGCCCGCTCCGCCGGCGCGTCGGGCTTCGTCTCCAAGGACTGGGACGCGGGCGACGTCGCGCGCGCGGTGCGCATGGTGGGCCTCGGGATGACCGTCTTCGAGCCCTCCGAGGACGCCGCCGCGGGCCTGCTCACTACCCGCGAGCACGAGGTCCTCGACCTGATCGCCACCGGCGCCACCAACCCCGAGATCGCCCGCCGGCTCTTCCTCTCCACACACACGGTCAAGGAGCACACGAGCGCGCTCTACCGCAAGCTCAAGGTCCGCAACCGCGCCGAGGCGGTCCAGCGCGCCCAGCGCCTGGGCATCCTCACCTGAACGGGATCCAGGCTAAGCCTGGATCTCAGGCTAAGCGGCTGCCGCGCGAGCGAGCCGGCGTGCCATGAGCTGCACGACCGGCCCGTAGGCGGCGGCGAGCGCCGGCTCGAGCGGGCCTGGCGCGCTCAGCGTCATGGCGACGCGCGAGCCGGTCGGCGTCGGCTGCACCTCGTGGACGAGCGTCATCGGGCCGACGCGCCACGTCCAGGATCGGCCCGCCTCCTTCGCCGTGATGCGCGCGGGCACCGGCACGATTCCCAGGAGCTTCGCCGCGCCGAGATTGCCGGCCTGCACCTCGGGTTCGCCGAGGCCCCAGGCGCCGCGGACGTGGGGCGCCCATTGCGCCCAGCGCCGCGGTTGCGCCAGCAGCGACCAGACCGCGTCGGGGGTGGCGGAGGTATCGGCTTTGTAGACGCGCGGCATGGGGCAGGAGTACCCCGTCCCCGCGACGGAAAGCGCCAGCTTCATGACCGCTGCCCCGCAGCTTGAAGTTCCATCGCTATGCGTACTTGTTCGTCGATGGCGTTCACCGTGCAGCGAACGGACAAGCGCCGCGAGCTGCCTGCCGCCGCGCTCGACTTCTACGAGCCCGCCGAGATCGAGCAGCTCGCCCGCGCAGCGGCCGACGGACGCCATCGCACCAACGGCGTCGAGGTCGGCGACGCCGAGCTGGCTCTTCGCTGCTCCGAGGACGCTCAGGAC
Source organism: Solirubrobacteraceae bacterium (assembly GCA_037724045.1). GTDB lineage: Bacteria > Actinomycetota > Thermoleophilia > Solirubrobacterales > Solirubrobacteraceae > DATLGB01. The sequence goes on from JBBJOW010000073.1 coordinate 14,133, forward strand.
GCCGAACTCTTCCGCGTGCTCGCCTACACCGGCCTGCGCATCGGCGAGGCGGTTGCGCTGCGCTAGGGCGACGTTGACCTTGCGCAGCGCCGGTTGATCGTCCAGCGCGCGCGGTCAGGTGGGGAGGAGGGGCCGACCAAGAGCTGGCAGGTCCGCTACGTGCCGCTGGCCGACCGCGCGTTCGGCGCCTTCGAGCGTCTGCAGGCGCGCTACGACTTCACCAGCCGCGACGACTACGTCTTCTGCGGCCGCCTCGGCGGCCCGCTGGACGACTCTGCACTGCGCCGCCGGTACAAAGCCGCAGTCGAGGCAGCTGGCCTGCGCTTCGTCAAGCTCCACGGCCTCCGTCACGGCGCCGGCAGCCTGGTCGCCCGTTAGACGGACGCCGTCTTCGTGCAGCACTTCGTCGGCCACGCCAAGCTCTCGACCACGGAGCGCTACATACATGCGAAGGCGCGTCGCGAGGACATCGACCGCCTCAACCTCGCGTTCGCCGCGGCCGCGCAATCGCAGTCGCTGCCGCCGCTCAACGGGTGATGATCGGCGATCGATGGAGTTCGATCGCGAATGGCTGGTACCGCTCGAGCGTGAGGACGCGCGCATCCTCGTGCGTCGCGGCGGCCGGCCGATCACGGACTACGCGGCCATGCTGCAGCTGCTCGCACGCGGTCAGTGGCAAACGATCCGCCTCATCGACAACGCGCACGATCAGCACCACATGCACCGGTACGCTGGAGAAACCAAGGTCGAGGGCGTACCGTTCACTGAAGGTGAACCGCGCGAGGTGGTGCCGATGGCAGTCGCCTACCTCGTCCGGGCCGCCGACTCGATCATCGACGGTTGGCAGTCATGAAACTCGAACCCTTCTTCGACGACATCGTGGGCGAGACTCCGCTCCCGACGGCGCGCGCCGCCGCCCGCCCGCTAGCCGCGATCATGGAGGATCGCTACGAGTACCCCGACCGCACAGCGTTCATCTCGGCTGACTCCGTGATCTTCGGAGCGTCGTTCGCTGAAGCCGCTTTCGCCGAGCATCGGCCAGTGCTCGTCGTGATGCCGGACGGGGTGGAGTTCCTCTACGAACCCGCTCCGGGCTTGGTCGCCCACGTCCGGCGCGCCCTCACGGCTCGATTCGCTTCGCAGCGACTTCGCTCGATGGGGCCGCTCGTGACGGACGGCGACTCCTGGGTTGATCCGGACTCGGTGTCGATGCCCGGCTATCGCCGCCGCATGCGCGTGCCGCAGCCGGCCTGATAACGCGCACACGGACCCCGAGCTCGATCGTAAATCGCCTCGGCGTGACCGGCGCCAACAGGCGGCTCCCGCCCTTCGTCGCGATACGAGGCCGCCATCCCTTGCGATCGCACGTCACGACCTCCGGCCACTCGGTGAGGTGGGCGGTGTGGCGGGTGCCGGTCCGCGACGGTGGCGGCGGGCCGGCGGATGTGGCTGTAGGTCGTGCCGACGGAGATCCCGAGCGCGCATGCCAGCGGCTCAGACTGAAGGGACTCGAACTCTCGACCTTCTGCATGGCGAGCAGACCGGTCGAGGGCGTCCAACCGGCCGTTTCCCCGTTATTGGGCGGAGATCGGTGCGAAGACTTCATCACCGCCCTGCGCGCGCTGAGCGCGACCGCGACGCCGAGCCGCTCGCCGCCCTGTACGCCGACGACGCCAGCTGCGGGAACACCGCCACGACGCGCACGTTCACGGGACCC
>JBBJOW010000074.1:0-15503 GCA_037724045.1 Solirubrobacteraceae bacterium
CGTGGCCGTGGCCGACAACGCGATCCAGCTCGCGGTGAACATGACGGTGGCCGCGATCAACCGCGTGAACGTCCAGGGCACTCCCGAGCAGCAGGCCGAGCAGATCCGCGCGGTGATGGTCGTCGTCTTCCCCGAGGCGGTGACCCTCGTGCGCGAGGCCCGGTCGGGCCTGCGCTGACGGCGCGGCTCAGCCGTCCAGCGCTCCCGGCGGCAGGACGTAGCGCAGCGGGGCCGGGGTCCGCGACGCCTCGCGCTCCGTGACTCGATCGGCGTAGAGGCCGGCCCCCTTCGCGGGCTCGGCGGTCTCGGCGGTGCCGCCCGCGCGCAGGATCCAGGCCTCGATCTCGCCGACGTCCGAGCCCTCGGCCAGCAGCGTCGCGCGCTCGACGGTCGCGCCGCCCTTGGCGCTGCGCCGGGCGATGCGCTTGACCAGGATGCGGATCTCATCGTCGTCCATGTCCCCGCAAGCCTACGCTGCGCGGCTCACGCCGTCTCGTCGAGGACGACGAGCCCGGCGGCGGCCACGAGCGGGCCGAGCAGGCCCACCGCGTCCGGCCACGTCACCAGCGCGCCACGCAGGCCGTCCACCCCGCCCAGGCCCTCCACCTCGCACCCGCTCAGCTCCAGGCGCGCCGCACGCGCACCCCCGAACTCCGCGAGCCTGAGCCTGGGGTCGCAGTCCTCGAAGCGCACGTCGGTCAGCCGCGCCGCGGTGAGGTCGAGCTCGCGGAGCAGGCACCCCTCGAAGGCGACCCGCTCGAGCCCCGCGAAGCGCATCGCGGCCAGATCGAGGCGACACCCGACGAAGCGCACGTCGCTCAGAACGCCCTCCGGCACCTGGAGGCCCGTCAGCCGGCAGCGCGTGAAGACGCACCTGCGAAGCTCACCGCCACGCAGGACGCGGTTGGAGAGATCGGCGTCGGCGTAGGAGCGGTCGACCCATTCGCGTTCGTCGTCGGGCTCGGGCTGCGGCCGCCGTGGCGCGACGGGCCGCCGCGGTGGCGGCCTGCGGCCGCTCATGTGGCCGCCGTCTTCTCCGCGGCACGCGCGTCCTTGCCGGCGGCGACGACCTCCTTGAAGGAGCGGAACTTGAAGATCGTGATGATCGCCAGGAACCCGACCCCGAGGGAGAACAGCGCGATCGCGATCTGCTGGCCGACGGAGTAGGCCGCGACCGTCGCACCGCTCGCCGTCCCGGCGAAGACCTTCACCAGGAACGCCTGCTGGACGCCCGCGCCGCCCGGGGTGAACGGCAGCGCGCTGGCCACCGCGTTGACGCCGAGCACGAGCAGCACGTTCTTCACCGACCCACCGACGTTGAAGGCCTCGAGCAGCAGCCAGAACGCGGCGAAGCGGAAGAGCCATCCGGCGAACTGCACGAGGAACACCTCCCGCAGGTACCGGCGGCGGTCGGCGAGGATCGTCAGGCCCTGGCGCACCCTGCCCCAGAACGCCTTGACCCGGACGCTCAGCACGGCGAAGGCGACCAGACCGCCGAAGGCCAGGAGCGTGGCGAGGAACAGGGTCAGGCGCAGGTTCTGCGCGAAGAACGACAGGTCGAAGGCGCCGATGTCCGCCCACTCCGGCGGCTGCGGAAAGACGCCCTGCGTGAAGGCGAAGATGAGGATGGGGATGCCCATCGCCAGGTCGAAGCCCGCTTCCACGAAGAGCGCCGCGCCGATGGCCGGGTAGCTCGAGCTCGGGATGCTCGAGCGGGTCAGGAAGACCTTGATGACGTCCCCGCCCCGGGCCGGGATCACGTTGTTGAAGCCGTAGGCCGCGATGTAGGCGCCCCAGATCCGCCGGAACGCGACGCGCTCGGCCGGGTAGGCCGCCTGCAGCACATGGAAGAAGGCGCGGGCGCGGAAGGTGAGGTAGATCCCGAAGCAGAGCAGCCCGAGCGCCAGAAGCACCGGGTCGATCCGCGCGAGGTTCTCGAAGAACTTCCCGACGGCGTCGAAGAAGCTCCGGATGTCGTCGAGCACCGACGCGCTCACCCACGGCACGGGCCCGAGGCTAGTCCAACCGGGCCGAGCCGTCGCGCCCGGCGAGCTACGGCGTCTTGACCCTGACCGACTGCGAGCGCGGCCCGGCGCGCCCAGAGACGTTGTCGCGTGCGGCGACCGCGTAGTAGTACGTGGACTTCGGGCGCAGGCCGAAGATCGTCAGGTTGAGGCGCCGGCCCACACGGGGGCGCGAGAAGCGGCACCGGCCCGCACACAGCGCCGGCGCGCGCGCGAAGTCACGGGCGGTGCGGATCGGGCGCAGCGCCTGCTTGATCAGATAGTCGCGCGCGGCAGGCGGTCGGGAGCGATCCGATCCTGCGGCCACGAAGCTGAGCACGATCTTCCGCGACGAGACCGCGCGCGTGCGTAGTCGCGTGACTCTCCCCGGCGTGCGCCCGTGTCGGGCGACGCAGCGGCGCTGGGCCAGGCGACGGCTGGCGCCCTTGCGGCGACGCGCGGAGCTCAAGCAGCGGCGCAGAGCCTGCGCGCGCCGTGCCTGCGCTGCGGCCGCGGCCGCCGAAGCCCGGTTCAGGGCGGCGACTCCCTCAGGGACGATCCCCGCCGGGACCCTTCCCGCCGGGAGGGGAGTCCGCGAAGCGGGCCCCGAAGGTGCGGCAGCCGGCGCCTCGGTCGCCGGGCTCGCCGCCGGAGGGGCTGCCTGCTCGGACGGATCGCCAGCCGGCGGATCGCCGGCCGGCGGGGCGTCGGATCGCACCTCGGTGGTCACCGTCGCCGCGTTGTCAGCGCTCTGCGGGTCGTCGCTCACGCTCTGCGCGGTGACGGTGTTCGACAACGCCGGAGTCGCCTGACCGGGGCGTACCGTGATTCGACGCTCCACGCGGAAGGCGCCGCTGGCCAGATCACCCACGCTGCAGGCGACGACGCCCGCGCTCTCCTGCGAGCATTGCGATGAGGCCGAGACGAGCTCGACGCCTGCGGGCAGCTCATCACGCAGGGTGACGTTCCTGGCCTCGTCGGGCCCGGCGTTGCGGACGGTGATCGTGTAGGTGAGCTCCTGACCGACGAGGACGCGATCGGCGGAACCGCCTACTGTGACCGCGAGATCAGCCGCGAGGCGCAGCTCGCTGGAGCGCAGGCAGGCGCCGCTGCAGCCACCCGCCACGAGGACGCTGCCGCGCGGGAGGAGGGTCGCGGTGTGCCCGCTGCGGGCGGCCGCCAGCGACGCCGAAAGGCTCCAGCTCCGGGTGGCGGGATCGTAGAGCTCGGTGGTCGCCTCGGTGGTCGTCTCGGACGCGCCGCCTACGACGAGGACGCGCCCTGCCACCATGGTGGCGGTGTGATCACCGCGGGCCTTGTTCATGGTGCCCGTCGAGGTCCACTGCCCGGTAGCCGGATCGTAGAGTTCGGCGGAGGTGATGCCCTTGCTCATGTTGGCCAGGCCGCCGGCCACCAGGACCTTGCCATCGGGGAGGACAGTCGCGGTGTGCAGCTTCCGGGCGGTCGCGAGCGAGCCCGTGGGCCTCCAGGTGCCCGTCGCGGGATCGTAAAGCTCGGCGGTGGCCAGCGACATGCCCGCGAAGTCGTTCTCGCCGCCGACGACCAGGACGCGACCGTTGGAGAGCAGCGTCGCGGTGTGGTTCGCGCGGGTCTCGCCCATGGCGCCGGTCGGCTGCCAGACGCGGTTGGCAGGGTCGTAGAGCTCCGCCGAGGACTCGCCGCCCAGAGGGAAGTTGCTGATGCCACCCGCCGCCAGGATCCTGCCGTTGGTCAATCGAGTTGCGGTGTGACTTTCACGCGCCGTCGTCATGGGGCCCGTCGGCGTCCACATGCGTGTAGCGGGGTCATAGAGCTCTGACGAGGCGAAGGTGACGAAATCGAAGCCGGTGGGCCCGACGCCGAGGCCCCCCGCGACGAGCACTTGTCCGCCGGTGAGCAGATTCTCGGTGTGGCGCGAGCGAGCCATCGCCAGAGAGCCGGTCGGGGTCCACCGCCCTGTCCCCGGGTCGAAGGTCTCCGAAGCGGCGGAGGGGCGGAGGGAGCGCTGCCTCGCCCCCCGGCCGCCAGCACCGTCCCGTTGCCCAGGGACGTGGCGGTGTGAGCGCCGCGAGCGACGCGCAGGTCACCCGTCGGATCCCAGACGCTGGCGGCTGCCGGGCCGGCGAGAGCGCCGAGCATCCCGGCGCCGAGGAGGCAGGCGATGGAGAACGCGCGCCGGAGGCCGCCGGTCGCCGTTGCGCAGGAGTGACTCCATCTCGTTGATCTCGTGTCGAGCATGTCGCGCGTCTCATCCTTGATAGGTGGCCAGGCCCGTCTGTCGGTCCGACGAGATCATGTATATCGTAACGGTACTACTGCCCCTTATATCGGAGCGCCGCGTGCCGCTCCAATTTCGGGGCCCCGGTATCGATGTGAGCTTGAGCAGGGATCCTGAACGATGAATCGGCGCTCGCTGACAGCGTGTCAGCCCTCTTGATGGATGAACTGGCGAAGCGCAGGTAAGCGGTCGAGAACGACCTCCCAACACCAGGACTGCTGACCTATCAGCTGACGCCGAGCGCCGCGTGGACCGCGGGGTCGGCGAGCGAGGCGGCGCGCAGATGGACGCCGGCGGGCAGCTCGCCGTCGGGGAAGTACGGCACGCCGACGACGAACAGGCCCGCCGCGAGGGCCGAGGCGGCCCCGGGCGGCGAGTCCTCCAGGGCCGCGCAGCGCCCCGGCTCGGCGCCGAGCGCCGCGGCGGCCGCGAGGTACAGGTCGGGCGCGGGCTTCGGGTGCTCGACGTCGGAGGCCGTGACGACGACCTCGAACGGCGAGGCGTCTCCGGTCAGCCCCGCACCGATGAGCACCCGCAGCACGAACGGCCGCAGCGAGTTGGACGCCAGCCCGAGCGGCACGCCCGCCTGCTCGAGCTTGCCGACGAGCTCGACGGCGCCGGGACGCGGCGCGACGCCCTGGAGGACCTCCTCCATCACGAGCTCGTTCAGCTCCCGCAGGAGCGCCGCGCCCGCGCCCGGCAGCTCGAGCATCCGCTCGAGCTTGGCCTCGGCCACCGAGCCCGCCGAGCCGAGCAGGTCGCGCTTGTGCTCCATGGTCCACCGGCGCCCGCGGCGCGCGAAGAGCGTCTCCTCGGCGCGGGTCCACGCCTCCTCGGTGTCGAGCAGGAGCCCGTCGTTGTCGAAGATCACGGCGTCGAAGGGCGGCATCGGGCGCGCATGCTGGCAGACGATCGGAGGGCGTTTCGCGCCGGGGCTCATCCCGCCCTCGACGCGCCGGCTGCGCGGGGTCAGAATCCGATCATCGGCGCCCTCCTCGACACCCGGGCGCTGCTGATCGCCTGTCGCCTCAGCGGCGCCGGACTGATCGCCTCGGCCTCGTCGGCGCCGTCGTGCTGGCGCTCAAGCTGCAGGGCGCCCGCGGCGCGGCACGGCTCGTCGGTGCCGTCGTCGCCGCGTCGGGCGTCCTGCTGGTCGTCTCGGGCAGCCCGCATCGCCTGGCGTGGGCACTGGTGGGCGGCTGCTGCGCCGGCATCGCCTTCGCGGCGCGCACGGAGCCGCTCGTGACGCCGTTCACCGACCCGGTCACGCTGAACCGGATGCTGCGCCGCATGCTGACCGTCGTGCTCGCGGGCGCCGCCGGACTGGCGCTGCTCCCGGCGCTGGGTGCCGCCGGAGCGCCGAGGGCGATCATCGCCGTGGTCCTGCTGGGTGCGACCGGCCTGTGCGTCGTCGGCCTCGCCGCGACCGCGATGCTCCTGGCGCTGCCGCTCCGGGCCATCGTCGCCGAGGCGCCCGCGCCTCGCCCGCGCGGTTCTCGGGAGTGCAGCCGCTCGCCGACCTCGTCACCGCGGGGCTGGCCAGCCTGGCGGTCCTGCTCGCGTCGACCCGCCCGCGCGGCGACGATCGGCCGGCACGCGTAGGCGGGGGAGCCGGACGGGACGAGCGCACTCGACCGAGAGATTCATGAGCGCCGAAGGCCGTCACGGCCGGCGGCGACGGCCCGACCGCTCAGGCAGGGGCAAGCCGCTCGAGCGCCGCGAGCACCACCTCGTCGTGGGTCTTGGGCGAGACCTCCGGGAAGACCTCGGCGACGCGGCCGTCGAGCCCGATGACGTAGGTCGCGCGCTGGACGCCCATGTACGTCGTGCCGCCCCGCGACTTCTCCACCCACGTGCCGTACTGCTCGGCGACCGTGTGGCCGGCGTCGGCCAGCAGCGTGAAGTTCATCGCATGCTTCTCGTGAAACGCCTTGACCTTCGCGACCGGGTCGGGCGAGACGCCGAGCACGACGGCGTCGTGGGCGTCGTAGGCCTCAAAGTGGTCACGGACCGAGCAGGCCTGCGTCGTGCACCCCGGCGTGTCCGCCTTGGGATAAAAATACAGTACAATGGGCCTACCGACGAGGTCGGCCAACGCGACGTCGTGGCCGTCCTGATCGGGGAGCGTGAAGTCTGGAGCGGTCTGGCCGGGCTCAATCATCGACCGCACGTTACGGAGCGCCCACCATGAGCACCACCATCGCCCCGCCGAAGACGAGCACCGCCGTAGGCGTCATCCGCGTTTCGCGCACCAAAGGCCGCGAGGGCGAGACGTTCCACTCACCCGAGGTCCAGCACGAGCGCATCGAGGAGGTGTGCGGCCGCTACGGGCTGCGCCTCGTCGGCGAGCCGCTCCGCGAGATGAACGTCTCTGGCGGCGCCGATCTCGCCGACCGGACCGGACTCCTCCCCGCCGTCAAGATGGTGGAGCGCGGCGAGGCCGACGTGATCGTGGTCGCCTACTTCGACCGGCTCGTGCGGAGCGTTGAAGTGCAGGCCGAAGTGCTCCGGCGTGTCGAAGCTGCGGGCGGCAAGGTGATCGCCGCCGACCTGGGCGAGCTTCACGGCGGCAAGCGCGCCGACCCCGGCCAGTGGCTCAACGGCCAGACGCACGGGATGATGGCCGAGTACATGAAACGGGTGATCGGTCAGAAGAGCCACGAGGCCCAGGTTCGCGCCGTCCGGCAGGGACGGCCCCCGATCATGCTGCCGCCCGGCCTCCACCGCGTCGGGGACCGCGTCGAGATCGACCCGAAGGTGGCCCCGGTCGTGGTGGCCGCCTTCGAGATGCGCGCCCGGGGCCAGACCATCGCCTCCGTCCGGGAGCACCTGCGCTCCAACGGGATCGACCGCAGCTACCACGGCGTCTCGAGCCTGCTCGCCTCCCGCCTGCTCGCCGGCGACATCGTCTTCGGTGACCTGCGCGGCGAGGTCCCGGCCGTGATCGAGCGGGGCCTGTGGGAGCGCGTCCAGCGCGTCAAGGTCACCCGGGGCCGCAAGGCGAAGTCAGTCCGCCTCCTGGCCCGGCTCGGCATCCTCCGCTGCGGCTCGTGCGGCTCCCGGATGGTGGTCGGCTCGGTCCGCAACGGCGCCTATTGGATGTACCGTTGCCCGCCGACAGGCGACTGCCAGAAGAGGGTCACGATCAGCGCCACGATCGCCGAGGAGGTCGTCACGAGGGCGGTCCGCGAGGGCCTAGACGGCACGGTGGGGCTGCGCGGCGCCCAGAACGTCATCAGGGAGGCCCGCACCGCCCTGGAGGCCGCTCAGGAGGCCCTGGACGCCACCCTGACCGCCTTCGCCGGCGCCGGGGCGGACACGGAGCCCGCCGCCATCGGACGACTGGCCGAACTCCGCCACGAGCGCGACGAGGCCCGGGAGCGCGTCGAACGGCTCGGCCTCCCGGACGATCAGGTGATCGTTCTCCTCGACGAGGAGTTCGACACCCTCAGCCCGGAGGACCAGCGCCGCTGCATCCGAGCCACCCTCGACCGCGTCGACGTGCACCCCGCGATGCCCGGCGGCAAGCCTGCTGACCGGCTCGAAATCGTCTATCACGACGGCATCGCTCGCCTGACGGGCAAGACGCCACCGCTGCCTTCTGATCTGGAGGCTGGACCATGAAGCTCCACGCGCGGCGCCCCGAACCTAACCTGCCCAGAACTCACGATGAGTTCTGGGCAACTACGCAGCCGGCTGCTGCGCACGCTCCGCACCCGGACCGCCTGGACGACCTGGGTCCCGAGCGGCCTAGCGACCACCTTGCCGGCGCGATCTCAGCCCCGGCCTGCCGGTGCGACCGGCCGATGCCGATGGTCGACCAGAACGGCGAGAGGCGCTGCGCGAGCTGCGGGAAGGCGACATGACCGACATGCCGCCGCTGGAGCCCATGCCGCCGCTAGACCCGCTGGTCTGCATCGTCTGCGTGAAGATGGTCGACGCCACGAGCGAAGAGGCCGAAGGCTGGATCCTCGTTCCCCACAGCACGAAGAACGGCGACGATCACGACGACTCGCAATGGAAGTGCCCGCAGCACGCCGACGGCTTCGACGACTGAGCACGACCCCGGCTTCGGCCGCAGCTCTCCAGGCGCCTGGACGTGCACGCCCCGGTTTCTTTCAAGGGCATCCAACGGACAGGCCCCGACCGCGATTTACAAGAACGTTGCGTATGCAACTACTTGCGGTATACCGCAACCTACTTGTGGCGGGTGGCGTGGCAGGCGGCGCAGAGAGCGCGGCAGCCGTCCGGCTGGTCGGTCCCGCCGGCGGCCAGCGGGACGACGTGGTCGACCTCGACGGCCGCCTGGCCGCAGATCTGGCAGCGGTAGCCGTCGCGGGCGAGAACCTGCGCTCTGACCCGCCTCCAGGCGCGCGTGGAACTGCCCCGCAGCGCGTGAGCCGGGCATCGCGAGCCCTCAGAGAGCCGCCCGCACGTCAGGCAAGGCCTCACAGCCAGCCCACGAGCCGCGCGGGTGCCGGCGCCGGCTGCTCGGCGCGCTCCAAGGCCATGCAGAGGGCCACGATCCCGTCCATGTTGTCCCGAGGGCCCGCTTTGTCCACGCGCCAGCCGCGGCGGCTGTGGCGGGCGACCGTATGCGCGGCGTGCTGGGCCAGCTCGGCGTCGTCGGGCAGCGTGAGGCGCTTCTCGACGATCGCGGCGTGAAGGCGCACGCTGGCCGGGCACATGCGCGTGTCGTTCTGCGGGAACTCGACGACCGGGACACGTTCACGGGCGAGCTCCTGCGCTGCCTGGCCGAACCTCCACGGGTCATAGACGACCTCACGCAGCCGGTAGCGGCCGGCGAGCTCTCGAACCTGCTCGACGCACTCCAAGACCCCGGCGTCACCGTGGTAGATCGCGCAGCCCACGCTCAGCGCGGCGTTGACCCAGACCACGGCCGAGGCTGAGCGTTCCCCGCCGACGTCGACGCCGACCCAGATCGGTTCGCCGTCCGTGAAGACCGGCTCGCCGATGCACGCTTGCCACGCGCCCGCCGGGAGCCATGAGCCCTCCGACAGTCCCCACCGGCAGGCGTGGAACTGCTGGAAGGCGAGATCAGGGACCGCGGAGCGCTGACGGCGCAGATCGGCGACCTTGATCCACGGCGCGGGGTTCGCACGCTTGACGGCCCGGAGGTCGTCGAGGTCCTGGTCGTCGGCCAGGCTCCATTCGAGCCAGTGGAGGTCCCCGGTCGCTTCCACGACGGCCCCGGTGCGCTTGGCCGTGGGCTGCGCCAGGGCTCGGGCGCGCATCCGGCCAAGCGGGGAGTCGAGGTTCGCCGCGGCCGTACTGATCGCCAAGAGTTTGCTGTCGGGGCGCTTGACGAGCCCGGTCTGCATCGCCTCCAGCAGGCCGGCGTCAGGCCAGGACCAGACCTCGTCGCCGATGTAAAGCGTGCTGCTCAGGCCGTGGACGCGCGGTCCCGCCGCCGGCACAACGCGCAGCAGGCCGTCCCCGTCGGCGTGGCGCAGCTCCAGGTACCTGACAACGACCGCGTCCCCAAGCGCCGGGTGCTGGGCGAAGCCGCGCATCCGCTCGAACGCGATCCTGGCCTGCGCGACGCTCGCCGCGCCGATCGTGACCGCCGCGCCCTCCACGGTGATCAGGTGATGCACGGCGATCTTCGCGGCGACCGTGGTCTTCGCGTTGCCGCGCGGCAGGATGGCGCAGACCTCCCGAGCCGGCCCGAAGTACGCCTTGGCGATCCGCCGTTCGTGCGGCAGTAGCGGCTCGTCGATCAGCTTGCAGAACGCCACGAGCCCGGTCAGCCCGGGCCGCGCGGGAAGGGTGGCGGGCACAACCGGGTACCGTAGCCCGCAAGGTGAACTCAGTTCAGCAACGGACGTGGTGGGGTGGCCGGCGCCGCGTCGAGGATCGCGAGGTCGTGCCCGTCGTGCCCGCGCCGTTGCCGGTCGCGCCGTTGCTCCCGCAGGCGATGTTTCCCACGGGGATCTCCGGGGTCCCGGTGGTCTCGCCGGCCAACGCCCTGGCCGTAGCCGACGTCTTCGCGTGCGTGCGCTGCCTCTCAGACGCTGCAGCGTCGATCCCGCTCATTCCCTACAGGAAGACCGCCGATGGCCGCACGCGGGCCTCCGGGAGCCTGTCCGACCTCCTGCGCCGTCCATCGCCGGGGACAACGCTGCCGAACTTGATCGGCACGGCGATGGCGCATCTGAACCTCTACGGAAATTGCTTCATCGGCAAGTTCCGCGACGCCGATGGCCGCGTCGGGCAACTCGCGCTTTTGCACCCTGACCGCGTCGGCGTCGAGCTGCGCGACGGGCGACCCGTCTACGCCGTGAATGACGGGTTCGGCCGGCAGTCCGAGCACGGCGTCGAGGACATCGTCCACGTCCGCGGATTGTCGACTGACGGTCTCGTCGGCCTGAGCCCAGTTCGCCAGTGCCGGGTGGCGATGGACTTGAGTGCTTCGCTGGCCGCTCACGCCAATCACTTTTTCCAGAACGGCGCGAGGCCGACCGGCATCCTCCGCACCCCGCCGTTCGCTGACCAGGCCGCTGAGGATGCGTTCGGCGCGGAGTTCGGCGCGAACGAGCTGGGCCTAAGAAACGCGCACAAGATCGCCGTGGTGACCAGCAATCTCCCGCTCGACTTCATCCAGTTGACGGGGCCGCTGGACGATCTCCAGTTCGTCGAGCAACGCCACCTGTCGACAGCGGAGATCGCACGCATCTTCCGCGTCCCGCCGTGGATGGTCGGCGCCTCGAGCGGCGACTCCATGACCTACTCGAATACGGAGTCGCAGGCGCTCGCGTTCGTGACCCACAGCTTGCGTCCGTGGCTCGTCCTGATCGAACAGGCGATCAGCGAAGACGCCGATCTGTGCCCCGGCGCGATCTACGTCGAATTTCTCCTTGACGCGCTGCTGCGAGCGGACTCCAAGACCCGCAGCGAGGTCTACACCGCGGCGCTGGACCCCGCGACGGGCTGGATGACCCGCGAGGAGGTCCGCCGTCTGGAGAACCTCGAGCCAGAACCGCCCACGACCACCACGGAGACGTTCGCGTGAGCACCACCCGCCCCAAGCCCGGCGAGGTCGAGCAGCGCACCATGCTCGAGGCGCCCGGCCCCACCGTCGACGGTCGACGCCTGCACGGCGTGATCCCCTATTCGGTCGAGAGCCGCGACCTGGGCGGCTGGCGGGAGATCATCGAGCCCGGTGCGCTGGCCGGCGCTGACCTGACGGACCTGATCGCCACCGTCGACCACGCCGGCATCCCGATCGGCCGCTTCCCCACGACCCTCGAGGTCGATGACCAGGCGGACGGCCTGCACTGGTCGGTCAGCTTGCCCGAGAGCCGCGCTGACCTGCGCGAAGCCGTGGAGCGCGGCGACCTGCGGGCCGGCTCGTGGCGGATGGTCGTCAAGCGCGACGAGTACCGGGGCGATCTGCGTCATATCCACGAGATCGCCGAGCTGCGCGACGTCAGCATCGTCAGCTCGCCGGCCTACCCGTCAGCCGCGACTGAGTACCGCAGCAGCAGCACTTCCGAGCCGCCGGCTACGGAAGAACCCACACAGGAGGCAGCTATGCAGCCCGAAAGCACCACGGGCGGCACCGCCGCCCCCGAGACCACTACCGAGACCGCCACCATCGCCGCGCCGGAGACCACGAGCACCGGGAGCCTTCGCGTCGAGGATCGCAGCGGCCCGAACCGGCCCGCCCGTGGCCTGGCCGAAGCGTTCCGAGAGGCTGGGTTCCCCGGTGAGACCGCCACCGTCGACTTCGGCGAGTTCCGCGCCGCGACATTCACCGGCAGCGTCGACACGCTCGCCCCCGGGCAGCTGCGATCCGGGGTCAACCTCGGAGCCGACGAACGCTACGCCTGGCCCGTGTTCCCGCAGACCACCGTCGAGGCTGCGGAGACCGCCGTTCGGGTGCTGCGCCAGAGTGCGCGGACCATTCCCGCCGCCGCGACGGTGATCCGGGCCATCGACGCGGTCACCGCGAAGCCGGAAGTCTCGAGCGTGCTCGAGATCATCACCGAGGCGCTCAAGCAGGTCGCCGCGATCCAGAGCAACGTGCCGAACGTGTACTTGGAGCAGGCCGCGTTCAACACCACGATTGAGGGCGACCTGCGCCTGACCCTGAACGAGGCGCTCGACAAGCTCGTGCTCGACAAGGTCGCGGCTTCGGGCTTCCAGGCCCCCGGCACCGATCCGCTGCTGATCAGCATTCGCAAGGCAATCAGCACGATCCAGGGGGCGGGCTACAGCCCCGACACGCTGATCCTGCGCCCGGCAGACGCCGAAGCTCTGGACACCCTGCGGGCGACCGGGAACGCCGCCGAGCAGTACTACGTCTTCGCCCCGGCGCAGCTCGCGCCCCGGTCGATCTTCGGCCTGCGCGTCAGGATCTCCAAGACCGCCGCCGCCCCCGTCGTGACCGACTCCTCGGCGCTCGGCAGGTTGTACGTCAGCCCGATCAGCCTTGCCAGGTTCGAGGTCGACGCGGGGGCCACGAACCGCTCGAACGTCCGCCTGGAGGGCCACGCCGCGTTCGGTGTGGAGCGCCAGGCCGCCGCCATCAGAATCGCGGCGGCCTGATGGCTGCCGAGAAGCGCCAGAAGCCGTCTCAGAAGTCTCCGGCCCCCGAGTCGGCCGGGACGGCCGGAGGGCCGCAGAAGCGCCCCGAGACGCCGCAGAAGCCTGGTCTGCATCCGATCGCCGCGGCGCGCCTGACGAATCGTCGTCGCGGCCGGTAGAAGATGGAGCGCGGGGAGCGCGTCAAGCGCCCAGAGGTGCAGTGCGCGGTCCCCGGCTGCGAGACGCCGGCGGCTGCAAAACGCTTCTGTTGGATGCATTTTGGGCGTTTTCGACGCAACGGCGACCCGCTGGCCTCCGGGCAGCACGGAGGCCACACACTCCCTGCACCGTCCGCAGCACCGGACCCCGCGCCCCTGGGTGTCTTCCGCCTCGAGCTGGACGCCAGCCGAGCGGCCGGTGTCCCGTTCGCCGTGGCATGGCGGTCAGCGATCCAGGGTGTCCCGCCGGCCTGGCGCGAGACGCTGCGACGAACCCGGACGGCCTAGGCGAGCTGGGTACCTGCGAACCGCCTGCTCGACGTTCCCGGTGGAGGCGCTGCGATCGGAGATCGAGCCGAGGGACGTTCGGCGAAGCGGACCGCCCGTGACGATCACCGGCCAGCGGCACGACGGCCCGTGCCAGCTCGAGCCGCTCGAGGTCCCGTGGTGCAACTGAACCTGCCCAGCCCGGCCTACAGGCCGTCGTCGCCGAACGGCTCCGTCACGAACTCCGTCAGCTGCTTGACGATCGCCTTGCGCGCCTTCGGCTGGAGGACCAGGACCGCCGACTTGCCCTTCCGCCGGCGGACCTGACCGACGTCCGGATTCCGCGGGCGCTTGACCAGGAACTTCGCGTAGGAGACCGACGAGCCGAACGTGAGGCCGCCACCGTCGCCGTGGAGCTCGCGGATCGAGTCGGGCCCCTGCCCGGTGAGGCTCTGGCGCAGCCGGCCCGTCAGGACGTAGCGGCCTCGCAGGCGGGCGAAGTGGCGTTCTTCGCCTTCCTCGAGGGTCTCGAGGGCTTCCCGGAACGCGGGCTGGGCGTTCCCGAGGCGCCGGGCGACGTCTGCGAGGTTGTCGGCCGCCTGGTCCGCGCCGGTGAGGGTGATCTCGAAGAACTGGCGCCGTGGCATCCGTCGAAGGCTACGCGCCGTGCCGGAGGGTCCGGGGCGGCCTGTACGATGCTCGCAGGGACCTTCGCCTTGTCGGTCTCCACGGCCCGCCTGCTCAGCGGACCATCTTTCAACCGCCGCCTGAAAAGGGCGGCGGTTGTCGTTCCGGGGTCTCTCCGTCCGGCCTGATCCGTAGGTTCCTTGATCGAACCCCGGACGGGCGCTGGAGCAGCTGCTGGAGGAACGGGCCGGGTCGCAGACAAGGTGAAGTGCCATGCAGCAGTCGCCAACGGCGGCACCACAGACGGAAGCTCTCGCCCAGGCGCTTGGAGAGGTCGTGCACATTCCCAGCGCTGGGAATGTCAGCGCGACCGACGAGACGGTCTACGCCGCCATCGCCAGCTACGCGCCCGAGGAGCCGGTGTGCTGGCCGGCGCAGACCCGGATCGCCAAGGACGCGGGCGTGTCGGTACGGACGGTCGTCAGCTCGGTCAAGGCGCTGCGAAAGGCGAGGTGGCTCACGGTCACGAAGCAGTGGACGTGGCGCGACGAGCACGGCCGGCACGTCCTCGACCCGGAGGACACCACGGGCTTGGCTAGGTCGAAGTGGCAGCACAACGTCTACGAGCTCCTGGCCCCGTTCCAGGCCAGCGAGGAGGCGTTCAGGAAGCGTGTCCGGGCCGCTCATCGACGGGCTGATCTGAGGGCGTTGCACACTAACCCCGTAGGGGAGGAGAAACGGCCTCCTGGCGGGTGGTGTCGCTGCCCTTCCTGTCGTCCGGTGAGGACGAGCACGAGGTGCCGGGCGCCGGTGCATCCGTGGACGGTGAAGGCGAAGGCGATCCTGGCGGCGTTCCGTGAGGACGAGGAGGTCTACGGCGAGCTGACGCTTGACGAGAAGCGGCTGAAGGCGAGGTTGGTTCACCTGCGGTTCGCTATGCGGGACGCGGAGCTTGACCGGGAGTTTCCGCCGCCGCCTGACCGTCCTGCCCGTCCGCGAAGATGATGGGCATGACCACGAGCTATGTACCGCGCCGCGTGCCGCCCGCGTCCGAGTGGGACGAGGCCGACCTTTTGCGTGCCGCTGGGGTGATCCTCGACGTGCTCTCCGATCACGAGGTGCATTCCTGGCGGAGCATCCGCCAGGACGTCGCGGCGGGCAGTGGTCTGCATCCACGCCTGGCCTCCGACCTGGCCTACGCGGCGCTGACGAGCTACCTCAGCGACGTGGACTTGCGTTGGCTCGGCGAGCCGGGGCAGCGGATGGTCTACCGGCCCCTGGCCGACGACGTGGTGGTGGCAATGGCATGCCCTAGGTGCCTGGCTGCCCCTGGCGACAGGTGCGTGCGGTTGAAGGGCAACGGCAAGCCGACTGAGACTGAGCGCGTCCGCTTCCACGAGGAGCGTGAGCACGAGGCCGTCGCGGCTGTGGTCGTGGAGATGGTCTCTGAGGTCTGGGAGGGCAGGCCGGGCAGCTGATCCAGCCTCGCCGGTACTGCTTCACGCACCCGGCGTGTCGGCCTTCGGGTAGAAGTAGAGGACGACGGGGCGGCCGACGAGG
>JBBJOW010000075.1:0-14364 GCA_037724045.1 Solirubrobacteraceae bacterium
GTGACGGCGGCGGGCCATCCAGCGCCAGTTCGCAGCCGCCGTTGTACTATTGGTTAGCGGCGCTCCCTTACGAGGCGTTCTCATGGGCGACGCTTCCGACGCGGTTACATGCCATCCGTGCACTGTCGGTCCTGATGTTTGGACTCGCTGCGGTGTTTTCCGCGTTGATCGCTGCTGAGTTCCTGCCTCGGCGCGCGTGGGCGCCGCTTGTAGGCGGAATGGCGGTCGGGCTCTCACCGTACACTGCCTTCATCGCAAGCGGCGTAACTCCGGACGCACTCCTACTAACACTTTCTGCTGCCAGTTTGTTCCTGGTCGCTCGTGCGTTCCGCCAAGGGCTCACGACCCGACGAGCTCTTATGCTCGGGATGACGCTCGGGGCTGGCGTCCTGACGAAACTCACCTTTCTAGCGTTCGTCATACCGGCCCTGTTAGCGGTCGTGTTTCTCGTCTATCGCCACCGGCGCAACGCCGCGGATCGGCAAGGGAACGCCATAGCCGTCTGGGATTTTGCGGTCGCGGTCGCGATCGTTTTACCTGTCGCCGCTGTAGGATTAACGGCGCTCGTGTTAAAACCCGCTACGGCTGGGCCGCTGGCCGTTGCAGCAGGGCCGGAAAGCTCAACGAACTTTCGGGAGGTCATAGTTTACGGATGGGAACTATTCCTTCCGCGGTTGCCTTTCATGTCGCAGCAATTCGCGTACTCCCCGCCGCTGTCGACTTGGATCGACGGCTTCGCAGGACGGTACGGCTGGCTTGACTATGCGGCGCCGTCCAGCGTGACAAGCGGCTTTCGAGTATTTATCGCGTGCGCTGGGTTGTTGGCCATTTCGGCGCTCGTCAGGGCGAGAAAAACAGTGTTTGCGCGTGGCGTAGAAGTATCTGCCTACATAGGGTTTATTATCGTGCTTGCGGCTGTCATCGCAAAGACGGGGTACGACTACCGACGTGCGACCGGCTTCGTGTTCGAGCAGCCCCGCTACGTTTTCGGCCTTGCTGGTCTCTACAGTGGATTCGTCGCAGTTGCGTGTCTAGGGCTCGGGGGTCGGCTTGCGCCGAAACTCGCCATCTTCGCAATTGGCTTATTCTGCCTTCACAACTTGTCGGGTCTTACCCAAACGATGCTGCGGTACTACGGTTGACATCAGCGGCTGAGCCTACGCACCGACTCGCAGCGCTCCTAGCACGCCCTTCGAAGCGTCCAGCGCCTCGCGCATGCAGTCGTCCATGTCGATGTAGAGGTAGTTCGCTAGGCGCCCGGCGAAGAACAGGCGGTCGGCGCCGAGTTGGGTGCGCAGTTCGTCTTGGTAGCGGTCGTTGAGCTGGCGGTTGCGTTCGGTTTCGATGGGGTAGTAGCGCGTCGGTGCGCCGGTGAACTCAAAGCCGAGGACGGTGCCCTTGCACTGCTGGCCGGAGGCGTGCTTGGTCTCGTGCACGCGGATGTAGGGGAACTCCGCGCCGGGATAGTTGACGACCATCGCGCCCTGGGCGTAGTCGCGGTGGGGGATGTGGACGTTTCGCACCAGGATGCCGCGCCATTCAAGCTCGCCGAGATGGCCGCCGCAGAACACGTCGAGCGGGCAGGTGAGCACGATCGCGTCGGCCCGGGCTTGGCGCATGTGCTCGTCGAGGTTGTCCTGGGTGACGTCTAGGCTGGTGCGCACGTCGATCAGCGGCGAGTTCAGCAGGCCGTCGATCAGGTCGGTGTACCCGTTGGGGCCCGCGGGCCAGCCCTGAAACGGGTCAGGGAACAGATACGGGTCGTTGTCCCAGCGCACCGATACGCGGCGAGGCGCCCACTGGGCGGAGAGCTCGCGGGCGGGGCGGCCCCACTGCTTCTCGGTGTAGGGCTTGATGAAGCGCTCGTAGAGGATCGGGCCCATCAACTCCAGACACCAGTCCTCGAAGTTGGCGGCCTGCGCGCGGGCGGTCGCGTCGACGCCCTCGCGCTCTGCGAGCTGGCGGTGGATCTCCTCGCCGCGGGACTGCTTGTCGATGTCCGACAGCAAGATCGGCCAGTTGAGAGCCTGCCCGTCGGCGAGGATGTCGACGCGGTGGCGATACTCGTTAAACGGCGTCATCGCGTTTGCGAGGCTCCACACCTCCTCGTCCTCGGTGTGGAAGATGTGCGAGCCATGGGGCTCATAGAGCACGCCCTCCATGTGCTCAGAGCGAATCAGACCGCCCGCGACCGCGTCGCGCTCAAGCACGACGCTCTGTACTCCCTCCCTGGCCAGCGCGTAGGCGAGCGTGCAGCCGGTCAGGCCGGCACCGACGATCAGGACGCGTGGAGTGGTGGGAGAGGCCATGCGGATGCCTTCTGCTTCGAGGAGACCGACCCGAAGACGTCTGCAACGAAGAACGGCTCCTCGGTCCCGGCGTTTCGGTTTGCGAGTGTAGATGGCCGGGTCGAAGCCTCCGGTGATGCTGTCAGCATGGCGAAATGGCCCACGACGCGACGCACCATCCCATCCGCGGTGCGGAGACGCCGCGCGAGTCCGCCGCCGAACTTCGAACCGAGGTGCTCGAACTCGTCCGTGACCTCGTCGCCCAATCGCTCAGCCCAGCAGCGCCGAGCATCGTCCCCTCACGACAGCGCAAGCTGATCTCGCTCGTCATCCCAGCGTTCAACGAGGAGGACAACGTCTCCGAGCTCGCGCGCCGGCTGAGCCTGGTCTTCGCGGCTGAGCCGTCCTATGACTTTGAGGTGATCATCGTCGAGAACGGTTCGGCCGACGCGACCTTCGAGCGTACGCTCGAGGTCCGCGCCGCGGACCCGCGCTTCAGGGTCGTTCAGCTAGCACGCAACTTCGGGATGGACGGTGGCCTGACGGCGGGCCTCGCGCACGTCCGGGGCGACGCCGTCGTGCTCATGGCCGCCGACCTCCAGGATCCTCCAGAGCTCATCCCCGAGTTCCTGCGCCGCTGGGAAGAGGGCTTTGAGATCGTCTACCAGGTGGTCACCGAGCGACGTGGGACGGGTCCACTGCGAACCCTGAACTCCAAGCTCTTCTACGCGCTGGCGACCCGCCTGACCGAAGGGCGCCTCCCGCGTAACGTCAGCGACTTCCGCCTCGCCGACCGCAAGGCCTACGAGGTGGTGACCGCGATGGATGAGCGCAACCGCTTCGTCCGCGGCCTGTTCGCGTGGGTCGGGTTTCGCACTATCGGGGTCGACAGCCCGCGTCCCGCACGGGAAGCCGGCGTTTCCAAGGCACACACGTTCAAGGTGCTCGATCTGGCCTTCAAGGGCATCTTCGCCCACTCCTACATCCCGTTGAAGCTCATCACGATCTTCGGCCTCGGTCTGTCGGCGCTCTCGTTCGGGGCGATCGTCGTGCTGGCGATCGTGTTCGTGAACTTCGGCGTGCCGTTCGCCGGCTTCGGGACGATCGTCTGCCTGATCCTGCTGCTCTTCGGGATCCTTTTCACGATGCTCGGGCTGGTCAGCGAATACGTCGGCCTGATCTACGAGGAGGTCAAGCAGCGTCCGAACTTCATCGTCCGCGAGCGCGTGGGGTTCGACGCGGACGGGTGAGGCTGGTCCGGTGATGCTGTCACCATCTCCGGGATGGCTCACGACCCGACGCACATCCCCATGCCCGACGCACAGGCGCGCAGCGAGCGCGCCGTCGAGCTGCGGGCCGAGATCCTCGAGCTCGTGCGCGAGTACCACGACGTCGCCTTCCAGCCCGAGCCGTTCGTGCCGGGCGAGACGTCGCTGCGCTACGCCGGCCGCGTCTTCGATCATCGCGAGGTCGAGAACCTCGTCGACTCGAGTCTGGACTTCTGGCTGACGGCCGGCCGCTACGCCGAGCAGTTCGAGAAGCGCTTCGCCAAGCGCTTCGGCTTGCGGCACTGCCTCCTCGTGAATTCGGGTTCCTCGGCGAACCTCGTCGCCTTCTCCGCCCTGACCTCCCCGGAGCTCGGTAAGCGCCGTCTGCAACGAGGCGACGAGGTCATCACCGTCGCCTCCGGCTTTCCGACGACGGTCAATCCGATCATCCAGAACGGGTGCGTGCCGGTCTTCGTCGACGTGCACATCCCGACCTACAACATCGACGTCACCGCGCTCGAGGCGGCGCGCTCGGATCGGACGCGCGCGGTGATGATCGCGCACACGCTCGGCAACCCGTTCGATCTGCGGGCGGTCCGGGCGTTCTGCGACGAGCACAAGCTCTGGCTCGTCGAGGACTGTTGCGACGCGCTGGGCTCGACGTTTGACGGCAAGCACGTCGGCACCCTCGGGGACTTCGCCACGGTGTCGTTCTATCCCGCCCACCACATGACGATGGGCGAGGGCGGTGCGGTCCTGACGAACACGGGGCGGATGAAAGTCATCGCCGAGTCCTTCCGCGACTGGGGCCGTTCGTGCTGGTGTGCTCCCGGCGATCAGGACACCTGCGGCAAGCGCTTCGGCCACCAGCTCGGCGATCTGCCCTTCGGCTACGACCACAAGTACGCCTACTCCCACGTGGGCTACAACCTCAAGGTCACCGACATGCAAGCGGCGATCGGACTCGCGCAGCTCGACAAGATCGACGATTTCGTGGCGGCGCGAAAGACGAACTTCCGGCGGCTGTGGGACGGTATGGCTCATCTGCAGGACACGCTGATCCTCCCGGAGGCGACGCCAGGCAGCGATCCGAGCTGGTTCGGCTTCCCGATCGCCGTCAAGGCCGACGCGCCGTTCAGCCGCAAGGCCGTCGTGGAGTTCCTGGAATCGCGCAAGGTCGCCACTCGCCAGCTCTTCGGCGGCAACCTCGTCCGTCAGCCCGCCTACGCAGACGTGGAACACCGCCGGGTGGGCGAGCTGCCGAACTCCGACTTCGTCATGGATCAGGTGTTCTGGATCGGCTTGTATCCGGGGCTCGGCGAGGAGGAGATCGCCTACATGGTCGAGACTGTCGAGGAGGCGGTGCAGACGTGTAGGGCGTGAGCGTCGCCGACTCGGTGGCAGCGGCAACGTCAACGAGCGAGGCAGCGCAGGTCATCGGTGCCCGGGCGTGCCCAGAGCACGAGGGTGGCTCCGGCATCCAGCGCGGCAAAGCCCGTCTGCTCGACGTTCGGCGTGGTCACCGCGGGGCGAAAGCGTCGGCGTCGCAATTCCTGCCTGATCTCGGGGGGACTCACCCCGAGCAAGACGACGTTCACGCCCCGATCGTCGAACACGTCGAAGACGTGAGCGATCTGCTCGAGGGTCACCACGGACAGTGGGTGGTTGTACGGAAACCAGTCGCGCACTCCGGCCTCGTCGGCGACTCGAAG
Organism: Solirubrobacteraceae bacterium; assembly: GCA_037724045.1. Classification (GTDB taxonomy): domain Bacteria; phylum Actinomycetota; class Thermoleophilia; order Solirubrobacterales; family Solirubrobacteraceae; genus DATLGB01. The sequence continues at coordinate 5,269 of JBBJOW010000075.1, forward strand.
CCCGAAGGGCACCAGCATTCCGACATCGCTCCCACGCCGAACGCATCGGCGCGTGAAGCCGACCGCCGTGCGCTGCTCGGCGACCGGGCCGCCGCCGTCGGCCCGGAGAATGCGGCTTGGCTGCGCGAAGCCGTAGTCGGCACCAAGGAGCGCGGCGGAGCCCACTGTCGCGAAAACGGCCACCGCCATCGCGGCGAGAAGCCCGCCCGTCGCTCGGAGCCCTGACGGAGGGCGAAGGATCCGCGCGCCCTCGGCGGCCAGCGCCGCGAGCGCGAGGCCCCAGATCGGGAAGGCGGCGACGAGCACCTCGTCATCCGACCGCCCGGCCCAGTACGCGAGCGCGCCCATGCCGAACACGCCCACGAACGTGAGGACGCTCGAGCGGACGCCGGCGCGAAGATCGTCGCTGCGGCATCCCAGAAGCACCGGCGTCACGCCGCCCGCAAGGGCCGCGACGAAGGTGAGCGCGATGATCTGCGGGAGGCCGAAGAACGTCGTGATCGGCAGCATGTAGTAGCCGGCGGTCGCGAACTGGCGACTGAAGTACGCGAGCTGCAAGAAGTCCGGAACCGAGCCCGAGCGTGCGACGGTGAGCACGACGAAGGCGACGAGAATGACCCCGGCCCCCGCCGCGAACCAGCCCGCGCACCGCAGCCCTGCTCGCACCCAGCGAGCGCGGGCCGGCGGCCGGCAGACGAAGGCCGCAGCGGCGAGGGCCACGGTGGTCGGCAGCCCGAACTCGAAGTTGTTCAGCTGCGTCGCCGCGGCTAGGGCCCCGAGCAGCGCCCACTCCCGTCGGCGCCCGGAGCCGAAGCGTGCGAAGACCGCAACGGCACCCAGGCAGAGAAGCGGCCCCGCGTAGCGCATCGGCACGACCGCGAAGTACGTCGCCATGGTGTACGCCGCGTCGCCTTGCTCCTTCACCGCCACCAGGGCAATGGCCAAGCCGGGAAGGTAGAGGAGGAGAGCGCGCAGGGGCGACCCCGAAAGCAGTCGCAGCGCGACGTAGCCGGCCATGAGCGAGACCACCGAGAGCGCGACCATGCTCGCGGTGAAGACGCCGATGCTGAACGGCCTCAGCACCAGCAGCGGCGCAAGGACGTATGAGAGAACCGCGGTGTACTGCGGCGTGAAGTCGACCAGCGGCGTATGTCCACCTGCGACCGCGTGGAGCTCCTCGAACGTGAACGGGATGTGGTACGCCGTCTCGGTCACGGCCCCGCTCAGGTCGCCGTCGGTGTAGAAGCCCGCGAGGCATAGGAGCGCTGTGGCGATGATCGCGACCGTCCCCGCAGCGAGCTCCCACGCGATGCCCCGCACCGCCGAGAGCGCCGCGATACGGGCGCGGAACGCGAAGGCCACGAGGAGCGCCGCCGCGGGGAGCAGCAACCAGAAGCCTCGCGTGGCGGGCAGGAAACGCTCGAGCGCAGTGGGGTCGGCCGCGAAGGCGCCGACGACCAGCGCGATCAGCGCGACCTGAAGGACCGGCGCGGCGTGCGCCGGGACACGTCGCAGCAGCGCCGGGCGTGACGCCACGAACGCGATCAGCAGCGGGAGCAGCAGCGTCGCCGCCACCGCCAGGAGGAAGCTTTGCTGCTCCGCGGGCTCCGGCCTGAGGTCGTCCGAGCGCGCATACTCCTCGATGAAGCGCAGGTCGCTCGAGGGCCGCAGGCCGAGCGCCGGGACGACGTAGGTCGCGCCCACCCAGAGCCCCCCGACTGCCAGGAAGGTGAGGAGCGCGAGCGCCAGGGCTGCCTGCGGCGTGCCCACGGCTCCTTCGACCTCGCGCGGATCAACGGCCACGCCGTGAGGCTATATCCGTCCTTCGGCGCGCGCGCCGCGCCATCGACGCGCGCCGATCCCGTCGAGGTCGGGCTCGGCGATGCTGTCACCATGCCACACCGGTGAACCTCTCCCAGAAGGTCGCGCTCAACACGGTGCTCCTGGTCGGCGGGCGCGTGGCGGTCGCGGTCTCCGGGCTGATCGGGACGGTCGTCGCGACGCGCTACCTCGGCAGGGACGACTTCGGCCAGCTGATCACGGCGGTGACGTTCGTCGCCCTGTTCGCGATCTTCACCGACTTCGGCGTGTGGACCGTCGCGGCGCGCGAGATCGCCAGACGGCCCGAGGACGAGCAGCGCATCCTCACCGCGGTCAGCGCCATCGGCCTGGGGCTGTGCGCAGCCACCATCCTCGTCGCCCTGGCGGGAACCGTCGTCTTCTACGGTGCCGACGATCGCGAACTCGTCCGGGCCGGGATCCTGATCACGCTGGCGGGCACGCTGATCACCGCGCCCCTCGGGGCGAGCTCGGCGCACCTGACCGCACATCAGCGCGCGGTTCCATTGGCGCTCGGCGGGCTCGTCGCCGGGCTGAGCTTCGTCGTCGCGCTCGGCGTGGCCATAGCGGCGGATCTCGGCTTCGCGGGAATCGCGGCCGCCTACGCGATCAGCGTCCTGGCCAACGCCGTGCCGCCGACCGCAGCGGCGCTGCGGCGCTTCTCGCTGCGTCCCGGCGGCGAGCCGGCCTTCGCCTGGAAGCTGCTGCGCTCCGCCCTGCCGCAAGGCGCCATCCTCGCCATCACCGCCGTCTACTTCCGGATCGACATCGTCCTGCTGTCGCTCCTCGGAACCGATGGGGACGTCGCGCTCTACGGCGTGGCCTACCGGGTGCTCGAGTTCCTGCTCATCGTCCCGATCTTCGCGATGACGACGCTCTTCCCGGAGATCGCGCGGACTCCCGCCCACTCCGACCGGCTGCTCATGCTCGTCCAGGGGGCACTGTCGGGCCTCCTGCTGATCACCGTGCCGATGGCCTGCGTCCTGATCGGGTTCGCCCCCGAGGTCGTGCGGCTGGCCGGCGGCTCTGAGTTCGACGGCGCGGCGGACGTGCTGCGGCTGCTCATCGTCGCGGTCGCCTTCTCGTTCCCCGCCACGGTCTTCTTCAACGCGCTCGTCGCGATGGGCCGTCAGGGGATCCTGATCTGGCCTCTGATCGGCGTGCTCACGCTCAACGTCGCACTGAACGCCGTGCTCATCGGGCCGCTCGCCGCCGAGGGCGCGGCGCTCGCGCTCGTCGTCACCGAGGCGGCGGCGGTCACGACCGCGTGGTACCTGTTCGGGCGGGTCAGCCATCGGCCCCGCCTGCAGCGTCCACTCCGCCTCGCCGTTGCAGGGCTGGCCTGCGGAGCGACCGTGGCGGCGATCCGCCTACCCCTGGACGCACCATCCGCGCACCCCGCGCTCACGCTCGTCGCGGGAAGCGCGGCGGCGACCGCCGTCTTCGTCGTGGCCGCGCTGGCGTTGCGCGCGGTTCCCGTCGAGGTCACCTCGGCGGTGGCGCAGCTGCGCCACCGCCGGACCTAGACGGCGCGCAGAGCGTCGGTCGCCGGCCGCTCGGCGCTCGTGGCGCGGTGCCAGGCCAGCGTCCGGCGGATCGCGGCGTCGAGATCGACGGTCTCCGTGACCCCCAGGTCCGAGCGAGCGGCCGAGACGTCCGGGAGGAAGCGGGAGGGCTCGGTGTGCCGCTGGCCGCGACCGCCCTCGGTGACCTCGACGCGGCCTTCGGCGTGGGCGGCGATCCGGTCGGCGAGCTCGCGCAGCGTCACGCCGACCTGGCTTCCGACGTTGTAGGCCGCGCCGGTCCGCCCGCGCACGAGCGCCGTGAGCAGCCAGACGGCCATGTCGGTCGGATAGAGGTAGGACCGCACGGTCGCGGCGTTGCCGAGGATGCGGATCGGGCCGCCGTGCAACGCGTCCTGCAGGAAGTTGTTGACCGCCCACGGCGCCGACAGCGCCTGGACGGGGCCGAGGAAGGCGAACGGGCGGACGGTCACGGTGTTCAGGCGGTTGGCGCTGCGGTGGGCGGCGAGGACCGTCTCGGCGGCGCGCTTGGCCTCGGGGTAGGTCGCGACGACCGCGTCGAACTCCGTCGCTCCGAGGTAGTCCTCTCGGACGGCCTCGAGCGCGAGCGGCTGGGACCCGTAGACCAGCCCGGAGGAGAGATGCAGGACCCGGCGCAGGTGCTCGAGCCGCGCGGCGGTCCGCATGACGGCGTCGGTGCCGTGCACGAACGTCTGGAGCGTGCGCACCGGGTCGGAGGCGTGGACGCGGTTGTCCGGCGAGCCCGCAGCGTGGACGAGCCAGCCTGTGTCGGCCGGGAGCTCGACGAGATCGCGGATGTCCTGCTCGACGAGCTCGACGTCGGGCCGCGACGCCAGGTGGGCGGAGCGGGCCCGGAAGCCGTCGGTCCTGCGCGCCACGAGGGTGACCCGGGTGCGGAACGCGTGCGCGTCGTTGAGGTGGGCGACCAGCTCGGCCAGCCAGGTCCCGACGAAGCCCGTGCCGCCGGTGACGACGAGGAGCTCGTCGCGCAACGGCGCCAGCGCTTCGACCACCGGCGGGGTCGCCGCCTCGGCGCATTCGCGCGCGAGCTGCGCCGCGGCCTCGCCGGGGCTCGAGGCGAGATCGCTCACGCGAGCGCCTCCCGGCCGCGGGCGAGCTCGGCGGCCACCTCCATGATGAGGTCCTCCTGGCCGGCGACGACCTTCCGCCGCCCGAGCTCGAAGAAGACGTCGCGCGGATCGACCCGGTACTCGGCCGCGATGCGCTTGACCGGTGCCGCGAACCCGGAGAACACGCCGGCCAGCCCGCTGACGACGCTGACGGAGTCGATGGTCGGGACCTTCGGCATCAGCTCGGCCTCCGCGACGTCGGAGGCCTCGAGCACCTTGTACAGGTCCACGCCTGTCGGGTAGCCGAGCTTCTCGAGCACCGCGACGAGCACCTCGAGCTGCGCGTTGCCCGCGCCTGCGCCGAAGCCGCGCGCGGTCCCGTCGACGATCGTGGCACCGGCCTGCACGGCCGCGACGGAGTTGGCGATGGCCGATCCGAGGTTGTTGTGCGCGTGGAAGCCGATCGGGATGTCGAGGTGCTCGACGAGGTCGCCGACGCGCCGGGTGACGTCGGGCGGCAGGAAGGCGCCCGCGGAGTCCATGAGCACGACGCCCTCCGCGCCGTAGGAGGCCATCTTCAGCGCCTCCTCGCGCAGCGTCTCCGGCGCGGCCATGTGCGTCATCATCAGCACGCCGTAGACCTCGCGGCTCTGCTCGCGCACGTGGGTGATGTGGCGCTGGGTGAGGTCGGCCTCCGTGCAGTGCGACGCAATGCGGAACACATCGACGCCGAGCTCGATGGCCAACGCGAGCTCCCGGCGGATCGTCGCGAACCCCGGGATCACGTGGACGGCGAGCTTAGTCTGCGAGAGCTCGGCACGGGTGACCGTGAGCATCTCCTCGTCGGAGATCGCGGCCAGCCCCACCTGCATCGAGGAGGCCCCGAGGCCGTTGCCGTGGCCGACCTCCAGGATGGGCAGGCCGGCGGCCTCCGCAGCCGCCGCGTAGCGGCGCATCTGCTCGCCGGTCAGGCCGTGCTTGACGGCGTGGTTGCCGTCGCGCAGCGTCGGGTCGGAGACGAGGATCGACGCGGTCGGGGCGGGCGTGCTCATGCCGCCGGGCCGACCCCGGCCGCCGCCGTCCGCGTGTGCGCGAGCTGCTCGGCCGCCGCGATCGCGGCGCAGTTGATGATGTCGAGGTTGCCGGCGTAGCGCGGGAGGTAGTCCCCGAGGCCCTGCACCTTGACCATGATCACGACGCGGCCGTTCTCGTGGGTTGGGGCCACCACCAGGCTGTAGCCCGGGACGTAGCGCTGGATCTGCTCGACCATGGCGTCGATCCCGTCCTGCAGCGCGGGCATGTCCGGGTCCTCGATCTGCGCGAAGAGCGTCGTCTGCATGTTCACGCACGGCTCCGCCGGGTTGAGGATGAGGATCGCCTTCGTCCGCCGAGCGCCCGAGAAGCGCTGCAGGGCCGTCTCGGTCGTCTCGATGTACTCGTCGAGGTTGGCACGGGTGGCCGGACCGCCCGAGCGCGAGGCGATGCTCGACACGACCTCGATGTACTCGATGTCGCGCTGCGTCCGGCCCACGACGTGGGCCAGCGGGACGGAGGCCTGTCCCCCGCAGGTGACCATGTTCAGGTTCCGCGCGTCGCCCAGCTCGGTGAGGTTGACCGCCGGCACGCACATCTCCCCCACGTTCGCGGGGGTCATGTCGATCACCGTCTTGCCGAGGGGCGCGAGCAGCTCCCAGTGGCGCACGGCGTCCCGCGCGCTCGTGGCGTCGAAGACGAGGTCGTACTGCTCGTGGGCCTCCTGCAGCGCGGCGACGGAGCGGTCGGAGACCGGCACGCCGAGGCCGATCGCCTTGGCCATGCCCGCCGAGTGCAGGGAGCGACCGACGAACAGCGTGGGCTCGAGGGTGGCCGAGCGATGGGCCTTGACCAGCAAATCCGTGCCGATGTTGCCCGACCCGATGATCGCGATCCGCAGGCGCTCCTCGACGTTCGCGGTCATCGCCTCACACCTCGAGGAGCCGGGACTTGTCGTGCAGGCCGACGGTCATCATCTCCGCGAGCTCCTCGCGCGGCAGCAGCGGCGAGAGGTCCTCCAGCGGCGGGGACACGAGCGACCCGTCCTCCTGGACGGCCACCGCCAGCTTCGGGGCGAAGAGCTGCTCGGGGTGGGTGAAGACCTCGCAGATCGCCGGGCCTGGGTGGGCGTGGAGGGCCGGGATCACCGTCTCGGCGTCCTCGGCCGAGCGGATCGCGAAGGCCCGGAAGCCGAAGGCGGCGGCGAGCGCGGAGAAGTCCGGGCAGGAGACGCCCGAGCGCTCGTCGGTGCCCGAGTAGCGCCCCTCGAACAGCGACTTCTGCGTGTGCTTGATCATGAGGTACCCGTCGTTGTTGAAGACGACGATCTTGATCGGCAGGTCGTGGTGGGCGATGGTCTGCAGCTCCTGCAGGTTCATCATCATCCCGCCGTCGCAGTTGAGGCAGAGGACCTCGCCGCGCCCGCGGGCCAGCGACGCGCCGACGGCGCCGGGAAGGCCGAAGCCCATCTCGCCGAGCCCCGTCGAGGTCATGAGCCGCTGGCCGGGGCGCAGGCGCATGGCCTGGTGGCCCGACAGGAGCGCGGTGCCCATGTCGGTCACCACGAGCGCGTCGTCGGGCAACAGCTCAGACCACCGCTCCAAGAGGGGGTAGGAGTTGACGTAGCCGTCGCGCTCGTCGTGCTCGGGGCCCGTCCAGGGGAAGCGCTCCCGCGCGGCGGCGTTGTAGGCCAGCCAGTCCTCCCGGGGCGCGATCGGCTCGTCGGCCAGCACCTCGAGGAGCTCGTCCATGAAGGCGCCCGCGTCGGCGACGATCGGGAGCTCGACGCGCGGGACGAGCTTGGTCGCCTCGGTCTCGTCGATGTCGACGACGGCGATGCGCGCCGCCCGCGCGAGCTCGGCGAGGTCGTAGCCGATCTGCGGGAGCGCCATCCGCGTCCCGATGCAGACCAGCGCGTCGCAGTTCTGCAGCGCGAAGTTCGCCGCCCGCTGCCCGTAGACCCCGGCGCGGCCGAGGATGCGCGGGTCGTCGGAGTCGACCATGTCGATCGCGGCCCAGGAAACGAGTGCCGGAGCGCCGGTCGCCTCCAGGAGCCCGTCGATCTGGTCGATCGCTCCGGCCAGGCGGATGCCGTGGCCCAGCCAGAGCAGCGGACGCTCCGCGTCGCGCAGCAGCTCCGCTACCGCGGCGGCCTGCGCCCGGGGGCGGGGAAGAGCGGGCCCGGGGGACGTGGAGGCGATGCCCGAGGGCGCCGCCACCGCGGCCTGGACGTTCATCGGCACCTCGACCCAGCACGGCCCCGGCCGCCCGGACGTCGTCAGCGCGAAGGCCGACTCGAGCTCGGCACGCACCGCGCGCGGATCGGTCAGGCGCACGGCGCGCTTGGTCACGCCGGCCATCATGCCGCTGGCGTCGTAGCCCTGGACGCCCCACATGCGCAGCGGGTTGTCCGCTCGCGCGTGGCGGGAGTGCTCGTTGCCCGAGATGATCACGCCCGGGATGGAGTCCGCCCAGGCGCCGACCACGCCGGTCGTCGCGTTCGTGGAGCCGCCGCCCGTGGTGAGGATGGCCGCGGTGACGATCCCGCTCGTGCGGTAGTAGGTCTGCATGGCCATCACGGCGGCCTGCTCGTGGTGCACGCAGACGATCTCCGTCTGGCCGAGTGCCGCGATCGAGTCGAAGAGGTGGGCGTTGCCGGCGCCGATGATCCCGAAGACGTGACGGATCCCACGAGAGGCCAGGAGCTCCGCGATCTGGTCGGCGACCTTGCTCTCTGCGGCCATCACGGGATCATAGCCGCGCCATGTTCACGCCCCAGCCCGCTCCGGACCGCCCTCCGGACCCCTTCCGACGGCTCGCCGCCTCGGGCCAGCAGGTCGCCGTGACGGGCGCGACGGGGTGGTTCGGACGGGTTACGCTCGACCTCCTCGCGGCCGCGCTCGGGCCCGAGGCGTTCCGCTCGCGCGTGGCCGTCTACGCGAGCCGGAGCCGGCGGCTCGTGGTCGCCGGGGTCGGAGACGTCGCGGCGCGCCCGCTGGCCGAGCTCGAGCCCGCGGAGGTGCTGCTGCACTACGCGTTCGTCACCCGGACGCAGATCCCGGACGACGAACGCGACGCGTTCGTCGCCGCGAACGTCGCGATCACCGCGCGGGTCCTGCAGACCGTCCGCTCGGGGGCCGTGCGCCGGCTCCTGGTCACCTCCAGCGGTGCGGCGCTGCGGCCGGATCTCGACGCCAACCCGTACGGTGCGCTCAAGGCGCTGGACGAGCTCGCGTTCCCAGAGGCGTGCCGGCGGGTCGGCGCGGCCTGCGTCGTCGCCCGGGTCTTCAACGTCGCGGGGGCGCACATGACCCAGCCCGATGCCTACGCGCTCGGTGACCTCATCCGGCAGGTCCGCGCCGGGGGACCCGTGCGGATCGCCGCCACCGGCGCCGTGGTGCGCTCCTTCGCCGGGGTCGAGGAGATCGTCGCGACCGCCGTGGGCGAGCTGCTCGAGGATCGCGGCGGGTGCTTCGAGACCGGCGGGTCGCAGATCGTCGAGATCGAGGAGCTCGCGGCGCTCGTCCGGCGGGTGCTCGGCCGCGACGAGGTGGTCATCGAGCGCCGGCGCGATCCCCGCGCGCCCGAGAGCGTCTACCTCGGCGACCCGG
>JBBJOW010000076.1:0-14002 GCA_037724045.1 Solirubrobacteraceae bacterium
ATGTACCGCCACCGGCAGTTCTCGGGCGACCCGCACCCGGGCAACTTCCTGCTGCGCGACGACGGCAGCATCGCCTTCCTGGACTTCGGCCTCTTCAAGCGCATGCCGGCGGAGCTGATCGAGATCGAGCTCGCCTGTCAGCGCGCCGGCCACGAGGGCGATGCCGACGAGCTGCACCGCATCTGGTCGGAGACCGGGTTCCTCAAGCACCCCGACCGGTTCCACCCGCACAAGCTGCTGTCGCAGTTCCTCGACGCGACGTGGTGGTACGTCGTCGACCAGGAGGTGCAGCTCGAGCCCGAGATCGCCACACAGGTGATGATCGACATGAGCGACCCGCGCTCGGAGCACTTCGGGCAGATGCGTCACGAGACCCTGCCTCCCGATCACCTCTTCGGCCGCCGCGTGGAGATGCTCACGCTGGCGGTCATGGCCCAGCTGCGCGCCAACGGCAACTACCACCGCATCGCGCGCGAGTGGATGTACGGTGAAGACGCCTCGACGCCACTCGGTGTCGAGGAACAGGCCTTCTTTCAGACCTCCTGAATCTGGAACAGGCTGGTGGTGCCCGGCCGGCCCGACGGCAGGCCGGCGGTGATGCCGATGCGCTCGCCCGGCTTGACCCAGCCGAGCTCGACGACCCGGCGTGCCGCCGCGGCGATCAGGTCCTCGGTGACCTCGTGGCGCGGCAGCGACGCGGCCTGGACGCCCCACATGAGCCCGCAGCGGCGCACGGTCTCGCGGCCGGGGGAGAGGGCGAGGATGGGAACCGTCGGGCGGTGGGCGGAGATCAGCCGGGCCGAGCGCCCCGACAGCGTCGGGCAGACGAGCGCGGCGAGGCCGAGCTCGTTCGCGGCGCGGCACGCCATGAAGGCGATCGTGTACGCCGGATCGCGCTCGTCGCGCTTGACGCGCGACTCGTTCCAGTAGGCGTAGGGCGCGGCGGTCTCGGCGCGCAGGGCGATCGCCGCCATCATCGCGATCGCCTCGACGGGATAGGCGCCCACCGCCGTCTCCTGGGAGAGCATCACCGCGTCCGTGCCGTCGAGGATCGCGTTGGCGACGTCGGCGACCTCAGCACGCGTCGGGCGCGGGGACGCGACCATCGAGTCGAGCATCTGCGTCGCCGTGATGACCGGACGGGCCATCGAGCCCGCGCAGGCGATCACGCGCTTCTGCACGAGCGGGACCTCCTCGATGCGCATCTCGATGCCGAGGTCGCCGCGGGCGACCATCAGGCAGTCCGCGGCGTGGGCGATCTCCTCGATGCGCTCGACGGCTTGGGGCTTCTCGATCTTGGCGATGAGCGGCAGGCGCGTGTGCTGGCGCAGGTCGTCGATCTCCTCCGGCCGGCGCACGAAGCTCAGCGCGACCAGGTCGACGCCGATCTTCTCGCCCGTGGCCAGGTGCTTGAGGTCCTCCTCGGGCACCGACGGCAGATTTGCGACCTCGCCGGGAAGGTTGAGGCCCTGGCGTGACGCGACCGCGCCGCCGATCTCCACGAGCGCGTCGAACTCCCCGTCGTCGGGGCGCACCGCAGAGGCGCGCAGGCGCACGGAGCCGTCAGCGAGATAGAGGACCTCGTCCATGGACATCGCGCTCGCGAGCCCGGCCCAGCCGATGTGCATGTGCGCCTCGTCGCCGTCCCCTGGGTCCTCGCCGCCGCAGGTGAAGGTGACCGTGTCGCCGGGCTTGAGCTCCACGACGTCCTCCGCGAGCCGGCCGATACGCAGCTTGGGGCCGGGGAGGTCCTGCAGGATCGCGACGGCGCGCCCGGCGCGCTCGGATGCGGTACGCACGCGGGCGGCGGTCTCGGCGTGCTCGTCGGCGGTGCCGTGGGAGAAGTTCAGCCGCGCGACGTCGAGGCCGGCCTGCACCATCGCCAGCAGCGTGTCGGGCTCGCGGGAGGCGGGGCCGATGGTGGCGACGATCTTCGTGCGGCGCGACATCATGGCCGCACCGTACCCCTAAGGACGGACTCGAATGGTGAAACGTCGGCGAGTGCCGTTGCCCGCCTGATCGACCGCACGGATCACGAACCTGGAGCGCCGAAGGCTACACCCGGATCGGCGCGCCGTCCGCCAGTAGGACCCCATTTTCGCGCAGGTCGCAGATGAGGTCCCAGTGGACCGCGCTCTCGTTCACGCCCCCGGTCTCGGGATAGCTGCGCCCGAGCGCTAGGTGGACCGTCCCGCCGATCTTCTCGTCGAGCAGGATGATGCCGGTCGGACGGTCAAGGCCGGTGTTGGTCCCCACGCCGAGCTCGCCCAGGCGACGCGCGCCCGGGTCGGTGGCGAGCGTCTCGAGCAGGTACGCCTCGCCGCGCTCGGCACGCGCGTCGACGACCAGGCCGCGCTCGAAGCGCAGCTCCACGCCGGCGACGTCCACGCCGGCCGGGCTCGACGGGATGGTGAAGCGGACGGTGCCCTCGGCGGAATCCTCGCGCGGGCCGGTGAAGACCTCGCCGGAGGGCAGGTTGCGCTTGCCGTCGCTGTTGACCCAGGTGCGGCCCGCGACGTCGAGTACGAGATCGGTGCCGGGCGCCCGGATGCGGATCTCCGAAGCGCTGGCGAGCGTCTCGATCAGCCGCTGTTGACGGTCGCGTAGGCCCCGCCAGGCGGCGACCGGATCGTCGTGGTCGAGAAACAGCGCCCGGGCGACGAGCGCGGCGAAGGCCGTCGTACCCATGCCGGCCTGCTGGGCGAGCGCGGGCGTCGGCCACAGCGTCACGTTCCAGCGCCGGCCCGAGCCGGCCTCGCGCAGCGGCCCCCGGGCCCGGGTCGCGCGGGCGATCCGCGCCGGGTCGACGTCTGCGAGCGCGTTCGCGTTGGCGGGGGAGATGATGCGCACGGTCGCGTCCGTGGTCTCGGCCTCGAGGAGCTCGAGCGGTGCGAACCCCTCGAGCACGAGCTCCTCGTCGAGCGCGACGCGCAGCAGCGGCCAGGCGTCCCGCGCGAGGATCGCCCGCTGCAGTGCGAGCAGGAGCGGCGCCGCGCCCTGGCCTCCGTGGACGACCACCTGCTCCCCCGGCTGCACGTCCAGGCAGTAGCCGGCGAGCAGCTCCGCATGGCGCTCCGCGAACGCCGTCACGGCGCGGGCAGCTCGGGGAAGTGCTCGGCGAGATGGGTGCGCATGCGCGCGCGCAGCCAGGCGCGCTCCTCGACGCTCGCGAAGCGAAAGCGCGCGAGCAGCTCCTTCTGGCGGCTCAGCGGCTCCGCGCCGGCAACCGCCCAGCTGACCGCGAGGCGCTCGAAGAGGAACTCCACCGATCGCTGCCACGCGTCCTCTCGCACCCCGCCCCCCGCGGTGATCTCGCGGTAGGCCGCCCGGGTCTTGGGCGTCATCGCGCCGCGCAGGACGAGGACCGATTCCCCGTCGCGGTACTCGGCGTCGGGGGCGCGGAGCTTCTCGGCGCGGCGGCGGGCCATCGAGGCTGACAATAAGGTCCGCCGCGTCATGGCGAAGCCGACCCAGCCGGAGCGAAGGCGAAGCCTTCAGCGTTGGCGAGCGGAGCGAGACCGGATCGGTCGCGGCGAGCGGGTCCTCCCCGGCCTCTGGCGGCTGCGCCTGCCACTGCCCTGGCCCGGCGTCCCGCACTGCAACGCCTACGCCATCGCCGCCGGCGACGGCTTCGTGCTCGTCGACACGGGCGCCTTCGAGCCGGGCTCCATGGGCCACCTCGAGCGCGCGCTCGAGCAGGTCGGCCTGCGCGTCGAGGACGTCCGGCTGATCGTCTGCACCCACGCGCACGCCGATCACTGCGGACAGGCGGCGATCGTCGCCGAGCGCGCCGGCTGCGAGGTGTGGATGCATCCGCGCGCCGACCACCTGTTCAAGCAGGCCGAGGACCCCGAGGCGGTGCTCTCGCGGCGTCTGGAGATCGCCCGGCAGAGCGGCGTCCCCGCAGCGCCGCTGGAGCGCTGGGTCCAGGCCCGCCGCGGACAGGGGCCGCTGGTCTCCCTCCCGCTGGAGATCGCGCGCGAGCTCGTCCCCGGCGTCGAGGTCGAGACGGACCTCGGCACCTTCTCGGTGATCGAGACCCCCGGCCACGCGCCCTCGCACGTGTGCCTGCACCAGCCCGACCGCCGGCTGCTGATGTCGGGCGATCATCTTCTCGGGCGCGTCTCGCTCTACTTCGACGTCGGCTGGAGCGATGATCCCGTCGGTGAGTTCCTGGAATCGCTGGAGCGGGTCGACGCCCTCGACGCCCGGCTCGCGCTCTCGGGCCACGGGCGGCCGTTCACCGACGTTCGCGGGCACGTCGAGGCCAACCAGGCGCTCGTCGCGGGGCAGCTCGTCAAGCTGCGCACGCTGCTCGCCGGGGAAACGCTGTCGGCGTTCGAGCTCGCGCCGCGCCTGTTCGGCGATGCGTTTGGAGCAGCCACCGGCGCGTGGCTGTTCACGGAGACGATGGCGTTTCTCAAGCACCTCGAGCGCCGCGGCGAGGCGGGCCGCGTCGCGGGCGAGGCCGACGGCGAGGCCTGGACCGCCGCCTAGCCTGACTGCGATGCGCATCGACGAGCTGTTCGAGAGCGCCGGCCGGCCGGTGTTCTCCTTCGAGTTCTTCCCGCCCAAGACCGAGGACGGCGAGCGCAACCTGCTGCGCGCGTTGGAGGCGCTCGGCCCCCAGCAGCCGGACTTCGTGTCCGTCACCTACGGCGCGGGCGGCTCGACGCGCGACAAGACGATCGACATCGTCAAGCGGATCAAGTCCGAGTTCGGCATGGAGGCCATGGCGCACCTGACGTGCGTCAACGCCACGACCGAGGAGCTGCGCGGCACGCTCGACCAGATGGCTTCCGCCGGCATCGAGAACGTGCTCGCCCTGCGGGGCGACCCGCCCCAGGGGCAGACGGACTGGACGGCGACCGAGGGGGGCTTCGAGTTCTCCCACGAGCTCGTGTCCATGCTGCGCGGCGACCAGCGCTTCGCCATCGGCGGCGCCGCCTTCCCGGAGACCCACATCCACGCGACGTCCTCCGACGACGATCTGCGCCACCTCAAGGCCAAGGTCGACGCGGGCGCGCAGTTCCTCATCACCCAGATGTTCTTCGACAACCGGTACTACTTCGACTTCGTCGACCGCGCCCGTGCGCTGGGCATCGATGTCCCGATCATCCCGGGCGTGATGCCGATCCTCAGCTCCGACGGCATCAAGCGCATGACCGAGCTGTCGGCCGCCAAGCTGCCGGAAGGCCTGGTCCGCGAGCTCGATGCCCGCCGCGGCGACGACGAGGCCGTCGCCGAGCTCGGCGTCTCCTACGCGACGCTGCAGTGCTCCGACCTGCTCGTCGGCGGCGCGCCCGGCATCCACTTCCTCACGCTCAACCGGTCGCCCGCCACCCGCGCCATCCTCTCCGCGCTCAAGGTCTTCGAGCCCTGGCGCGCGACCGCTACGGCGTAGGCGCCGTCTCGACATCGAGGGCGTGGGCGAGGCGGGGGGTTCCGCCGTCGTCCCAGGCGACGTCGACGACGTCGTTGCGGCCGTAGGTGCCGATCCCGAAGGCGCCCATGAACCACTTCCCGAAGCCGAGCTTTCCCTCCTTGACGAGGGAGCGGGTGAAGACGAGCACGCCGTCGACGACGTCGTAGTCGGTGCCCGCCTGCTGGCGGACTCCGTTGACGAAGACGGTGAAGGGCTCACGCACGCCGGGGGGCAGGGGGACGCGCGAGGAGTCCATCGGATCCGAACCGTAGCCTCGGGCCGGATGGAGTACACGATCCGCCGCTCCACCCGGGCGCGCCGCGTGCAGGTCACCGTGCACCCCGACCGCCGGGTCGAGGTGGTGCTGCCCCAGCGCGCACCCAGGCGTGCGGCGGAGGCGGCGGTGGTGGAGCTGCGGCCCTGGATCGAGCGCCGGCTGCGCACGCTGGACCGGGTCGCGGGCGAGCTCGAGCGCGAGCGCCCGGAGGGGACGGTGTTCTTCTGCGGCGAGCTGCTCACGCTCGTGCCCGAGCCGGGCCGCACGCGCGTGCACCGGCGTGGGGACCTCCTTCTCGTGCCCGGCGCGGACCCGGAGCCGGCGATCGAGCGCTGGTACCGCGGCCAGGCGCGCAAGCTGATCGCGGCGAAGCTCGACGCCTCCACCGCGAGGGCGGGCACCCGCTACACGAGGCTGACCATCCGCGCGCAGCGCACGCGCTGGGCGTCCTGCTCCTCGACCGGCGCGATGTCGTTCAACTGGCGGCTGCTGCTCGCGCCCCCGGCGGTGCTGGACTACGTCGTCGAGCACGAGGTCTGCCACCTCGAGGTCATGGACCACTCGCCGCGCTTCTGGGCGCTGCTCGAGTCCCGCGAGCCCGACTGGCGCGACCACGCCCGCTGGCTGCGCCGCTACGGGTCGACGCTCTCGCTCGCGAGCGCCCGCCGCAGCGCCGCGTAGGCGCTCTCCCCGCGCTCCTGGGCGACGACGCTGCGCCGCATCCGCCCGACGAAGGCTTCCGTCGACCCGTCGCCACGCACGTCGATGCCCGCGCTCACCCGGCGCGGTCCCCGCAGCTCGGCCCGCGCCTGGACCTGGACGATCGGCTCGTAGGTGCGGAGGGCGACCTTGACGGTGTCGCGGCGATCGGAGATCGCGATCGCGCGGCAGTCCGTCTCAAGCGCGTCGAGCGCCTCGTCGCGGGTGGCGTAGGTTCGTTTGGCGACGTGCCCCTTGGTTCGCACTATCACCCGCCAGGTCACGCGCGTAGCCTATGGCCGACCATGACCCGCACCCTGCTTGCCACCCTCCTTCTGCTGCTCGCCGTGCCGAGCCTCGCTAGCGCGGCGACGCTGACCACCGACCGCCCCTGTTACATCCCGGGCCAGCCGCTGAGGGCGACGGGGTCCGGCTGGGCGCCCGGCTCGGCCTGGAGCGTGACCGGCGCGGGTCTCTCGGGGTCCGGTACCGCCGACGGCGCGGGAGCGTTCGCCTTCAACACGCAGGCGCCCACCGTCGCAAGCAGCACCAAGCCGCGAACGCTCGCGCTCGTCGGCAACCAGGACGGCACCGAGGTCGCACGGACCAACATCAAGGTGGTCAGCTTCCTCGTCGACCCGAAGGACCCCAGCGGCAAGCCCACGGGCACGACGAGCTGGGGCTTCTCCGGCTTCACTCCCGGCAAGCCGATCTTCGTCCACGTCAAGCGCGGCAAGAAGAACTACACGGAAAAGGCCGGCAAGGGCGACAAGCCGTGCGGCACGCTGCGCACCCGGCTGCGCCGGCTGCCGGCCGTCCCGCCCTCGCAGGTCTCCTTCGGCAAGTACCAGGTCTTCGTGGACAACCGCCGCAAGTTCACCAAGGGCGGCCTGCAGTACAAGGCCACCATCACGATCTTCCGGACTGCGGCGAACTAGGCGGCAGTCGCCGCGAGGAGCTGCTCGACGCCGGCTGGCGGAAGCGGGCGCGCGAGCAGGAAGCCCTGGGCGAGCGGGCAGCCCGCGGCGGCAAGGAAGGCGAGCTGGGCCTCGGTCTCCACGCCCTCGGCCACGGCGATGCGTCCCAGGGCGCTCGACAGGGAGAGGATGGCCGTCAGGCATGCGGACGCCTCGTGGTTGTCGGGCACCTCGCGCATGAAGGCGCGGTCGATCTTCAGGGTCCCGACCGGCATCTCGCGCAGCCGGCTCAGCGACGAGTAGCCCGAGCCGAAGTCGTCCAGGGCGAGCGACAGGCCGAGCGCGTGCAGCGCGCGCAGAATGGCTTCGGACTCCGCCGGGTCCTCC
Organism: Solirubrobacteraceae bacterium; assembly: GCA_037724045.1. GTDB lineage: Bacteria > Actinomycetota > Thermoleophilia > Solirubrobacterales > Solirubrobacteraceae > DATLGB01. The sequence continues at coordinate 7,706 of JBBJOW010000076.1, forward strand.
ATGGTGGCCGACTCGGTCAGCTCCGCGGTGAGCTTGCGCGGGTTGGCGCCGGTGGCGGCGAGGTGGGCCGCCACCCGGTCGGCGAAGTCCAGGCGGCGCAGCTGGCGCGGAGAGACGTTGAAGGAGATCTGCGGCGCGTAGCCCTGGATCGCCCAGGCGGCCTGCTGACGGCACACGGCGCCGACGACCCAGTCGCCGATCGCCTCGATCAGCCCGGTCTCCTCGGCAAGGCCGATGAAGTCGCCGGGCGGGACGTTGCCGCGCTCGGGGTCGTGCCAGCGCAGGAGCGCCTCGACGCCGATCAGCTCCCCGCGCGCGACGTCGAAGATGGGCTGGTAGTGCAGGAGGAACTCGTCGTTGGACAGAGCCCGCCGCAGGCGCGTGGACCCCTCCAGGCGTTCGCGGCGCTCCGATGGCGCGCCCTGCTCGTAGATGGCCCAGCCACCGCGGGCGACGGTCTTGGCGCGGAACACGGCGGAGTCGGCCTGCTCGAGCAGCAGCGCGGCGTCGACGTACGCGCCAGCGTCGGCGAATGCGATTCCCAGCGAGCATTCGAGGTCGAACTCGGCCCCGGCCAGGGAGAAGGGCGCGCGGAGAGCGTCGACGATGCGCGCCGCGGCCTGCTCGGCGACGGTCCGCGCGTCGCCTGCCGGGATGTCGGCGAGCAGAAGCAGGAACTCGTCCCCGCCGGGGCGGGCGAGGAGGTCGGTGGAGCGCATCGCCTCGCCGAGGCGGGCGGCGACGGAGGCCAGGACGCGGTTGCCGGCGAGGTAGCCGAGCGACTCGTTGACCAGCCGGAAGGCGTCGATGTCGATGTGGACCACGGCCACGCCGGTGTCGGCGCGCCGCGAGCGCGCGAGGGCGAGGGTCAGGTGCTCCTCGAGCAGCCGGCGGTTGGGCAGGCCCGACAGCGGGTCGCGGAAGGTGAGCTCGAGTCCGCGCTCGCGCTCCTCGTCCAGGCGATGCGTCAGGTCTCGCACGGCGGCGTGCGCCGCGTCGAGCTGTCGAGTGAGTCCCGCGTCTCCCACGCAACGTTGATCGGCTGAAGCGTCGTCAAGCTCAATCGATCAACCGGCTAGCGCTCGCCGACCGGCTTGTAGGGGAGCTCGCGCTTGCCCGTGTAGACCTGGCGCGGGCGGGCGATCTTCTGGTCGGAGTCGCCCATGTGCTCGAGCCACTGCGCCAGCCAGCCGCTCGTGCGCCCGATCGCGAACATGACGGGGAACATGCTCGTCGGCAGGCGCAGGGCCTCGTAGAGCAGCCCCGAGTAGTAGTCGACGTTCGGGTAGAGCTTGCGCGACGTGAAGTACTCGTCGTCGAGGGCCTGCTTCTCGAGCTCGGTGGCGACCTCGAGCAGCGGGCTCTTGCCCATCACCTCGAAGACCTCGTCGAGGTGCTTCTTGATGATGCGGGCGCGCGGGTCGTAGTTCTTGTAGACGCGGTGGCCGAAGCCCATCAGCTTCTCGTCGCCCTTCTTGACCCCAGCCAGGAAGTCCGGGATGTTCTCGACCTTCTCGATGCGCGAGAGCATGCGCAGCGCCTGCTCGTTGGCGCCGCCGTGCAGCGGGCCGTAGAGAGCGGCGACGCCGGCCGCCGTGGCCGAGTAGGGATCGACCTGGGTCGATCCCACGAACCGCACGGCGCTCGTGGAGGCGTTCTGCTCGTGGTCGGCGTGCAGGATGAACAGCACGTCGAGGGCGCGCTCGAGCCGCGGGTCGGGCTCGTAGCGCAGCTCGGTCATCTTGTACATCATCGAGAGGAAGTTGCCGGCGTAGCTGAGCTCGTTGTCCGGATACACGTAGGGCTGGCCCATCGTGTGGCGGAAGGCGAACGCCGCGAGCGTGGGGACCTTGGCCAGCAGGCGGATGATCTGTATGTCGTTGGAGACGCCGTCGAAGATCTTCGACGCCTCGGGATAGAACGTCGACAGCGCGCCGGTCGACGCGAGCAGCATCCCCATCGGATGGGCGTCATAGCGGAAGCCCTGCATGAAGTCCTTGACGTTCTCGTGCACGAACGTGTGGATGGTGATCTGGTGCACCCACTCGTCGAGCTGGGCCTGGTCGGGCAGCACGCCGTGGATCAGCAGGTAGGCGACCTCGAGGTAGCTCGAGTGCTCGCACAGGTCCTCGATCGTGTAGCCGCGGTACTCGAGGATGCCCGCCTCGCCGTCGATGTACGTGATCTCCGACCGGCATGACGCCGTGTTGGTGAAGGCCGGGTCGAAGGCCATCATCCCGAAGTCGCCATCGTGGACCTTGATCTGGCGCAGGTCCATCGCCTTGATGGTGTCGTCGGTGATCTCGACCTCGTAGGTCTTGCCCGTGCGATTGTCGGTGATGGACAGCGTGTCGGCCATGCGGCTCCCTAGGCGGTGATGACGGCCGTCGCGCAGGCGACGACGACCAGGAAGGCGGAGACGCCCATGATGCCGTTGGTGACGCTCGAGCTCGACGGCCAGTCCGCGTGGCCGCGGATGCCGATCGCCGACACGATCACGGCCCACAGCGCGAGCGCGCCGCCGGCGACGTAGAAGGCGGTGTGGTTCGTGTGCTCTTCGCTGGCGACCTCGGCCGCGAACAGGATCGTCTCCAGCATCGGACGCGAACCCTACACGCCGTAGCGGCTCTCGGTGGCCGCCACCTGGCCCTGGTAATGAGAGCCGAGGCCCTCGGATCCGTACGGGCGCTCGGCGGCGCGGTCGAGCGCCATCACGCTGAGCTGGGCGATGCCCAGGCCGGCGTAGAGCTTGATCGGGACGCGCGTCAGGTTGTTGAGCTCGAGCGTCAGCGTCCCCTTCCAGCCGGGGTCCACGAAGCCCGCGGTGGCGTGGACGATCAGCCCGAGGCGGCCGAGGCTCGAGCGGCCCTCGACGCGCGCGACGAGGTCGTCGGGCAGCTCGACGTGCTCGAGCGTGCGCCCGAGGCAGAACTCTCCCGGGTGGATGACGAACGGCTCGTCGTCGCCGATCGTCACCTCCTCGGTCAGGTTGGGCGGGACCTCGCGCAGGTCGATCGCCGTGATGCGGTGGTTGGAGAAGACCCGGAACGAGTTCCCCAGGCGCAGGTCGATCGACGCGGGCTGCACCATCGCCTCGTCCCATGGATCGACGACCAGCCGTCCCTCGTCGACGAGGCGGCGCAGCGTGCCGTCAGAGATCGCGGAGTGGGCGTCCACGCGCGGGAGTCTGCCACGGCGCCCGGGTGCGCGCCGGGCTCGGCAGCACGGCGGGGCCGCCGTGAGGGTCGCGTGGGCGAGGGCGCCGGCGTGGCCTGCGCGGATGTTCTGGCTGCGGCTGGCGCGGCGGGGCGCGCACCGGCTCGGGCTGGGCGGGCTCGTCCTGGGAACGCACCGCCCAATACACGATGCCGAACAGCATGAAGATCGGGATCTTCATGATGAACATCAGCCAGATGAAGCCCCAGGTCATCGAGGCGAAGAGTACCTACGCGCGCAACTGCGCGGGCGCCGCGTCGAGGCGGGTGATGCGCTCGAGCGCGGAAACCCGCTCGGCGATCTCCTCGCCCGTGAGCGTCTGCAGGCGCTCGGTGCCGAACGCCTCGACGTTGAACGAGGCCAGCGCGGTCCCGTAGGCCAGGGCGGAGCGCAGGTCCTCGTCGCCGTGGGCGGCGACGAAGCCGACGAAGCCGCCGGCGAAGGTGTCGCCTGCGCCCGTGGGATCCACGACGTCGGGGGTCGGGTAGGCGGGCAGCGCGAAGACCTCGTCGGCGGTGAACATCGCGGCTCCGTACTCGCCCTGCTTGGCGACGACCACGCGGGGGCCGAGGCCGAGGACGGCGCGCGCGGCACGGACGAGGTTCGGCTCGTCGGTGAGCTGGCGCAGCTCGCCATCGTTGAGGATCACGCAGTCGACCATCCCGATCGCCCGCACGAGGTCGTCGCGCGCGACGTCGATCCACAGGTTCATCGAGTCGAGCGCGACGAAGCGGGCCTTCTCGCACTGCTCGCGTACGGCGATCTGCAGCGCCGGAACGATGTTCGCCAGAAAGAGGACGTCCGCCCCGGCGCTCTCCGGGGAGAGCTTGGGGGCGAAGGACTCGAACACGTTGAGGTCGGTCTGCAGCGTGTGCCGGACGTTGACGTCGCGCTCGTAGCGGCCGGCCCAGAAGAAGGTCTTGCCGCCCGCGACGATCTCGATGTCGTCCGTGTTGACCCCGCGGCGGTGCAGGACCGCGAACTCGGCCTCCCCGAAGTCCTCGCCGACGGGGCCGACGACGCGCGTGTCCGCGAAGAACGACGAGGCCAGGGAGAAATGGGTGGCCGACCCGCCGAGGAGGCGGTCGCGCTTGCCCGACTCCGTCTCGACGGCGTCGAAGGCGATGGACCCGACGACAGTGAGTTGGCACATTCGGCGGCAGGCTATAGGTTGCGCCGATGCGCTCTGTTCGAGTCATCGTCGTCCTGGTCATCGCGACGCTGAGCCTGGCGGTGGGTGTCGCCAGGGCGGGCGACTTCCCCCCGAAAACGGTGCCGTCCGGGATCATCTTCAACAAGCAGATCGGCGGGGCGAAGCTGGGGATGACCTACAGGCAGGCGATCAAAGCCTGGGGCGAGCAGGGGGACTGCAAGCTCAACGACCGCGACGACTTCTGCTTCTACAACGACGACGAGAGCTCGTCGGGGCTGCGCTTCAAGAAGGGCGTGCTGTGGTCGATCGACATCGGTGCGGACGCGGGCAAGAAGGGCGGCTTCGTCAGGGAGTTCAAGTTCGAGCCGAACATCGGCATCGGCGCAACGCGCGCCCAGGTCCGCGCGTCGTTCAAGCAGTTCCCGCCGAAGGGCAAGGTCGCGCTCGACAAGAAGGTCGACACGGTGACCGAGGGCAAGCGCTCCACGGCGCTCATCTACACCGGCGACCGGCTCACGACGATCGTCATGTACCTCTACTGACGCGGTCAGTCGCGGCGGTGCTCGCGCCGCTGCTCGCGCGCGACCTGCGCCTCCTCGGCGTCCCAGCCTGACCACACCGGCGCGGGGCGCTTGCGCTCTTCGCGCTCGCGAGGCGGCTTGGGCTCGGACGCGGGCTTCGGGGCCCGCGCGGGCCGGAACAGGTGCGAGAGCAGGAACCCGAACGCGGCGAGCAGGGCGATCAGCCCGAGCGCCCCGAGGGCGTTGGGATGGGTGGCGAAGTCGCCGGCTGCGAAGCCGACCGTCCCGAGGGCCACCAGAGCCGCGATGTTGCGCGCGATCCGCATGCTGTCGCCCAGTGTGCCACCCCTAGATGGTTGATTCCAAATTCGGGTGGCGCGTGCTTGCCCGCCATGCGGCGCCAGATCGCCACCCGAATCCTCGTGAATACGTCCGTATTCCCTTCGGATCCGGTCGGCGCCTGGCATCCACCTGACGGGAAAGCACGACCACGGAGGATTTGGAATCAACCATCTAGGGTTTATGGGCGATACATGACGACGACTTTCAAGGACCTCGGCCTCTCCGAGGACATCCTCACGGCCCTCAGCGACGTGGGCTACGACTCACCGAGTCCCATCCAGGAACAGGCCATCCCGCACCTCCTCGGAGGCCACGACGTCATCGGGCAGGCGCAGACGGGCACCGGCAAGACCGCCGCCTTCGGCCTCCCGATGGTCCAGTTCGTGGATCCGGACGAGAAGGAGGTGCAGGCGCTCGTGCTCACCCCGACGCGCGAGCTGTGCATCCAGGTCACCCAGGCCCTGCGCGCCTACGCCAAGCCGCGCGGCATCGAGCCGGTGGCCGTCTTCGGCGGCGCCCCGATCCGCGACCAGCAGGCGCGCCTGAAGACCGGCGGGCAGATCGTGGTCGGCACCGTCGGCCGGGTGCTCGACCTCATCAGCCGCCACAGCCTGGTGCTGCACTCGTGCCGCTACGTCGTGCTCGACGAGGCCGACGAGATGCTCGACCTCGGCTTTCTCGAGGACGTCGAGAAGATCCTCCAGCTGTGCCCCAACGGCCGGCAGACGGCGCTGTTCTCCGCGACGATGCCGCCGCCCATCGCGGCGCTGGCCGAGCGCCACCTGTACGACCCGGTGACGGTCAAGGTCAAGGCGGCCACGCTGACCATCGACACCGTCGAGCAATTCTACGTGGAGACGCAGCCGCGCGAGAAGAACGAGATGCTCGCGCGCGTGCTCGCCTCCGAGCGCCCCAAGCAGGCGATCGTCTTCGTGCGCACGAAGATCCGCGCCGACCAGCTCTACAAGACGCTGCGCGACAAGGGGATGAACGTCAAGGCGCTGCACGGCGACATGACCCAGGGCGGCCGCGACGGCGTGATGATCTCCTTCAAGGACGGCCGCG
>JBBJOW010000077.1:0-13617 GCA_037724045.1 Solirubrobacteraceae bacterium
CCGAGGACCGAAACCCTCGTTTGGAAGTCTCCGTCAAACCCAGCCTGCCTCATTCTGCGGGCGTTTACGTTCGGGCATGTCCGCCAGCTCGACGCGCTGCTCGGCCGGGCGCTTGAGCGGGCGTGGCAGGCCGACGCGGGCCCGGGTGAGGGCAGGTTGGTGATCGATGTCGACAGTTTCGTCGGCGAGGTCTGCGGGCGCCTGAAGCAGGGCGCCTCCTACGGCTACACCCGGCTGTTGGGCTATCACCCGATCCTCGCCACGCGCGCGGACACGCGCGAGGTGCTACAGATCCGGCTGCGCAAGGGATCGGCGAACACGCAGAAGGGGATGCTGCGCTTCACCAACGAGCTGATCGCGCGCGTCAACAGGGCCGGCGCGACCGGCGTCAAGCTCTTGCGCGCCGACTCGGGGTTTTGGAACGTCAAGGTGTTCGAGCGCCTGGAGCAGGCGGGCTGGCAGTACTCGATCGGGGCGCGGATGATCAAGGCCGTCCGCACGGCGGTCGAGGCGATCGACGACGACGCGTGGCAGCGCATCGAGTACCCCGACGACGGTGAGGCGCAGATCGCCGAGACCGTCTATGGCGGCCGGCGGTTGATCGTGCGCCGCACCCGCCTTGTCGGCCCGCAAGCCGAGCTGTGGCCCGACTGGCGGCACTTCTGCCTTCTCACCAACCGCGACGAGGAGATCGCGCTCGTCGAGGCCGAGCACCGCGATCACGCCGTCGTCGAGCAGGTCATCGCCGACCTCAAAGACCAGGCGCTCGCGCACTTCCCCTCCGGTGAGTTCAACGCCAACGGCGCCTGGACCGTGCTCGGCGCGCTCGCGCACAACCTGCTGCGATGGACCCAACTGCTCGGACTTCCCGACACGACCATCCGCGCCGCCCGCACCCTGCGCCGCCGGCTGCTTCAGATCCCCGGGCGCCTGACGTCCCACGCCCGCGGATGGACACTGCACCTACCGGCCCGCTGGCCCTGGCACGGCGACTACATCAACGCGCTCAACCGCATCCGCGCGCTCCCCGCCGCCGCCTGACCCGCGACCCGCGCACCCGACGACGACCAGCAGACCCCGCCGCCCGGCCGGCGCGATCGGCGCCGCCCGCGAACACGACCCCCAAGCCCCACCCAGCCGTCAATGAGGCCGCTGAGCTATGACCTCACCCCACACACGACCCAGCACGCCGCCGACCGCGCTCGTCGCTGCCCGGTTCACGCCGCCAACCGCCCCAATCGGTGGATCCGGGCTTAAGCCCGCGCGTCCACCTGTCATCATCGCCCTGGTGAAGGGCAGACGAGCGGGGTGGTGGGCGGCGACGGTCACAGGGGCGGCGCTCGTGGTCGTGACGGGCGTGGCCCGGGCGCGGTCCGGCGACAGCGGCAGCGACGCCTACGAGGCCGGCGAGCTCATCGGCGCGGTGCCAGGATCGGCGCTCATCCCCGCTCTGATCGCGTTCTTGATCATCCGCTCCGGCAAGGTCGACGGCTACTGGGCGGTGCCGGCGGTGCTCGCGGCCGCCGCGGTCCTGAACTTCGTCCTCCTCGCGGTGCAGAACCCCGACGAGAGCGCCGCCGCGACCGCCTGCGAAGGCGCCGAGACGCTGCAGGCCGAGACCATCGTGCCCGCGCCCTACCGCTCCCGCGCGCTGGACTCGGAGACGCTTGCGCGCGTCGAATCCGAGTATGCGTTCCCGGGGTTCGAGATCGATGCGGTCCAGGTCGTCGACACGCGCGATCGGGCCGCCTTCGTGCTGATCACGGCGACTTCGGGTGACGAGGCGGTCCGCGACGTGGACCTGTTCGCCGGCTTCGCCAGCAACGGCGCCGACGTGCAGGTGACCGAGCTGGGCGGGCGGCCGGCGCGCACCGCCCGCGTGCAGGGCCGGAGGTCGATCGTCGCCAGCGACGGCGACTGCAGCGCCGTGACCCTGATCGGAATCGAAGACGAACCCACGCGCGAGCTCGCTGCCGCCCTGCGCCTCTAGATCTAGAGGCGGACCTTGCCGTTGGAGCGGGCGCGGGCCTCGGCGCGCTCCATGAACTCGAGGCGCTTGAGCGCGCCGCGCAGCAGGCGCAGGAGCTGCTCGGTGCGGTCGGCTTCCGAGCGCGTCTCGAGCAACTGCTGCTTGGCCTCGGTGGCGAACTCCACGGTGGCCGCGATCTGGTAGGCCGACATCTGCCCGATCTCGTCGAGGTCGGGGTCCTTGTCGGTGGCCTGGCGCACGAGCTCGGCGTAGGCCTCGTGGGCCTCGGCGACGAGGTCGGGGTCGGGGACGTCGTCGTTGTCGCGCAGCAGCAGCACCGAGCCGGCCGGGTAGGGGAGGTCGTCCTGCTCGGCGGTGAGGCGGAAGGGGCGGGTGCCGCGTGCGACGAGGTTCACCCGGCCGTCGTCGAAGCGCTCGAGCACGTCGGCGATCTCGCATGCGCAGCCGACCTCGAGCAGGTCGCCGTCCTCGTCGACGCAGACGATTCCGAACTCCGACACCGGCTCGTTCAGGCAGTGCTCCACCAGCGCCTTGTAGCGGTCCTCGAAGATGTGCAGCGGAACCAGCTCCGTCGGCAACGCGACGAGGGGCAGCCCGAACAACGGAAAGTCCCGCTTGAGCTCCATGGGCCGAGGATACGTACTCGCGGCATGGGTCATACCGCGCTCATCCTCGGGGACCAGCTCTCACACGCCAACCCTGCGCTCGAAGGCGCCACGCGTGTCCTGATGATCGAATCGCGCGCGGCGCTGGGCCGGCTGCGCTGCCACCGCGCCCGCCGCCACCTCGTGCTCTCGAGCATGCGCCATCTCGCCGCCGAGCTGCGCGAGGCCGGCGTCGACGTCGTCTACGAGCAGCGCGACACGATGCACGACGCCCTCGCCGAGCACGACGGGGTCGTCTGTGCGGCGCCCAACGACGCCGGCGCGCGCGCCCGGCTGGCGAAGGCGGGTGTCCGCTTCGTCGCCTCGACGCAGTTCCTCACCGATCCGGAAAGGTTCGCGGACTGGGCGGGCAGCCGCGGACGGCTGGTCATGGAGGACTTCTACAGCGACCAGCGCCGCCGTTTCGACGTGCTCATGGAACCGGACGGCAAGCCGGCGGGCGGGCGCTTCAACTACGACAAGGACAACCGCCGGCCGCCGAAGGAGGGGCTGTCCGCGCCCGCGCCGTACCGGCCCGAGGAGGACGAGATCGACCTTCGGGTGCGCCGCGACCTTGATGCGCTCGACCTACCTGAGTTCGGCGAGTGCCTGCGACAGGCCATGACCGACGTCCGCGAGTCCGGCTACGCCCACCCGCTGATGGTGCTCGGCAACCTGCAGCTGCTGCTCGGCGTGAAGCCATGGGAGTCCGTCGAATGGTTCCGGTCGGCGTTCGTCGACGGCGCGGAATGGGTGATGGCCCCGAACGCCGTCGGAATGGCGACGTGGGCCGACGGCGGGGCGATGATGACCAAACCCTACGCGGCCTGTGGGCGCTACATCGACCGCATGTCGCGCTTCTGCGGGGACTGCCGTTTCACGCCGACCAAGCGCACGGGCGACGACGCGTGTCCGGTCACCCAGCTCTACTGGGACTTCATGGCCTCCAACCACGATGCCCTGGCGTCGAACCGGCGGATGCGCAACCAGGTGCGGATGGTCGAGCGCTTCGACGCCGACGAGCTGGCCGAGGTGCGGGCGGGGCGGCGGCCGTCAAGCGACGCCTAGATGGTTGATTCCACGACCCCGCGGCCCCAGGCACGCCGCTGACGCTTCGCTCCGATCACGCTCGTCCGGTTCGCCCGTACCACCGGTACGGGCTTTGCCGGCCGGACGCGCCCGGCTCGGTCATCAGCGCGCCTGGAACCACGGGTCTCGTGGACCAACCATCTAGCTTGAGAGGGATGGATCGTCGCCGCCTCCTCGACGTTGCGCTGATCGTCGGGATCCTCGACGCGCTGCTGCTCGTCGCACTGCTCTACGTCGCCGTCATCGACCGCAACGAGTCGGCTATCTCGGTCCTCGGGCCGATCCACGGCCTCGGCTTCGTCGCGCTGCTGGGCTTGACCGGCTACGGCGCCCGCGAGGAGTACTGGGGCTGGTGGTATCCCGGGATCGTGCTCGTCACCGGCGGCCCGCTCGGGACCATCGTCGGTGATGTGATCCTCAGGCGCCAGCTGGCTTCGTCGCGCTGACAGGCTTCTTCGCGCTGACGATCAGGTTGTAGAAGATGGCCGCCGGCAGCCGCGGCTCGAGCAGCGCGCGGTCGACGGCCTGCAGCGCCAGGTAGCCGCGGTAGGCGTACTGGCGCCAGCCCCACGGCACCGTGTCGGGGCGGGCGGAGGCCTCGAGGGTGCGGTTGGTCCAGCCGAACCAGTTGGCGAGCAGTTCCTCGCCGCTGACGCGAACGGCGGCAAAGCCCGCGCGGTCGGCGAACGCACGCAGGCCGGGCGGATCGAAGGCGTGGACGTCGACGGCGAACTCGAGGTCGTGACCGTTGCCGTTGGGTTGTTCGCCGGTGTGGGCGGCGACGGGCTCGGCCCCCATGAGGCGCCGCCAGGCCGGCGCCGCGCGCACCGCGCCGCGCTTGGGGTAGGCGGCGATGCGGTCGCCCAGCCGCGAAGGCTCGCCTGCGAAGAAGAGCGCGCCGCCGGGACGCAGCACGCGCATGAACTCTGCGAAGGCCTGGTCGAGGTCGGGCAGATGGTGCAGGACCGCGTGGCCGAGGACGAGGTCGAAGGAGTCATCGTCGAAGGGCAGATGCTCGGCGTCGGTGGCGACCGTGTCCACGCGGTCGGCGAGCCCGAGCGACGCGGCGTTGTTCTCAAGCGCCGTGAGCATGCCGGGGGAGATGTCCAGGCAGGTCGCGCGGTGGATGACGCCGGCCTGCACGAGGTTCAGCGAGAAGTAGCCCGTGCCCGCACCGATCTCGAGCGCGTGGGCGAACGGCCCGGCGGCCCGCGCGCCAAGGCCCTTGCGCAACTTGCCGAGCACCTGCCCGCGCCCGATCTCGTTGAAGTCGATCCCCCACTTGTGGTCGTATTCGATCGCAGCCGCATCGTGGTAGCGCGTGTTGACGTCGCGGATCGCGTCGGGGGTCGCGGGGGCTGCCATCGGGCGGGTCACGCTATCGGCCGGTACTTTGTCTGGCGCCCGTGAGTGCAGAGCAACCCTTCCTCCAGCAGGACCAGCCGCCGGGCGTCGCGCCGCTCGCGCTGACGGGCGAGCGCACGCTGCCCGACGTCCCGGCCGAGAACTACTGGTACCGCCGCCATCTCGCGGTCTACGAGTGGATCGCCGAGCGCGCCTGGGGCCGCCGCGTGGTGGACCTCGCGTGCGGCGAGGGCTACGGCTCGGAGGTGCTGGCCCGCACCGCCCGCTCGGTGGTCGGGGTGGACGCCAACCCGGACGCGTTCGAGCACGCCCGCGCCAAGTACACGACCCGCACGACGCGCTTCGAGCGCGGACTGATCGACGGCTGGCAGGGCGACGTCGACTGCGTGGTCTTCCTGCAGACGATCGAGCACGTCGAGGACCCCGACGCGACGCTCGCGCACGTGCGGGAGCTCGTCGGCACGGGCGGGGTCGCCTTCGTCTCGACGCCCAACGTGCTCACCCTCGCGCCCCCCGGCGCGAAGAAGTCGGGCAACCCGTGGCACGTGCGCGAGTACCGCGCGGACGAGTTCCGCGAGCTGTGCGAGCGCCACTTCGGCCACGTGGATGTCTTCGGCGTCTTCCACGCGCGCAAGCTCGCCTGGCACGCGCTCGCCCTCAAGCTGGGCTGGGACCGCGTGCACGCCGCACTGCGGCTCACCGGGCTGTTCTACGACCGTTTCACGCCGGCCATCGGCGCCGGCGACTTCCAGCTGCGCGACGGCGGCGGCCTGGATCGCGCGCTGGACTTCGTGGCCGTCTGCCGCCCGTAGGGGCTCCTGGCGGTGCGTCGCCTCTCCCTCGTCCTGCACACCCACATGCCCTACGTGGAGGGCTTCGGCACGTGGCCGTTCGGCGAAGAATGGCTGTGGGAGGCGATGGCGACGTGCTACCTGCCGCTGCTCGACGTCCTGGACGCCGCGCCCGGCCGCGTGACCCTCTCGGTGACCCCCGTGCTCGCCGACCAGCTGGCGGCGCCCGGCGTCGGAGAGCGCTTCTCCGCGTTCCTGCAGGGCGTGCGCGAGGAGAGCCACGCGCTCGACCTCGCCGCCCATCCCGAGGTGGCTCCGCAGCTCGAGCGTTCTCGCGAGCGCTACCGGGCGGCCGCCGCGGCCGGTGGGGGCGACCTCGTGGAGCGCCTCGCCGCCCATGCGACCTGGACGAGCGCCGCCACCCACGCGGTGCTGCCGCTGCTGGCGACGGACTGGGGGCTGGACCTGCAGATGCAGACCGGGCTCGCCGCGCACCGTGCCCGCTTCGGCGCTCCGGCCGGCTTCTGGCTGCCCGAGTGCGCGCACGCGCCGTGGGTGCTCGACCGCCTCGAGGGCATGACCTGCGTCGAGCTGCCCGGACGGGACCCGCGCACACCGCTGCGCGCGCACGCAGGCCTCGTGCTTGCGCCGCTGGACCGCGAGCTGGTCGACCTCGTATGGGGCACGGACGGCTACCCCTCCGGTGCCGCCTATCTGAACACGCGCGGCTTCACCGAGCACCGTCATCTCGCCTGGTCGGTCGGAGGCGATCCCTACGACCCGGGAGCTGCCCGCGCCCAGGCCCGCGCCGACGCCTCGGACTTCGCCGCGCGGGTGCCGGAGGGCTGGTCGGTCGTCGCGCTCGACACCGAGCTGCTCGGCCACTGGTGGGCGGAGGGGGGCGACTGGCTGGCCGCGCTGCTGGAGGCCGACCTCGAGATCGTGCCCCTCGACGGCGCCTACGGGGAGGACGCCGTCCCCGCCGGCGAGCTGCCGATCTCCTCCTGGGGGCGCCCGCGGACGCTGGACACCTGGAGCGGGCCGCGGGCCCAAGGCCTTGCGTGGCGGCAGCGCGCCGCCGAGCTGGAGGTGCTGGCGACGGCCGATCCGCCGCCGCGAGCCCTGCGCGAGCTGCTCGCGCTGCAGTCCTCCGACTGGGCCTTCCTCGTCGCCGAGGACACCGCCGGCACGTACCCGCTCGAACGCGCCGCCGGCCACGAGCGCGCACTCGCCGCGGCCCTCGCCGGCGAGGGCGAAACGGCGCTGCGCGGACTGGCGCCGTACCTCGTCCGATGACGCTCGGCGCCATCAGCTATCCGCCCGATCTGCCGGTCAGCGCGCGGCGGGAGGACCTGCTGGCGGCGATCGGCGAGCACCAGGTCGTCGTCGTGGCGGGCGAGACCGGGTCGGGGAAGTCGACGCAGCTCCCGAAGCTGTGCCTCGAGCTGGGGCGGGAGGCGATCGCCCACACCCAGCCGCGGCGGATCGCGGCGCGCACGCTCGCCGAGCGCATCGCCGAGGAGCTCGGGGTCGAGCTGGGCGCCGAGGTCGGCTACGCGGTCCGCTTCGACGATCGCACCTCGCGCGCCACGAAGATCCGGCTGGTGACCGACGGGCTGCTGCTCGCCGAGCTCTCGCGCGACCGGCGGCTGCGCCGCTACGACACGATCATCGTCGACGAGGCCCACGAGCGCAGCCTGAACGTCGACTTCCTGCTCGGCTACCTGAAGTCGCTGCTGCCCCGGCGCCCCGACCTCAAGCTGATCATCACCTCGGCGACGATCGACCCGCAGCGGTTCGCCGCGCACTTCGGCGACGCCCCCATCGTCGAGGTGTCCGGCCGCACCTTCCCGGTGACCACGCACTACCGGCCGGTGGAGGACGACGTAGACCTGGCCGACGCGATCGCCGACGCGGTCGAGTCGCTGCCCGGCGACGTGCTCGTCTTCCTGTCGGGCGAGCGCGAGATCCGCGACACGGCCGAGGCGCTGCAGGGCCGGCTGCGCGATACCGAGGTGCTGCCGCTCTACGCGCGACTGGCCACCCAGGAGCAGCACCGCGTCTTTCACCCCTCCGGCGCTGCGAAGCGCGTCGTTCTGGCCACCAACGTCGCTGAGACGTCGCTGACCGTGCCCGGCATCCGCTCCGTCGTCGACCCCGGCACCGCGCGCATCTCGCGCTACTCGTCCCGGCTGAAGGTGCAGCGGCTGCCGATCGAGCCGGTCTCCCAGGCGTCGGCCGACCAGCGCAAGGGCCGCTGCGGCCGGGTCGCCGAGGGCGAGTGCGTCCGGCTCTACTCAGAGGCGGACTTCCTCGAGCGCCCGCGCTTCACCGACCCCGAGATCCTGCGCACCAACCTCGCGTCCGTCCTGTTGCAGATGGCCTCGCTAGGGCTCGGCGAGGTCGAGGACTTCCCCTTCCTCGATCCGCCCGACGCGCGCCAGATCCGCGACGGCGTGAGCCTGCTCGCCGAGCTCGGCGCCTTCGACGCTAGGGGTGGCGAGGCCGATCGTCGGCGCCCTAGCCGGCCGAGCCGGGCCCCCGAGGGTTCTCGCAGGCTGACACCGCTCGGACGACGTCTGGCGCGCCTGCCCGTCGACCCGCGGATGGGCCGGATGATCCTCGAGGCGGGGAAGCGGGGGTGCGCCACGGAGGTGATCGTGATCGCCGCCGCGCTGACGATCGTCGACCCGCGCGAGCGGCCCGCGGACAAGCGCGCCGAGGCCGACGCGCTGCACGCGCGGTTCGCCGACGAGAGCTCGGACTTCCTCGCCCACCTCAACCTGTGGCGGTACGTGCGCGAGCTGCGCCCGCTCCTCAGCGGCAGCCAGTTCCGCAAGCGCCTGCGCGCGGAGCATCTGCACTACCTGCGGGTACGCGAATGGCAGGATCTCAACGGCCAGCTGCGGTCCGCCGCCCGTGCGGCCGACGTGGCGCTCAACGACACCCCGGCAGAGCCGCCGGAGATCCACCGCTCCGTCCTCTCGGGCCTCCTCTCGCACCTCGGCCTGCGCGACCGCGCAAAACGCGAGTATCTCGGCGC
The DNA here is from genome assembly GCA_037724045.1 of Solirubrobacteraceae bacterium. GTDB lineage: Bacteria > Actinomycetota > Thermoleophilia > Solirubrobacterales > Solirubrobacteraceae > DATLGB01. The sequence goes on from JBBJOW010000077.1 coordinate 8,923, forward strand.
CCGGGGGACGCGCTTCGCGATCTTCCCCGGCTCGGGCCTGTCGAAGAAGCAGCCTGACTGGGTGATGGCCGCCGAGCTCGTCGAGACGTCGCGGCTGTGGGGGCGCGAGGTCGCGCGCATCGACCCGCGCTGGATCGAGCCGCTGGCCAGGCACGTCGTCAACCGCGAGGTCTCCGAGCCGCGCTGGGACGACAAGCGCGCGCAGGTCGTGGGCACCGAGCGCGTCACGCTCTACGGGCTGCCGATCAGCTCGAGCACCGTGCCGGTGTCCGACCGCGCCGTCTTCATCCAGAAGGCGCTCGTCGAGGGCGAATGGCACGCACGCCATTCGTTCATCGCCGAGAACGCGCGCCGGATCGAGGAGGTCGAGCGCATCGAGGAGCGCACGCGCCAGCGCGGCCTGCTCGTGCCCGACTCCGTCCTCGCCGACTTCTTCGCGGCGCACCTGCCCGACGACGTCGTCTCCGGCCGGACCTTCGAGCGCTGGCAGCGCGAGCAGCCCGCCGACGCGCTCGTCTATCCGCGCGAGCTGCTGCGCACCGACGCCGGGGATCCCTCGGCCGGTAGGCCTGAGATGTGGAAGCAGGGCGAGCACGAGCTGCGCCTCACGTACCGCTTCGAGCCGGGCCAGCCCGACGACGGCGTCACCGCGCACGTGCCGATGGACGCCCTGCCCACGCTGCGCGACGTCGGCTTCGATTGGCTGGTTCCCGCGCTGCGCGTGGAGCTCGTGACCGCGCTCATCCGCGGCCTGCCCAAGGACAAGCGGCGACCGTTCGCGCCGGTCGGAGACGTCGCCGCTCGGGTGGCGGCCGCGCTGCGCCCGCGCAAGGGGACGCTCGCCGGCCAGGTGGCCGAGCAGCTCGGCCTGGAGGCGGCCGATTTCGCGACGGACAAGCTCCCGCCCCACCTTCGCATGAAGTTCGCCGTGGAGGACGAGACCGGGGCCACGCTCGCCTTCGGCGCCGACCTCGAGGGCCTGCGCGCCGAGGTGCGTCCTCGCCTGCGCGCGCGGCTGTCGGCGACCGGCATCGAGCGCACCGGGCTGCGCGAGTTCGTCGCGGTCCCGCGCCTGCTCGAGCTGTCGGGGCTCGCCGCGTACCCCGCTCTGGTCGACGAGGGCGCCACGGTCGGCGTCCGGGTGTTCGAGGACCCGGCGGCGCAGGCCGCGGCGCACCGCAAGGGCCTGAGCCGGCTGCTGCGGCTTCCGGCGCCGCCCCCCACCGACCTGATCTTCGCGACCGCGCCGCCCGAGCTCCTCGGCGACATCGCCGAGGCGGCCGCGGACGCGCTGGTCGAGCTGGTCTTCAGCGAGGACGAGTGGCGGCGCCTGCGCGCGCACGCCGCCGGGCGCCACGGCGCGGTCGTCCGCCGCGTGCAGGGGCAGGTGGCGGAGGTGCTGCGCGCGGCGGCCGCCGTCCGCGCCGCGATGGACCGCCGCGGCGGCGACGCGCTGCGTGAGGTCCGGCTCGACGTCGCCCGGCAGCTCGGCCGGCTCCTGCACCCTGGATGGGTGACCGCTGCCGGGGCCGCCCGTCTCCCGGACCTCGTGCGCTACCTGCAGGCCGCCGAACGCCGCCTGGAGCGCGCACCGGACGCGCTGGCCGCCGACCGCGACCACATGGCCACCCTCCGCGAGCTGGAGACCCAGGCGACCACACCCGAGGCCCGGTGGCTGCTCGAGGAGCTGCGCGTCAGCTACTTCGCCCCGGCGCTCGCGCGCGGCAAGGTGTCCGCCAAGCGCGTCCGCGCAGCGCTAGCCTCTTCCCCTTCGTAACCACCAGCCGAGTTCCCGGCGGCCATGCCGTCGGGGAGCGGGGGACCCAGTCAGTTGGGGCGAATCGCCGTCATCGTGCGGCGTAGCGGTCACTTCACCGCGAGCCCGTCAGCTCACCTCGTAGGCGCTGAAGTGAAGGAGTCGCAGTGCCCAAGAGAACCCTGGCGGCGGCCGTACTCGCTGCCGTGATGGCAGTCGGCGGCGGTGTCACCGCCTCCGCCGAGCAGAGCACCGGAGGCGCGGCGCCCGCAGCACCGAAGGCCAGGACCAAGGCGAAGGCGAAGGCCTCCGACGGGGAGAGTCCGGTGCGCGTCCCGCGCGAGCTGCGCGCGATCGCCGAGTGCGAGTCCGGCGGCGACCCGACGGCGGTCTCCTCGGACGGCACCTACCGCGGCAAGTACCAGTTCAGCCGCCCGACGTGGCGCTCCGTGGGCGGCACCGGCGACCCGGCCGCCGCCACCGAGTCCGAGCAGGACCGCCGGGCGGTCAAGCTCTACAAGGCCGAGGGCACCGCGCCCTGGCCCAACTGCGCCTGACTCACCGCCGGGACGGTCAGGACCAGCGAAGCCGTTGCGGCCGGGCGCGCATCCGCAGCACGCGGACGGGCGCCCCCGCCGCGACCGCGTCGGCAGGCACGTCGCGCGAGACGACGGTGAGCGAGCCGATGACGGCGTTGTCGCCCGTCGTGGTGCCGCGCAAGAAACACGCGCCGTAGCCGATCCACACGTTGTGGCCGACGCGCACGTCGCGCTTGTAGATGCCCTGCTCGCGCACGGGCCGCTCGGTTTCCACGACGCCGTGATCGAAGTCGATCAGCATCACGCGGTCGGCGACGATGCACTCGCGGCCGATGGAGACGTGCTGGAACGCGGAGATCGTGCACTCCTGGCCCATCACCGTCTTCGCGCCGACCTCGACGACGCCCTCGTGCGCGCGGATCTTGGTCCCGTGGCCGATCCAGCACCAGCGGCCGAGGCGCACCGTCGCGCCGCGCCCGATCTCGAACGTCACCCCCGGGCCGACGAAGCACAGCCCGTCGGTCTGCAGCCGCCCGCGCCAGCGCAGCTTGAGCCACAGCCAGCGCGCCATCAGCACCGCGTAGCGGCGGTTGAGCATGCCGTGGGCGCGGGCGAAACGCAGGAAGGCGACCGGGCCGCCGCGCAGGGGCGCGGGCGGCGGGCGGTGCACCGTGGCGCCGTCGCGGGTGGGCGCCTGGACCAGCAGCGTCATCGCCGACGATCCTAATATCCCGCGCCGATGCCGACTGATCGCTCGAAGCCGCTCGTCGAGCGCCTCCTCGCCGGTGACAAGCGCGCGCTGGCCCGTGCCATCTCACTCGTCGAGGACGACAGCCCCGAGGGCTGGGCGATCGTCCGCGCCGCCTACCCACACACCGGCAGGGCCGAGGTGGTCGGCTTCACGGGCCCTCCCGGCGCCGGCAAGTCGACACTGATCGGCGCGCTGGTCAAGCACAAGCGCGCGCAGGGCCGCGACATCGCGGTGCTCTCGATTGACCCCTCGTCGCCGTTTCGCGGCGGCGCGCTGCTCGGGGACCGCATCCGCCTCACCGACCACTTCCTCGATCCGGGCGTGTTCATCCGCTCGATGGCCACGCGGGGAGCCCTCGGCGGGCTGGCGGAGGCCGCGCTGCAGACTGCGCTGCTCATGGACGCCGCGGGCAAGGACGACGTCTTCTTAGAGACGGTCGGCGTCGGTCAGGCGGAGGTCGACGTGATCGATCACGCCGACACGGTCGTGCTCATGCTGATCCCCGGCTCCGGCGACTCGATCCAGGCGCTCAAGGCGGGCGTCATGGAGATCCCCGACGTGATCGTCGTCAACAAGGCCGACCACCCGATGACGGACACCATGGTGCGCGAGATCCGCGGTGTGCTCTCCCTGGGCGACCAGAGCGGGTGGCGGGTCCCGATCGTGCGCACCCAGGCCCACACCGGCGAGGGCGTCGAGCAGCTCGCCGAGAAGATCGCGGGTCACCGCAAGTACGTGGAAGCCGAGGGCGAGCTCGGCGACCGGCGCCGGCGCAACCTGCTCAGCGAGGTGATCGGCATCGCGACGCACCGGCTGCGGCGCGCGCTGGAGGCCTCGACGCAGGATGATCCGGAGATCGCGAAGCTGCTCGAGCAGGTCGTCGCCCGCGAGCTCGACCCGGCGTCGGCGGCGTCGGCCGTCCTCACCCGCGGCGGCTTCGACGCAGCCACCGCGGCGCGCGAGGATGCCTGAGAGCCCAGGTCAGGCGCCGACGTAGGCCGCGAGGTGCTCGCCGGTGAGGGTGCCGGCGGCGGAGACGAGGTCGGCGGGCGTGCCCTCGAAGATGATCCGGCCGCCGTCATGGCCGGCGCCCGGGCCGAGGTCGATGATCCAGTCGGCGTGGGCCATGACCGCCTGGTGGTGCGCGATGACGATCACCGACTTACCCGAGTCGACGAGCCGGTCGAGCAGGCCGATCAGCCGCTCGACGTCGGCGAGGTGCAGACCGGTGGTCGGCTCGTCGAGGACGTAGACGTCGCTCTGCTCGGCCATCTGAATCGCAAGCTTGAGCCGCTGCCGCTCGCCGCCCGACACCGTGGTGAGCGGCTGGCCCAGGGTGAGATAGCCGAGCCCGACGTCGGCGAGCCGGTGAAGGACCTTGTGCGCGGCCGGCGTCCGCGCGTCGCCGGCGCCGAAGAACGCCTCGGCCTCGATCACCGACATCGCGAGCACCTCGCTGATGTCGCGGCCGCCGAGGTGATGCTCCAGCACCGCCGCCTGGAACCGCTTCCCCTCGCACTCCTCGCAGAGGGTGGCCACGCCGGCCATCATCGCCAGGTCGGTGTAGATGACGCCGGCCCCCTTGCAGTTGGGACAGGCGCCCTCGGAGTTGGCGCTGAACAGCGCCGGCTTCACGCCGTTGGCCTTCG
>JBBJOW010000078.1:0-7928 GCA_037724045.1 Solirubrobacteraceae bacterium
GCTCGGCGGGACGGGCGAAGGCGTGGTGGTCGCCGTGCTCGACACGGGCATCGACAACGGACACCCCGACCTGCGCGGAGCGCTGTGGGTGGTCAGCGGTCGCGGCGGGCGACCCCTCGCGTCCCGCGGCGGCCCGGCTCGCGGCGTATGGGTGCGCACCCGCGCGCCGCGCGTACGCGTCACCGCGCTCGACGACGGCGCGCGGCCGCTGGCGAGCGTCGTGGTCCGCCTGCGCTGACGAAGCCGTGGGCCTCCGGGCTCCGGTCACGGCCCGGCATGAGCCCGCCCGATCGGAGGCGACGCGCTACCATCCCGGGTCGATCCGCTCCGGTGCAGGCCCCTGCCTTCGCCCCGAGACGCGAGTCGATGTCCTTTCCCTCGCCGACCGGGGAGCCCACATGGCCCGCGGAGACGTGCGCATCGCAGTGACCCTCGCGTGCGAGGACTGCAAGCGCCGCAACTACCAGACGAACAAGTCCAAGCGCAACAACCCGGATCGCATCGCACTGCGGAAGTTCTGCAAGTGGTGCCGGGCGCACACGAGCCACCGGGAGACCCGCTAGGCACCAAGATGGCCCGCAAGAAGAAGCGCGCAGACGACGACGATCAGGACCCGATCCACCGCGAGAACGTTCCCGGTGAGCTGGACCATGCCTCCGGCCCGGTGGACGGGTTCGAGGCCGGCATCGTCAGCGGGGCGGACGGCGAGGAGGCCGATCCGGCCACCGAGGCAGAGCTCACGCGGCAGGCGGAGGCCGCGGCGCCCGCCGGGGTCACCCCGGCCACCGCCGGAACCCCCGCCTCCGGGAAGTCCAAGGGCATCGGGCGGTTCCCGGGCTTCGTCCGCGCGTCCTGGGCCGAGCTGCAGCGCGTGCAGTGGCCCGACCGCCGCCAGGTCGGCCAGGCCACGGCCGTGGTACTCGGCTTCGTCGTCATCGCGGGGGCCTACCTCGGCCTCGCGGACGCCGTCGCGCAGCGGTTCGTCGACCTCATCCTCTAAGGCAGTCAGGACCGTCACATGTTTCGCTGGTATGTCGTCAACACCTATTCCGGGCACGAGAACAAGGTCAAGCAGAACATCGAGCACCGCGTCACGTCGCTCGGGCAGAAGCGCCACCTTCGCCAGATCGTCGTGCCCACCGAGACGGTGACGGAGATCAAGGACGGTCAGAAGGAGTCCAAGGAGAAGCGCACCATGCCGGGCTACGTGCTCGTGAACATGGAGCTCAACGAGGAGAGCTGGTCACTGGTCAAGAACACCCCGGGGGTCACCGGCTTCGTCGGGGCGTCCAACGAGCCGGTCCCGCTCACCCAGCCCGAGGTCGACCGCCTGCTCCACCGGGCGGATGCCACTGCGACGAAGGTCCCGACCCGCGCGCAGTTCAACATCGGCGAGTCGGTCAAGGTCGTCTCGGGGCCGCTGTCGGACTTCTCCGGCGAGATCTCCGAGATCAACCAGGACGCGGCGAAGCTCAAGGTGCTTGTGTCAATCTTCGGCCGCGAGACGCCGGTCGAGGTCGGCTTCGATCAGGTCAAGAAGATCTAAGGAACCCCATGGCGAAGAAGATCCTCACCACCATCAAGCTCCAGTCCCTCGGCGGCCAGGCGACCCCGGCGCCGCCCGTCGGCCCCGCGCTGGGTCAGCACGGCATCAACATCATGGAGTTCTGCAAGGCGTTCAACGCCCAGACCCAGGCTGACGCCGGCACGGTCATCCCCGTCGTGATCACGGTCTACGAGGACCGCTCGTTCACCTTCGTCACCAAGACGCCGCCGGCGGCCGTGCTCATCAAGCAGGCCATCGGGCTGGAGAAGGGCTCGGCCGAGCCGCACATCAACAAGGTCGGCACCATCACGCAGGAGCAGATCCGCGTGATCGCCGAGAAGAAGCTCGACGACCTGAACGCCAACGACGTCGACGCGGCGGCGAAGATCATCGCCGGCACCGCCCGCTCAATGGGCGTCACCGTCGAGGGCTAGGAGCCAACCATGGCAAAGCACGGCAAGACCTTCCTGAGCGCGCGCGAGCGCGTCGACCGCGAGCGCGAGTACGAGCCCGCCGAGGCACTGGCGCTCGTCAAGTCGCTCAAGCGCGCCTCGTTCAACGAGTCGGTGGAGATCCACGTCCGCACGGGCCTGAACGTCCGCCACGCCGACGAGCAGCTCCGCGGCACGATCGCGCTGCCGAACGGCCTGGGCAAGGACGTCACCGTCGCCGTCTTCGCGCAGGGTGCCAAGGCCGCCGAGGCCGAGGCCGCCGGCGCGGACATCGTCGGTGCGGAGGATCTCGCCAAGCGCGTCGAGGAGGGCTTCACCGACTTCGACATCGCGATCGCGACGCCCGACCTGATGCCGCTCGTCGGCCGCCTCGGCCGCGTGCTCGGCCCGCAGGGCAAGATGCCGAACCCCAAGGTCGGCACCGTGACCATGGACGTCACCAAGGCCGTGACCGAGTCCAAGGCCGGCAAGGTCGAGTACCGCACCGACCGCACCGCGATCGTCCACCTGACGATCGGCAAGACCGACTTCGACGACCGCGCGCTGCTGGAGAACTACGCCGCGGTGATCGACGAGCTGATGAAGGCGAAGCCTTCCGCCGCCAAGGGGAAGTACATCCGCACCATCACACTTGCGTCCACGATGGGACCCGGCGTCAAGGTCGATCCCAGCCGGACGAAGGACCTCCTCGAGGAGAGCGCCGCGCCCGCGACGGCGTAACCGCACTCCCACGAGGCCACCCAAGACCTCGGGCGGGGCGCAGCGAGCGCCCGGAAGTCCCGACAAGGAGGCCAGTTGAACCGAGACGAGAAAGCCGCGGTGATCGACGAGATCGCCGACCAGATCCGAGGGTCCGAAGCCGTGTTCGCGGTGGACTACCGCGGGATCTCCGTACCCCAGGCCGCCGAGCTGCGCGCATCGCTGCGCGGATCCGAGTCGACCTTCCGGGTCACCAAGAACACCCTGACCGTCCTCGCCGCCGGCAAGGCCGAGCAGGAGATCCTCGAGGACTTCCTCTCCGGCCCGACGGCGCTGACGTTCGTCAAGGGCGACGCCGCCTCGGCGGCGAAGGCCATCGCGGACTTCCAGAAGGCCCAGCCGGAGCTGCTGCCCTTCAAGGGCGGCACGCTGAACGGCGTGGCGGTCGACGCCGCGCAGCTCGGCGCCCTGGCCAAGCTCCCGACGCGCGAGGTGCTCTACCAGCAGCTCGTCGGCATCGTCGCCTCGCCGATCTCCGGACTGGCGCGGACCCTGAACGCCCTGATCGGCGGGCTGGCCATCCAGCTCGGGCAGATCAACGAGAAGAAGCAGTCGGGCGAGATTCCGGCAGATGCAGACCCGGCCGTCGCGGCCGAGCCCATCGCGGAGGCGGCTCCGGCCGCCGAGGCACCCACCACCACCGGCGACGCTCCGGCCGAAAGCGCCGACGACGCACCCACGACTTCCACCGAATCTGAGGAGAACTAGACATGGCTACCAGCACCGACGCATGGATCGACGAGCTCAAGAGCATCTCGGTCCTCGAGCTCTCTGAGCGCATCAAGGCCCTGGAGGAGACGTTCGGCGTCTCCGCCGCCGCGGTCGCCGCCCCGGCCGCGGGCGGCGGTGGCGGCGACGCCGCTCCCGCCGAGGAGGAGTCGACCACGGTCGACGTGGTCCTGACCGCCTGCGGCGACAAGAAGATCCAGGTCATCAAGGTCGTCCGCGCGGCGACCGGCCTCGGCCTCAAGGAGGCCAAGGCCCTCGTCGACGCGGCGCCCGGTCCCATCAAGGAGGGCATCGAGCGCGACGAGGCCGAGAAGCTCAAGGCCGAGCTCGAGGAGGCGGGGGGGTCGGTCGAGCTCAAGTAGCTCGCTGCGGCATCTGCTGCTGTGCGAAGGGCGTCTTGGTTGGCGCCCTTCGTTCGGTCGGACGCTGTTGGTCGCGGGGGCGGCGCGAGGCCTCCCCTCGTTCCGCGGCCGGGGACGGCGCTGGCGTCCTGCCGTGACTCACCTGTCCCGGCCACGAAGCCACTCCGGGGAGGCATCGCGCCGCCCCCTGGCCTCGGCGCTCGCGGTTCTTGGGGCGTCCTGCGGACGCCCTTCGCGCCTTGCGGCGCTTCTCGGCTCGCTGGCGGGGGAAGGGACGGGAGGTGATGTGTTCCCCAATGCCGCTATCGCGCCTCGAGCGCTTGCGCGCGAGCGCCCTCGTTCGTGCACCCGGCGATTCTCTGCGGCGACTCACCGCGGATGTCAGGGTGAGGCCTCTGCCCCGACTCGCTCGCCGATGACCACCGCCGAGGACTTCGACGCTCGCTTCGAGCGGGCCACGGGGCATCTGCCCTACGACTACCAGCGCGCGCTCGCGCTCCGCGCCGAACCGCCGGCGGTGCTCGAGGTGCCGACGGGGGCCGGCAAGACGCTCGCCGTGCTCATGGCGTGGCTGCACGACCCGGACGCGCCGCGACGCCTCGTCTACGCGCTGCCCATGCGCACGCTCGTGGAGCAGACCGAGACGACCGTGCGCGACGTGCTCGCCAAGCTCGGGGAGGACGTCGACGTCCACGTGCTCATGGGGGGCGCCGAGCCGACCGACTGGCGGGAACGCCCGGAGCGGCGCGCGGTGCTCGTCGGAACGATCGACATGCTGATCTCGCGCGCGCTGAACCGCGGGTATGCGGAGAGTCGCTTCCAATGGCCGGTCGCGTTCGGGCTGCTCCACAGCGACTGCCGCTGGGTCTTCGACGAGGTCCAGCTAATGGGGCCGGCGCGGACGACCTCCGTCCAGCTCGACGCAATGCGGGAGCGCTTTGGCGCGCTCGCGCGCTGCCAGAGCATGTGGGTCTCGGCGACGGTCGACCGCGCTGCACTCCTCACCGTCGATCGACCCGAGCTGGGCGAGACGGTCGGGCTGTCGGCCGCCGATCGCCAGGGTCCGCTCGCGCGTCGGCTGGAGGCGGTCAAGCGGCTCCAGCGCGAGGATCTTCAGGACGTGAAGAACGCGGAGCTGCCGAAGCGAATTGCCGCGGCGCTGCTGCGCGAGCATCGCCCGGCCACGCGCTCGATCGTCGTGCTCAACCGCGTCCAGCTCGCGATCGACGTGGCGACGCAGCTGCGGAAGGCCAACGGTGAGGCAGTGGTTGTGCTCCTGCACTCGCGCTTCCGCCCCGGCGACCGGGCCGAGCGGTTGAAGGAAGCCCTCGCGGCGCCTGGGCCGGCGGGTGTCATCGTCGTCGCGACGCAGGTGCTCGAAGCGGGTGTCGATCTGTCGAGTGCGCTGCTCGCGACCGATACCGCGCCGTTCAGCGCGGTCGTCCAGCGGGTCGGCCGCTGCAATCGCGAGGGTGAGCATGAGGAGGCGCGAGTGCTCTGGTTGGATCGTGGCGAGCTGAACGACAAGGATGCAGCGCCGTACCACGCCGCCGACCTCGCGGCGACGCGCGCGGAGTTGCTGACGCTGGACGGCGAGTCGCTGAGCCCAGCGACGCTTGAAGCGATCGACGTCGACGAGGTCCGCGAGGAGACTGCCGTCCTCCGCACGCCGGATCTGCTGGACCTGTTCGATACCGCCCCGGACCTGTCAGGCGCGGACATCGACGTCGCGCCGTACATCCGCCCCGACGACGACCGCAGTGTCAGCGTCGCGTTCCGTGACATCGACCCGGCGTTCGGGGTACTAGACAGCGAGCCCTCGCCGGCCCGTGATGAGCTCGTGACGGTCCCGATCGGTGCGATGAAGGATCGGCGTCCCTGGGCCTTCGACCACGTCGACGGGACGTGGAACCGGACGACGAGCGTCCGCCCCGGATCGGTCCTGCTACTGCCGGCGGCGGACGGCGGGTACTCCGCTGAGTACGGGTGGACCGGCCGCGCCCGCGACGTCCCGGAGGTCGTTCCCCACCCGGGCGCGCCCGCGATGCAATCGTTTGGCTCCGACGCGACGCGCGCACCCGACTGGGTGACGCTCGAGCAGCACCTCCTCGACGCGTGCGACGCCGCCACCGCCATCACCGATGCCCTTGAGATCGACCCGGAACTCGCGCTGACCGTGACGACCGCTGCCGCCGCCCATGACATTGGGAAGGCCCACGGCGCCTTCCAGCAGATGCTTGTCGCGACGGCGCCGCCCGCGGAGCAGGCGACGCTCTCCGAAGGGCTTTGGGCCAAGAGCGCGCACAAGGGTGGGCGCCATGTGCGACGGCACTTCCGGCACGAGCTCGCGAGCGCGCTCGCGCTCAAGACCTACGCGTCCGACGTCCCGGACCAGGCCCTGCTGCGGTACCTCGTCGCGGCGCACCACGGGCGCGTCCGGGTCGCGATCCGCCCGGCGCCGGAGGAGATGCTTCCGCCCGGTACTCCGCCCGGCACGCGCTTCGCGCTGGGCGTGATCGAGGGCGACGTCGTTCCGGCGGTCACCACGCCGCTCGGCACGGTGCCGATGGCCACGCTCAGCCTCGTCGAGATGGAGCTCGGTGGGGGCGGCGACACGTCTTGGACGGCCGCGGCCCTCTCGCTGCGCGACGCCTACGGTCCCTTCAAGCTCGCGACGCTCGAGGCGCTCGTGCGCGTCGCGGACTGGCAGGCCAGCGGTGCCTGAGCCCCTCGTCTTCCCGGGTGTCCGCTCGTCGCGCTTCATCGGCTACCTGCACGGCCTCGCTCTACTGCGTATCGTCACCGAGCAACTCGACCCAGCCGCGCGAGGCGCGTGGTCGCGCGGGGCGTTCGCGCTGACGACGGGGGCGACCCGCGATGAACTGGTCGCGTTCTTCGTGGAGCGGTGGGTGCCGACGCCGGTGGTCTCGCCGTGGAACGGCGGGAGCGGCTTCCACCCGAAGGACAAGGAGAGCCGCGACGCACTGCTGGCGATCGAGGCCAGCGATGACCCTCGGCTCGAGGGGGTGCGAGCGGTCATCGCCGCCGCCCGCGCCGCCGTTCACCGGTTCGCGCTCGACGGTCCGCCCGACGCCAAGCGCAAGCCCGCATTCCTCCAACATCTCCGCGCGGTGCTGCCCGAACCGGGGCTCGCGTGGCTCGACGCGGCGGTCGTCATCGCCGGAGCCGGAGTCGCCTTCCCGCCCGCTCTCGGAACAGGAGGCAACGACGGCCGCTACGACCTTTCGAGCAACAACGCGCAATGCCTGGGGGAGCTCCTCGGCCTTGGTCTCAAGCGTCGGGGTCCGAGCCCGGACGCGCTGCTTCGCGGCGTGCTCGACGGCACCAGCGTGCCGGGACGAGCCATGAGCCTCGGGCACCTTGTTCGCGACGTTTCGCCCGTCGGGTCGCCGGCCGGCGAGAACGCCGGCCTCGCCAACCTCTGGGACCTCCCCCTCGCGATCGAAGGGGTCGTCCTTCTCGCGGCCGGCGCGACCCGCCGCGGGGAGAGCGGCGTTCCCGCGCAGGCCGCTGCCCCCTTCAGCTTCGGCACCAGCGGCGGCTACGGCTCCGCGGTCGCCGGCGAAGCCGGGCGCGCGGAGCAGTGGATGCCGCAGTGGACGGCGCCGGCCGCGCTGGCTGAGGTGCGCTCGCTGCTGCGCGAGGGACGTGCGTCTGTCGGCCGACGGCGGGCCTCAAGCGGCCTGGACGTCGCGCGGGCAGCGGGCGACCTCGGCGTCGCGCGCGGCATCGCCGCGTTCGAGCGCTTCAGCATCCTCGAACGCTCCGGCCAATCCAACCTCACGCTCCACGCCGGCACGATCGAGGTCCGGGAGCGTCCGGCCGTCCGGGCGCTGCGCGGGCTCGACACCGGCAACTGGCTCTCGCGCGTGCTGGCCGCGAGCGGCGAGAGCACGGCGACGGCGAAGCGCCAGGCGGCGCGCGGACTCGCGGAGGCCGCGTTCGCGATGGCCGCGCGAGGGCGGCCCGAGGACGTGGAGCGGATGCTCGGCCGCCTGGGTGAGATCGAGCTCGTCCTCGCGCGGGGAGCCCAGGTGGTGACGGTGTCGGGCGACCCGC
>JBBJOW010000078.1:7938-13536 GCA_037724045.1 Solirubrobacteraceae bacterium
GCGCGGGACGGAGCGAGCAGCATCGGGGCCGACGGCTCCGCGCCGCGCAGTATCCGGCCACCGGCCCAACCGTGGGTCGACGCGCTCGACCACGAGGTCGCGGAAGTTCGTGTCGCCGTCGCGCTCGGCTCGCTTGCCGACGGCGGCGACGCTCAGGGGCTTCCGTACCTTCGTGACCTGCTCAACGGCACGGCCCGAGCGGAGCGCAAGGAGGCGTACTCGGACAGCCAGATGCCGCTCGTCCCGACGAACGGCTCCGCGACCCGGCGCCTGCTCGCGCTTCACCTCCGCCGCGAGGTCGACGCCACGAGCGCCGAGCTCGGCGGGCCTGCGTTCGCGTTCGGTGTCCCGGCGTCGCTGGCGGATCTGACGCGGCTCGCGTCCGGCACCCTCGACGTCGAACGCACGATGTCGTTGGTGGCCGGCCTCGCGCTGCTCGACTTCCGTGGCGTCCGCATGGACGAGCCCGCTCCCGGTGGTTTCGTCTCACCCGCCCTGGCGACCCTTGCGCTCGTCGTTCACCACCGCACTCTCGGCACGGCGACGAACCCGGAGGCATGGCGCACACCGGCGAGCCTCATCGCGCGCCTCGGCGCCCGGAAGGTCCGTCCCGCGCTGAGCGACGCGATTGCGCGGATCCGGCAGGCCGGCCATCCGCCGATTGCGACCGCTGCGGACCTCGCGGCCGGTGCACCGGACGGCCAGGGCCTTGCGATTGCGCTGCTCGCACGCCCGTCTGTGTCAGATCTGCGCCGCGCACTCCGACACCTCACCGCGCCGGCGTTCTCGGCCGACGGCAACCCCATCACCCACACCGAGCAGGAGCTTTCATCGTGATCAACCAGCTGTTGAGCGAGCATCGCCTCGTCCTGGACGCCGAGCTGACCCCCGTCGTCGGCTCGACCTTTCAGCCCACCGGGTTTCCGAACCTCGGCGCCGCGGAGTTCGAGCGCCCCGGGCAGCCTCCGTCCCTGATTGTGGAGAGCGTTCAGTCGATGGCCAACCACCTGGAGGCGACGCTCTGGTCCGAGCCGGACCGTCAACCCGTGGAGGCGGTCGCGAACTTGCCCTGGGTCCGCGTAAAGGCTCCTGACGGCGGCTACCTCACCTCCTCGCGCGAGGAGCCGCACCGTCTCGCCTCGCCCTATGTGCGCAAGGCGCAGATCGGGGAGCAGACGGGCGCTGACTGGCTCATCGAGAAGCTCGCGGTCAAGAACGGCCGGCCGCAGGATCGAGCCGCGATCCACGGGGCGCTCTTCGATATCGATCCGCTCTGCCTGGTTCACGGCCTGTTCCTGTCGGACCCGGCGTTCAAGGACTTCGGGAACCCGAAGGTCCGGCGCGCCCTCCACGCGGTGATCGAGGCCCACGATGTGCGTCCCGCGATCTCGGGCGGCGTCAAGCGCGACGACGTTCGCTTCACCGCGGACTCGAAGGCGGGTGCGGGCTCTGAGGACGGCTACGGCTTCGTTCCGTTCTCGCGCACCGAGTACGTCGCGGAGAGGATCGTGCTGAGTGCTGCCCTCGACCTCGAGCAGTTGCGGAACTACCGGCTGGGTGCGCAGCGGACGAGGCTGCTCGGGCTCGTCGCGCTCTACGAGGTCGTCACGCTGCTCTCGCGTCCGCTGCGGTTACGGACCGCCTGCGACCTGGAGGTCGTGTCGGTCACGGTCCGCGGCGCCGAGCCGCGTACGCTGCCGACGTTCGAGGGGCTGGAGTCGGAGCTCGCGACCACCGCGGCCGCGGTCGGCTTCGTCGCCCCGACGATCATCGAGGCCGTCCACCAGGACAAGGGCTGAGAGGGATGGTCGGGGTCGCCTTCACGTTCCCGCTCGGTCGCTACCACGCGACAGCGTGGGGGACCAACGTCAACGAGGCGGCTGTCGACTGGCCCCCAAGCCCATGGCGTGTCCTGCGGGCGATGCTCGCAGCCGGCCGCGACGCCGACGATCTCTTGATCGACGGGGCCCTAGCGGCACTCGTTGCGTCAGGCGACCCCGTGTACGAGCTCCCTCCGGCCACGCCCGGCCACACACGGCACTACGTCCCGTTGACGAAGCTCGAGAAGGACGGTCCACCGAAGACCAGCCTGATCATCGACGCGTTCATCGCGCTTGACCCGGCGCAGGAGCTTCGCGTCTTCTGGGACGTCGAACTCGGCGAGAACGAGCGCGCAGCGCTCGCCGCGGCAACCCGTCGGATGGGCTACCTCGGCCGCTCGGAGTCGCTTTGTGAGGCGCGGCTGCTGCCGGCCGAGGTCCGTCCGGCGGCGCTCGGCGCTTGGCCGGAGGCGATGGTCGCCGACGGGTTGCCCGCCGCCGGAGCCACGACGGCGCTGATGGGCGTGGACCCGGAGGCAGCAGGGGCGGTGGCGATCCTCGAGACGGACGTCGGGGTCCTGCGAAAGGCGCGACGGCTGATCCCAGAGGGCACCCGGCAGGTGCGCTACTCGACCGTGGCACGTCCGCGGCTTCGCGTGTGTGCCGAGGACGAGAAGTCCGCGCGCCCGACCGTCGTGGTCCTGCGGATCGCCGGAAACGCGCTGCCGGACGTCGCTCGCGCGGTCGTGGTCGGCTCCGGGATGCGGCGTGCGCTCCAGCGCCGCTTCGATCACGATCGTTCGGGCCGGACCTCCAGGGTGTTCAGCGGCCATACGGCTGACGGCCCGAGCGCTCGCCAACATCAGCACGCGCACTACCTCGCGCTGCCGGACGCCACCGGCGGGCGCGTGGATCGCCTTGCCGTGTGGGCGCCCGATGGCCTCGGTCCGGACGAGATGCGTGCGCTGGCTTCGACCCCGTTTCTGAGCCTGCGCGAGGTTCCCGAGCCCCTCCAGCTCGCGCTCGTCTCCGCCGGCTCGGCCGAGCGTGCACTTCCTGCGTTCGCTCGGCTGTCGACGACCTGGGAGACCGTGACGCCGATGGTGCTCCCCCGGCACATGAAGCCGCACCGCGCGCGGGATCTGCCTGAGGCACAGGTGCTCGCGGAGCTCGCTCATCGTGGATTCCCCGATCCTGTGGCGATCGAGGAGATCGACGGCGCGTGGGGCCGCTCCACGCGGGATCGGCCGGGGCAGACGCGGCACCGGACGAAGTCCGCCCTGGGCTTCCGCCTGCGGTTCGCGGAGCCGGTCGCCGGGCCGATCGTGCTCGGCGCTAACTGCCACTTCGGCCTGGGATTGATGCGGCCGGTGCCATGAGCGACATCGCCGCCGCCGATGAGCTCCCGCCGGTCCCCGCCAGGATCGTCAACGAGTTCGTCTACTGCCCGCGGCTGGCGTACCTGGAGTGGGTCGACCACCGGTTCACCGACAACGCCGACACGGTGCAAGGGCGCTTCGTGCACCGCCGGGTAGACCAGACGCGCGGCAAGCCGCCGTCGCCCGACGAGGCGGAGCTGCGGCCGGCGTCGACCTCCGTGACCGTCGCGTCAGAGGCGCTGGGAGTGGTCGCCAAGCTCGATCTGCTGGAGAGCTCCGACGACGGGGTCACGCCGATCGAGTACAAGCGCGGCTCGCCGCGCAGCAGCGAGGAGCCGTTGTGGCCGCCGGAGCGCGCGCAGCTCGCACTCCAAGTGCTGCTGCTGCGAGACGCCGGCTACACGGTGGCGGCGGCGATGGTGTGGTTCGCCGAGACGCGGACGAGGCATCTGGTCCAGCTCTCCGAGGAGCACCTGCAGGAGGCGCGCGTGGCGGTCGACGGCGTCCGCGCGATGGCGGAGCGGAGGGTCATTCCTCCGCCGCTGGTGGACTCGCCGAAGTGCCCGCGCTGCTCGCTCGCGGGCCTCTGTCTTCCCGACGAGGTAAACCTACTTGCCGGGCGGACCTCGCTGCCGTCTCGTCGCCTGGTCGTGTCCGATCCCGACGCAGGACCCCTGTACGTGACGACGCCCGGGGCGCGCGTGACCAAGCGCGCGGGGCGCGTGGTGCTGAAGGAGAAGGGGGAGGAGGTGGCGAGCCGTCGCCTGATCGACGTCTCGCACATCGCGCTCTTCGGCAACGCGGACATCGGGAGCGCGCTGATGCGCGAGTGCTTCGATCACGGCATCCCGGTCCTGTGGCTCACCGCCGGCGGCTGGTTCAGCGGTACGGCGCTCGGGATGCCGGCGGGAAACGTCGCGGTGCGGATGCGTCAGCATCGCGCGGCCGCTCTGGGCGGGGACGTGTACCCGCCGCTATTCGTGAGCGGCAAGATCCGCAACCAGCGCACGCTCCTGCGGCGCCACGGTGGTGCAGCGGCGGCCGGGGCGGTCGATCAGCTCAAGGCGCTGTCGGTCCAGGCGGCGCGGACCACTGCGATCCCGTCGCTGCTAGGCGTCGAGGGGACCGCGGCGCGCATCTACTTCGGTGGCTTCGCCCGGCTGCTGCGCGGGGCGCTGGCGAATGACTTCGCGTTCGAGGGTCGCAACCGGC
This sequence comes from Solirubrobacteraceae bacterium, assembly GCA_037724045.1. Classification (GTDB taxonomy): domain Bacteria; phylum Actinomycetota; class Thermoleophilia; order Solirubrobacterales; family Solirubrobacteraceae; genus DATLGB01. The sequence goes on from JBBJOW010000078.1 coordinate 12,350, forward strand.
GCCCGCCGCTGGACCCGGTGAACGCGGTGATGTCCTTCCTGTCCGCGCTCCTGACGAAGGATGCGTTGATCGCGCTCGTTGCCGCGGGCCTCGATCCGTACGTCGGGTTGATGCACCAGCCGCGGTTCGGGCGTCCGTCGCTCGCGCTCGACCTGGCGGAGGAGTTTCGTCCGCTGATCGTCGACTCGACCGTGCTGATGACCGTCAACAACGGCGAGGTCCGCCGCGACGACTTCGTGGTCCGCGCCGGCGGATGGTCCCTCACGGCGGGTGGGCGGCGCGGGGTCATCGCGGCGTACGAGCGGCGCATGGGCCAGACTCTGAACCACCCCGCCTTCGGCTACGTTGCCTCCTACCGTCGCACGCTCGAGATCCAGGCACGTTTGCTGGCGGCGGCACTGGTGGGCGACACACCGGCGTACCGTCCTTTGACAACGCGATAGTTGAACGTCCGTGCCGGCTCGCCGTCGTCTTCTGCTCACCTACGACATCCGCGATGCCAAGCGGCTGCGCCGTGTTCATAAGGTCGCCAAGGAGTTCGGTTACGCGTTGCAGTACAGCGTGTTCGTCTGCGACCTGGACGCGGTGGGGCGGTTGCGGCTCGAGGCGGCCGTGCGTGATGTGATGCACGAAGGCGTCGACAGCGTGGCGCTCTTCGATCTCGGTGAGAGCGACGGTCGCGGAATCGAGTGCGTCCGCCACCTCGGCACCAGCGTTGAGGTCCCGCCGAGCGGCGGGGCGGCCATCTGGTGAGCGGCACGCGAGGGCTTAGGTGCGTTCGATAGTCCCGGCAGCGCTCGCGGGACCGAACCGCCTGCAAAGTTCGGCGATCGGTCGCAGTGATTCGTCGACAGCGGCCGGCAGAGCTCCGCCGCGAGGCAACCTCTCGCGGCGCCCCGTAGAGTTGCTGGTATCGGGCTCGTATTACCGCGAGCTCCTTCCCCCTCCGCGAGGAGGGGGCTCCGTTGAAGCTTGGATCAGATGCTGGAGGGGAAGGGCGCGGGCGGACCTTCCCCCTCCGCGAGGAGGGGGCTCCGTTGAAGCCCAAAGATGTGCCGGGTGCCGCTGATCTTCTCACGGCCTTCCCCCTCCGCGAGGAGGGGGCTCCGTTGAAGCGTGGTCAAGATGCGGGCAGCGCCGTTCGTGGGATCGCCCTTCCCCCTCCGCGAGGAGGGGGCTCCGTTGAA
>JBBJOW010000079.1:0-13273 GCA_037724045.1 Solirubrobacteraceae bacterium
ACGAGACGCAGGCGATCGGCGCGTCCAGCGCCGCCATCGACCCGTCGCCGAAGGTGAAGGCCGCGCGGGACGCCCATGTGCCGGGGCAGGTGGTCGGGTTGGTGATCAGCGAGTAGCGGACCTTGCGCTTGTTTGACTTCTTGCCCTTGGTCACCGTGCGCGTGGCACCGATGTCCGACGTGAAGGACTCCAAGGTGATGCCCTGGGTCATCGAGATGCTGTCGCCCGCCGGGGTGGCGAGGATCACCGAAAGGCCGAAGGGGGTCTCGAAGCTGCGCACGACGCGGCCCGGGGCGGAGTAGGTGGACTCGAGGATCTTCGCGACGGCGAAGAAGCCGGCGACGTCGCCGGTCTGCGGCTTGGACAGGAACAACCTGATCGGGACGGTGACCGGGAAGCCGTTGTAGTCGGCCTGCACGGTGGCGGTGCCGACGGCGCTCTTGGCCGGGCACGCGTCCGTCTCGGCCTGCGCGGCGGTGCAGCGCTTGGCGACCGCGCGGCCGTCGAAGCGGTAGCCCGATTGGATCGACAGGACGGTCTCACGCGGGATGCGTCCGGACACGGGTGGCTGGCTCGCGTCGAGCTCGGTGTGCAGCTTCGTGCCCTTCCCCGCCTTGTTCGGAATCGCCGTCGCAGTCGCTTGCGCGGCGGCGGACGAGGTCAGCAGCCCGAAGGCAACCAGGGTGGCGAGGACGAGTCTCATGACCAAAAGTCTAAAGAGCAGCACATAGAGCGCCGATGAGTTCTGCGATGTTCGATATCGACGACGCGCTCCGCTACCTCATCGTCCACGAGGGCTCCGACCTCCACCTCAAGGTCCCGTCACAGCCGATCGTGCGCGTCCACGGCAACATGGAGCCGATCGAGGGGTCCGAGCGGCTCAAGGCCGAGGACACCGAGCGCGTGCTGCGCGAGATCCTCCACGACGAGAACAAGCTCTCCGAGTTCGCGACGGAGAACGAGGTCGACTTCAGCTACCAGATCGAGGGCCTGGCCCGGTTTCGCGTCAACGCCTTCCGCCAGCGCGGCTACGTCTCGCTGGTCATGCGCGCCATCCCGGTGGACATCAAGTCCGTCGACGACCTGCTGCTGCCGCCGATCATCACCAAGCTGGCCCAGGAGGAGCGCGGGATCATCCTGCTCACGGGTACCACCGGATCGGGCAAGTCGACCACGCTCGCGGCGATGATCGACCACATGAACCGGACGATGAAGAAGCACATCATCACGCTCGAGGATCCGATCGAGTTCCTGCATCCGGACCGCATGTCGATCATCAACCAGCGGGAGGTCGGGCAGGACACCGCTTCGTTCAAGCGGTCCCTGCGCCGCGTCCTGCGCCAGGACCCGGACACGATCCTCGTCGGTGAGATGCGCGACGAGGAGACGGTGCAGACCGCGCTGAGCGCCGCGGAGACCGGCCACCTCGTCCTCTCCACGCTGCACACGGTTGACGCCGTCGAGGCGATCAACCGCATCATCGACTTCTTCCCGCCCCACCAGGCGGGCCAGGCGCGCGCCATGATCGCCGGCACGCTGAAGGGCATCATCTCCCAGCGCCTCGTGCGCACGGCGGACGGCAGCGGCCGCGTCGCGACCTGCGAGATCCTCGTGATGACCGGCCGCGTCCACGACGCGATCCTCGACCCCCAGCAGACGGGGCACATGCACGAGGTCATCAAGGAGGGCGAGTACTACGGGATGCAGTCCTTCGACCAGCACCTGCTCAAGCACCTGCAGGCCGGTCGCATCACCTTCGAGGAGGCGATGAAGGTCGCGTCCTCCTCCCACGAGTTCAAGCTGCTGGTCCAGGCCGACCACCAGCTGCGCCACCTCGCGTCGAGCAAGCCGGTCGAGATCGCGCCCGCTGCGCCTGCGCCTGCGCCTGCGGTGGTCGCCGACCTCGCGCCGCCGCCGCCGGCGGCCATGCCGGCCGCGCCGCCGACTTCGATGCCCACGCCGCCCGCCCCACCGCCGAGCTCGGCCCCCCCGCCCGGCTTCTAGGAGCTAGACGAAATCGAGGGGCTCGGCCGGCTCGCCGACGGGCTCCTCGCAGTTCGCGCACCACCAGGTCGCGCGCAGCGGCGTTCCGCAGACGGCGTGGCGAAGCGGCTCGGCCTCGCCTGACCGCGCGCCCCAGTCGGCGAGCAGCCGCAGCGCACCGGCGAGCTCGGCGCCTGCCGCGCTGAGCTCGTAGACGAAGCGCGGCGGCCGTTCGGAGTAGGGCCGGGCGACGACGAGCGCGTGCTCGCCGAGCGCCTTCAGACGCGCCGAGAGGATGTTCGGCGCGATGCCGCCCATGGCCTCCTGCAGCTCGTTGAAGCGCTTCGGCCCGTCGAGCAGGGCGGCGATCGCCAGCAGCGTCCAGCGGTCGCCGATCCGATCCAGCGCGTCCGCGAGCGGGGAGATCATCGAGCGGTAGGCTAGTCACTTGCATGCTGCAAGTGTCTGAGACCATCGCGGACCTCGCCGTGCGCGTCGGCCCGGCGGTCGTCGGCCTCGGCCGCGGCTGGGGCCGGGGTTCGGGCGTACTCGTGGCGGACCGCCGGATCCTCACCAACGCGCATGTCCTGCGCGGGCCGGACGTCGCGATCCGGATCGGCGGGTCCATCGTGCACGGTCGGGTGGCCGGCGCCGACCCGCGGGCGGACCTCGCCGTCATCGAAGCGGACACGGCCCCGGCGTCGCCGATCGCGTGGGACCCCGAACGCATCGCAGCCCTGCGCATCGGCTCGCCCGTCTTCGCGTTGGCCGACCCCGGCGGGCGCGGCCTGCGGGTGACGGCCGGGCACGTCTCGGCGGCGGTCGGGCGCGCCGTCGAGCACACCGCCCCGCTCCCGACGGGCTCCTCGGGCGGCCCGCTCGTCGACGCCGAGGGCTTTCTGCTCGGCGTCAACACCGTCCGGCTCGAGGGCGGCCTCATCCTCGCCCTGCCCGCCGACGCCTCGGTGCGCGCACGTCTCGATGCGCTCGCGCGCGGGGAGCAGCCCGGCCGTCCGCGCCTCGGCGTCGCGCTGACCCGCGGCCTTGTCGTCCGCGCGGTCAAGGACGCAAGCCCGGCGGCCGTCGCCGGGGTCGCGCCCGGTGACCGCCTGCTCGCCGCCGACGATCGCCCGCTGCGCTCGGTCGACGACCTCTTCGACGCGCTCGAAGCCTCCGCCACGGTCACCCTGACCGTCGAACGCCGCGGCGCGGCGCGCGATCTCGAGGTCGTACTTCAGTAAGTGAAGTACAATGTCCGCCGGTATGCCGAACCGCGATTGCCCAGTCTGCCGCACCGCCGAAGTCGTCTGCGGCAAGTGGACGATGCTCATCATCCGCGACCTCGCGCACGACCGGTCGCGTTTCTGCGAGCTCGAGCGCTCACTGGCGGGCATCAGCCCGCGCACCCTCTCGCTGCGCCTGCGGGCACTCGAGGAGGAGGGCATCCTCTGCCGCGAGACGTTCCCCGAGGTGCCGCCGCGCGTCGAGTACGCGCTGACGGAGAAGGGGGAGGCGCTCGTTCCGATCGTGGAGGCGATGCGCGAGTACGGCACCACCTGGCTCGACGCGACCGGCACCTGCGCCGAGCCGCCCGAGCTCGTCGTCGCGTAGTCGCTGGATGGCTGGATGGGTTATTCCACGACTCCGCGGCCGCGGATCACGGTCCTGACACTTCGCCGGTTCGCGCCCGTCCGGTCTTGCCCGTACCACCGGTACGGGCTTCGCCGGCCGGCCACGCCCGACTCGGTCATGACCGCGCCCGCGACCACGGGCCTCGTGGAATAACCCATCTAGCAGGGGCGCCGGACGACGCGGCGAATAGCCGCTCACCATGAAGAACCGTGCCCTGCACGACGCGCTGTCGTCGTTCGTCGAGGAGGCCGCGTGGCAGCTCGCCGCCGAGGTCTCCGGCGGCGCTGAGATCCCCTTCGAGCTGATCGAGCAGGGCCGGTCGACGGCACCGCTCTACTGCTATCGCCCGCAGACCGGCCTGTTTCTCGCGGACCGCGCGGCCGAGCTGCGCAAGCTCCCGACCTACGCGTCCGCGCGCTCACTGGTCGCCAACCTGCACGGCGTGGAGGACTACCTGCGCCGCCGCGGCGTGCGCGCCGTCCCGCCCGACGCGCTGGACCGCTCCGACATGGCGCTGCAGGCCTTCGTCGGCGCGGTGTGGGCCGACGCGACCGACTTCGTCTTCGAGCCCGCACGCTTCAACGCCGCGTTCGCAGAGCTCGAGGACGCCGCCTACTCGGAGACCTCGATCACCGAGGTGCTCGCTCCGGTCGACGGCTTGGTCATCGAGTCCGAGCGGGTGGAGCTCGGCGCCGGCCTCGCCCTCGTTCGCGCCTCGGCACTGCCCGACGCGCCCGAGGAACTGCGCCTGGACGCGTGGGCGACGGTCGCGGCGATCCGCGTCGAGGGCGGCGACGAGGTCCTCGCCCAGGTCGGCGCGCGCCTTCGCCGCCTGCAGTCGGCGCTGCGGTTGTGGGACGACGCCGAGCCGGCCGTCGGCCCGAGCGCCTGGGCACGGACCGGAGCTGCCCCGTGGCTGCACGTCCCGATCGCCAGCGGCGTGCGCCGCGCACTCGACGACTGCCTGCTCGAGCCCGAGGAGGAGGACCCGTTGCGCGCGTTCTGCGCGCTCGTGGACCGGCGCACCCCGAAGGGTGGCGAGCTCGCGTGGGCGCTGCGGCGCTTCGAGCTCGGATGCGAACGCCCCTTCGCCGTCGAGGCGCTGACGGACTGGCTGCTCGCGGGACGGGCGCTGCTCGTCGACGCCGACCGGGCCGGCTACGAGGCCCTCGCCGAACGCCTCGCGGCGATCTGCGCACCCGTCGAGGACCGCCGCGCCCTGACGGAGCGTCTGCAGCGTGCCGTTGCGCTCGAGCGCTCCGCGGTCGCCGGCCTGCTGCGCTCGGACCCGGAGGTCGAGACGCTGATCGGCTCACTCGCGGCGTGCGTGCGCGCGGTCCTGCGCGACGTGCTCTGCGGCCACCTCGACCCCGACCTGCGCGCGGTCGCGGACGAGCTGCTCGGACAGGACGTCAAACAGCCGGCGTGAAGAGGTGCTCGCCCACCTGGGCGAGCCCCTCGAGATCGTGGACGTCGCCCGGCAGCTGCGGGACCGGGACGACCCGCGGATCGGTGAGCGCGTCGCGCAGCCGCTCCAGGCCGTCCGCATCGCGGGCGGCAAGCAGCGCCGCCTCGGCGGCGCCTTCGGCGACCTTCGCCGCGAGCGCGGCGTCGACCGGAAGGTCCTCGTCGTCGTCGGCGACCGGCGGGTGGACGCGGTTGACGATCACCGCGCCGAACGGCAGCTTCGCCTCGCGCAGGCGCTCGTGGAAGTAGATCGTCTCGGCGACCGGCTCGGGCTCCAGCGACGTGACCAGCAGGAAGGTGGTGTCCGGGGAAGCCAGCAGCGCCTTGACGTGCGAGCCGCGCTCGGCCAGCTCCGGGATCATCCCGCCGAGCGCCCGGAAGAAAATCGAGAGGTCGTCGAGCAGGCCGACGCCGGTCGCGCGCCGCAGGGCGCTGAAGACGACCGCGGTGCCCGCGCCGAACAGCCGTCCGGGACGCAGGAACATGCGCCCCGCGCGCCCGGTGAGAAAGCCGGTGAGCCGATCGGGAGCGTCGAGGAAGTCGAGCGCGTTGCGCGACGGCGGCGTGTCGAGCACGATCACGTCGAAGTCGTCTGATTGGGAAAGTTCGTGCAGCTTGGCGATGGCGGTGAACTCCTGTGTGCCGGCCACCGCGCTGGAGAGCTGCACGTAGATCGGGTTGCGCAGCACCTCGTCGCGCGCCTGCTCCGACGGCGCGACGCGCTCGATGAGCGAGTCGAAGGTGCGCTTGGAGTCGAGCATCAGGGCCCACAGCTCGCCCTGCATCTCGTCGAAGAGCCCGGGGTCGATGCGGCGGGGCTCGTCGAGGAGCGCGTCGAGACCCAGCGCGTTGGCCAGCCGGCGCGCCGGGTCGATCGTCACGACGACGACCCGCTGCCCGCGCATGGCGAGCCCGACGGCCAGCGCCGCCGACGACGTCGTCTTGCCGACGCCGCCGGGCCCGGCGCAGATAACGATCTTCTTGCCGCTGAGAACGCGTTCCACGCCGGGCAGGGTACGGCTGGGCGGGACCTACTCGGTGGTGACGGGCGCGCTGGCGGTGCGGGTGGACACGATCGACAGGTTGGTCACCGGGGCGATGTCGCCGTCGACCCTGCAGGCGACCCGGACCTGAGCGTCGGCGCCGGCCGCGCCGGCCGGGATCTCCACAGCGCCGGCGACGGTCAGCGAGAGCCACTCGCCGGTGTTCGCGGAGAACGTCTCCTTCGCGATCTCCTTCGCGGCGCCCGTCAGCAGCACGCAGTTCTGCGTCTTGCCGCCGTGTAGCGTCGGCGCGGCATGGACCGCGCGAGCCTTCGAGGACTGGGGCGCACGCGCGGGTACCGCGGCTTCGTCGCCGCCGCCACGCTCGCGCGCGTCGCCGACGAGATGTTCTCCGTCGGCGTCGTGCTGCTCGTGCTCGACCGCACCGACAGCGCGGTGCTGGCGGGGGCCACCGTCGCCGCGGTCACGCTGCCGAGCCTGGTCACGGGGCCGCTGCTGGGCGCCTACATGGACCTGACGGGCAAGCGGCGGACGCTGATGCTCGTCGACCAGCTGCTGATGACGACGAGCCTGGCGGCCATCCTCCTGCTCGCCGGCAACGCGCCCGACGTGCTGCTGCCGGTCGCGGCGCTGCTGGGCGGCCTGACCTATCCGCTCTCCTTCGGTGGCTTCAGCAGCCTGATCAGCGTGATCGTCCCGGCGCGGCTGCTCGAGCCCGCCAACGCCATCGAGGTCTCGAGCTTCAACTCGGCGCTCGTGCTCGGGCCGGCGTTCGCAGGCGGGCTGTCGGCGGCGGTATGCCCGGCCGCGCCGGTGGTCGTCGAGATCGTCCTCACCCTGGCCGCACTGGTGCTCATCGCCCGCATCCCGAACCTCGACAGCCCGCGTGAGCGCGACGGCCGCAGCCTGGTCGGCGTTGCCGTCACCGGGCTGAAGCTGATCGTCCGCTCCCCGCCGCTGCGCTCGATCACCGCGGCGGGATCGCTCGGCCTCGGCGGGCTCGGGCTGCTCACCGTCGCCTTCCCCTTCTACGCCGTCGAGCACCTCGACACCGATCGCGGCGCCGCGGGCCTCATGTGGGCAGCGTTCGCGATCGGGTCGATGGCGGGGGCGCTCGGGCTGGTGCGCATCCAGCGGCGGTTCGAGCCGGAGCGGATCGTCCTCGTCAGCCTCGCCGTGTTCGGCGCGTGCATGCTGCTGTGGCCGCTGCAGACGGACCTCGTGCCGCTGCTGGCGGTGATCGCGCTGGCGGGGCTCATGGACGGGCCGGGGCTGGCGGCCACCTTCGCGACCCGCCAGCGCCACGTCCCCTCCGAGCTGCACGGCCTCCTCTTCACGACCGCCGTCGGGCTGAAGGTCGGCTCGCTCGCGCTCGGCGCGGCGGTGGCCGGCCCCATCGTGATCGCGGTCGGCTCCGACGTGACGCTGCTGATCGCCGCCGGCATGCAGTTCGTCGCGGTCGCCGCGGGCGCCGCGCTGGGAGCGCGGACGATCAGTCCCGCGCTCCCGGCGCGTTGAGCAGCGACTGTCCTCACCTTCGCGGGAAGGATCGCCGCCCCCGCGCGCGAATGACGCCGGCATGGACTCCGCGAAGGTGATCGCATTCGCCAACCAGAAGGGCGGCGTCGCCAAGACGACCACGACGCTGAACCTCGCGGCGGCCTTCGCCGAGGAGGGGCACCGGGTGCTGTGCATCGACATGGACCCGCAGGGCAACCTGACCATGTCGCAGGGCATCGATCCCGACACGCTCGAGGTCTCGATGTACGACGTGCTCGTGCATGACACGCCCATCCGGGAGGTGATCCGCCGGCGCGAGATCGACGTCGCGTGCGCGTCGATCGACCTCGCCGGGGCGGAGATCGCGATGTCGACGAAGATCGGCCGCGAGCGCTCGCTGGAGAAGGCAATTCGCCCAATTCGCGAGGACTACGACTTCATCTGCATCGATACGCCGCCGAGCCTGGGACTATTGACGATCAACGCACTGACGGCCGCTGACAAGGTCATCGTTCCCGTTCAGTGCGAGTATCTGTCCATGCGTGGGCTGATACAGCTCACGAACACCCTCTCGATGATCCGCGAGAACCTCAATCCGAATGTCGACATCGAGGGAATCCTTCCCACGCTGGTGGACTCCCGGACGATTCACGCCAAGGAAGCCATCGAGCTCCTCGAGGAGAACTTCGGGGACCGGGTGTTCGCGTCGCGCATTCGCAAGACAGTCCGCTTCGCGGAAGCCCCGGTCCGGGGCATGTCGGTGCTGAAGTACGATCCGAAGGGCGTCGCTGCCGACGCCTATCGCCAGCTGGCGAAGGAGGTTCTGGGAAATGCCCAGTCATAAGCGGGCGAGCATGCGCGAGGGGCCCCTGGCCCAGCTGTTCCGCAAGACCGACGAGCCGGAGGGCCAGGCCGAGCCGGCCGCCGCCGCGCCCATGGGCGCCCATCCGGCCGGGTCGTCCGCGATGCCGCCGCCGGAGCGCAAGGCGCCGACACCGCAGGATCGCCTGCGCTCGGCCTTCTCCTCAGACATTCCCGACAACGTGATGTCCCCGCCTTCGCGTGACTCCTACGGGCGCGTGCAGGATGCGTATGTGCCGGCACCCGCGCAGGTGGGCATGCCCGTGCTGCGCGTGGTCGGCGTGGGCGGCGGCGGCACCAACGCCGTCAACCGCATGATCGAGGCCGGCGTCAACGGCGTGGAGTTCATCGCGCTCAACACGGACATGCAATCGCTGCAGGAGTGCTCGGCGGACACGACGCTGCACATCGGCGCCGACAGCACGCGCGGGCTCGGGGCGGGCGCGAACCCCGACCTCGGCCGCCAGGCGGCGATGGACGACTACGACAAGATCAAGGTCCTCCTGCGTGGAGCGGACATGGTCTTCATCACCGCCGGCGCGGGCGGCGGCACCGGCACCGGCGCGGCACCGGTGGTCGCGCGCATCGCCCGCGAGCTCGACGTCCTCACGGTCGGCATCGTCACGAAGCCGTTCGGCTTCGAGGGCGCGCGCCGGATGCAGCAGGCCGAGGCCGGCGTCGCCCAGCTGGCCGAGGAGGTCGACACGCTGATCGTCGTCCCCAACAACAAGCTGCTGTCGGTGCTCGACAAGCAGACGTCGATGGTGGAGGCGTTCCGCGTCGCCGACGACGTGCTGCGCCAGGGTGTCCAGGGCATCTCGGACCTCATCACGCTGCCGGGGCTGATCAATCTGGACTTCGCCGACGTCCGCACGATCATGGCGGACGCGGGCAGCGCCCTGCTGGGCATCGGCATGGGCACCGGCGACAAGCGCGCGCTCGAAGCGGCACAGCAGGCAGTCTCCTCGCCGCTGCTGGAGACCAGCGTGGACGGCGCGCGGTCGATCCTGCTCTCGATCACCGGTGGCAGCGACCTGTCGCTGTGGGAGGTCAACGAGGCGGCCAAGGCGGTCCAGGAGGCCGCGGACCCGGACGCGAACATCATCTTCGGCGCCATGGTGGACGAGTCGCTTGGCGAGGACGAGGTGTGGATCACCGTCGTGGCCACCGGCTTCGACGAGCAGCGCCGCCCGCCGGCCCGCGAGCGCGCGCCGCTGCGCGAGCCGATCGGTGAGCCGCGGGTCCATCGCACGCGTCAGCGCGAGCCGGTGCGCTCCGCCCCGGGCGGCCGCGGGCTCTCCGACGTCGACGTGCCCGAGTTCATACCGCGGTTCTGAGGGGCGGGCGGCGGGCCTGATCGGCGTCGTCGCCGCCGGGCACCCGGTCACCGCCGAAGCGGGGGCGGGTGCCTTACGGGCGGGCGGCAACGCGGTCGACGCGGCGGTCGCCGCGCTGTGCGCGGGCTGCGCGACCGAGCCGCTGCTGACCGGCCTCGGCGCGGGCGGCTACATGCTCGTCTGCACGCCCGACGGTGAGGACGTGCTGCTGGACTTCTTCGTCGAGGTCGCCGGCCGCGGCCGAGAGCACGCCGGTCGTGCGCCGCTGATCGCCGTCGACGTCTCCTTCGGGGACGCCAACCAGCTGTTCCACGCCGGGGCGGCCTCGGTGGGCGCGTACGGGATGCCCGCCGGCATCTGCGCCGCGCACGGGCGCTTCGGGACGCTGCCGCTCGCCGACCTCGTCGCGCCTGCAGTCCGGGCCGCGCGCGATGGGGTGGTCATCAACGCGCAGCAGGCGTACCTGTTCGAGATCCTGGCCGGGATCTACGCGCTGACGCCGGCGTCGCGCGACACGTTCGAGTTCGAGGGGCGCGCGCCCCGGGTGGGCGACGTCGTCGTCTACCCCGAGCTGGCCGACGCGCTGGAGCGGCTGGCCGCCGACGGCTCGGCACCCTTCTACACCGGCGACGTCGCGGCGGAGGTGTGCCGCGCAGTCGCCCGCGGCGGCGGGCTGCTCACGCCGCAGGACCTGGCCGCCTATGCGGTGGTGGCCCGCGATCCCGTCCGCGTCGCCTACCGCGGCCGTGAGGTCATCACCAACCCGCCGCCCTCGGCGGGCGGCGTGCTGATCGCCGCCTCGCTCGAGCAGCTCGAGGCGGGTGCGACCATGGTCGAGGCGCTCGAGCACGCCCAGCGCCGCCGCACCCCGGCCTTCCTCGAGCAGCTCGGCTCGACCACCCACGTATCCGTCATTGACGGCGACGGCTGGGCGTGCGCGGCGACGGTCTCCAACGGCGAGGGCTCCGGCGTCGTCGCGGGCGGCCTGCACCTCAACAACATGATGGGAGAGGAGGATCTGTCGCCGCTGGGTTTCTTCAAGCACGCCCCTGGCCTCCGGCTGCCCTCGATGATGTCCCCGACCATCGTGCGCCGCGACGGGGCGATCGAGCTGTGCGTGGGCTCGGCGGGCTCCAACCGCATCCGCTCGGCGATCCTGCAAGTCGTGTCGCGCGTGGTCGACGAGGGCCTCGAGGCCCAGGCCGCCGTCGACGCGCCAAGGCTGCACTGGGAGAACGACATCGTCTACTGCGAGCCGGGCGTGGACGCCGCCGCGCTCGAGGCGGATGGGCGGACGGTCGCCCGCTTCCGGGCGCCGAACCTCTTCTTCGGCGGCGCGCAGTGCGTCGTGCGCTCCGCCGACGGCGCGCTCACGGGCGCGGGCGATCCGCGCCGCGGCGGCGTGGCCGTCGCAGCCTGATCTCCTCGCCGGCGACCGCGAACTCCAGGCCGTGCTCCGCCGCGAGCGCGCCGAGGTCGATCGGCGCCTCGGGATCGGTGGCCAGCACGACGAGCGTGTCTCCCGCCGCCAGACCGCCGACCAGAGCGCGCGCGCGGACGTAGGGGACGGGGCAGCGCAATTCGCGAACGTCCAGGAGGTGCTCCATAGCCTTTCCCATTGTGATGCTTGCCGTCATCCTCGAGTCCGGCGAGCCATCGCGGCTGTACACGGGCCTCTCGCTCCTGGTCTCGACCGCTGTCGAGGGCGAGCCGGCGCGCGGCCTGGTCTCCTTCGGCGCCCTGCCGGCGCTGCTGGAGGCGCGCTTCGAGCCGGCCCTGGCCGAGCTGTGGGCGACGGTGCCCGCGCTCGAGGACCTGGCGCTCTTCGCGTGTGCCGCTGCGGTCGATGCGCACGGGTCCCACGGCGACTTCGACGTCATGTCCACGCCGCGCTTCTTGCGCGAGACCTCCGGCGCGCGGCTGGTGGTCGTGTGAGCAGGCGGATGCTCCCGGCCCTACTCGCGGCGGCGGCGGCGGCGCTGAGCGGCTGCGGGGCGGACTCCGCAGATCTCTTCGCGGTGCAGCGCACGGGCGACGACCCCAACGCCAACGTCGACCTCGTGGTCAACGACGGCGGCACCATGGCCTGCAACGACGGCGAGCCGATCGCGCTTCCCGGCACGCGGCTGCTCGACGCCCGCGACCTCGCCCGCCGACTCGAGGCCCAGGCCGCGCTGTCGATCGAGCTGCCTCCCGGTCCGCGCGCGTCCCTGCGCTACGTGGTCAGCCTCTCCAATGGCCGCGTCGCCTTCTCCGACACCTCGGAGGGCCGGCCGCCCGTCTTCAACGAGCTCGTCGCCTTTTCCGCCGACGTCATCGAGAACGTCTGCAAGATCGAGCGGTGACGGCCTTCCGCTAACAATTAGCGGGATACGACGCTCATGCCTATCCGGTTCGTTCCGTGCGGCTGATGTCCGGGAGCGCGATCGGGCCGGCGTGGGCCGGGCGCAGGCCAACTGCAGGCTGGTGAAAAAGGGGGGGGAGAGTCGGCCTCGGCGCCGCGCTGCAGCAGTTAGGGGGCACCCCTTTACAGGTGCAGCACACCCGCGAGGTGGGCGGCCGCGCCGTCCTCGACCCCCTACGGAGCCAACCGGATAGGCATGACGACGCTAATGATTAGCGGCGTAAGGCGCTAACAATGAGCGACGTGGCCAATCCGTTCTCCTAACAGCTTCCGTCCGCAACCTAGCGAACGACGTCGTAGTGGCGGACGGTGTCGTCGCGCTCGACGAGGTACCGGTCGTCCTCGGGATAGAAGACCGCCGCCTCGATGTCGTCGCCTGCGAAGCCGCGGATCGCGTCGCGCGACTCCCAGAAGGAGAGCGTGATGAACTCCGTGCGGTCGCCCTCGTCGCGGCGCAGCATCCAGGCCCCCTGGTTGCCGGGCGTCGACGCGTACTCGCTGAGGCCGGTGTCGTTGATGTAGCGCGCGTAGTCCTCAGCGTCCGAGAGCCGGACGACGCCGCGCCAGATGCGTGCGATCATCGGCGGACCTTAACCCTGATCCACCGGGGCGGTAGGCGGGTTCCGTCCGGTCTGGAAGGAAGAATGACCCCCTGAGCAGGAGAAAAGCGGTCGTATTAGGCGGCCGCGTCCTGCGTCAAGGGGGTCACCTTCGTGGTGCATGATGACGGGCCGGTCGGACTGGACGGCGTGCAGGTCACGTTCGATGATGAGCGGGTCGTTTCAGATGCCGGGGTGATGCTGGTCGCGACGCTCGCCACGCGGCTGGGGATCGAGTCGTTGGCGGGGAGTTTGGTGAGCTTGCGGCGCGATCGGCCGGGCGCGGCGAACGCTGGCCGCAAGGTGATGGCGTTGGTCTATGCGATGGTGCTCGGCGCCGACAGCATCGATGACACGGGCGTGCTGCGCGCCGGGCGGACCGGGCGGTTGCTGGGGGGCTGGATCCCGGCGCCGTCGACGCTGGGGACGTTTCTGAGGCGGGCTGGGTTTCGCGGAGACCGGGTTAGTTGGTTTCCTTGTTTCATT
>JBBJOW010000080.1:0-13147 GCA_037724045.1 Solirubrobacteraceae bacterium
TCGGTGTGGAGGATCGCCTCGAGCGTGTGGATCGCTTCGCGTTCGGCAACGGAAACGACTTTGGTGCCGTACTGGCTGTACTGGTCGCTGACCCAGTTGACGAGGTTCAGCGCGCCGCGTTTGTAGCCGAACTCGCGAGCCATGGCGTCGGCGGTGGCGGCGTGGCCGCGCGCGGCGGAGCGTTGGCCGTCGGAGCTTGAGAACGTGCCGGTGCCCCAGTGCGCGGCGAGCTGCAGCTGGTGGAGGTAGTCGACGAGCACGGCGTTGACGGCCTCGAGCTGCTCGTCGCCGAGGTACCACTCGGTCGCCCACGCGAGCTGGCGGTAGCTGAGCGAGCAGCACTCGGCCATCCGCGTCGGTCCGAGGTTCAAGCCGCTCGCGAGCAACGCGGCGTGCAGATGCTGCTGCAGATCCGCCATCCGGGGCGTCGCACCCGCTGCATGCGTCAGGTAGGTGGTGAACCCGACCCAGCCCTCGACGTCGGCGAGCACGTCCGGGATGTCGATGTGCGGCACGAGCCGGTCGAGCTCGGCCCGCAGGCGAACGGTCTCGGGGCGCTGCTCGAGCGCCGCGGGGGGCGAGAGCTCAAGGCGATCGCCGACGAGGCGCACGCCGTCGCCGGCGTCGACCGCGGCCTGGAGCGCGCGGAGCGCCTGCTGTTGCTCGGCTTCGAGCTCGCGCAGCCGCTCGTCGGGGTCAAGGGTACGCCCGAACGTGACGGCGAGCTCTTGGCGGTCGGCTTGCCAGCGCTCGGCGGGCAGGAGAAACCCTGCGGGGTCGGCGTAGCGGCGCCCAACGGGGCGGAACAGCCGGCCGGCGCGTAACGCGTCGCGCGCGGAGAACCACAGGCCCAGCTCGAAGTGGGTGCGCTGCACGCGACCTTGGTCGTCGCGCACCCACGCCCGCCACGTCTTCGGCACGAGCTCGACCGGCTCGTCGACGAACCGCCCGGTCGCCCCACGGAGCCGCCGCAGAGCGGCGAGCAGCTCGTCGTCGGCGCTCGTCGCCCCCTTCAGCTCCACGGCGTCGAGGACAGAATGCACAGCGCGGCGCAGGTGGTTGTAGCTGCTGCGGAGCTGGTCGAGTTGCTGAACGTCGATCGGCGGCAGCTCACCAGGCTCCAGGGCGGCCGCCGCGTACAGCCGCTCGAGGCCGATCTCTTCGCGGACGCGATCGAGCGGCAGCTCGCCGGTCGCCGCGCATTCCAGCAGGATCACCGACAGGCGCTTGCCGAGGTCGGCGAGCTCATCGCGCTGCCGGGCGGTGCTGCGGCGCTTTTCGTCTACGCGACGACGGGCGCGCCCGTCACTCAGGCGCAGCAGCTTCTGGAAGAGGTCGAGCAGCTCGTCGCCGCGCTCGATCACCAGGGCATGCAGCAGCACCAGCACCACGGGATGCCGGCGCGCCGGCTCTAGCCGACGGAGCTGCTGCGCTGTCATCCGCCGGCCCAGCGCCTCGAGGGCGCGGCGACGCGCCGGCGGCAGCGCGCTCACGTCGATCTCGACGGCGCCGAGCTCGACGAGCCGGCGGTAGCGGTCGACCTGGGCCAAGCACTCGCGCACGCCCGCCCGGCCTGCACGCCCGCGGAGGTCCGCGAGATCGCTCGGGCAACCACCGGCACCGTCGAGCATCCCGTCGAACCCGCCGCGGCGCTCCGCGCCGAGCTGGTCGGCGAGCAGACCCTCGACATGCCGATGCGCCTCGGCGCGCGCGTGGCGATCATCCGCGTGAGCGTCTCGACCGCCGGACGCACGATCCTGCGCGCGCGAAGATGCTCCCCGGCGAGGGCCATCAGCGTCGCCGGCGCGCACGATGATCGCTGCTGCGCTCCTGCGGGCCAGCCCGCACAGGGCGCTTCCGGCGGCTGACCGGCACGGCCACGATCACCGGCGTCGCGTTCTTTGACGTCATCCACGGCCAGCGCGGCGTCGCACCCAACGCCATCGAGCTGCATCCCGTGCTGAGCTTCAAGGCGACCTCGAGGTGCACCAGCCGGTAGCAATCGCTCGTCGCGTCACCACCGAAAGCGGCGGATTTGGGTCGCGGCGGCCGGTGATCGTCGTCACTGCGGCGCTCATGACGCAAGCTCGGTGGCGAAGCCGGCACGGAAGGCATCCTTGTACAGCAGGTATTCGGCCCCGCTGTCCTCGTGGGCGGCGAACGACTGCGGGCAATAAGGGCCCATGTAGATGAAGTCTCCGGCTTGCACGTCGAGCTCCTCGCGGTCGAGCAGGTACCGACCAGCCCCTTGGGTGACGTAGAGCCCGTGCTCTTCATCGTGGATCTCGACACGGTCGAGGGCGACGCCCGGCGCGAAGCGCAGCAGGCTCATGGCGAAGTCGAAGGCCGGGTCAGCGGGTGGGAGCAGCTCCCGCCGCCGGAAGCCGGGGACGGCGAGCTGCTCGAAGGCGGCATCGTCGCGGTGTCCGCACACGCGGGTGGGCGCGGCGCAGCCCGGCGAGGGCTCGTACGGTCGCTGGATCCACAGCAGCCGGGCGCCGTCGGCCGTCTCGAGCGCCGGCGGGTCGCCGGGCGGGCAGTAGGCGAAGCTCCCGGTCGACAACGCGCCACCGGGCGACGAGGTCGCGCCGTCGAGAACGTAGAGGAAGTGCTCATGCCCCGGGTGGCCGCCGTCGAGCGCCCCGCCCGGCGCGAGGTCGATCAAATACTGTGCGAAGCGCGCCCCCGCCAGGCGAGGAGTGACGAGTTTGACCAGCGTCGCGCCGCGCAGCCCCGGCAGCCGACTGACGTAGTGGTTGTCGGGCGTGATCAACGTCCACGACGCGCCGCGCCGACCGCGGGTGGTGGGGATCACGGCCACGAGACGCCTCGCCGCGCGACGTAGCTGCCTCGCCCCGCCACGGCGACGGGCTCGGTGTCGCGGACGACCACACGGCCGCGGGCCACGACCGTCCGAGCGCGGCCGCGCACGCGGACGCCCTCGTAGAGGCAGTAGTCGACACGCGAGTGCTCCGTCACCGAGGAGCACACATGCTCCATCTTAGGATCGAAGATCACGAGGTCGGCGTCGCCGCCCGGTGCCAGCGTCCCCTTACGCGGATGGAGGCCGAAGATCTTCGCGGGGTTGGTCGCCACGATCTCGACGAGGCGCGAGAGTCCGAAGTGGCCGCCGCGCACGCCGAACTCGTGCATGAGCGCGAGGCGGTGCTCGATACCCGGGGCGCCGTTGGGGATCTTGGAGAAGTCCGCGCGGCCAAGGGCCTTCTGCTCGGCGAACGTGTACGGGCAGTGGTCGGTGGAGACGAGGCAGAGGTCGTCGTCGGCCAGCGCGCGCCAGAGGTGCTCCTGGTGCTCGACGGCCCGCGGCGGCGGGGTAAAGACCGCCTTGGCACCCTCGAAGCCGGGACCGTTGAGCGCCGTCTCATCGAGCAGCAGGTACTGCGGACAAGTCTCCGCCCACACGCGCTCACCGGCCGCGCGTGCGGCCGCGACGGGCGCCAGGGCCTCGGCGCAGGAGACGTGCACGACGAACAGGTCGCACCCGGCCATCCGCGCTAGGGCGATCGCCCTAGCGGTCGCCTCGGCCTCGACGGCCGGCGGCCGCGTGAGCCCGTGGAAGCGTGGCGCGGTGTCCCCAGCCGAGAGCGCCTCCTCCACGAGCACTTCTACGACCCCGCCGTTCTCGGCGTGCACGAGGACCAGCGCCTCGTGCTCGGCAGCGATGCGCATCGTCCGGAACAGCGCCTCGTCGTCGACCATCAACGAGCCCTTGTACGCCATGAAGAGCTTGAAGGACGTGACGCCGCCTCTCACCGCCGCGGCGAGGTCCGCCGCCGCGTGGGGGCCGGTCGGGTCGGTCACGGCGATGTGGAAGCCGACGTCGATGATCGGCGGCGTCCGCTCGAGCTTGGCGTGCCACTCGGCCAGCGCCTCGGAGATCCGTTGGCCGGGCTGCTGGATGCAGAAATCGACGATCGTCGTCGTGCCGCCGCAGGCCGCCGCGACGGTTCCGGAGGTGAAGTCGTCGCAAGTGTTCGTCCGGCCCCACGGCATGTCGAGGTGCGTATGCGAGTCGACCGCTCCCGGCAACACGTAGCAGCCGCGCGCGTCGAGCACCTCGGCGGCCGACGCGTCGATGGCAGGCTCGACGGCGACGACGAGGCCGCCCTCGATGAGCACGTCGGCATCGCGCTCGGACTCCGCGGTGATCACCCGGCCGCCGCGGACCAGAAGGCTCATGCCGCGAGCCGGGCCAGCGTGCGTGTGAGGACCGCGACGCCGCGCTCGAGATCGGCGGGGTCCGTGTGCTCGAGCGGGCTGTGGCTGACGCCCCCGACGCTCGGCACGAAGATCATGCCCATCGCCATGACCGCGCTGAGGACCATGGCGTCGTGATAGGCGCCGCTGACGATGTCGAGGTGCTCAACGCCAAGCTCGACGCAGGCGCTGCGAGCAGCTTCGACGATGCCCGTGTCGCAGGCCGCCGGCGTGCGTCGGCCGATGTCGGTGTGCGTCAGCTCGAGGCCGCGGCGGCCGGCGATCGCCTTCGCCTCGGCGAGGAACGCGCCGACGACCGCGTCGCGCACCGTCTCGTCGACGTCGCGGACGTCGACCTCCAGCTCGACCTCCCCCGGGATGACGTTGATCGCTCCAGGCCGCACCTGCACGACGCCGATCGTGCCCACCGTCCTACCGCTAGGGCTCTCGCACGCGAGGCGCTCCAGCGCGAGCACCGCCTCGGCCGCGCCGGCCAGCGCGTCGCGACGGAGGACCATCGGAGTGGCCCCCGCATGCATCGCCGCGCCGCGCAGGACCAGCCGGAGGTCGTGAGGCGCCGCGATGTGCGTGACCACGCCGATCGCCATGCCGGCGTCCTCGAGGACCGCCCCCTGCTCGATGTGCAGCTCGACGAAGCCGTGGTAGCGGGCCGGGTCGATCAGCGCGTCCTGGAGGCGGTCGGGCTCGAACCCGGCGTGGCGCAGGACGGCGGCCAGGGAGTCACCGGCGCGGTCGCAGAGGTCGTCGAGGTCCCCGCGCGTTAGCGAGCCGACGGCCACGAGACTGCCGGTGCAGCCTTGCCCGAAGCGGGGCTCCTCCCCGGCGAAGGCGACGACCTCGATCCCGCGACGCGGTTTGACGCCCTCCGAGCGCAGGCGCTCGATCGCGTCGATAGCGCCGAGCACGCCGACGACGCCATCGAACTTCCCGGCGTTCAGCGTCGTGTCAATGTGCGATCCGGTGAGCACGCGAGGAGTCTGTGGGTCGGTCCCCTCCCAGAGGCCGAACAGGTTCCCGACCGCGTCGAAGCGCGTCTGAAGCCCCCCCGCCTCCATGAGCCCGGCGACGTACCGGCAGGCCTCCAAGTATTCGGGCGAGTAGACCTCCCGCGTGATGCCGCCGGCCGCCCGGTCGGCGTTGAAGGCCGCGAGGTGCTCGATGCGGTCGTGGAGATCGTCGGCAGTCACCGGAGCGGGCGTGCTCGTCATCACACGACCTCCGTGCGTGCGGAGGCCAGCCACGCGCGCTCGTCGCCGGCGTAGCAGTTGATGCCCATCGGCATAGAACAGCAGCGCTGGTGGATCGCGGCGAAGTGCGGGGCGAAGTCGCGGTTGAGCTCCTCGACGCGCCCGTGGCGCTCGAGCAGCGCGGGGGCGATCTCGCGGATCTCGGCGAGGATCGCCTCCTCGTCGACCTCCGTGCAGCGCCCGTCGCGCACGACGGTGCGGCCGTCGACGATGACCCGCTCGATCGACGCGCCGTTCTCGCAGTAGACGAGGTGGTTGCGCAGATCGTTGCGCGGCGTGAAGTTCACCGTGCGCAGATCAAGCAGGACGAGGTCGGCGCGGTGCCCGGGGCTGATGGCGCCGATCTCGCCCTCCATCCGGACGCTGCGGGCCCCGGCGCGGGTGGCCGCCCACAGAATCTCGCCCGCGTCGGGCCAGGTCGTGAAGTCCGGCGTGGTGATCTTCTGCAGCAGCGCGGCGGCCTTCATGACGTCGAACATCCGCGCGCTGTCGTTGCTGCAGAGCCCGTCGCTGCCGAGCGCGACGCCGACCCCGGCGTCGAGCAGCGCGCGCAGAGGTGCGATCCCGGCGCCGAGCTTCTGGTTGGAGATCGCGTTGTGAGCGACCGACGTGCCCGACGCCGCGAGCAGCTCGATGTCCGACGCCGTCAGCCAGATGCCGTGGGCGAGCGTCGCCTGCTCGCACAGGACGTCGAGTGACGCGAGGTACTCGACGAGCGTTCTCCCGTAGAATTCTTGGCCGCTCACCGCCTGCACCTTCGTCTCCAGGACGTGGATGTGCAGTGGCCGGTCGTGGGCGCGCGCGAGCTCGGCGGACGCGGCGAGCAGCTCGGGGCTACAGCGCTGCGGCCCCGACGGGGCGATGACGTAGCGCAGCCGCCCGTCCGGCTCGTCGAAGCACGCTAGCGCCTCCCGAGCGAACGCGAGGTGCTCCGAGGCGCTGGCCGTCGGCTGCCCGCGCACCCGGGCGAGCAGGTCGGCCGGCAGCAGGTCGTTGGCGAACGGGATCGTGTCGATGAAGGTCCGGTCGACCATGTTGCCCGAGCAGTGCGCGCGGATGCCGACCTCTCGGTAGCCCTCGAAGACGGCCGCGAGCGCCCCGAGGCTCTGGGTCGGCGACTCGATGACGTCGTCCTGCAGGCAGGTGACGCCGTTCTTCAGCGACTCGATGCCGACGAGCAACGTGCGCAGGCGAATGACCTCGGGCGGCAGGGGCTCGAGGCCGATCATCGGGTAGGACTCAAGCATCCACAGCTCGAGCGGCATGTTGTCGTAGCGCCCTTTGAAGAACGCCTCCCAGGAGTGCACGTGCGCGTTAACCAGGCCGGGCATGACCAGGCGCTCGCGCCCGTCGACGACCTCGTCGACCGGTCCGGGCTCGAGGCCCGGGCCGACCTCGAGGATCTGCCGGTCCTCGATCAGCACGTCGGCGGCGAACGGCTCGGCGCCGTGCTCGTCGTCCATCGCGACGACCGTGGTGTCGCGGATCAGCGTCTTCATGCGGGGTGTGCCTCCAGATCGGCCCGGGGGACGGGCGACGGGCCGCCGAACAGGTCGGTGCGGCGATGGTCGAAGTAGCGCCAGCGAGACCGGGCGGCGGTGATCTCGTCGAGGTCGACGTCGGCGAGGACGAGGCCGGGTCCGTCGGCGGCGGGCCGGTGGGCGACGACGGCGCCGTCGACGCCGATCACGCACGACGAGCCGATGTTCTCCACGGGCCGTCCGCCGACCCACTCCGTGCCGACCTTGCCCGCGCAGATCGCCACGAGCCCGTTCTCGCGGGCGTGGGTGCGCAGCTCGGCGATCATGAAGGCCGCGCCGTCGCCGCCCGAGCCGGCGACGGGGACCGCGACGAGCCGCGCGTCGAGCGCGCGCAGCTCCCGCCAGCACTCCGGGAAGCGGCGGTCGTAGCAGACCAGGCAGCCCAGCCGCAGCCCCTCGGGGTCGTGCACACCGAGGGCCTCTCCGGGCGTGAAGTGCGCCGCCTCGTCGAAGCCGGGCGGCGGGTCGTCACCGACGGGGAGGTGGAGCTTGCGCGAGACCGGGCGCGCGACGCCGTCGCGGTCGACGGCCGCGAGGATCGCCCCGTCGGTCCCGAGCACGACCGCGGCGTTGTGCCGGGTCCCGTGGGCGACGTCGAGCTCGAAGTGGCCGAGGACGACCGTCACCCCGAGCTCGGCGGCGAGCGCCGAGAAGCCCGAGACGATCGGGCCGTCGAGCGGCTCCGCCCAGTCGCGGTAGGCCTCGACGGCCTCCCCGCAGAAGTAGGGCAGCACCGTCAGCTCGGGCAGGACGACGAGCTCGGCCCCGGCGACCGCGGCGTCGCGCACCGCCTGCCGGGCGCGCTCCGTGTTGGCCTCGAGCCCCTCGCCGCAGCCCGCGAGCTGCGCCGCAGCCACGCGGAGCGTCGCGCGGCTCATACCCCGAGGCCCTCCTGTGCCGCGAAGGCGCGATCGACCTCGTCACGCAGCAGGTCGAGCAGGTGGTCGTGGATCTCGTGCACCGCCGCATCGCGGGGGTTGCGCGGGCGCGGCAGGGCGACCGGCACGATCTCCTTGATGCGGCCCGGGGCCGCGGTGAAGACGACGATGCGGTCGGCCAGCGCGATCGCCTCGTCGATGTGGTGGGTGACGAACAGCACCGACGCGCCGCTCTGGCGCCAGACCTCGATGACGTGGTCCTGCAACTTCGAGCGCGTCTGGACGTCCAGCGCGGCGAACGGCTCGTCCATCAGCAGGACCTCGGGCTCCATCGCCAGGGCGCGCGCGATCGCGACGCGCTGGCGCATGCCCCCCGAGAGCTCGCCCGGCCGCTGGTCGACGGCGTGGGCCAGGCCGACGCTGCGCAGCAGCCGCGTCGCGAGCTCCCGGCGCTCCGACTTGGGCATGCCGTTGAGGCGCGGACCGAACGTCACGTTGTCGGCGACGCTCAGCCACGGGAACAGCGACGCCTGCTGGAAGATCATGCAGCGGTCAGGGCCGGGGGGGCCGACGGGTCCCCCCGCGTGCTCGATGGTCCCCGAGGTGACGTCCTCGAGGCCCGCCACGAGCGACAGCAGCGTGCTCTTCCCGCAGCCGCTGGGACCGATGAGGACGACGAACTCGCCCGGCGCCACCTCGAGGTCGACGTCGTCCAGCGCGGCCACCGCGCGCTGGGTGCCCTGCAGCCAGACCTTGCCGACCGCCGAGCAGCGCAGCGTCCCCTGCTCCTCGGTCGCCGGGCTCATTTGAGCACCCCACCGGCCGACTCCCACCACAGCAGCTTCCGCTGGATGACGCGCAGTCCGTAGTCGAAGAGGAACCCGCTGAGGCCGATCAGGGTCATCGTGAAGAAGACGAGGCTCGAGTTGAACGTGTTGCGGGCCTGGATGACGATCTGCCCGAGCCCGCTGCCGACACCCACGGCCTCGGCAATCAGCACCACGATCCAGGCGGCGAAGAGGTTCAGCCGCAGCACCAGGAACAGGCCGGGGAGGATGGCCGGCAGCACGACGCGACGCAGCGTCTGCCCCCGTGTCGCCCCCATCGTGCTGGCCACGTCGAGGTAGGTCGCCGAGACGCTGGCGATCTGGCTGACGGTGGCCATCGTCATGATGAAGAAGACGCCGATAAAGACCATGAAGACGGCAGGGGCGTTCCCGATGCCGAAGACGAAGATCGCCACGGGCAGCCACGCCACGGGCGATATCGGAGCCAGCAGCGTGAGCGTCGGCAGCAGCAGGCGACCCGCGATCCTCGAGTAGGAGACGAAGATCCCGACGGCCAGGCTGGCGACGAAGGCGATCGACAGTCCCGCGAGCACCCGCAGGCTCGTGGCCAGGATCGTCGTGAGCACCGCGACGCCGGGCGTGCCCGAGGCCTGCCCGATGTTCGACGTGTCGAAGAACTTCGCCTGCTCACCGAAGTCGCGCAGGAAGATGTGCGGCGGCGGCATCAGCAGCGGGTCCACGAGGCCGACCGCCCAGGCGAGCTCCCACAGCCCCGCGAACAGCGACACCGAGGCCAGCGACCAGCCGAGGGTCGCCAGCGCGAGGCGGGCGCGCGTCGGGGGCAGGGCAGCCGCCCCCCGCCGCGAGCCGGCTCCGGCCGCGGTCGGGATCGTGAGGGTCGGCACCGCCGCGTCCGCGGCCTGCTTCACACCGGCCATCAGGAGTACTTGAGTTTTAGCGACTTGTACAGCTCCGGTTCGTCGGAGATGACCTGCTCGAGCAGCGAGTAGTCGAAGATCTCCTCGGTCGGCAGCTTCTTGATGTAGCCGAGCTCCTTAAGGTTCTGGGCGCGCTCGAGGATGAACTTCGAGTTGCCGCGCTGGTCGACGACGTTCGGCTGCTTCATAGAGGCGTCCAGCACGTCTTCGTAGTCGGCCTTGTAGTACGTGCCAGTGGTGAGCTTCGCCGCGGCGGGCCGGTCGGCCTCGGCCATCGCCTGCGCCTTCATCAGGCCCGTGATGAGAGCCTTGACGGCCGCGGGCTCCTTCTCGATGAGCGGCTGACGGACGGCCAGCACGCAGTCGGTGTACCCCGGGAAGTAGACGTCCTTGCCGTCGGTGAGCTTCGTCGAGCCCTTCACCGCACGCAGCGCCTGCGTGGCGTACGGCTCGATGTGGCTGATCGCGTCGATCTTCCCGGCGCTGAAGGCGGCCGCCAGCTCCGGGGATGTCCCGAAATACTTGACGTCGACGTCCTTAAACGTCATCCCGTTCTTGCGCAGGTAGTCGAGGGCGAGCATCTCGAGCGTGTCGGCCTGGAAGGTCCCGAGCGTCTTGCCCTTCAGCCCCTGTGCGTCCGCGATGCCCGGCTGGGCGCAGACCACGCAGCCCTGCACGCCGCCGCCGGCGACGATCCGCACCGGCGCGCCGTTGTCGTACAGCGTCATGAAGTTCGAGTAGGGGATCAGCGAGGCGTCGACCTGGCCAGCGCCGAAGAGCGTCGCGATGTCCGCGTTCGTCGGCGTGGTCACGAACTTCAGATCGACCGCGTCGCCGCCGAGGCCCTTCTCCTTCTCAAGGAAGATCCCGAGGTTGCACAGGCCCGTCCCGTGCGTCGCCTTGATCGCCACCGCTTTCGCCTTGCCGCCGGTCGTGGCGGCCGTGGTCGACTCCTTGCTGTCGCCGCAGGCGGCGAGCAGCCATCCCGGCAGAGCCACCGTCGCGCCGCCGACCACACCGCGCCGGACGAAGCTGCGACGATCGACGCCGCCCTGGGGGTCGGACGGGGGTGCGGCGGAGATCGGGCTGGACGCCATGGTCAGGTTCCTTGTCGTGCGGAGGAGGAGACGCCGGGCAGGTGCTCGGCGCCGAGTTCTGCGTTGAGGAGGTCGAGCTGGACGGCGGCGGCGGGCGCCGGGCCGCCCGGGGCGAGGCCGAGCGCGGTCAGCGTGTCCCAGCGGCCGAAGACCGTGGGGACGAGCCCGCGCAGGTCGACCCGCGGCGGCTGCCGCAGCGCGGCGGTCGCGAGGTCGGCCGGGGAGTAGCCCGGGAAGTGCTCGACAGCCATGGCGATCGAGCCGGCAAGGTCCGCGTGGATGTGGGCCTCTGCGCGAACCATCGCGCGGATCGCGGCGCTTACGGTCTGCGGGCGCTCGGCCACCAGCCGCTCGGAGGCGACCAGGACCGTGTCGGGGAACGGGTCGCCCCAAAGCTCGCGGCCGTCGGAGAGCTCCCGAGCACCACGGCCGCGCAGGCGGTTGGCGTGCGGCTCGGCAAGGGTCACGGCGGCGATCGCGCGGTCGTCGAAGGCCTCAACGGCGTCCTCGATGCGGTCGAACGCGCGAATCACCACGTCCCCGGGCTCAAGGCCACCCGCGACGAGCACGTCGTGCAGAAGGACCTCGAGCGGGTCACCTGGGAACGTCCCGATGGTCAGGCCGACGAGATCGGTCACCTTCTCGAGCTCCGGCTGGGCTAGGAGCGCGATCCCCATGAGCCCGCTGCCGGCGACCAACCGCGGTGGGTTCGTCCGTTCGGCATCGATCAGCGGTTGGGTGAATGCGGCTGTCCCGAGCTCCGCAGAGCCCGACGAGAGCGCATCGCCGGTGGCGGACATCTCGTCGTAACGCTGCACGTCGACGTCGATGCCCTCGGCTGCGAAGATCCCGGCGCCCGCCGCGACGAACAGCGGGAGGTTGGAGAGCGAGCAGCCGTGAGTGAGCACGAGCGGGGCCATCACGCGGCCGCCCCCTCGCGAGCGAGCTCGTCGAGACCCGCTCCGAGGGAGATCGCGTCCGCGACCGCCGGGCCGGCCGGACGCCACCGCGACGCCCCGGGGGGCCCACCACAGACGATCGCGACCGTAGCCGGGGACATGGCGTCCGCCGGTCCCGCGGCCAGCATGCCGCGGGCGGCGTCGGCCAGGCGCAGCACCACGAGGCGCTCGAGTCCCGGCCCGAGGTCCTCAGGGTCGGCGACGTCGACCGCGCCCCCGGGCAATGCGACGCTGCCGCCGGCAAGCGCGGCCAGCCCGCTGCCGGGAACGGCGAGTCCCTGGCCGAGTGCTTGAAGTCGCTCGCGGTCTCCCACGCTGAGCGTCGGCTCGGCCGGGTCGATGGCGAGGAACGTGGGCTGATGGCCGCTGCAGCAGCGCTGCGGTGCGCTCCCGACGAAGACGAGACGGATCGCCACCAGACCATCGCCGAGCTCAGCCAGCGCAGCGTCGTCGGCGAGCCCGTCGATGACAAGGACGGTCGCGGCAACAGCAGGAGTCGCGGCAGATGGGAGGACTGTTGAAGAGCTGATCGATACAGGCTCCCACCGGGCCGCGACCGCCCCTAGCGACTCGCGGGCCACAATTCGCATCGAGTGGTAGGACCACTGGTCCACCGCGAAGGAGGGCGACGCGCAATAGGGTCGAATCGTGTCCGAAGCCGGTTATCCGCTGCTGCCGATCCCGCGGTCGCCGCTCTACGAGCAGGTCGCAGACCGCCTCCGGGCGCTGATCGATATCGAACGCCTGGTTCCCGGCGACCGGCTGCCCGCCGAGCGCGACCTCGCCGCCCGCCTAGGCGTGAGCCGCGGGTCGGTGCGTCAGGGCCTGACCGTCCTGCGGGTCATGGGTCTCGTCGAGATCCGCCACGGGATGGGCGTGTACCTCCTGCGTCCGGCGACGGACGTGATCCCGCCGATCTCGCTGCGATCCCTCGGCGACGAGGCCAACCTCCCGGCGCTCAGCGACGTACGCGCCGTACTCGAAGGCCACGCGGCGCGCCTGGCGGCACGAAACCGGACCGCCGCCGACCTCGTCGCGGCGAACGACGCGGTCAACGCGATGGAGGCGGCCGTCGCCGCCGGCGGCGACGGCCTCGACGGCGACCGCCGCTTTCACGCCACCATCGTCGCCGCGGCCGATAACCCGGTACTCACCGAGCTGCTGTCGGGCTTCGACGCGACGATCCGCCGCATCGCTCAGGCATCCCTTCAGCGCGAGGGCCAGCCTCCGCGCTCGCTGGCGACCCACCGACTCATACTCGACGCGATCACGCGCGGCGACGAGGAGCAGGCTGGAGCTCTGATGCGCGACCACCTCGCCGTGACCGGGGCGATGGACGCGAGCCCCGCGTGAGCAGCTGGAGCATAAAGACGCCCTGAGCAGGGCTTCTTCACGCTCGATAACGCTCGTTATGGAGCCGGGTGCAAGCTTGCGTCGCTCGGTTAGTCGTCATTCGGCAG
>JBBJOW010000081.1:0-13132 GCA_037724045.1 Solirubrobacteraceae bacterium
ACTCCAGAATCGTGCGGCCCCAGGCATCCACGGCTCACCCGTCCAAACCCGCATCTAATTCAGAGACGGACCCTAAGTGAAGTAGAGCATCCGCGCGCCCGGCAGGCGCGCGGGCACCTCCGTCTCGAAGAACGTCCGCAGCTCCGTCATCATCGCTCGCGGATAGACGTGCTTGGTGCCGCGGAACTTCGTGCGCTTGAGCGTCCGGGCGTCCTCGTCCATGTCGACGCCCGTCTGCGGATACCAGCCGGTGAGGACCCGCTTGGAGGAGTCGGTGAAGCGGTGGGTGATCAGCTCAACGGTCAGGTCGGCGTCCTCGATGCCGTCCAGCGCCCGTCCGGCCTCGTCGAGCAGCGCCTGGTATCCGGCGCGCCAGGCGCCCATCGGCATGATGGGTGCGATCGTCAGGCCGACGCGGTAGCCGGCGAGGGCGACCCGACGCAGCGCGGCCAGCCGCGCGGCGACGCGAGCCGTGCCGCCCTCGAAGCGCTCGACGGCGGGGGCGTTGACGCTGAAGCGCACGCGCGTTCGCCGCCGGTGATCGAGGTCGAGCAACGAGTCGACATCGTCGAACTTGGTGGTGAAGCGCAGGGATGCGTCCGTGCGCGTCCCGAAGCCCTCGATGGCGCGGGCGACCGAACCGGTGAGGTGCTCGAGCGCGAGCGGGTCCGTGTAACAGGACGCCTCGAAGCTTCCCTCGTAGCCGCGGGCGTTGTCGAGGATCTCCTCGAGGTCGGCGTAGACGCGCGTCACGGGCGCGCCGGGCAAGGAGCCCGCGAGATAGCAGTACTCACAGTGCGCGGGACAGCCGCGAGCGATATCGAGCCGCCAGTCCGCGCTGGGCGGGACGGGCTGCAGTCGCCGTGATGACGGTGGCGAGACCACGATCGCCAGGGTCTTCTTCGCACGCCGATACGCGTCGCGCTCGTCGGCGTCCCGCAGACCTGTCAGGCGGTTGCCGGGCAGCTCGACCACGTCGACGCCGAGCCCGGCGCAGCGCTCGGCGATCCGCCGGCCGTGCGCGTGCTCGAGCGAGGGCGCGGTGATCAGCGCGCGTTCGGGGATCCACAGCTTCGGCGCGGTGATGACCACACCGTGAGTACGGCCGCGCGGACCCCGCCGGGTCAGAGGGGGCCGGCGGAGCGACGCACGACTTCGGCGACGAGCGCCGGGTCGTCCCACGCAGGCAGATGCCCGCAGTCGTCGAGCGTCACGTGGCGCGCCGAGGGCAGCCGCTCGCGGGCGCGGGCGGACTGCGGGCCGGTCAGCAGGAGCCGGTCGTGCTCGCCCCAGGCGACGGTGACCGGACACGGAAGCTGCGCGGCGGAGGGGCAGCGCCAGTTGATCGCGTGCCGTGTCGTGCTCCAGTAGCCGGGCGCCGCCTTCACGCCACCGAAGGCCTCGACCATGGTGTCCGCCGGCACGCGATCACCGTGCTCGACGTACTGGCGGACGAGCCCGCGGCGGACCGCGCCCGCGCGCCCAGGGCCCCGCATGAGCGCGGCAGTCGCGCCTCCGCCTGCCCGCGCGATCCACAGCGAGAACTCGAGGTACGCACGCTCCCAGCCCTCAGCGAAGCCGACGGGGGAGAGCGCGCAGGCCGACGAGGCCCGGCCGTCCAGCGCGAGGTGCAGCGACACGCCGCCGCCGAGCGAGTTGCCGGCGACGTGAAAACGGTCGTGGCCCTCCGCTGCCATCAGGTGCGCGCAGGCATCGGCCAGCGCCCGCATCGTCGGCGGCCCGTTGACGACGGGCGAAGCGCCGAAGCCCGGGAGGTCCACCGCGAACACCTCGAAGTCCGCCGCGAGGCGCTCGGTGACCGCGGCGAAGGCGCTGTGCGTGAGCCCGATGCCGTGCGCGAGCAGCAGCGGCGGCCCGGCTCCCTTCCTGGCGAAGTGCAGCACGGTCGCAAACAGTACGTTGCACGGCATGCGAGTCGGCGTTCCCACTGAGATCAAGACGGACGAATACCGCGTCGCGCTGACCCCCTCGGGCGTGCGCGAGCTGGTCGAGCACGGGCACGAGGTGCTCGTCCAAGCCGGGGCGGGGGAGGGCTCGGCGATCTCCGACGCCGACTACACCGACCAGGACGCCCAGATCGTCGCCGACGCCGCCGCGGTGTTCGCCGGCGCGGAGATGGTCGTCAAGGTCAAGGAGCCCCAGCCTGGCGAGGTGGCGATGCTGCGCCAGGGGCAGACGCTCTTCACCTATCTGCACCTCGCGCCGGACCCCGGGCTCACGAGGGGGCTCGTCGAATCGGGCGCGACCTGCATCGCCTACGAGACCGTCGAGGACTCGGGCGGCCGGCTGCCGCTGCTGGCACCCATGAGCGAGATCGCCGGCAAGATCGCGACGCAGGCCGGCGCCTTCATGCTCGAGAAGCCGCTGGGCGGGCGCGGGCTGCTGCTCGGCGGCGTGCCCGGCGTCGCGGCGGGCAAGGTGATGGTCATCGGCGGCGGCGTCGTCGGTCAAAACGCGGCCGAGGTCGCGATCGGCATGGGCGCCGAGACCTACGTCTACGACCGCAACATCGACCGCCTGCGCGACCTGGAGACCATCCTCAACAATCGCTGCTCGACGTGTTACGCGTCGACGCTCGAGGTCGAGGCGCGGCTGCCCGAGATGGACCTCGTGATCGGCGCCGTCCTCGTCCACGGCGCCAAGGCCCCGCACGTGATCACCCGCGCGCAGCTCTCCCTGATGAAGAAGAACGCGGTGCTGGTCGACGTGTCGATCGACCAGGGCGGCTGCTTCGAGACCTCCCGCGCGACGACGCACTCCGACCCGACCTATGAGGTCGACGGCATTACGCACTACTGCGTCGCCAACATGCCCGGCGCGGTCCCGATCACCTCCACGTGGGCGCTGACCAACGCGACGATGCCCTTCGTCGTCAAGCTCGCCGACAAGGGCCCGGCCGCCGCGCTCGGCCACGATCCCGGCTTCATGGCCGGCCTCAACGTCGCCGCCAACCGCGTCACCTACGAGCCGGTCGCCATCGACCAGGGGCTCGACTACACACCCCCGGAGGACGCGCTCGTGCTCGTCGGCGCCGCGGCGTAACCAGCGCTTCACACCGCGCGTGCCATGGTGCAGTAATGCTGCGCGCTGTCGTCCTCGTCCTGCTCCTCGCGATTGCCCTCACGGCGCGTGCGGAAGCCGTCTCGGTCAAGCAGGGCAAGCGCCTGGGCGCGCGGATCTTCCCGAGCGACGCGTTCACCACGAAGGACAAACGCCAGCTGACCGGCCGCCGCCTTGCCTTCAAGCTGGGCCGCGACTACCCCGTCGTCAAGGGGAAGCTGCGCCGCCGCTGCACGAACGCGACGTACTCGATCTGCGATACGTTCGGCCAGCTCAACCGGCTCGACGGCTTCGACCCGCAGCCGCGGGTCGCGGTGCCGTTCACCGGGAGGATCGACCTGGAGTCGGTCAGCGACAAGACCGTGTTCATCAGCACCCGCGGCGGCAAGTTCGCCTCCGGCGTGCGCCAGCTGACCTTCGACCCGGAGACCAACACGCTGGCCGGCATCAGCGAGGCGTTTCTGCGCGAGGGGACCCGCTACCGCGTCCACGTCACCCGCGGTGTGCGCGACGCCAAGGGCAAGCGCGTGAAGGCGTGTCGCAAGGTGTGCGTGTCGCGCTTCACGACGCGCACCGCGACCGGGCAGCTGGTGCGCATCCGGCGTGCGATCGAGAAGCTGCCCGCGAGCACGGTTTCCTTCACGCAGGACGGCAAGGACGACGTCTTCACCGCCGGGAGCATCGCGCCATCGGTTGCCGCACCGCTCGACGGCATCGTGCGCGCCGATCAGGTCATGGCCGACCCGCAGGCCGAGGGCGCCTTCCGCGAGAGCGCCGTCCCCAACCTGATCCCGCCCGGCAACGCCGGCTTCTTCGCGTTCGGGAGCTTCGAGTCTCCGCGCTACCAATTCGCTTCGAAGTCAGCGGAGCAGGACAAGCCGGGCAGCGGACGCACCGACGGGGAGATCCCGCCCGTGCCCAGCCGCCGCACCCCGCGCCCGCTCGGTGCCGACCGCCTGACCGCGATCGTGGTCACGCCCAACCCCGCGATGCACCCGCCGCCGTGGCCCGCCGCCGTGTACGGGCCGGGCTTCACCCGCAGCGCCTACGACATCTTCGTCAGCGCGGACTTCAACGCCTCGCGCGGGATCCTCACCGTGGCCACCGACCCCTCCGGGCATGGTTTCGGCTCCGAGAGCAAGACCACGGTGACCAGCAACGGCGTGCCGACCACCTTCCGCCACTTCGGGCGCGGACGCGACCTCGACGGGGACGGGGAGATCGGCAGCGGGCTCAACGACGGCGTCGGCCCGACCGGCCACTCCCGCGAGGGCAAGCCCGACCTGCCCTCGCGCAAGCCGATCGACGGCCTGCGCTCCGGCCTCATGCAGACGGTCGTCGACAACATGGTCCTCGGCCGTGCGCTGAAGGCGGGCCTGGACATCCCCGGCGTCGGCACCGACCTGGTCGACGGCGACCGTCTCTCCTACTACGGCCTTTCCTTCGGCGGGATCTACGGGACCATGCTCATGGGCACCGACCCGCTGTTCAACCGCGGGCTGCTCAACGTGCCGGGCGGCCCGATCGTGGACATCGCCCGTCTCTCCGCGTTCCGCGGCGACCTGGCCGACCAGCTCGACCGCGCCCGTCCGGACCTGCGCAACGGCGGGCCAGGCCTCGAAGGCTTCACCGAGGACCTCCCGCTGCGCAACGAGCCGCCGCTCGTGATCGAGCACGACGGGGCGACCGAACTGCAGGAGCTCTTCGCCTCCACCAACTGGTACGACCGCTCGGGCAGCCCGGAGACGTTCGCGCCGCGCATCCGCCTGCGTCCCGACCCCGCCTGGGCCGACAAGCCCAAGGAGATCGCCTTCCAGACCGCCTACGGCGACGGCACCGTGCCCAACTACACCTCGGGGACGCTGTATCGCGCGGGCGAGCTCTTCGACCGCGTCACCTACTACCGCAACGACAAGAGCCCGACCTTCGCCAGAAACCCCCACGGCTTCCTCGCCGACCCGACGGTCGCCGGACGCACGGCCGGCCAGCAGCAGCTCGCGGAGTTCCTCGCGACGGGCGAGATCACCAACCCCAACCCCCAGCTGCTCGAGTTCCCGATCGCCGATCCGAACAACCTGGAGTGCCTGCACTACGCCGATCCACAGACGGGCGAGACCCAGTCGCGCCCGCCGTTCCCGGCCAGCGGGGACTGTCCGGCGGCCCCGGGCAGCCGCTAGTCTGATCGATTCGCATGCCCACGACTTCACAGCTTGTCCGCAAGGGACGCACCCCGAAGACCAAGAAGCTTGCTACGCCCGGCCTGAAGACCGGCAAGGGCCGCAAGAAGAAGACTGCCGCGCCGCAGAAGCGCGGGGTGTGCACCCGCGTCTACACCACGACGCCGAAGAAGCCGAACTCGGCCCTGCGCAAGGTCTGCCGCGTGCGGCTGACCAACCAGATGGAGGTCACCGCCTACATCCCGGGCGAGGGCCACAACCTGCAGGAGCACTCCGTCGTGCTTGTCCGCGGCGGTCGCGTCAAGGACCTGCCGGGCGTGCGCTACAAGGTCGTGCGCGGCACGCTTGACGCCGCCGGCGTCTCGGACCGCAAGAAGGCCCGCTCCCAGTACGGCGTGAAGGCAAAATGAAGCGGAGCGGTCTCCCTAACCAAATGTGCAATCCGAGCGAAGCGAGGATGCAGTAATGCCGCGCCGCTCCGCAGCAACCATCA
This sequence comes from Solirubrobacteraceae bacterium, assembly GCA_037724045.1. GTDB lineage: Bacteria > Actinomycetota > Thermoleophilia > Solirubrobacterales > Solirubrobacteraceae > DATLGB01. The sequence continues at coordinate 5,752 of JBBJOW010000081.1, forward strand.
GGCCGATCGATCCGGACCCGGTCCACCGGTCCAAGCTCGTCCAGCAGGTCATCAACAAGGTGATGCTCGACGGCAAGAAGTCGACCGCCGAGCGGATCGTCTACGACGCGTTGTCGATCATCTCCGAGCGCACCGGCCGCGAGCCGGTCGAATACCTCGAGGCGTCGCTGAAGGCGCTCACCCCGCAGCTCGAGGTCCGCTCGCGCCGCGTCGGTGGTGCGACCTACCAGGTGCCCGTCGAGGTGCCCGGCTCCCGCGCCCGCACACTCGCCGTCCGCTGGCTCGTGCTCTTCGCCCGCCAGCGCCGCGAGAAGTCCATGGCGCAGCGCCTCGCCAATGAGCTGATGGACGCACAGTCCCAGCAGGGCGGCGCGTTCAAGCGCAAGGACGACATCTTCCGCATGGCGCAGGCCAACAAGGCCTTCGCCCACTACCGCTGGTAGGAGGAGCTCCGCCTCAGTCGGCTGCGGGCTCATGCAGGCCGAAGGCCGAGCCCTGATCGTCGCGGCACATCACGAAGCGCCCGTACGGCGTCGGCTCACCGGAGGCACCCTGCGCCTCCTCGATCTCGCCGCCAAGAGCCTTCACGCGTTCGACGGCAGCCTCGAGGTCGTTGACCGCGAAGAATAGGTACGGGCCGCCCCCCGCATCCCCGCCGTGCATCCCGCCGGGTAGGCCGGGTGTGCGGATGACGCCGCCGGCGCCAGCGTCCTCGAACGTCCAGCCGAACAGCGCGCCGTAGAACGTTTGCCCCTGCGCGACGTCGCCGCTGCCTATCTCGAACCAGCTCGGCTCACCGGCCATCGGTCTGCTCCTTCGGTTGAAGACTGGGCCCGAGCACAGCGGTCAGGACCCCGGCGACCAGCAGCAGGATCGCGCCCGCGGTCTCGAGGTAGAAGCCGATGGCGGCCTGGGATTCGGCCTGCTCGTAGTCGCGGCCGTAGAGGCCGGTGGCGTCCACGTCGGGCAGGTCGACCGCGAGGACGACGATCAGCGCCGCGACGCCGAGCGCGGCCAGCGCGAAGGCCGCCGGCCGCGAGCCGCGGTAGGCGCCGAGGGCCATGACGGCGCTCGCCAGGGCGATGATCAGCAGCGCGTAGCCGTGGTGGCTGCCAACGCCGACGCCCTCCTCCGTGACCGTGATGATGCGGATCTCGTTGAGGTCGGTGAACTCGGCGATCGCCAGCAGCAGGCAGGCGAGCAGGGCGGCGGCGAGGAGCGCGGAGCGGAGCACGGCGGGCCATGATGGCAGCTACCCTTCCGCCGATGCTCGCCTATCTGGACGCAGGCAGTGCTTCCGCGATCGTGACGATGATCCTGGGCGGCGTCGCCGGCATCGGCGTGGCGCTCAAGTACCGCTGGCACCAGATCCTCGTCGCCCTGCACATCCGCAAGCGGCGCGAGGACGAGCACCCCGAGCCCGCGCAGCGCTAGATGGGTTGTTCCACGACTCCGCGGCCGCGGATCACGGTCCTGACGCTTCGCCGGATCGCGCCCGTCCGGACTCGCCCGTACCACCGGTACGGGCTTCGCCGGCCGGCCACGCCCGGCTTGGTCATGACCGCGCCCGCGACCACGGGCCTCGTGGAACAACCCATCTAGGTGCGGCCCGACCCGGGCTCTTTCCGCGACCCCGACAGCCGGGTCGTCCACGGCCCGGACGGCCGGATCTTCCGCGAGCTGTCGGCACGCGGGGCGGAGGACTTCGCAGCGTTTGCGGCCTCCTCGTTGTTCGGCGATCCGCGCGTGATCGGCACGCGACAGGCCGGGGAAGCGCTGCTCGAGCACGACCGCGTTCCCTTCGTCTCCTACCCGTACGAGTGGCCGTTCGGCATGCTCAAGGCGGCTGCCCTGCTGCAGCTCGATCTGCTCGACGCCGCCCTCGACCAGCGCCTGTCGCTCAAGGACGCCACGCCGTACAACGTGCAGTTCGAAGGCGCCCGCCCGGTCTTCATCGACGTCGGCTCCTTCGAGCGGCTGCGGCCGGACGAGCCCTGGGTCGGGTACCGGCAGTTCTGTGCGCTGTTCCTGTATCCGTTGATGCTGACCGCCTACCGGGGCGTCTCCTTCCAGCCGTGGCTGCGCGGCTCGCTCGAGGGGATCGAGCCAGCCGACGCCGCGGCGCTGTTGCCCCGCCGCCGCGGCGTGACGGTCAACGCGCGGCTGCTCGCGCGGCTGGAGCGCAGACACCGGGAGACGTCGGCGCGCGCGACCACGTCGCAGCTCGCCAGGGCCGGCTTCAAGCCCGAGATCATCCGGGCCAACGTGCGCAAGCTGCGCAAGATCATCCACCAGCTCGAGTGGGACGTCCCGCGGACCGCATGGACGGACTACAAGGCCGACCGCGAGAAGCTGGCCTTCGTGACGGCGGCCGCTGAGCGCGTCGGCCCGGCGCTCGCGTGGGACCTCGGCGCCAACGACGGCACCTTCGCGAAGGCGATCGCGCCGCACGCCGGCACGGTCGTCGCGATGGACGCCGACCACGCCACGGTCGAGCAGCTCTACCGCTCCCTCGACGGCGGCAACGTCCTGCCGCTCGTCGCCGACCTTTGCGACTTGTCCCCCGCCCGCGGGTGGAAACTCGCAGAGCGCGGGACGCTTACCGACCGCGGCCGTCCAGGGTTGACGCTGAGCCTCGCGCTCATCCACCACCTCGTGATCACGCGCAACGTCCCGATGGCCGAGGTGCTGGGCTGGCTCGCGAGCCTGGGCGGCACGCACGTCATCGAGTTCCCGCACCGCGACGACCCGATGGTCCAGCGGCTCATCAGCGCGAAGCGCAGCCACGACACGCGCCCCGAATATGACCGCGAGCCGTTCGAGTCCTCGCTGAATGAGCAGTTCGAGGTCCACCAGCGCCTCGAGCTGGGCACGAGGACCGCTTACGAGGCGGTCGCGAAGTGAGGTTCGTCCATATCGCCGCGCTGTGGACGCTCGCGTTCGTGCAGCCGCTCTTCGACCTGCTCGGCAAGAACGCGGCCTTCTTCGTCGCGCGCGACAACACTCCCGGCGACGTCCTGATCCTCGCCTTCGGATGGGCACTGGTCCCGCCGCTCGTCGCCTTCGGCGTCGTGAGTGCGGTGAGCGTGGCTTCGGCGCGCGCGGGCCGCCTGACCCATCTCAGCGTCATCGCGCTGCTGGTGGCCGTGCTCGCGCTCCAGCCCCTCAAGGGACTGCCGGCGGCAGCCGGCATCGGGGTCGCTCTCGCGATAGGGGCGGGGGCGGCCCTGGCGTACGCGCGCACGGCGGGGGTGCGCACCTTCGTGAGCATCCTCGGCATCGCGCCGCCGGTCGTCCTGGCGCTGCTGCTCGCCTTCAGCCCCGTCGGCGACATCGTCTTCGCGGGCGACGAGGCCGCCGCCGCCCGCGGCGCCGAGGTAACCGACCCCGCGCCCGTCGTGCTGCTCATCTTCGACGAGCTACCGACCACGACGCTGATGCGCGCCGACAGGACCATCGACGCCGAGCGCTATCCGAACTTCGCCGCGCTCGCGGACGAGTCGACCTGGTACCGCAACGCGACCAGCGTGGCCGACGGCACGTACGTCGCCGTCCCGGCGATCCTCACGGGCGTCCGCCCGCAGGCGGAGCTGCCCACCTCCCGCGAGTACCCGCTCAACGTCTTCAACCTGCTCGGCGAGAACTACACCCACCACGCCCAGGAGCCGCTGACGAGCGTCTGCCCCGAGGACCTGTGCGGCGCGCGCGAGCGCCCGTCCCAGGGCGCGCGACTGCGCAGCCTCGCGGCCGACCTGAGCATCGTCGAGCGCCGCCTGCTGCTGCCCGACGACCTCGCCGACGACCTGCCCGCCGTCGACAAGGACTTCGAGGACTTCCGCGGAGACGACCTGGCCGAGGTCGCCGACGAGACGGCGGTCGCCGACAGCCCGGCCGGCAAGCCGCTGCGCGTCGCCGGCGACGACCTGCCCGCCCAGCGCGTGCGCGCGGCTCGCGCCGTCGCCCAGACACTCGCGCCCGACCGGCGCGGGCTGTGGATGATCCACTACGTCGTCCCCCACGTCCCGTGGCGCTTCCTGCCCGACGGCAGCCAGTACCCCGTGCTGGGCCCGGCGTATCCGGGCCTCAACGACACGCGCTGGGGCGAGAACCGCTTCCTGATCGCCCAGGCCGAGCAGCGCCACGTGCTGATGACGCGCTTCGCCGACCGGCTGCTCGGGGACGCCGTCGCGCAGATGAAGCAGTCGGGCCTGTGGGACGACGCGCTCGTGATCCTGGTCGCCGACCACGGCGGCAACATCAGCCCCGGGGAGCTGCGCCGCAACGTCGCCACCGAGAACTTCGCCCAGACCGCCGGCATCTCGTTCTTCGTAAAGCGGCCGGGGCAGGCCGAGGGCGCGACCAGCGACGCGTTCGTCACCTCGCTCGACGTCGTGCCGACCGTCGTCAAGGAGCTCGGCGTCATGACCGACTGGGAGTTCGACGGCATCCCGGTGGACGAGCCCCGCGACCCGGAGCTGCTCCAGCAGCGCAACGGCCCGCTCGCCGAGCTGGTGGGCATGACCCCGGACGAGTTCACGCGCGATTTTGCCGCCTCGTTGCGAGAGCGCCTCGAGCGCCTACCGGCCGGGCTGGACGGCGTCTACGCCAACGGGCCTCGCCAGGATCTGGTGGGCGAACCGCTGGCGTCGCTGACGACGACCCCGGCCGCCGGCCGCAGCGCCTTTCTCAACAACGCGCCCCTCTACGGCGAGGTCAAGCGCACCTCCGGCGTGCTGCCCGTCTACGTCACCGGATCCACGAACGGGGTGGACCCCGGCACCGACCTGATCGTGGCGGTCAACGGTACGATCGAGGCGTCCGGCGAGGCCTATCTCGAGCACGGCGACCCCCGCTTCTCGATGCTCGTCCGGCCCTCGGCGCTGCGCCGCGGAGACAACCGGATCGAGGTCCTCGGGGTGGACGGGGAAACGGCCTTCGGGCTCGTCTCGACGGGCTGAGCCCCCTGCTACTCTCCCATGTCGCCGCGGCGTGTTGTATTGCGCCGAAACAGCGGCGAACCTCGTTTTCCATGGAGTCCTTCCGACGGACATAGTCACTGCCTAGGGAGTAACTCCGTGCCGTGACGAGGGGCCCCATACCGGGCCCTTTTTTCTTGCCCCGCAGCACCTCACTTCCCACTTACGCATGCCACGCAACTTCACACTCGAGAAGACCCGGAACATCGGGATCATGGCCCACATCGACGCGGGCAAGACCACGACGACCGAGCGCATCCTCTATTACACGGGCCGTTCCCACAAGATGGGCGAGGTCCACGAGGGCGCCGCGACGATGGACTGGATGGAGCAGGAGCAGGAGCGCGGCATCACCATCACCTCCGCGGCCACCACGGCGGAGTGGCGCGACCATCGCATCAACATCATCGACACGCCCGGGCACGTCGACTTCACCGTCGAGGTGGAGCGCTCCCTGCGCGTGCTCGACGGGGCGGTCGCCCTGTTTGACAGCGTCGCCGGCGTCGAGCCGCAGTCGGAGACCGTGTGGCGCCAGGCCGACACCTACCGCGTCCCGCGCATCGCCTACATCAACAAGATGGACCGCATCGGCGCGGACTTCGACCGCGGCGTGCAGACGATGATCGACCGCCTCGGCGCGCACCCCGTGCCGATCCAGCTGCCGATCGGCGTCGAGGGCGGGTTCGAGGGCATCGTCGACCTGGTCGCGATGAAGGCCATCACCTACAAGGACGATCTCGGCAAGGACGTCCTCGTGGCCGACATCCCCGACTACCTGGCCGACGCGGCCGCGGCCGCCAGGGAGCACCTGCTCGAGGAGGTCTCCCACTACGACGACGGCCTGGTCGAGATGATCCTCGACGAGTCCGAGATCCCCGACGCGCGCCTCGCCACCGCCATCCGCAAGGCGACGCTCGACATGAGCATCACGCCGGTGCTGTGCGGCTCCTCCTTCAAGAACAAGGGCGTCCAGCCGCTGCTCGACGCCGTGCTCGCCTACCTGCCCAGCCCGCTCGACGTGCCCGCCATCAAGGGCGTGGAGCCCGTACGCGGCGGCGAGGGCAGGGATTCCGACCGCCCCGCCGATGACTCCGGCCCGTTCGCCGCACTCGCGTTCAAGGTCATGTCGGACCCGCACGTCGGCAAGCTCACCTTCTTCCGCGTGTACTCGGGCAAGCTCGAGGCCGGCACGCGGGTGCTCAACGTCAACACCGGCAAGACGGAGCGCATCGGGCGCATCCTGATGATGCACGCCAACGATCGCCAGGACGTCTCCGAGGTCTACTCGGGCGACATCGCCGCGGCCGTGGGCATCAAGCAGGTCTACACCGGTGACACGCTCGCCGCGCCCGACAACCCGATCCTGCTGGAGACGATGGTCTTCCCGGATCCCGTCATCTCGGTGGCGATCGAGCCCAAGACCAAGTCCGACCAGGAGAAGATGTCCGTCGCCCTCGGCCGCCTGGCCGAGGAGGACCCCACCTTCCAGGTCGCGACCAACGAGGAGACGGGGCAGACCGAGATCTCCGGCATGGGCGAGCTGCACCTCGAGGTGCTCGTCGACCGGATGATGCGCGAGTTCCGCGTCGAGGCCAACATCGGCCGCCCGCAGGTCTCCTACCGCGAAACCATCACGAGCACCGCGCAGAAGGTCGAGGGCCGCTTCGTCCGCCAGACCGGCGGCTCGGGCCAGTACGGCATCGTCTACATCGACATCGAGCCGGCGCCCGGCGAGGGCTTCGAGTTCATCAACAAGGTCAAGGGCGGCTCCATCCCCACTGAGTACATCCCCGCCGTCGGCAAGGGTGTCGAGGAGGCGCTGGAGTCCGGCGTCCTCGCCGGCTACCCGCTCGTCGACGTGCGCGTGACGCTCACCGACGGCAAGTTCCACGACACGGACTCATCGGAGATCGCCTTCAAGATCGCGGGCTCGCTCGCACTCAAGGAGGCCGTAAGGCGCGCCAAGCCGGCGCTGCTGGAGCCGATCTTCAAGGTCGAAGTCGTCACCCCGGAGGACTTCCTTGGTGACGTGATCGGCGACCTGTCCCGCCGGCGTGGCCGGATCGAGGGCCAGGACCGGCGCGGCAACGCGCTCTCGGTCACCGGCACGGTCCCGCTGTCGGAGATGTTCGGGTACGCGACCGAGATGCGGTCGATGACCCAGGGCCGGGCCACCTACACCATGCAGTTCGAGAAGTACGACGAGGTGCCCGCCAGCGTGGCCACCAAGGTCATCGAAGAGCGCATGGGCAGCGCGGACGCGGCGTAGATACAGTGTTCCGCCGCCAAATTTTCGACGAAGAACGAAGGAGCTGAGTTTCACAGTGGCGAAGGAGAAGTTCGAGCGCGACAAGCCGCACGTCAACGTCGGGACCATCGGTCACATCGACCATGGCAAGACGACG
>JBBJOW010000082.1:0-13024 GCA_037724045.1 Solirubrobacteraceae bacterium
CCGAGGTGCAAGGGCAAACCACTCGTGAGGGTGGGACGCAAAGCCACGGACCTCCCTTCGGGGAGGAAGCCGAGCCGCCACCGGGGTGCACAGCATGACCCCGCGGGAACCCGATATCCGCGGAGCTGGCAGCACAACCAATCTATTGGTCCGAGTGATCCTGAGGAGGACACCCAAATGCTGCAGCGCATGCTCAACCGCCTTCGTGGCGCCAACGACGACGAGAAGGGCTTCACGCTCATCGAGCTCCTCGTCGTCATCCTGATCATCGGCATCCTCGCCGCAATCGCCCTGCCGACGTTCCTGGGCCAGCGCGAGAAGGCCGAGGACTCGTCCGCGAAGTCGAACGCGCGCAACGCCGTCACGCAGGTTGAGTCCTGCATCGCCGATAAGCCGAGCCCGTCGATCGTGGCGGACTGCACCGTCGCCGCTGGTGGCGTCCAGGCGATGCCCGCCAGCACGACGATCTCCTCGGCTGTGACGTCGGCGGGTCTGTACGCTGTGACCGCGATCTCGAGCAGCACCGGCACCTTCACGATCACCAAGACCGCGGCCGGTCAGTTTACCCGCACCTGCGGGCCCGCAGCTGCCGCAATGACCAAGGGCTGTAACGCCGGCAGCTGATAGTAGCAGAGTCTCAGCAGCACAAAGGCGGGCCCCGTGGGGCCCCGCCTTTCTAGTCAGGTCAGGGTGTTGGCGGCGCGGCGAAGGTCGCCACGGTGAACAACGTGAGATGCGGCGGCCGTGCGTGGCGCCGGCCGGGAGCTCGTCGACGGTCAGCTCGCGGTACAGCCCAGGCGGCTCGCCGATGCGCAGTCGTCGCTATGGTGCGCGGCCGTTGAGGGCGCGATTCGTCAGCGTCGATGGGGAGCGGGTCTGAGCCTGGCGTCGTGGCGTGCGACGCCGGCCGGCGCGCTGGCCGGACGGAAGCGGTCACGACACTCACCGATCAGCTTGCAGCGCCGCGTGCGCTTCGACGACCAAGTCTACGGCGTCGGCTGCGGACTGCTGTCGCGATCGGTCGACGAGTCGCTCGAGCGCCGCGAGGCCGGCGGTGCGTCCCGGCCGGGCGCCTTCGTCGAGTCGGACTGTGATGGCCCGCGTCATAGGAGCAGCGTCCGCCTCTTACGATGCAAAGCGATGCGGGCTCGAAGGTCGAGGCGGGGCAGCGAGCAGGACTTAACCACGCCACGGGGAAGTGCAGGCCGTGGCCACCCGAGAGCCGGCCGACGAGGAGCTCGAGGCGTTCTTCGCCGCCGGGGAGCGCCGCCGCCGCGACCGCGGAAGAACCAGGCGTCGCGTCGGTACGCGCATGCCGCACGCCGGCTGGCGCGAAAGGCCCCGTCCCGGCGCCGAGCTCGTCGCGCTGTGGACCACGCCCGGCGGGCGGGTGCTCGCCGCGCTCTGCGGGGTCGTCCTGGTCGTCACCCTCGTCGGCCTGGTCGCGCTGTGGCCCGCCGAAGTGAAAAGCAGCGACGCGGGCGGCTTCGGCGGCCCGTCGCAGGCTGCGACGGTGACCGCGTCGCGCATCGTCGCCTGCCCGGGCCCGACCGGCCAGCGCTGCCGGCAGATCACCGCCGAGGTGGACGGAACGGCGCAGCGGATGACGCTCGGTCCGCTCGGGGGGATCACGCCCTCGCCGGATCCGGGGAGCGCGATCCGCGTCACCCGGATCCCCGACTTCCCCGGCGTCCCGTCGCCGGCCGAGCGGTGGTCCTACTCAGGCGTCGACCGTCGCGGCGGCCTGGCCTGGCTGGCGCTGGGGCTGGTCGTAGTCGCGGTGGTGACCCTGCGGGTGCGCGGAGCGCTGGCGGCGCTCGGGGTGGTTGCGTCGGTCGGGCTCGTGGTGGCCTTCCTGATCCCCGCGATGCTCGCGGGCCAGCCCGCGGTCCCCGTCGCGCTCGTCTGCGCGCTGGCGGTGACGTTCGTGACCGTGGGACTGACCCACGGGCTCACCGCGCCGTCGCTGGCCGCAGTCCTCGGCGTCACCACCACGCTCGTGCTCAGCGCCGCGCTGGCCGAGCTGGCCGTCGGCCTGGTGGCGCTCGACGGGCGCTCCTCCGAGCTTGCCGGCTTCCTCAACCAGCAGCGCTCCGACGTCTCGCTGCAGGGCGTCGTCCTGGCCGGCATGCTGATCGGCGCACTCGGCGTGCTGGCCGACACCGCGGTCACCCAGTCCTCGGCGGTCGTCGCGCTGCGCCGCGCCGACGGCCGGATGGGAGCGCGCGCGCTGTATCGCGGTGCCATCGCGGTCGGGCGCGATCATCTCGCCGCGACGATCCACACGCTCGTACTCGCCTACGTGGGAACGGCGCTGCCGTTGCTGCTGGTCCTGCGCTCCTCCGGCGTCGGCGTCACCGACGCGCTCAACGCGCAGGACATCGCCGAGCCGATCGCCGCAACCATCGTCGGCTGCCTAGCGCTGATCGCCGCCGTGCCGCTGACCACGGCGCTCGCCGCGTTCCTCGTGGCCCGCACACCGGCCGACGCCCTCGGCGACGGGCACGGGCATGTGCATTGAGCGTCGGTGCGGCGCGGCGCGATGGACCCGTGGCCGCCCGCAGCCCTCGCGCGAGGTCGACGCCTGTGGAATCATGGCGACGTGGAGCGTCCGCAGTTGACGAGCGTGTTCTCCCGGCACGGTGTCGCACTGGCTTACCTCTTCGGCTCCCGGGCCGACGGGACGGCAGGGACGAGCAGCGACCACGACGTGGCGGTGCTCTGGGACGAGCCCGAGCCGGCGTTCGACGCGACGGTGCGGCTGGCGGCCGACCTGGCCGCCGTGATGGGCACACGGGTCGACGTGGTCGACCTGGGTCGGGCGACGCTGGAGCTGCGCGGACGGGTCGCCGAGCAGGGGCGCCTGCTGCACGTCGGCGACGAGGCACGCCGGGTGCGCTTCGAGGTCGACGCGCGCCTGCGGTGGGTCGAGTTCCGTCCGGTGATCTCGGAGGCGACCCGCTCCTATCTCCGCCGGGTCGCCGACGTGGGCCTGCGGTGATGGTCGACGCCGACCGCGTCAGGCGGCTGCTCTCGATGCTCGAGCGCTACCGGTCGCTGCTCGCCGAGCCCGCGTCGGATCCCTACCGTCGCCGCCACCTGGTGCAAACTGCCGCGCAGATCTGCATCGACGTCGCCAACCACGTGATCGCGGCCGACGGCCACCGTGTGCCTCGCGACTACGGTGACGCGTTTCGGGTGCTCGCCGAGGTCGGCGTGCTCGAGGAGGGCTTGGCCGACCGGATGGTCTCCCTCGCCGGGGCGCGCAACCTGATCGTGCACCTCTACGCCGAGGTGGACGACGCCCGGCTGGCGCGATACGTTCATGACGGCGGGCTCGATGACCTGTCCGCCTTCGCAGCCCGCGTGGCGGCGCTGGCCGCCGCTCCGTAGTCGACGACGACGTGCGTGGCTCGAGACCGGGGTTCGCGCATGCCTGGCCTGAAGGGCTGGGGCGGCGAAGCTACGGCTCGGCGCGACCGCCGAGAGCAGTGACTGAATCCACGCGCTGGCCTGCACGCCGGAGTGCGCCACCGTCGCGGCCGCCTGCGAGGCCGTCGTCACGCTCGCCGCCGCCCTGTCATCACGTTGATCGCCGCCGCATGCGTCGAGCGAGCATGGACATCAAGCCCCGCCCACGTCACAGTTCCGGTCATGGCCGGACCTCCTCACTGATCTGGGGTCAGCCGGAGCCATTCTCCGGCCAGACAAGCCCCCGCGAGGAGCGTCCGGCCACCAGCCCCAACAGTCAACCCGAGAGACTGGGCGACCGCCACATAGGGTCTAGATCCGGCTGCTGCATTGGCCGAGCACGGCATGTCGGCGACTCGGGCCGCGCAGGATGCGTCGACATCGGTCCGGTGGAAGTCAGCGGAGACGCCCGAGACAGCGGAGACGATCGGCAGATGCCGAGGATCAGCGCGTTCTGTGACCGAGTGGGCCGGCGCGCATCCAGCGGAGCTGCCCGACAACTGGGATCTCGCGCGCCGCCACCAGCCGCTGAAGCCGATCGATCCGTTGCGATAGATCCCCTACGATCTGGGTCATGCGCAGCACCCCGCCACTCATCAGAGCTCAGCCGCTTGGCGGCTGCGTCGTCCGCGTTGATTTCGAGGACGGAACCGCCGGCGACGTCTACCTTTCCCACCTGCTCGATTTCGGCGGCGTCTTCGAGGCGCTACGCGACCCCGAGCTTTCCGCCGACTGCGCGCCGATCCCGAGGCCGGCACGATCGTCTGGCCCAACCAGGCCGACATCGCGCCCGAGACGCTCTACGCGCTGGCCCAGCGGCGCGCGACGGTGACCGCGTAGAGCGAAGCGACCACCCCCGGGTGGCGCGCAGCTGAGCGCGTCGACGACGACATCGGGATGTGACCGGGCGCGGCCGTCGAAGGCAACGGTCGGCGCGATCGCAGTCTCGGCGTAGTCGCCGGTTGCCGCCGAACCATGCCGACGGCGAGCACCACCTCCGCGTCCAGCCCGGCCTGGGCAGGCAGGTGGTCATGCGGCGCTCCGCGCGACCACGTGAGGTGCCGGCGAAGAATGGTCGACCGGCGTGGATGGGGCGTCTACACTCGGCAGACAGTGGCGTTGGCCGATCGCACGTTTTCTTTCCGCGCCCCGGCGCAGCTCGCAGAGCGGCTGCGTGACGCCGAGCGGGCTTACCGCCAGCTCGCGCGCGATCCGGCGGCGGCTGCGCGCGTCACGCGCGATCTGGAGATCGAGCTGCTGCGCCGACTGCGCCGCGAGCCCGACGTCGCGGCCGTCCAAGGACAGGTGCTGCGCGCGGTTGCCGAGGCGTTCGTCGGCGCCATCGAGCGGGCCGTCGACGAGCCACGTCAGATCGATCAGTTGCGGGCCTTCGACCGCCTCGACATGGACGGCGACGCCGAGCGACGCGCGCTGCTGCGCGCCTCCACCCTCTTGCACGACGACGCCTGAGCGGGCGTGCTCGAGCGCGGAGACGTCGGCTGGGCCGTGCTGCCCGAGGTCGGGCGCAAGCCGGTCGTCGTGGTCTCGTCGCGCGTCGTGTCGGTGGCGTTTGCGCCCGATCGTGGCGCGGATCATCAGCGTCCGGCGCCCACGTTCGATCCCGACCGCCGTCGCCCTTGACAACAGAGAGCTGGCCGGACTGCCCGGCCGCTCGTGGATCCTCTGCCACGACTTGGCCACGCTCGTCGCTGACGACCCGATCGAGGTCATCGACCGCCTCTCGCCGCTGCGCATGGTCGACGTCGAAGACGCACTGCGCGCGACCCTGGAACTCTGAAGCACCCGGATTAGTCGCGCCCGCGATCGGGCGCGACGTCGCGGTGACGAAGACGAGGGCGGGCCCGTGCTGCTCACGCAATCTGACGAGCAGCTCGATCACGGAATCGACCTGCTCATGACCAGCGGGTCAATGTGGTTCGCATGCTACGGCACTGGACGGTATGGGGTTCTCGTGCAAATCCGCGATGTCCCGGAGCCGGTGCACAGCGTGCCAAAGGCACGCGCTGCGGCAGCGGGAATGTCCTTCTCCGAGCACCTCCGAACGGTGCTCGCGCGCACCGCCGAGCGCCCGACTCCTGAAGAGCTGGCAGCCCGCATCACAGCCCGCGGAGTGGTTGCGCGCGACGAGTCCAGCGTCCGCTCCGTGCGGAGGTTGCGCGACCGCGGCGAATGACGGTCCTCGACACCTCGGTCGTGATCGACTTTCTGCTCGGCGACGGGGTGGCCGCAGACGTCGAAGAGTTGCTCGCCCGCGAAGGCGCGGCTGCGGCGCCCGACCTGCTCGTTTCGAGGTGCTCGCCGTCCTCCGTCGAGATGCGAGCCGGGGCCTGCTCGACTCCGAACGAGCACGCGGCGCCATCGACGACCTGGGAGATCTGCCCGTCGAGCTGTCGGCACCCTTCCGCTCCGCGGACGCGCATGGGAACTGCGGGAGAACCTGACGGCCGCGGACGCCCCGTTCGTGACGCTGGCCGAACATCTCGAGGAGCCTCTGGCCACCAAGGACTCAGGACTCGCTTCGGCAACGCACGATCACGCCCGCATCGAGACGCTCGAGCTCGGCCGAGACGGCTGAAGCAGCGTGATCCGTCCGTCGTCGGCCCGCCGTTCCGTCCGCGCTCATCCGGGCAGGCGGTGACGAACTCCCGGGAAGCGGGCGAAGTCGCGGTCGTAGGACACGACCGGCGCACCGTGCTCGATCGCCAGTGCCGCGAGGTGCGCATCGTTGACCAGGTTGCCGGCGGTGCCGACGTCGCGGAGCAGGCCGGTGAGGATCGCCGCGTGGCGCGCGGTGGGTTGGGCGACGACCGCCGCCGGCTCGTCCAGCCAGCGCGTGACTTGGTCTGCCGCGTCACTCACCGACAACGGCGTCCGCGTGGCACGCGGATTGGTCGCGATCCGCATGAAGGCGATCAGCGAGAGCCAGGGAAGGCCGACGACTTCGGTGCCCGCCAGCGCGGCGTCGAGCCAGGCGCGCGACTCCTCGTGGTGCATCGCGGCCGAGTTGACCGCGTAGAGCAGGACGTTGGCGTCGACGACGACCATCAGCGTCCCGAGGCCAGCTTGCGCACGATCTCCTCGTCTTCGAGCTGACCGTAGAGCTCGAGGCTGCGGGTGAGATCGAACAGCGGTGCCCCCATGTCCCGCGGAACCGTGGCGCCGGGCCGTTCGCCGGGCACCGGCCCGGCCAGCCCGGCCCGGACCGCATCGTTGAGCGCCTCCTTGAACGTGATGTCGCGTTCGCGCATCGCGCGCTCGACGAGCAGGCGCGTGTCGGCGTCAAGGGTCACCGTGGTTCGCACCCGGCGCATTATAACTTCAAGCCGCATGATGCACTGATGCGCACGCGTGAGATGCCAGCTCGATGAACGCAACCTCCGGTCGCCGATCTCGGTCCGCCGCCGGAGATCCGCGACGACCGCTGAGCGCCGGACGCCCGAGTGCCGACGGGCGTCGATCCCTCCGACGCTCACCGGCACTCGACGGGCCAGGCGTGCGCTACTAGCATTGCGGGGTGTCCTCCGTGCCCCAGCCTCACGCCGACGGGGTCGGTGCGTCGGACTGGGCGGAGCGCGCGGCGGGACGCCTCGCAGATGCCGGCTATCGCCGTGGGGGTGCGCGCCAGGCCGTCATCGACCTGCTCGCCGGCCAGCCCTGCGCGCTGTCCGCGCTGGAGATCGAGGAGGCGCTGCGGACCACCGTGCGGCAGGTCGCCCGCGCGAGCGTGTACCGGGTCCTCGACGAGCTCGAGCAGCTCAAGCTCGTGGCGCGCATCGAGGTCGGGCAGGGCATCTCGCGCTACGAGGCGCTGCACCCGCACGGTGCCCATCACCATCATCACCTCGTCTGCGACGACTGCGGTGAGGTGATCCCGTTCGAGGACGAGGAGCTCGAGCGCACGATCGACCGGGTCGCTCGGCGGGTCGCTTTCGACGTCGCCGAGCACGAGATCGTCCTCCACGGCTCCTGCGGCGATTGCCAGCGACCGGAGGACTGACGCCGCCCGCTCGAACTCTGAACGCGCTCAGGCCGCCCGCGCGCCGCGCCGGCCGGCCGTGGCGGTGACGAGGAGGTAGACGGCGACGAGCACCACGGCGATCGACGCGCCCGCCGCCGTTCCCGCGTGGTAGGAGAGGTAGATCCCGCCGACGCCGCCGAGGATGGCGATCGCGGCCGACACGGCGAGCATCGGCGCCATCCGCCGCGTGAGCAGCCGGGCCGCCGACGCGGGAGCGATGAGCACTGCCACCACGAGCAGGCTGCCGAGCCCCTGGACGGCGACGAGCAGCGCCGCGGCCAGCCCCACGAGCAGCGTGACGTCGACGGCGAAGGGCCGCACGCCGAGCGCGGCGGCGTTCAGGCGGTCGAAGCCGACGATCAGCAGCCGCTCGTGGCCGAGCCGCAGCGCGACGAGCAGCACGGCGACCAGCCCGCCGGCCAGCGCCAGATCGGTGTCGCTGACGCCGAGCACGTCGCCGAACAGCAGGCCCTGCAGTCCCGCGGGCGTCTCGGGGCTCAGCGCGAGCAGGACGCCGAGCCCGAACAGGGCGGTGACCACCACGGCCACCGCGGTGTCGCGCCCGATCCCCTCGATGCGGCCCGCGAGCGCGACCGCGACGGCTCCGACGAGCAGCCCGGCGGCGCCGCCGAGCAGCAGGGGGACGCCGAGCAGCGCCGCGCCGACCAGCCCGGGCAGCAGTGAGTGGGCGAGCGACTCGGCCGAGTAGGCGAGGTTGTAGAAGACCAGCCAGCAGCCGAGCGTCCCGCCGGCCACGCCGAGCAGGATCACCTCCAGCAGCGCGCGCCGACCGAGCGACTGCGCCCAAGGATCGGTCAGCCACTGAAGGGCGGCGAGCGACACTCAGTGCGCGTGGTGGTGGTGGGCGGGCATGATCGCCCGCTCGGTGCCGTGGTCGGGGCAGTCGACGTCGATGATCGCCCCGCCGTAGGTGGCCTCGAGGACCGGGCGGGTGAGCGTCTGCGATGGCGGCCCGTAGGCGACCTGGCGGCCGTTGAGGCAGAGCACCTTGTCCCAGCGCCGCGCCTGGTCGACGTCGTGGGTGGCGATCAGCAGCGTCCGGCCCTCCCCGGCCATCTCGACCAGCAGCGCCTCGAGCTGCTCGGCGCTGTGGACGTCCAGCCCCGTGAACGGCTCGTCGAGCAGCATGACGGGGGCGTCCTGCACGAGCGCGCGGGCGACGAGCACCCGCTGGCGCTGGCCACCCGACAGGTCGCCGAAGGTGCGCTCGGCCTCCTCACCCAGGCCCACCTGCGCGAGCGCGGCCCGAGCCGACGCGCGTTCGGTCCGCCCCGGGCGCCGCCACCACGGCAGCCGCGACACGGCGCCCATCACCGCGACGTCGGTCGCGGAGACCGGGAAGTCCAGCCGCGAGCGCTCGGTCTGCGGCACCACGGCGCAACGGCCGCCGGTGTCGAGTGAACCGGCCACGGGCTCGAGCTGCCCGAGCAGCGCCTTGAAGAGCGTCGTCTTGCCGCCGCCGTTGGGCCCGAGCACCGCCACGCGCTCGCCCGCGCCCGCGGAGAAGCAGACGTCACGCAGCACGGGGGCCCCGCCGTAGCCCACGGCGAGGTCGGCGACCCGCAGGCTCATCGCGGTGGGTTTCGAGTCGGGCTCACAGTTCCGGGATGGTGCACGATCCGCTTCCGCCCGTGAAGCCCTTGACCATCGCGTCGGCGTTGGCCTGCTCCATCGTCAGGTACGTGGCGCCCGAGGAGCCGTCGCTCCCGAGTGAGTCGCCGTAGAGCTCGTACTCGGCGCTCGCGCCGGTCTGATCGGCGATCGCCTCGGCGAGCTTGGAGTTCACCGAGCTCTCGGGGAAGACCGCCTTGACGCCCTCCTTCTCGATCACCCGGGCAAGCTTGGCGATCTCGCCCGCGGAGGCCTGGGCCTGCGTGGTCTGCGAGGGGATGACCGCTCCGATGACGGTGATGTCGTAGCGGCCGGCGAAGTACCCGAAGGCGTCGTGGTCGGTGACGAGCTTGCGCTCCTCCGCGGGGATCTTGTCGAAGCAGTCGGCGATACCCTCGTCGAGCGCTCGGACCTTGGCGAGGTAGGCCGTCGCGTTGGCGTCGTAGGTCGCCTTGGCGCCGGGATCTGCCTCGCTGAGCGCGTCGCGGACCGCTTTCACCGCGGTCACGGTGTTGCGCGGATCGTGCCACCAGTGCGGATCGTACTTCGATGCCTCCTCTCCCTCGGTCTCGCCGGGCAGGCGGAACTCCAGGTTCTCCGAGACGTCGACGACGTCGGCTTCCGTGCCGCTCTGCTCGACGACGTCGCCCATCCACTCGTCTAGGTTGTCGCCGGATTGCACGACGAGCTCGGCGTCGGCGGTCGCGGTGACGTCCTGGGGTCGGGGCTCGTAGTCGTGCGCGTCGGCGTTCGGCTTCAGGATCTGGGTGACGTCGGCCGCATCGCCGCCGATCTGGCCAACGACGTCGCCGAGCACCGTGGTGGTGACGACGACCTTGATCGGCTCGGCGGCGGCCCCGTCACCGTCCGTGGTGCCGGTGGAGCCGGCGCCGCAGCCGGCGCCGACGAGTGCGAGCGCTAGGAGCGCGGCGGCGGCCAGCGCGGCGCGGCGGGCTCGAAGACCCCTGGTGAGCGCGCGGCCGGCGGCCACGAGGGCGAACGTCGCGCCGGCCAGGACGGCGATCGCCGCGCCGGGCGGCGTGTTGGTCTGGAAGGCGAGCCACAGGCCGACGGTGCCCTCGACGGCCACCAGCGCCACGGTCGCCAGCTGCCACGTGCGCAACCTGGAACAGACCAGGCGCGTCGTCGCGGCGGGCACGACGAGCAGCGCGGTGGACAGCAGCGCTCCGAGGGTCGCCAGGGCGGCGACCGAGAGCAGCGCGATGATCCCGAGCAGCGTGAGGTCCGGCAGCGCGGAGCGTGCCCCGAGCGCCGGGGCGGTCTCCGGGTCGAAGGCGCTGACCAGCCAGCGCTGCTCGAGCAGCGCGGCGAGGCCGACGGCCACGACGCTCGCGACGCCGGCCAGCGCGATGTCCCCGCCGTCGACGAGCAGCAGTGAGCCGAACAGCAGCGACTCGACGTTGGAGCCCGAGCCGAAGACGTCGGAGGCGAGGATCACCCCGAGTGCGAGCGCCCCGACGAGGACGAGCGCGGTCAGTGAGTCGTAGCGCTCGCGCGCGGCCGGGCGCCGCGCCAGCACGCCCACGGCGATGGCGACGATCGCGCCCGTCGCGCCTGCTCCCAGCGTGGCGGCGAAGCCGAGGCCGTCGGCGAGGACCAGGCCCGGGAAGGCGGCGGTGCCGACCGCGTGGGCGAAGAAGGCCAGGCCGCGAAGGACGATCCAGGTGCCGATGACGCCGGCGCCGACGGCGAGCACGAGGATCTGGACGAGCCCGCGCTGCACGAACGGGAGGCTGAGCGGTTCGAGCACGAGGGTCACCATACAGCAGAACGAGACTCATTCTCAACTATGCCGCCCCTCGGCACCGACGGCCTGGCGAGGCGTCCTCGGAGCATGCGGCTGCGTAGAAGCCGACATGAAGACCCCCGCGCTCGCCTGTGCCCTGCTCGCCGCCCTCGCCCTCCTTGCCGCCTGCGGCTCTGACGAGGAGCCCGGAGGCGCGGCTCCCGCCCCCGCCGCCTCCACGCCCGCGCCCGCTTCCGCCGGGCCGGCCGCCGACGCCGCCGTCGTCGTCAAGATCAAGGACTTCCTCTACGCGCCGGAGACCGTCACGGTCAAGAAGGGCGCCCGGGTCGACTTCGAGAACCTCGACACGGCACCGCACACGGCGACGATCGCCGAGGGCGCGATGAAGTTCGACTCGGGCACGATCGAAAAGGGCGAGACGAAGTCGGTCAGCTTCGCCAAGCCCGGCACCTACGCCTACATCTGCCTCTTCCACCCCTACATGAAGGGCACCATAACCGTCGAGGGCTAACCGGCCGTCGCCCCGCCGCCGGCCGGAGGGGCGGCCGGCGTCGTCGGCAATGCCCCGCCCGCCGCGCGCGAGACATCAGCCTGGCTGCGCACGGCGCGGACGATTCCCGCCGCGGCGACGACCGGCTTGGCCCTCGTTCCCGTCCGCACGGTCACGCGGTAGAGGCCTGGGGTCGGCAGCCGGGCCCGGGCGGTGAAGCGGCCCCCGCGGACCTTGGCGGGCACCTCGACGACACGGACCCAGCCCCCGCCGCGGGTCTTGCGCTCGACCCTGAGCCGGACGGGTCCGCCCGGGCGCACCTTGCCCGTGACGGCGACGGCGCGGCCCATGCGGACGCGCGCGGCAAGGGGTGCGACTTGCAGGACGGTCCCGACCGCGACGCTCACGGGCGAGGAGCGAACCGGGCTCCCGGCCACCGTGGCCAGCGCGCGCACCGCCGCCCCGCGGCGCCACGGGACGGTGACATCCCAGCCGCCGTCGTCGCGCGTGGTCGTACGCCCGACGGTGACAAAGCTCTTCGCGCCCTGCTTCTGCAGCACGATCGGCGTGCCCGCGACGGGCTGTCCGTCTCCGCCGCGCAGCGTGCCGCTGAACGTCGCCCCGGCGCCGTAGGCGACTTCGACCGCTCCGGGCGCGAGCGTCAGCCGCGGCTGCGCCGCGACGGCACCTCCGAGCTTGGCCGCGCGGGCGCGGAGATCGCCGAGCTGGCGGTAGAGCGCGTTCCCGGGGCACGAGGTCGTGCAGCCGTCGCGGTGGCCGGAGATCCGCTGGTGGGCGACCGGGACGCCCGACTTGTAGCGGTTGGCCGCACCACCGGCCGAGACGATCTCGACCGTGCCGGTCGTCGGGACCTGGTGCAGCGCGAGCTTCCAGGCGAGCACGCGCGCGAGCGCCGCGACTCCGGCCTCGGGGAAGGCGACATCGGAGAACGTCCCGATCGTCGCGATGCCGGTCGAGTGGGCGTTCCAGCCCTGCGCCTGGGCGCCGATCACCGCAAGATCGACCCCACCGGCGCGCCCTTCGAAGATCTGCCCGAACTGGTCGACGAGGAGGTTGTAGCCGATGTCGTTCCAGCCGTTCGTGTCGCGGTGGTACTTCGCGATGGCCAGGACGATGCCCGCGGAGTCCTCGCGGGCGTACTGGTTGGCCGAGACGGTGTGGTGCACGAAGGCCATCTGCACGTCGCCGTACTCGGGCTTGCTGCGTGGCGTCACGGCGTTCCCGCCCCACTGTGTCCGCGGGATGATGGCGGGCGGTCCGCCTTTTACTTGGGCGCCGGAGCCCACCGCGCGCAGGGTCGCGGCCGGGCGCATCGCGGGCCGCCCCACGGCGACGAAGTGCACCCGCAACCCGCGTGGCGCGCGGCGCGCGCGGAGCTGCAGCTCGTCGGCGCCGCCCGCCCAGACGGGGTCACTGGCGCCGGCCACGCGGGGCCGGTCGGGCGCGTGCTCGACGCCGACGCCGAACGGCGTCCAGGGGCTCCAGGCACCCCCGGAGCGTCGCACCCGGACCTCGACGTCGGCGCCGGCCAGCCCACGCCCGCGTAGGCCGAGCAGCTCGAAGCGCCGCGGGGCGCGCAGCACCCCGGTCGCGCGGCCCCCAC
>JBBJOW010000083.1:0-12514 GCA_037724045.1 Solirubrobacteraceae bacterium
CAGCAGCGCCAGGGCGAAGGCCAGGGCGGCCCCCGGGCCGACGAGCTCGTCGAAGCCGGCGTAGGCGCTCTCGATGGAGCTGACCTCCAGCCCCGAGCCGTTGAACAGCGAAGCGGCGATGACGAGCATCGACATGTTGACCAGGCCCGCGAGGGTCATGGCGATCGTGACGTCGATGCGGTTGAAGCGCAGCATGCGGCGGCGCTCGGTGTCGTTGCGAAGCGCGATCCGGTTCTGGGTCAGCGCGGAGTGCAGGTAGATGACGTGCGGCATCACCGTGGCGCCGAGGATCCCGGTCGCCAAGAGGATCGAGTCGGTGCCCGCGAAGCCGGGAATGAAGCCCTCGGCCGCGTCTCCGGCGTCAAAGCCGATTCTCAGGGTGTCGTACAGGAACCCGGCGAGGATGATGGCGAGCATTCCGACGATGGCAACCTCGAAGCGACGGTAGCCCTTGGTCTGCAGGGCGAGGATCGCGAAGGCGACGATCGCCGTGATGACCCCCGATGCGAACAGCGGCACCCCGAAGAGCAGGTTCAGCGCGATGGCCGCGCCGATGAACTCGGCGAGGTCGGTGGCCATGGCGATGAGCTCGGCCTGCACCCACAGGCCCCAGCTGACCTGCCGCGGGAAGTTCTCCCGGCACAGCTCGGCGAGGTTCTTGCCCGTGGCGATGCCGATCTTCGCGGTGAGGTTCTGCACGAGCATGGCCATGAGGTTGGCCGCGAGGATGACCCACAGCAGCAGGTACCCGTACTTCGCGCCGCCTGCGATGTTCGTCGCGAAGTTGCCGGGATCGACATAGGCGATGCAGGCCACGAACGCGGGTCCGAGCAGCGGCAGGACTCCGCGCACGCCGCCTCGGGCGCGGATGCGCTCGAGGTCGCTCGGCGCACTGGGCCCTGGTTCCGTGTCGACTCGCGGGCGGTCGAGGATCGAGTCGCTCACGCGTCGCACCGGACGCGCATGGCCCGCGTGAGTCCGGGGCCGAGCGGGTGCACGTCCGCTGCGCCGCCGAACCGGGCGAAGAGCGGCCCGCCGAAAGGCTGCTTGTCGACCACTTCGAAGGTGCCCCCCGGGCGAATGCCGCGCGCGTCGAGGTAGCGCAGCACCTCGGGATCGGCGTCGGAGACGCGTACGAGTGTCCCGAGGTTCCCGACGTCGAGCTGTTCGAGGACCACGGTCGCCTCCTCCTCGAGGCGGCCGTCGTCGGACGGGATCGGATCGCCGTGCGGATCGACGGTGGGGTTCCCGAGCTTCAGCGCGATAAGGGCCTCGAGCTCCTCGGAGATCGCGTGCTCGAGCACCTCGGCCTCGTCGTGCACCTTGTCCCACGAGAGCCCGAGCTCCTGCGCGAGGAACAGCTCCAGCAACCGGTGGTGGCGCAGGACCTCGAGTGCGACCCCCGTCCCGGCGGGCGTCAGGGCGACGCCGTGGTAGGGGTGCAGAGCGACCAGCGCGAGGACTTCGAGTTTGCGCATCATGGCCGAAGCCGACGCGGCGGACACGTCCAGGCGAGCGGCGAGTGCTTGGGTGGTGACGATGCCGGTCGTCGACCCATCGGCCAAGGCAAAGATCGTCTTGACATAATCCTCGACCGCGACCCCGATCGGTCTGTCGTTCTGGTACGCCGGCACCGAGAAGAAGATAGCGACCAGATCGTGCCTGAGCCATGTGCGACAATGAGTTTAGGCTAGGCTCAACTCTGGGCGCGCCGCCGCGTCCGGCGGCGAGGATCATTCCCGCTCGAAGGCCCTCCAGCGTGGGGCTATCCGTCGGCCAGACGACGCAAGGCGTCCATGCGATCCTGCCAGCGCAGCGCTGCGCTCGAACGCGTGTAGGCATTCCGGCTCTGCGGTCATTGCGAGGTTCGTGCTCGCCCGCCTGCGGACGGCGAGCAGCAGCCGTCGTCGCAGGTCGGCTGGGCGATCACCGCCGGCGGCGCGAGTGCCCCACCCTGTCCATGGTCGGTTGCGGACGGCGTGCCATCTGCCCTGCCGAGCAGCCGCAGCCCGTTGAGCGTGACGAGCAGGGAGATGCCCATGTCGGCGGCGACGGCGACGACGAGCGTGACGTAGCCGAGCGGAGCGAGGACGATAAAGACGGCCTTGGTGGCCAGGGAGATGATGACGTTCTGGCGCATGATGCCCAAGGCGCGGCGGGCGTCGTTCAACGCGTCGGGCAGGCGTTCGAGGTCGTCGGCCATGAGGGTGACGTCGGCGCTCTCCAGAGCGACATCGGAGCCCGCAACGCCCATCGCGACGCCGACGGTCGCTCCCGCGAGGGCGGGGGCGTCGTTGATGCCGTCGCCGACCATGACCGTCGGCCCGTGGGTGTCGCTGAGCTCACGGACGGCGGCGAGCTTGTCCTCGGGCAGCAGCCCGGCGCGCCACTCCGTGACCCCGGTGCGACCGGCGATCGCTCGGGCGACGCGTTCGCTGTCGCCGGTGAGCATGACGACGTGCTCGACGCCGCCGCGGGAGCGCAGTGCGGCGACGGCCGCCGGCGCCTCGCGGCGCGGCTGGTCAGCCAGCCCGAAGACCGCCAGGACGCAGTCGTCCTGACCGAGCAGGACCGCGGTCTCTCCCCGTTCCTCGGCCTCTCTCATGGCGTCGGGCACCGGGGCCCCGCGTTCGGCAGCCAGGCGCGGGCCGCCCGCCCACAGGCGCCGGCCGTCGATGGTGGCCTCGGCACCGCGGCCTGGGAGCGCCTCGAAGTCGGCCGCGCGCTCCACGGTGAGCGCGCGATCCTCGGCAGCTGCCACGAGCGCTCGACCGAGCGGGTGCTCGGAGCCCCGCTCGATCGCGGCCATCAGCGCGAGGCGTGCGTCGTCGTCGGGCTCGCCGGTCACGTCGGTGATGCTCGCGAGCTGGGGGCGCCCCTGGGTGAGCGTTCCGGTCTTGTCGAGCGCGACGACGCGGGTGCGGCCGAGATCCTCCAGCGCCTGCCCGCCTTTGATGAGGACGCCGCGCCGGGCGGCGCCGCCGATGGCGGAGACCACGCTGACGGGCACGGAGATGACCAGCGCGCACGGGCAGGCGACGATCAGCAGCGCCAGCGCACGATAGATCCAGGTGTCGGGGTCGCCGCCGAGCAGCGTCGGGACCAGCGCCACCAGCAGCGCCGCGACGAAGACCGCCGGGGTGTAGGCGCGGGCGAAGCGGTCGACGAAGCGCTCCGACGGCGCCCGGCTGCCCTGCGCGTCGGCGACCAGTTGCGCCACACGCGCAAGCGTCGAGTCGGCGGCGCTCGATGTCGCGCGCAGCGTCAGCGCCCCGAACGCGTTCAAGGTGCCCGCGAAGACCTCCGACCCGGGCTCCTTGTCGACGGGCACCGACTCGCCGGTCAGAGCCGACTCATCCACGCTGGAGATGCCGTCGACCACCACGCCGTCCAGTGGGAGCCGCTCACCCGGACGGACGGACAGCAGCGTGCCGGGAGCCACCTCCTCGACCGGGACGGTCTGCTCGCGGCCGTCGATAAGGACGTGCGCCTCGGCGGGCGCGAGCTCCATGAGCAGCTCGACCGAGCGGCGGCTGCGGTCCAGTGCGAAGCCCTCCAGCGTCGTGCCGACCGCGAAGAGCACGAGCACCCAGGCGCCCTCGGCGTAGTCCCCGATCGCGACCGCGCCCAGCGCCGCCATCGCCATCAACACGTTCATGTCCAGCGTGCGCCTGCGAAGGGCCATGATCGCTGCGAGGCCGATCGGCCAGCCCCCCACGGCCATCGACAGGAGGTACAACGGCTCGCCGACCACGCGCGGAGCTGCCGTCAGCGAGGCGATGCCCGCCACGAGAATCAGCGCGATCGATGCCGTCGTCGAGACCGTGCGAACGTTGCGACGCCAGAACGGCGCCGCGGGCTCGCCACGCCGCATCCCGGCGAGCTCGACGGTGTAGCCGGCGCCCCGCACGGCCCTCTGGACCCGGTCGGGCGGCAGGTCACCGTCGACGAGCAGCGTGGCGTTGCCGAAGGAGACCCGGGCGGCACGGACCCCATCGAGGTCGGCGACGATCTTCTCGACCGTCCGCGCGCAGGAGGCGCAGTCCATGCCGTCGACGCGGAATCGCTGGGAACCGGGGCCCCGGGCGTCCGACGCAGTCTCGTCGTTCGGCGGCACAGCCCGGAGCGCGGGCAGCTGAGTCATCGCGTCACCGCGTCAGGGAGCTCGCGGGCAACGGCGGCGAGCAGAAGTCGGCCAAGGTCGGTCAACGAGTACAAGACCATCCGGCCGTCCTTGCGTGAGCGAGCCAGACCCGCCGCGCGGAGCTGACGCAGGTGATGGGAGACGAGCTTCTCCTGGCGCTCGCTGATCCACGCCAAGTCGCAGACGCACAGCTCCTCGCCGTCGCGGAGCGCCAGCGCGAGGCGCAACCGCGTCGGGTCCGCCAGGGCCTTCGCGCCGGCGGCGGCAGACTCCAGGCACTCGACGGCGGGCAGGCTGCGACGCAGGGACTCGGCCTTCGGCATGTCGATGCAGAGAAGCTCGCAGGACTCATCGGCAGTCACGCCGCTACCCTAACGACCATGAGTACATTAGGCAAATGGACGGCGGAGCAACGACAGGCCGCGAGCCGAGTCACCCGACCGACTTAAACGCCCACGAGCTTGCATCGAGTCAGGGAGCGACCTGCTTCTCGGTCTGCGCGCCGGCGATCCGGCCGCGCAGCGAGCCGGTGTACTGGATCGAGAGCTGGCCGCCCTTGCGCGCGGCGGTCGGCAGCTTCTCGGCCAGGCGCCAGCGGCCGCGCTTGATCTGCGCCCGGTAGTTTAGGAACCTCGTCGTCCCGTCGCCGGCGCTGTAGCCCAGGCGCACGCGCACCACGCCGGGCGCCGAGCGGGAGACCGTTCCGGAGACCTGCAGCTCACCCGAGACGATCCGCGCCGTCTTCCTGACCAGCCCCGCCGAGCGGCTCGCCGCGCGCAGGCGCACCGCGTCGCGCCGCACCCGCGAGTTGCCCGCGTAGGAGATGCTCACGATCCCCGTCCCGAGCCGCGACTGCGCGCGAGCCAGCTTGCGCGACACGCGCACCGTGCCGCGCACGATCGGCGCCGAGAACGTCGTCGTCCGCCCCGCCGCCCGGAAGCTGATCCGGGCGCTGCCGGTCGCCAGCGCTGTCGTGCGCGCGAGCACCTGCAAGCGTCCGTCGCGCACCCGCGCCCGTTCGACCCGTAGCTTCGCCGGGGCCTTGAGCTTTGCCGTCGGGGTCGGGGTCGGCTTGGGAAACTGCACAGGACCGGGCGGAGCGGGCGTCATTCCGGGGGCGGGCGGAGGAGTGCCGCCGGGGGGGAGCCCAGGGTCCGCGGGGCTCGGCAGCGTCTCGAACTGGGTCATCATCCCGTCGTCCTCGTGCTCGAGCACGTGGCAGTGCATGATGAACTTGCCGGAGTAGTCGGAGAACGGGATGTCGACCACGACCTCCTCGCCGGGGGCCACGTACCACGTGTCCTTGTTGAGCTCGTAGTCCGGGGGCGGCTGCCCGTCGCGGCTGACGCCCTTCTGGTCGTTGAGGTGAACGTGGACCATGTGGGTCTGCGCGCCTGGAGTGGCCGGGTTCCGGAACACCCACCGCTCGGTGGTGCCGAGCGTCGGCTTGGCGTCGACGCGATCGGGATCGAACCCGGCGCCGTTGATCGTCCACTTCCCGGCCGTGCGGTTGAAGTCCCAGGTGCGGGTGACGACCGGCGTATCGGTCTTCGGCAACGGCCGCAGAGATGCGGGGACGGGAGAGCTCGTGTCGGTGACGTCGTTGTTGCTCACCCGGAACTGCATGACTTCGGCTTCCCGGTCGGTCGGCGCGAACGCCTCACCGTTCTGGAGCACGATGTTCTCGCCCTTGCGGCCCGCGAAGTCGATCACCACGTCGGCACGCTCGGCCGGCCCGAGCCGGATGCTCTTGCGCGACACGGGCGCGGGCAGCAGCCCGGAGTCGGTCCCGATCTGGGTCATCGACTGGCCGTTGCTCAGCTTGAAGGCGTAGTCGCGCTTGTTGGAGACGTTGTAGAGCCGGAAGCGGTACCGGCGGGCATCGACGTCGTGGAACGGCTGGGGGACTCCGTTGACGAGGATCACGTCGCCCAGGACGCCGCCGGCGAGGAAGGTGTACGGGATCTGGTTCTCGGAGTTGAACGTCCGGTCGGTCACCATCAGCGGGATGTCCTGCTCGCCCGCGGGAAGGTTCAGGCTCTTCTCGAAGGGGTCGTCCAGGATCCACGCGCCGAGCAGACCCATCCAGACGTTGCGTCCCGTGACCATGTCGCGATGGTCGTGGTACCACTCCGACGACGCGCGCTCGGGAGCGCCGCGGTCAACCGCCGGGTACTTGTACGTCTTGCTGGCGCCGGGCGCGATCAGGAAGGTGGACGGCTGTCCGTCGCTGTCCTCGGAGGTCTGGGCCCCGTGGTGGTGGGTCGACATGCTGCCGGCGCTCTCGGGCAGGTCGTTCTTGATGGTGACGTTCGTCGGGACGCCCGACGGCCGGCGGATCGTCGGCCCGGGGAAGCTCCCGTTGTAGGTCCACATCTTGGTCAGCGGACCCGTGGGCAGGAGCCGCTGCTCGGTCTGGGACATGGTGAGCGTGATGTCCTGCCCGGTGAGGACCGGCGGGATCTTCAAGGGCGCCGTGAAACGCGGGAAGTCAGGGCTCACCGCCGCGCTGACCGGCACCATCGCCCCCGCGCTCGCCACGACGAGCGTCGAGACGGTGAGTGCGAGCCGCCTGCGAGGCGCCGTGGGGATGACCGTGGGCTCGCGGCGCCGCCGCAGCACCGCGAGTGCGGCCAGCGACAGCAGGAAGGCGACCGGGAGGGCGATCATCGCGTCGGTCAACCCGTGCGCCACGGTGCTCGCGAGCCCGTGGCTCTCGGGCTCCGCTCCGAGGGTGAACGTCCCGCCCGAGGCGCCGGCGTGGGCCGCTCCCCCCTCGTCGAGGTCGTGCAGGAGGGCGTGCCCCGCCGTCGCCGGGACGAGCAGAGCGACGAAGGCGGCGGCGGTGACCGCCGCCGTCCGCCCGAGCCCCGCGTCCGTGCGCCGGTGCAGGCCCCACAGGGCCGCCACCAGCGCCAGGGGAAGCAGCAGCAACCCGTCGCGGAGGAAGTGCGACCCCCCGCCGCCGGATTCGAACGCGAGAACCTGGATGTGGAGCATCTCCATCCAGGCGAGCGTCCCGAAGGCGAGCAGCGCCGCGAACAGGCAGATCGCCGTCTCGGTGCCCCAGCCTCGTGCCGTGGCGCGGCCCGGGTCGGCAGGGGGCTGGGTCTGATGGAGAAGTCGCATGAGGCGAGCCGCAGGTTAACAACGAGAATCCCGATTGCCAGCGCTCTTATAAGAGAACTGGCGGGGGAGTGTCAGCAAATTGACACGGCGGCGAAGAACGGGGCGCGGACGCGCTCGGGATGCGAAGCCGAGCGCCCCGGCCGGCCCGCTGCGCCGGCGCCCAGGCGCTAGAATGGCCGACGCCATGAAGACCGAGATCCATCCCAAGTACGCTGAGGCGCAGGTCACCTGCACCTGCGGCAACCAGTTCACGACGCGCTCGACGCAGGACACGATCAACGTCGAGATCTGCTCGAACTGCCATCCGTTCTACACCGGTCGCCAGAAGCTGATCGACACGGGTGGCCGCGTGGAGCGCTTCAAGCGCCGCGCCGCCCGCAAGTCCGGCTGACAGGAAGCCGCCGGTGGCCGACGCCCCCGTCGGCGGCCAGGCCGTCCTCGAGGGCGTGATGATGCGCGGCGTCTCGAGCTGGGCCGTCGCCGTCCGCGCGCCCACGCGCGAGCAGCTCGCGCACGCCGGGGGCCAGGGCCTCCCGCGCGACGAGGCGGCACTCGGGCCGATCGAGGTCACGCAGGAGCCGCTGGAGAGCGTCCTGCGCCGCCACCGGGTCCTGCGGCTGCCCGTGCTCCGGGGCGTCGTCGCGCTCGGCGAGTCGATGCGCATCGGCTTCCGGGCCCTGAGCATCTCCATCAACACGACGATGGGCGACGAGGGCGAGGAGCTCTCCCCGGGCGCGTGGCTCTTCGCGCTCGTCGCGGGGATCGGGCTGGCGGTCGGCCTGTTCTTCGTGATCCCGGTCGCGCTGACCTCGCTGGTCAAGGAGCAGCTCGGCTCGGCGCTGCTCTTCTGGCTCGTCGAGGGAGCGTTGCGCACCGCGATCTTCGTGGGTTATCTGGTGGCGCTGACGCGCCTGCGCGATCTGCGCCGTCTGTTCGAGTACCACGGCGCGGAGCACAAGACGATCTCCTGCCACGAGGCGGGGCTGGAGCTGACGCCCGCAAACGCGCAGGCCTTCTCGCGCCTGCACCCGCGCTGCGGCACGAGCTTCATGCTCATCGTCATGGTCGTGGCGATCTTCGCGTTCGCCCCGGTCGGGCTGCCCGCGTGGTACTGGCTCGTGCTCACGCGCATCCTCGGCGTGCCGCTGATCGCCGGGCTCTCCTTCGAGATCATCAAGGCGACCGGCCGCCACCGCTCCGCGGCATGGGCGCGCGTCGTGATGTGGCCGGGAATGCAGCTCCAGCGGCTCACGACCCGGGAGCCAGACCACGAGCAGCTCGAGGTGGCGATCACCGCGCTGGCCGCGGTGCTCGCGACGGAGGCGCCGAAGCAGTCCGCGGCTGACATGGTCGGCGTGGAGGTCGTTGCGTAGGCCAGGCGCCCGGCGATCCTCCCGCTACCCTCGCCGGTCGGATGATCGAGAAGCTGGTCGAGCAGATCGAGGCGCGGTTCTCAGAGCTCGGTCGCCTTATGACAGACCCCGCGGTGATCTCCGATCGCAAGCGCTACGCCGACGTGGGGCGCGAGTACTCCCAGCTCGAGCCGGCCGCCAAGCTCTCCGAGGCGTGGCGCCGCAGCCACGGCGACGTCGAGGGCGCGCAGGAGATGCTCGCCGAGGATGAGGATCCCGAGGTCCGCGAGATGCTCGCGAGCGCCCGCACCCGCCTGCACGCGATCGAGGAGGAGCTGCGCCTGGCGATGGTCGAGCGCGACCCCAACGACGACAAGAGCGTCATCCTCGAGGTGCAGGGCGGCGCGGGCGGCGACGAGGCCGCGCTGTGGGCCGGCGACGTCTCGCGCATGCTCTCCAAGTACGCCGAGAAGCGCGGCTTCTCCACCGAGGCGATGGACGCGGGGGAGGGCAAGTACACCTTCGCGATCAAGGGTGACGGCGCCTACTCGGTCTTCAAGTTCGAGGGCGGCACCCACCGCGTGCAGCGTGTTCCGGCCACGGAGTCCCAGGGCCGCATCCACACCTCCACCGCGACGGTCGCGGTGCTGCCCGAGGCCGAGGATGTGGACGTCGACGTGCAGCAGTCAGACCTGCAGATCGACGTCTACCGGTCCGGGGGGCCGGGCGGCCAGTCGGTCAACACCACGGACTCCGCGGTGCGCATCACCCACCGGCCGACCGGCATCGTCGTGGCGATGCAGGACGAGAAGAGCCAGCTGCAGAACCGCGAGAAGGCGATGCGCATCCTCCGCGCGCGGATGTACGAGGCGGCGCTCGCCGAGCAGCAGGCCGCGCTCAGCTCCGAGCGCCGCGCGCAGGTCGGCACGGGCGACCGCGCCGAGAAGATCCGGACCTACAACTACGGCGAACGCCGGGTCACCGACCACCGCATCAAGCACACCGCCCACAACCTCGACGCCGTCCTGGAGGGCGAGCTCGCCGAGTTCACCGGCGCGCTGCAGAACGACGAGAAGCGCCGCCGCCTGGAGGACCAGGCCAACCGCGCGAACTGATGGCCGGTCCGTTCTCCGGCGTGCCGGTCGGCGAGGCGCTGGCGTCGGCCCGGATCGCGCTGGAGGGCGCCGGAGTCGACACACCGCGCCTCGATGCCGAGGTTCTGCTCGCCCACGCGCTCGGCATCGATCGGACGCGCCTGGTGCTCGAGCGCGACACGCCCGTCGAGGGCCCCGCGATCCGCGCGTTCCAGATCGCGGTGCGACGGCGAACGGTGGAGCGCGTGCCCGTCGCCTACCTCACGGGCACCAAGGGGTTCCGGCGCTTGGACCTCGACGTCGACCCGCGGGTGCTCATCCCGCGCCCGGACACCGAGGCGCTCGTGGAGTGGGCGGTGCGCGGGCTGCCGCCGGGCGCGCGCGTCGTCGACGTGGGGACGGGGAGCGGCGCGATCGCCCTCGCGCTCAAGGACGAGCGGCCGGACCTCGAGGTGCTCGCCACGGACGCTTCCGCGGAAGCGCTCGCAGTCGCTCGGGCCAACGCTCGGCGGCTCGGCCTCGCGGTGACGTTCGCCGAAGGCGACCTGCTCGCCGGACTCGACGCCGACGCCGTGTTATCCAACCCGCCGTACGTCGAGACGGGTGCGCGGCTCGCTCCCGAGATCACCCGGCACGAGCCGCCCGGGGCGCTCTTCGCGGGCGCCGACGGCCTCGACGTCTACCGGCGCCTGATCCCGGCGATCGTTGCGAGCGGCGCGCGGCTCGCCGGCCTGGAGGTCGGCGCCGGGCAGGCGGCGGCGGTGCGCGCGCTCTTCACGGCAGCGTGGGAGACCGACGTCGGGCGTGACCTCGCGGGAACCGAGCGGGTGGTGAGCGCGTGGCGCCGTTGACTCCCGCCGACGCGGAGACCTTCGAGCGCTGCATGGCCGTCGACGGGGTCGCGGTCTTTCCCGCCGACACGGTCTACGGGCTGGCCTGCGATCCCGCGTCGAAGGAGGGGATGCGGCGCCTCTACGCGCTCAAACGCCGCCGCCCCGACCAGCCTGCGGCGGTGCTCTTCTTCCAGCCCGCGCTCGCCCTGGCCGCTCTTCCCGAGCTCGGGCCGCGCACGCGCGACGCGCTGCTCGCGCTCCTGCCCGGCCCCGTGACGCTGCTGCTCGCGAACCCCGCGGCGCGCTTCGGGCTGGCCTGCGCGGCGGACACGGCGGTGCTCGGGCTGCGCGTCCCGGCGCTCGGTCCGGCCGCCGCCGCGCTCGAGGCGGTCCGCTGGCCGGTCCTGCAGTCCAGCGCGAACCTGGCGGGAGAGCCGGAGGCGCGGCGCCTGAGCGACGTTGACGCAAGCATCCGCGGGGGCGCCGATCTGCTCCTCGACGGCGGCGAGCTGCCCGGCGTCGCCTCGACGATCGTCGACCTCACGCGCTATGAGGACACGGGCGGCTGGCGCGTCGTGCGCGAGGGGGCGCTGCCGGCCGCCGCGATCGCCGCCCGGCTCTGATCCGTGGCGAGTGCCGTTCAGCGTCGGAGGGGTCGACGCCATCCGGCACTCGGGCGCCCAAGCGGTAGCGTCGGGGCCATGCGCATCGCTCTCGGATCAGATCATGCCGGCTTCGCTCTCAAGGAGCACGTCAAGCAGACGCTCCAAGCCGAGGGCCACGACGTCACCGATGTCGGTGCCGAGAGCACCGAGTCCGCGGACTACCCGGGCTTCGCCCACCAGGCGGCGGCCCTGGTCGCGGCCGGGGAGGCGGAGGTCGGGGTGCTCGCGTGCGGCTCCGGCGTCGGGGTCTCCATCGTCGCCAACAAGGTCAAGGGAGTCCGCGCGGTCAACGCGCACGACGCCGAGGAGGCCGCGCAGTCCCGCCGCCACAACGACGTGAACGTCGTCACGCTCTCGGGCGCGCGGCTCGACGGCGCCCAGGCCGACGGCATCGTCAGCGCGTTCCTCGCGACGGACTTCGAGGGCGGCCGCCACGCGCGCCGGGTCGAGCAGATCAGCGAGCTGGAGTCCGCCTGAGCGTCTAGCCTGGAGGGCTCATGAGCGACCTGAGCCCGGACTACTTCAACCGCCCGCTCGCCGAGGTGGACCCCGAGATCGCGGAGGTCCTCGCCCGAGAGCTCGCGCGCCAGCAGCGCACGCTGGAGATGATCGCCAGCGAGAACTTCGTGCCGCAGGCCGTGCTCGAGGCGCAGGGCTCCGTGCTGACCAACAAGTACGCCGAGGGCTACCCGGGCAAGCGCTACTACGGCGGCTGCGAGCACGTCGACGTCGCCGAGCAGCTCGCGATCGACCGCGCCAAGGCGCTCTTCGGGGCCGAGCACGCCAACGTCCAGCCGCACTCCGGCGCGCAGGCCAACGCCGCCGTCTTCCACGCGCTGCTTGATCCCGGTGACACGATCATGGGCCTGTCGCTCGCCCACGGCGGCCACCTCACCCACGGGATGCGGCTCAACGTCTCGGGGCGCCTCTACGACATAGCGCCCTACGAGGTCGAACGCGAGACGTCGCTGATCAACATGGACGCCGTCGCGGAGGTCGCGCGGGAGCGGCGGCCGAAGATGATCATCGCGGGCTGGTCGGCCTACCCCCGCCAACTCGACTTCGCACGCTTCCGCGAGATCGCCGACGAGGTCGGCGCGCTGCTCTTCGTCGACATGGCGCACTTCGCCGGCCTCGTCGCCGCGGGGCTGCACCCGTCGCCCGTGCCCTACGCCGACGTCGTGGCCAGCACGGTCCACAAGACGCTCGGCGGCCCGCGCTCCGGCTTCATCCTCTGCAAGCAGGAGCACGCGAAGAAGATCAACTCCGCGGTCTTCCCCGGCCAGCAGGGCGGGCC
>JBBJOW010000084.1:0-12050 GCA_037724045.1 Solirubrobacteraceae bacterium
GCCGACGGCACCGTCACCGAGGTGGAAGTCACCCCGGCCCAGGCCCTCGACCTCAACGCCGGCCAGCGCCTCGCCTACGCCCCGCACGACGAGCGTCTGCTCATCGACGAGGACGGCACCCTCGTCTACCGCGAGTCCGCCCGACCCGTCGAGGACGCGGCCTGATGGCAACGGACCTTCCCGAAGTCGGCGTCGCCATCAGCATGTCCCCCGCCTCGTCGTGCGCCGTATGCCGGGAGCCGTGCTTCCACGAGGGCGATACCGGGATCCCCTGGCCCGGCGCCTACATCGAGGCCACGCTCAACCACCCCGAACACCCCGCAGTCCCCGTCTGCGACAAGTGCGTGCAGGCGCACTACCCCGAGAAGGTCGCCGAGGTCGAGGCCGACCGGCTCCACTACTGGACGCACTAGCGCGCGCTTGACGGCGACGACGACCCACCGATTCTTTGAGAGGCGTAGGGGTACCGGTGCGCTCGGGACTGCGCCTCACTACGCGCTTCGGTTCGTCGTTTTGGGCTAGCCGGCGCCGCGGCTGCAATTGCAGCCCAGGTGAACGGCACGCATGTTCTCAAGATCGTTCGTGCCGCCGCGGCTGACGGCGAGGATGTGGTCGACGCTCGTCAGTGGCCCGGGCTGGCCGCAGAGAGGGCACGGCTGGCCGCGATCGCGGTCGAGCACGATCTGGCGGTTGCGGTTGTAGGTGGCGTCCTGCGCCCGGGTCGTCGGCGAGCGTGAGGACCGTCCTCGCGGCTCGTGGGCGGCGCAGTGTCGGACCCGGACGGTGCGCGCCTGGAAGGCGGCCCCGCAAGTCAGGCAGGCTCTCAGAGCCACCCGAGCACCCGCATGGGCTCTGCGGTCTCTACGGGCGCCTGCGCGGCCCTGACGGCCATCGCTAGCGCGATGGCGGCGTCGATCTGACTGGAGCGCGTGGCCTTGTCCAGGCGCCACCCGCGGCCCGTGGAGCGCGCGGCGGCACTGAGGACGTGCCGAGTCAGCTCCGGGTCGCCGTCGTGGGTCACGTTGCCTTCGACGATCGCGGCGTGCAGCGCCTCTGACGCGGGGACCATGTTCGCGTGCGATTGGCCGTACTCGACCATCGGCAGGCCGTCGGCCTGGAGCTCGAGCGCGGGAGCCTGGAAGCGCCACGGGTCGTAGTAGACGCCGCGGAGATCGTGGTCGTGGGCGAGATCGCGCAGCGCGGGCGCGACCTCGAGGACGGCACGGTCGCCTTGCCAGGTGCGGCAGCCGACGCGCAGATCTGCGGTGACCCAGACGAGCGCGGTCGCTGAGCGTTCACCGCCGACGTCGACGCCCGCCCACACCGCCTCCCCGGGGTCGATGGTGGCGTCGCCTTCGCATGCCTGCCAGGCGCCCTGCGGCAGCCAGGAGGTGGCGCCCGTGGTCCAGACGTTGGCGTGATAGCGCGCGAAC
Source organism: Solirubrobacteraceae bacterium (assembly GCA_037724045.1). Classification (GTDB taxonomy): domain Bacteria; phylum Actinomycetota; class Thermoleophilia; order Solirubrobacterales; family Solirubrobacteraceae; genus DATLGB01. The sequence goes on from JBBJOW010000084.1 coordinate 1,434, forward strand.
TCCAGCGGGTGCAGGCCGGGGGACGCGATCTGCTCGGCGAGCCAGTTCTCGCGCACGAAGCTCGCGGGGTTCGCGCGCTTGACCACCGCGGGGTCGGCGAGGTCGTCCTGGTCGCCGCACGCCCACTCGTGCATGAGAAAGCCGCCGTTCCCGTCGTGGGCGATGGTGTGGCAGCCGTCGCGCTCGACGTGCGGGAGCGCGAGGGCAGCGGTCCGCAGCTTGCCCAGGACGCTGGCGGGCTCGTAACCGGCGGTCGTCAACACGAGCATCCGCGACCCCTGGCCCTTGCCGAGCGCGGTCCTGAGCGCGACGTACAGCGCGGGGTCACGGTGGGCGTGCAGCTCGTCGACGATGACGAGCGGCCGGGGCATCAGGCCGTGCGCGCGCGGCCCGTCTGAGGAGAGGGTGCGCAGGGTGCCGCCGTTGGCGCGCAGCTCACGGTGACGGACGGTCACGCGGCTGGACAGCGCCGGGCTGGCGTGAACCATCCGCTGGGCGGCTTCGAGCAGGATCCGCGCCTGGTCACGGCTGGCGGCGGCGAGGTAGACCGCGGCGCCCGGGGTACCGAGCAGGGCGTAGATCGCCAGCGCCGCGCTGAGCGTGGTCTTCCCGTTGCCGCGCGGGAGCAGGACGAGCGTCTCGCGGTGCGTCAGGACGCCGTCGATGATCTCGCGCTGGAAGGGCTCCAGGGCCAGGCCGCAGTGCTCGGCGGCGAAGCGCGCGAACGCCGCCGAGGCGGTGGGCGCCACGGCGCCCACTACGCCATCGCCGTGATGGCGAGGTCATGCGCGTGGCCGGCGACCACGCCCGCGCGCTTGCGGGCCGCGGGCGTGAGGAGCATGTCGGCGGCGTAGCGCGCGGCGTCGCGGTCTGCGTCGGCGGCGACCCTCCAGCCCGGGTGAGCGACGAGCTGGCCCGTGGAGCCCGTCGACCACGGCTCGGCGGCCGCCTCGGCGCGCATCACCCGCGCCGTCTGCACCGCGGAGACGTAGCGCAGCAGCGCCTCGACGTCGTGGTCGGCCCAGGTGCCCTGGTCGATCAGCGCGCGCAGCGTCTCGTGCCAAAGGGCCTTCGCATCATCGTCCAGGCCATCAGGTGCTCTTGGACCACGCTTGGAAGCCATTAGTTGAACTTATCGTGTTCGTGTGCAACCCTCAAGTACTACATGAGCCTTTTCCGTCGCTCGCGGCCCGTGGAGGACCGCGCCCTGACGCGCGCGAGCGTGCCCGGCGCGATGCTCCCCTACGCCGCGGGTAGCGGGCAGCCGATCGCCCCGGACGCCGCGCTGCGCATCGCCGACGCCTACGCCTGCATTCGCGCCCTGTCGGACACCGCCGCGTCCCTGCCGCTCGTGGCCTACGCGCGCACGGCGCAGGGCGGCCGGGAGCGCTTCGACGGGCGCCTGGCCGACCTGCTGGAGCGCCCCTCGCCGGGCGCGACGACCGCGAACCTTGTCGGGACGATCGTCGCGCACCTCAACCTCTTCGGGAACGCCTACCTCGGGAAGTACCGCGACGCGCGCGGCACCGTGACCCAGGTCGCGCCGCTGCACCCCGCGGCCGTCACGGTCAAGCTCGACGCCGGCCAGCCGCGCTACACGCGCATGGGCGCCGAAGGTGTCAGCGAGCACGGCCCTGAGGACATCCTGCACATCCGCGGACTGTCGGTCGACGGCCTGGTCGGCCTCTCGCCGATCGCGCAAGCCCGACAGGCGCTCGGGCTCTCTCAGGCGCTCGCCACGCACGCCGACGCCTTCGCGCGCAACAGCGGGCGGCCCGGCGGAATCCTGGCGATCAAGGAAGCGGCCGAGGCCGCGGAGGCACTCGACTTCAAGCAGAAGTTCGCGGAGGGCTTCGCGGGCGAGAACTCCGGCCGCGTCATGGTCCTGTCGGGCGAGGGGATCGCCTACCAGCAGTTGGCGCTCAGCATGAGCGATGCGGAGTTCGTCGGCCAACGCCAACTCAGCACCGCGGAGATCGCGCGCGTCTTCCGGGTCCCGCCTTGGATGATCGGCGCCCCGTCCGGCGACAGCCTCACCTACTCCAACGTCGAGGGCCAGGCCCAAGCGTTCGTCACGTTCAGCCTCGCGCCGTGGCTGACCTTGATCGAGCAGGCCATCACCGCCGACGCAGACTTGTCCCCGCGCGGCGTGTTCGCGGAGTTCCTTCTGGACGGGTTGCTACGCGCTGACACCGCCACGAGGGCCGCCGTCTACACCGCCGCCCTTGATCCGGCCACCGGCTGGATGACGCGGGCTGAGGTCCGCGCCCGCGAGAACTTGCCGCCCGAGCCCGGGCAGACACCGAATCTTGGAGGCACCCCCGCATGAGCACCGCCACCCGCCCGAAGCCCGGGGGCGTCGAGCAGCGCACCACCGCGACCGAGCCGCCCGCGCTCGACGGCCGGCGCCTGCACGGCGTGATCCCGTACCGCCTGGAGTCCAAGGATCTCGGAGGTTTCCGGGAGGTCATCGAGCCGGGCGCCCTGGATGACGCCGACATGTCCGACCTGATCGCCACGCGCGAGCACGATCGCTCCAAGCTGCTGGGCCGCCACCCGACGACTCTCACGGTCGAGGATCGCGCCGACGGCTTGGCGTGGTCCGTCGAACTCCCACAGTCCCCCGTGGGGGAGGACGTGCGGGTCGCGATCGAGCGCGGCGACCTGCGCGCGACCTCCTGGCGCATGGTCGTCGGTCGTGACCGCTGGGAAGGCGATGTGCGCCACGTCGAGGCGATCAGCGAGCTTCGCGACGTGACCGTCACCGCCAGCCCGGCTTACGGCGACCACGCGCCCGCGGAGTACCGCAGCACCCCCGAGCCGCCGGCTACGGGTGACCCCGAACGACAGGAGGCAACCATGCCGCCCGAAAGCACAGGCGGCACCGCCGCCCCCGAGACCACCACCACCGAGCCCGCGATCACCGGCGGCCTTCGAGTCGAAGATCGCACCGCTACCGCCGAGCCCGCCAGCGTCGAGCACCGCGTCATCGACGCCCTGCGCAGCGTCCCGCGCGGGGAGAACCGGGCGCTCACGACGAGCGCCAGCGTCAGCCCCGGGGAACTCGCCACGTTCCTGTTCGACAAGCTCCGGGCATCCAGCGTCGCGCTGCGCTCCGGGATCACCGTCCTGACCACCGACAAGGACTCCGTCGTCTACCCCGCGCTGACCGGTGACGTGGCCCCCGGATGGTTCGCGGAGGCCGCACCGATCACCCCGGGCGATCCGACGTTCTCGACCGTCACCGCCACGCCGCGGAAGCTCGCGCACCTCGTGCAGATGAGTAACGAGGTCATCGACGACTCCGACCCGAGCATCGTCGACGTCCTGAACACGCACCTGCTCGCGATGCTCGCGCTGAAGCTCGACCTCGGGATCTTCGAGGGCACCGGCACCGCACCTGAGATCCGGGGCCTGGCCAACGTGGCCGGGATCCAGACCGTCGACGCCGGCGTTAACGGCGCGCAGCCCAGCCTCGACCTCGTGGCCGACGCGATCGGGCTCCTGGAAGCCGTCAACACGGCCGCGACGGCGATCGTGATGGGGCCGCGCACGTTCGCCAAGCTGCGCAAGGTGAAGGACACGACGGGGGCGTACCTGCTCGCCGCGCCGACCGCCGCGACCGGCCGGCAGCTCTTCGGTGTCCCGGTGTACGTGAGCGCGCAGCTCTCGACCACGGAGGCCACTGGCGTCGCTGGGAACGTCGGCTCTTCGATCTACGTCTTCAACGCCGCCCAGGTCGTCTACGTCCGCCGCCACGACGTCGAGCTCGAGCTCGACCGCTCGCGTCTGTTCAACAGCGATCAGTCGGAGCTGCGCGCGAAGGCCCGCGGCGACCTGATCGTCCCCAACCCGAGTGCCGTTGTGCGCGTCACTCACGTCCTCTAGGAGAACCCAACCCATGGCCCCCAAGAATGACCCCGACGAGACGGTCCACCTCCAGGTGAAGGTCGGCCACACGGCGCTGTACCAAGGCAAAGCCTTCGGTGATCGCGGCACGATCCAGGCGCCGCGACGCGACGCCGAACTCCTCATCAAGGCCGGCGACGTCGAGTACGTGAAGGCCGACGAGGTGCCCGAGGTGTCGACGCGCCCAGCGGCCTAGACGCCGTCGGGTCGTCTACACTTCACCTGTCGGGAGTCGTGACCCGACGCTGTGCATCGCCTCCTGCGGTGATTTCCATGTAGATCAGGCCGCTCCTCCGGGGGCGGCCTTTTCGTTCCGTCCCCACCTCGTGAAACAATCCAGGTGCAGGGCGCTTCGACTCACGCCGGGGTGACACATGGAAAGCACATAGGAGCGAACGATGCACGATCAGCACGCGTCAACCCACGACCGGGTTGCCCCCGAGGACATCGACTGGGAGCTGCTGCGCCTGCGGCCCCCGACCCGCCAGCAGCTCGCGCTCGCCCAGCGCGTCGGCCGCAATCCGGACGACCTGTTCGAAGCGTTCATGGCCGCGTACTCCGCCGCGTGTGCCGCCGACACCGCCACCGCCGACCGGCTCGCCGGCGCCTACGACGATCCCGGCTGTGACCTCGTACGACGCCGCGCCCTCGGCGACTGTTTGAAGGCGATCGACGCCGAGCTGCGCGACGAGTGGTTCGTGCAGCTATCGGCCGCCGATAATGCCGCGGTCTCCGCGATGCTTCCCTCGAGCCCCGCGAGCCTCTACGTCAGTCTCCGCGTGGACACGCCACCTCGCCGAGGATGCAGCGCACGACCCGTGACCAGGACGCGCTCCGTGGCGCGTCCCCGGGAACACCGCCGAAGTGCGACTCGATCCAGCGCGAAGAGCGGCGACTCGGGCGACGACGGTCCAGGTGACCCAGCAGGGCCGGCACTAGGCCGGCTCCTCGAAGGGGTGACGCGATGAGCGCCTCGCTCACCGTCCGCCAAGTACGCGCGAAGATCCTCCTCGACGAGATCCGCGCGAACCCCGAACGCGTCGACCACGTCGAGGACGTCGCGTTACTGCCCCGCCTCACCGGCTGGGCCCCGGCGATTCTCCAGGACGCCTTAGACGAGCTCGTCGACCGCGGAAGCCTCGTCGAGGCCGCAGACGGCCGATTGTGCGTCATCGGCTGGAGGGCGGGACGATGACCGCCACAAGCACGGCAGGCCGGGACAAGCGCAGTCGTCCCGTCGGCTACGCGGAGTGGAGTCCGCGAGGCGCGACGCGCGAGGTGGTCGAGCAGATCCTCAGCGTCCTCGACGATCACCGCCAGTACTGGCCGATCACGCCGCGCCAGGTGCTCTACCGGCTCATGGGCAGAGGGCAGGCGACCAAGAAGGACGCCGAGCGGATCGGCGAGTACATCATCCGCGGACGCCGCTCCGGGCTCATCCCGTGGGAAGCGATCGGCGACGGACGGACCGACGCGGCGTTCCCGGTCGTGTGCGACGACCCGGAGGCGTTCTTCGCTGAGATGCGCCAGTCGGCGTCCGTCTACCGGCTCGACCGCCAAGACGGCCAGGAGGTCTACGTCGAGATGCTCGTCGAGGCAGCCGGCGCCGTCGAGCAGGTGTTTCGCACCACCGGCTACTACGGCGTGCCAGTGCTGAGCGGCAGCGGGTACGTGCCGATCACCGCGCTGCGCCAGATGGTGCTGCGCGCTGAGGACCGCGAGGTCCCGACGGTCATTCTCGTCGCCGGCGACTATGACCCGGCAGGCTGGGACATCCGCGCAAGGGTGGCAAAGGACGTCGCCGCGTTCGCAGAAGGCCACGACGCCGACATCGTCGTCGAGACCATCGCGCTCACCGAACAGCAGGTCGACGAGCTCGGGCTGATCAAGGCCCCGGTCGACGCCAAGAAACGCAAGAAGTACCCGTGGTGGCCGCACGAATGGACGGTCGAACTCGAGGCGGTCTCCCCCGACGAGCTGGCTGCGATCGTCGTCGCAGCGATCGAGAACCTCACCGACGCGGACACCCGACAGGCAGTGATTAACCGGGAAACCCGGGAACGCGACGACCTCATGCGCCAGCTCAAGGACGGTGAGCGATGAGCGAGCCATGCGAGATCTGCGCGAGCGAGATCTGCGAGCGCACCTACCCGCTCAGCGGCACCATCTGCAACCCCTGCACCACTGAGGAGCAGGTAGTCGACCTCGCCGACTGGGCCGCCGCCTACACCGCCACCACTTACAAGCAGGAGCAGGAGGAGGATCAGGAGCAGGAGGAGGATCAGGCTTTTCCCTCGACGAGAGCAGTTCCTACTCCTGCTTGTAATGAGGACGCGCCCGAGCTTCGCCGCCTCGAAGACGCGCACCGCGCCGGCAAGCTGCACCCGGTCGAGGTGCAGCTAGGCCCGATACCCGCGCACGCCGGCCTCGTCATGCGCGAGATCGCCGAGCACATGCAGCTCCGGATGGGTCTCCGGCTCGCCGTCGGCGACGACCGCCCCTTGCCCTACGCGGTCAGCGAAGCCGTGCGCGCGGGGATCGCGAAGGACGCGGCCACCGCGTCGAGGGCGATCGGCGCCCTCGTCCGGGCCGGCGTCATCGACCACGTCGGCAAGCTGCCCGCGCTCAAGCCCGGCCTGGACGGCACGAAGCTGTACGCGCCACCGCTACCCGCAGTACGAGCGCTCCCCTCGGCCGAGAGGCGGACAGCATGACCGGCCAGCTCCTCCCCGCCGAGGCCCGCCACGGGCTGGAGGCCGCGTTCCTACGGGTGCTACGAGACCGCAACCCCGGTCTCCACGTCCATCCCCTTCGGGACGACGACGACGCGGCCCGGGAGCGGCCCGCGTCCGCGGCTGACACGGACATCGGCGAGGCCGCCGCGTAGAACCATCCCAAGCTCCTCGGCGGTCAACGTCTCCCAGAGTTCGTCCGGGAGCACGACGACCGCCGAGGACGTGCTGGCCGCCAGATCCCGGAGCGCGGCCTGTGCCGTGTCCACCGCATCGACGCGGGCGGCCAGCGCCGCCTCGTAGCGCCCGAGGCGGCGTAGGGCTCCGGCGGCCGTTGCGTCGCCAATGAACGCGTCCAGCTCTGCCTCAGCCTCCTGCAACGCCTCCTCGGCCTTGTCCACGTCGGGCGCGGCGTCGCCCACCGCGAAGCCGCCATGCGCCCAAGCGGCCCGCAGCGTGTCAGTCACGAACGTCTCGAGCGTCCCGGCGGTCGTGACCACGGGCGCCGGGCACCGCTCCGTCTTGCGATGGGTCTGCGACGCCGCGCACCGGTACATCCGTCGCGCATCCGGTCCGCCGCGGGATCCGACCAGCGGGCCGCCGCAGGCCGCGCACGTCGCCAGGCCGGACAGCGGGAAGGTCGCCTTCGGCTTGCGGCGCTTCGCTGCGCCCGTCGGCTGCGCCGCCTCCCACACCGAACGGGAGACGAGCGCAAGCTCATCGAATCGCTGCACGAGGTCGCCGTACCGGACCTCGCCGAGGTACTGGCGGTTGGCCAGGAGGCGCGTGACCGTGAAGCGCGTCCACGTCCGGCCCTTCACGTTGGCCTTGAGGCGAGAGACGGCGGCGTCCACGCCGTCCCGGGAGGCCGCCATGAAGGCGGCCCGTAGCTCCTCGGCCTCCTCCTCGTCGACTTCCAACGTGCCGTCCTGGAGTCGGCGATAGCCGTACGGCGTCGGGCCGATCTTCGCCCCGCGCTCGATCGCACGCGCCTTCGCCACCTGCCAGCCCGACTTGGTGTTGTCCAGCTCCAGCGTCGCGACCGCGAGGAGGATGGTCAGGATGAAGCGGCCGAAGGGGCCGGTCGGGTCGATGTCCTCCTCGATGAAGGCGAGATGGGCGCCGTGCGCATCTATGATCTTCACGTCCTCCAGTGCCTCGGCCACGTTGCGCGCGAAGCGGTTGAGTCGCCAGCAGGCGATGCCCTCCGTCTCCCTGGCCTGCACCCGGGCCATCGCGGCGCGCAGCCCGGGGCGGTCCTGAGACCCGCCGGACTGGTCTTCGTCCTCGTGCCACGCGGCGATGGTGACCCCGCGGTAGTCGGCCCACCGTTGGATAGCCTCACGCTGGACGCGCGGGGAGATGTAGCCCGGACCCTCGCGCCCCATTCGCCGGGAGACCCGGATGTAGCCGTCCATCGTGGCCGGTGCGGATGCGCTCATGCGCGGAGGCTAACTCGTTGTGTACGTGAACACAAACCAGCTCAAGAACGGCAATCACATCGAAGTGGACGGCACCATCTTCAAGGTGGTGGAGTTCCAGCACGTCAAGCCCGGCAAGGGTCCGGCGTTCGTCCGCACGAAGCTGCGCCGCACCACCGACGGCAACCTGATCGACAAGACGTTCCGGGCGGGGGAGAAGTTCCGGTCGGTGCGCACGGAGGCGCGCAAGATGACCTTCCTGTACTCCGACGGCACCGACGCGCACTTCATGGACTCCGCGAGCTACGAGCAGTCCGCGATTCCCCAGAGCGCGCTGGCCGACAAGCTGCGCTGGACCAAGCCGAACACGCCCGTCGACCTGCTGTTCATCGACGAGCAGCCAGCCGACATCCAGCTGCCGTCCTCCGTCGAGCTCGAGATCACCCACACCGAGCCGGGCGTCCGCGGCGACACGGCATCCGGCGGCGGCGACAAGCCGGCCACCGTGGAGACGGGCGCGGAGATCAAGGTGCCGCTGTTCGTCAATATCGGCGATCGCGTGAAGGTGCAGACCGACACCGGCGAGTACATGTCGCGGGCGTAAGCCCGACCGCCTTGTCGCGCCGCACCGACCAGCGCCGCGCCGCGGTCTTCGCGCTCTACCAGCACGACCTGACCGGGCGCGAGCTCGGGGACCTGTTCGAGCCCGCGGCGCCGACCTTCACGCGCGCGCTCGCCTACGCGGCCGCCGACTACGCCGAGGACCTCGACGCGCTCATCGAGCGCCACGCCAAGGGCTGGACGGTCGACCGGATCGCCCCGTTGGAGAAGGCGATCATGCGCGTGGCCCTGCTGGAGATCGTGCACCCGGACGCCGCGCCGGGCGACACGCCGATCCCTCCGGAGGGGGCGATCGACGAGGCCGTCGAGCTGGCCAAGGAGTACTGCGGCGCCGACACGCCGGGCTTCGTCAACGGCATCCTGGCGGCGGTCCTGCGCGGCCGCCTCGCCGACCGGGACGCCCATGAGTGAGCCGGGCAGCCCGCCTCCGCACGACGCGGCGGCCCTCGAGCGCCTCGTCGTCGGCCTCGAGGAGGCGGCGGGTCGCCTGCGCGAGGGTGACCTGAGTCCCGAGGCCGCCGCCGATCTGGTCGAGCAGTGCGCGCAAACCGCGGCGCGGGCGTCGGCCGAGCTCGAGCGCCTCGTCCGGGCCGCTGCCTCGGAGCGCACCTCGACACCGCCCGCGCAGGACCAGCTGCTCTGATGGCCTATCCCGACGCGCTGCGCGAGCGCGCCGACGCGTACCTGGGCCAGATGCGGTTCTCCGACGACGCCATCACCTCCGGCCTGGAGGAGGCGATGCGCTACTCGCTGCTGGCCGGCGGCAAGCGCATCCGGCCCGTGCTCGCGCTGGCCACCGCCCGCGCCATCCGCCGCGACGAGGCGGAGTTCCTGCCCTTCGCCGCGGCGGTCGAGCTCATCCACACCTACTCCCTGATCCACGACGACCTCCCGGCCATGGACGACGACGACCTGCGCCGCGGCCGCCCGACCTGCCACGTCGCCTTCGGGGAGGACGTCGCGATCCTCGCGGGCGACGGGCTCTACGCCGAGGCCTTCCATCACGTGCTGACCGCGCAGGCCGGTGAGCCGATCGCGATCCTGCGGGCGATGCGCGAGCTCGCCGCGGCCACGGGCGTCAACGGGATGGTCGGCGGTCAGTACCTCGACGTGCACGAGGCGGCGCCCCCGGGCGCGGACGGGCTGCGCCGCCTGCACGCGCTCAAGACGGGGCGGCTCATCGGTGCCTCCGTGGAGTGCGTACTCCTTCTATCCGGTCACGACGAAGCTGCGACAATGGCCTACCGGCGCTACGCCAGCGAGCTGGGTGTCCTCTTCCAGATCGTCGACGACATCCTCGACGTGACGGGAAGTGCGGACACGCTGGGTAAGCCGCAGGGATCCGACGAGCGCCACGGCAAGCGCACCTACGTCTCGGAGTTCGGCCTGGACGGCGCACGCAGCCTGGCCGCCGAGTCCGTGGCCAACGCGAGAGCCGCGTTGTCCGAGGCCGCACCACACGGCGCATCCGAACTCGAGCAGATCACGCACTTCATCTACACCAGGACGAACTAGCAGCCCGGAGCACCCCATGACCCGCATCCTCGACCGCATCGACCGCCCCCAGGACCTCCACCCGCTCTCCGAAGAGGAGCTCGGGCGGGTCGCCCAGGAGGTGCGCGAGCACATCATCGACACCGTCGGGGAGATCGGCGGCCACTTCGGCGCGAACCTCGGGACCACCGAGCTCGCCGTGGCGCTGCACTCGCTCATGGACTCCCCGCGCGACAAGATCCTCTGGGACGTCGGCCACCAGGCCTATCCGCACAAGATCCTCACGGGCCGCCGCGACGCGCTGCCGACGATCCGCAAGTACGGCGGCCTGGCGCCATTCTGCGCGCGCTCTGAGTCCGAGCACGACATCATGGGCGCCGGCCACGCCTCCACGTCGATCGGCTACGCCGTCGGCCTGAAGGAGGGCATGCGGCTGAAGG
>JBBJOW010000085.1:0-11987 GCA_037724045.1 Solirubrobacteraceae bacterium
GCGGAGCCCGCGGCCGTCGCCGCGCAGGTGGCCCGGATCCTCTCGCTCGACGCCGACGGCGCGGCGTGGGCGGCGCTCGGCGCGGACGACCCGGTGCTCGGCGCCCTGCAGGCGCGCTTCGAGGGGCTGCGTCCCGTGCTCTTCCACTCCCCCTACGAGGCCGCATGCTGGGCGGTGATCTCGGCGCGCTGGGGGCGCGCGCAGGCCGCACGGGTGCGCGAGGCGATCGCCGCCGCGCACGGCCACGGCTTCGAGCTCGCCGGCGAGGTGCGCCACGCGTGGCCGGGGCCGGTCGCGCTGCTCGCGGCGCTGGACGCCGAACTCGTAGCGGGGCTGCCCGGGGAGAAGTTGCGCCGGCTGCACGGGGTCGCGACCGCGGCCGCCGCGGGTGAGCTCGACGCGGGCCGCCTTTACGCGCTCGGCCCGGAGGCGGCGGAGGAGGCCGTCGGCGCCCTGCACGGCTTCGGCCCGTTCTACCGCTCGCTCGTCGTGGTGCGCGCGGTCGGCTTCACCGATGCCTTCCCCGCCGACGAGCCTCGCGCGCGGCGCAGCGCCGCACAGCACTACGGGCTCGACGAGCTCGACGCCGAGCGCTTCACGGCGCTCGCAGAGCGCTGGCGCCCGTTTCGGACGTGGGCCACCGTGCTGCTGCGGGTGGCGGCCGAGCGCGACGGGCTGGCCTGACATAGGGGTCGGTTGTCACGCTGGACAATCCCGTACTTCGTCCGTACACTGGTCGGCATGAGGACCAGCCGGCTCGAACTTCGCCTCACCGACGCTGAACGCGAACTCGACGCGTCGGCCGCCGCGGCGGTCGGCGAGACACTCAGCGAGTTCGTCCGGCGCGCAGCACGCGACCGCGCGACCCAGGTCATCGAAGAGCAGCGCAAGATCACGCTCAACGACGACGAGGCTCGACGGTTTCTCGATGCTCTCGACCGCCCGGATCCTTCAGCGGTCGAGGCGCTGCGAGGCCTCTGGGCCAAGCGCGGCACCGCAGCCGACGCGTGACGACACCGCCGCAGGCGTACAACAGTGCCCGTCACGACGTCAGCGATTTTCAATCCGACCACGAGCAACTGGACCGCTGGCTCCGCCACTCCGCAGGACAAAGCCAACGGCGAGATGCCGCCCGCACGTTCGTCATCACCGGTGAGCGGGATTCGGTCTCGGGCTACTACACGACTGTCGTCGGGGAGCTAGACCATGAAGGAGCCCGCGACGATGTCCGACGCGGGATGTCCAAGCAGTTCCCGATACCAGTGGCGCTCGTCGCGCGCCTCGCGGTCGATCGCCGCAGCCAGGGTTGCGGGCTTGGCGCGCTGCTCTTGTCCGACGCCGCGTTGCGAATCCTCGCCGCTGCGGAGAACGTCGCGATCCGGGCGGTCGTCGTGCACGCGATCGACGACCGTGCCGCTGCCTTCTATCGCCACTTCGGGTTCAAGCCCCTCGCGGCGGATCCGCGCACGCTGATGACAACCGTCCGCGAGCTCCGCGCTAGCCGCATCGGGTTCGAATGACGTCCCGGACCCCCGTGAGGCGGAGAGGCCGGTACGTCTTGCGAACTCAAGCCAGATCTCGGACGCCTTGTCGAACTCCTGCTGGCGTGCAAGCGTTCAACGTCCCGTTGCCCGGTCAGGTCAAGCGGCTGACCCTGAATGCAGCCGAGCGGGACGCGGACCGCGGCGGCTGACCTCCCGCCGCACGGCGACATAACCTCTCGTGACGATGGCGGGTCGAACCCCAGACGCCTTGGTCGAACCTGCGCTGCTCGTCTGGGCACGCGGGAGCATTGGGCTCACGGTCGCGGAGGCCGCCAAGAAGGTGGCCGTCACCCCGGAGCGGGTCGAGCAATGGGAATCGGGAGAAGCTCGGCCCACTATCGCGCAGCTTCGCGCGCTTGCAGCAGCGTACAAGCGGCCGCTCGCGGTCTTCTACCTTCCCGAGCCCCCGATGGGGTTTCAGGCGCTGCGCGACTTCCGGCGACTGCCCGACGCCGAGGTGGGCTCACTGTCGCCAGCTCTACACGGCGCTATTCAGCGCGCGCACGCCGTCCGTGAAGCGGCCGTCGACCTTCGCGCCATCGCCGGAGAGGAGGTTGCGCCATCCCCAACCGTGCCGGCCGGTCGCGACGCGGAACAGTTCGGCCTCGCCGCGCGCGAGCTACTCGATGTCGAAATCGGGGCGCAGGTGGCGTGGACTGACCCTGGGCGCGCGCTCACGGCCTGGATCGACGCGCTGAGCGAGCGGGACGTCCTGGTATTGCAGGTGCAGTCGATCCCGATCACGGAGATGCGCGGGTTCTCGCTGAGCGCCGACCGGATGCCGGTCGTCGTGCTGAACGGCGCCGATAGTCCGCGTGGGCGGATCTTCACGCTGCTCCATGAGTTTATCCACGTGCTGCTGGGTGCGGAGGGTGTCTGCGACCTCCACACCGCGCGGACGAACCGGACGCCGAGCGACGACGTCGAGATTTTCTGCAACCAGGCTGCTGCCTCAGCTCTGATGCCGGCCGCGTTGTTCGGCGCCGAGCCGAAGGTGCTCGCGTCGGGTGGCGGTGACCGCTGGTCACCCGAGGATCTCGCCGCGTTGTCCGAGCGGTACTCGGTCAGCCAGGAGGCGGTGCTGCGACGGCTGTACTCGCTGGGCCTGACGTCGTGGGAGTTTCTGCAGGAGCGAACCGCCGAATTCCGGGCGGCGTATGACGAAGCTCGCGAGGAGCTGAAGCGCCGCCGAGCCGAGGCCGAGAAGCCGGGTGGGCCGACCTACTACCGGATGAAGGTCCGCGATCTCGGGCGGCCGTTCATCAGCCTGGCGCTGGACGCGTACTACCGGCGGGAGATCACAGGCGTCGATCTGTTCGAGTTCCTTGAGATCAAGATCAGCCAGATCCCGAAGCTCGAGGAAGAGCTCGCCCTGACCGCCGACCGCCCGTGATGGTCGGGTACTGCTTCGACACGAGTGCGTTCATCGAGTGCTGGACGCGCTCGTATCCGCGAGACGTCTTCCCTGGACTCTGGGACAGGCTCGGCGACCTCGCGACCTCGCGGCCCACGGCGGACTCGTCGCGGACGACGTGCAGGTCGAGATCTCGCGACAGGATGATGGCTTGAAGAAGTGGACAACGGACCGACCGCACATGTTCGTCCCGCTCGACGCCGACATCCAGCAGGCGGCTCGGAGCGTGCTCGCGGCTTTCCCTCTGCTCGTCAAAGCGTTCTCTACGCGCAATCAGGCCGATCCGTTCGTCATCGCGACGGCGAAAGTCCGGGGGGTGACCGTCGTGACCGAGGAGCGATTCGGCTCGGCCGCCAAGCCACGGATCCCTGATGTGTGCAAGGTCACGGGCATTAAATGCATCGACGTGGTGACCTTCATACGTGAGCAGGGATGGACGTTCCAATAGTCGGCCGGGCCGGTCACAGGGCGGTGATCGCCTACTGCGATGGGTCGAACGTCCATCAACGAACGGTCCGGCGAGACGCGGCTCGAAAAGCATCGACTCAGGGAAGGCGGAGAGAGAGGGATTCGAACCCTCGGTACGCGCAAACGCACACACGATTTCCAGTCGTGCCCATTCAGCCGCTCTGGCACCTCTCCTGGGGATCCTGCGGCTCGAAAGGGTAGCTGAGTCCTAGAGCTGCCAGGCCCCGCCGCGTAGGACGGGCGTGGCCGCGCCCGCGGCGGCCAGGCCGTCGACCTCCATCGCGTCGGAGCCGATCATGAAGTCGACGTGGATGGCCGAGCTGTTCAGGCGGGCGTGATCGGCCTCGCCGGCGCCGAAACTGTAGGCGTTGCCCAGGGCGATGTGGCTCGCGGCGTTCTCGTCGAGCAGCGTGTCGAAGAAGACCGTGTCGAGCTTGCCGATCCTGCCGTCGCCGTCGACGAGCGCGACCTCACCGAGGCGCGCCGCTCCCGCGTCCTTGGCGGCGTAGCCTCGCAGCACGTCGGCGCCCTCCTCGGCTTCGATGCGCACGGCCACGCCGCCGGCGAACTCCACCTCGAGGCCGCGGATGACGCTTCCGCCGAGGACGAGCGGCTTGGTGGCCCGCACCACGCCGTCCACCCGCTCGGGATCGGGGGAGCAGAAGATCTCCTCGCTCGGGAGGTTCGGCATGTGGGCGAGGCCGTCGACGGTCTCGAACTGCGCCGCGAGCCAGGTGGAGGTCGGCAGCAGGCCGACGCGCAGGTCGGTGCCCGCGCCGCGGAAGCGAACCGCGTCGAAGCGGCGCTCGGTCACCCGCGCAGCGGCACCGACGAGGACCGCGGCGCGCTCGCGCCAGGCCGCGACGGGGTCGTCCTCGTCGAGGCGGCAGACGTGCAGCAGCTGCTCGCCGAGCCGCGCCCACGCCAGGTCGGGCGCGAGGGCCGGGTGGACCTCCTCGGCCCAGGGGCGCGTCGGGCAGGGCAGGATCGTCCAGTTGGTCGTTCGCGCGTTGACCACCGGGCCCGTCTCCTTCAAGGCCGGAAGCTGGTCCTTGCCCGAGCGCGCGGGGTCGATGCCCTCGAGCAGGCGGGGCGCTGCGGGACCGCTGAGCGCGATGCGCGCGGCGTGGGCCTCGGAGAGCGCGAGGAGCTTGGCCCCGAGCCAGTCCGGCACCCAGTCGAGCGTCTCCTCGGCCGCGTGCTCGAGGCGGGCGCGCTTGACGTGCAGGTCGAAGTACTCGACGTCGACGTACTTGGCTCCCGCGCGGTAGGCCTCGGCGGCGACCGCGCGGGTCACGGCCTCCTTGCCGATCTCGGACTTGACCTGCACGACCTGGCCGGGCTGCACGTTCGCGGCGAAGCCGACCGCGAGCCGGGCGAAGCGCTCGAGGGTCCTGGGATCGTCGAACGGACTCATCACGCTGACGCTAGCGCCGGCACGGCACGGCCCCCACAGCGGCCCGCGCGCCCTACCCTGCGAGCCATGCGGAACCTCCCGACCTGGCCCGTGGCCGCCGGCTCGCTCGTGCTCGGCTTCGGGGTCGCGCAGGCCACCGGGATCCGCCCGCTCGGCGGCGTCGTCCTGCTCGCGGGTGCGGGATGGTGCGCGCTTCGCTGGCGCGAGCGGGCCGGCACCGGCACCGCCGTGGCGCTCGTGGCGCTCTACGTCGCGGCGTTCGTCGCCTCGCATCTCGTGGCCGACGTCCTGGGCACATGGGGCGCCGTCGCGTTCGTCGCCGCGCTCGTCGGCCTCGCCGCCTGGGCGATGGCCGACCGCGCGAGTCCCGCGCGTGCGACGATGTCGGCGTGACCAGCCTCGAGCCCCGTTCCCCCAAGCGCGTCTCCCGCAAGAACCGCGAGGCCCGCGCCTTCCGCCTGGCCGCCGCGGGCGGCACGTTCGGCGCGATCGCCGTGGTCGGCTTCGTGCTGGCGGTCCTCACCCCGCTCGGCATGGGCCTGCCCCTGCTGGCGGGCGTCATCGCGGTGATCTGCCTGGTGCTCTTCCGCCGCTCCGTCGGGATGTAGCCGGTGGACCGCCGACGAGGGCTGACGCGCTGTCAAACATCTCGGCGTTGATGTTGCATCGGTTGACACGAATGGGTACGGTGTCCATATGACGACGACGGATGCAGACCACGGGCCGGCGCTCGAGCTCACGCCGGCCACCTGGACCGACTCCAAGCGCTACGCGTGGCTGCTCGGCCTGCTCGTGCCCGCCCTGCCGTTCATCGCCTGGGGGCTCGTGGAGGCCACGGGGCTCGGGATCTTCTGGTTCTTCGGCCCCCTGTTCGTGTTCGGCGTCATGCCCTTCCTGGACCACCTGGTCGGCGACGACGCGGAGAACCCGCCGGACTCGGTCGTGCAGTGGCTCGAGCAGGACCGCTACTACCGCTGGTGCACGTACCTCTACCTGCCGCTCCAGTACGCGTCGCTGGTGGTCGCCTGCTGGCTGTGGGCGCGCGGCGGGCTGTCCGTCGTGGAGTCGCTCGGCCTCGCGCTGACCGTGGGCTGCGTCTGCGGCATCGCGATCAACACGGCGCACGAGCTCGGCCACAAGCGCGCGAGCGTGGAGCGCTGGCTGAGCAAGGTCGCGCTCGCCCAATCGGGCTACGGGCACTTCTTCATCGAGCACAACCGCGGCCATCACGTCCGCGTCGCCACGCCGGAGGACCCGGCGAGCTCGCGCATGGGCGAGAGCTTCTACGCGTTCCTCCCGCGCACGGTCAAGGGCTCGCTCACGTCGAGCTGGGAGCTCGAGGCCGCGCGCCTGCGCCGCGGCGGCTCCTCCCCGTGGACGCCGAAAAACGACATCCTCAACGCGTGGGCGATGACCGTCGTGCTGTTCGGCGCGCTCACCGCGATCTTCGGCCTGGGGGTCCTGCCGTGGCTGCTCGTCCAGGCCGTGTTCGGCTTCTCGCTGCTGGAGGTCGTCAACTACCTCGAGCACTACGGGCTGCTCCGCGACAAGCGCGACGACGGCCGCTACGTGCGGACCGCGCCCAGGCACTCCTGGAACTCGAACAACGTCTCCTCCAACGTGCTCCTCTACCACCTGCAGCGCCACTCCGACCACCACGCCCACCCGCTGCGCCGCTTCCAGGCGCTGCGGCACTTCGACGAGGCGCCCGAGCTGCCGTCGGGCTACGCGACGATGATCGTGCTGGCGGTGGTGCCGCCGCTGTGGCGCCGCGTGATGGACCCCCGGGTCCTGGCCCACTACGACGGCGATGTCACGCGGGCCAACATCCATCCGCCCCGGCGCGAGCGGGTGCTGCGCCGCTACGGGGGCGAGAGCCCGTCCGCGGGGCTTGCCGCGTGAGCGCGTTCCGCTGCCCGGAGTGCGGCTTCCTCTACGAGGAGGAGAAGGGCAATCCGCGCGAGGGCTTCCCGCCGGGAACGCCGTGGACCGCGGTGCCCGACGAGTGGCCGTGCCCGGACTGCGGCGTGGAGAGCAAGCCAGACTTCGAGCCCGTGGGCTAGGAGCGGCCCCCATGGCCGACGCGCCCGTCCCCTATCCGGTCGCCGCCCGAGAGCTCCTGCGCAGCACGCTGCTCGATGCGATGCGCGAGGAGCTCGCCACGCGCGAGTGGTCGTCGGTGACGATGGCGGAGGTCGCCCGCGCGGCCGGCGTGAGCCGCCAGACGCTCTACAAGGCCTTCGGCTCACGCCAGGAGTTCGCGCAGGCCTACGTGCTGCGGGAGGTCGACGGCTTCCTCGAGGCCGTCGAGGCGGCCGTGCAGGCCCACCTCGGCGAGCCCACCCGCGCCATCTCGGCCGCGTTCGGCACGTTCCTCGCCACCGCCGCCGACGATCCGCTCGTCCGCGGGATCGTCTCGGGGGAGAGCGGCGGCGAGCTGCTCCCGCTCGTGACGACCCAGGGCCACCCCGTCCTGGAGCACGCGACCGAGCGCCTCGCCGCAATCCTCGGCGCGGGGTGGCCCGCGATGGCGCCCGAGCAGGCGCGGCTGCTGGCCGAGTGCGTCGTGCGCCTGGCCATCAGCCACGCCGCGCTGCCCAGCGGGCCGGCCGGTGCGGCGGCCGACGCCGTCGCCACGCTCCTCGGCCCCTATCTCGAGGGCGTGCTCGCCTGACCGGCGTTCCCGCTATGCCGGGAACTGCGCGAGGACCCATTCGGCCCCGACGAGCGCGCGCTCGTGCGTGCGTCCGTGCACGAGGACGTAGTCGCCCGTTCTCGGGTCCATGGGAAGGTCGCGCTCGACCGGGTACCACTCGTTGTGCTGCGCGATGAGGTCGTTGAGCGCGCGGAAGTCCCACGTCCGCGAGCGCTCCTCCCACTGACGGGAGAAGCGCTCGGCGTCGGCGTCCTGACGCAGGCGATGGTAGGCGGCGGACAGGAGCCGGCGATGCTCGCGCAGGCCCCGCTCGATCTCCGCGGCGCGCTGCATGTAGCGCGGGATCGCCTCGCCGCGCAGATAGCTCTCGACCGTGCGCTGCCGCTGGAGCGTGCGCTCCGACAGCGGCCTGCCGACGCCCGTGCGGTCGATCAGCGAGCCCGCGACGACCCTCTCGGCCGGCGCGCGACGATCGTCGTCCTCGTTCACGCCGACGCAGGGTAGCCCCCCGTCGCGGGCCGCCGCTCCCCCTCTGCTGCGGCCTACGGGAAGGCCGGGACCGGGCCGCCGGCCGCCGGGCCCGGGGTGCGGGGGGCCTCGACGGCGGGTGGCGCGACGTAGGGCGGCGCCTTCGGGCGCACCTGACCGCCCGGGAACGAGAGGCGCAGGATCGTGCGCTGCACCATGAGCCACTGCTTGCCGAACGGGCCCGTGTTGTACGGCAGCCCGTACTGCTCGCAGACGGCCTTGACCTTCGGCGCGATCTGCTTGTAGCGCGAGCTCGGCATGTCCGGGTAGAGGTGGTGCTCGACCTGGTAGCTGAGGTTCCCGCTCATGAGGTGGAACGTGTCCGAGCCCTCGATGTTCACGGCGCCGAGCAGCTGGCGGACGTAGAAGGCTCCGCGGCTCTCGGCGGCGGCCTCCTCCTCGGTGAAGGTGTAGGCCTGGTCGGGGAAGTGGCCGCAGAAGATGATCGCGTGGGCCCAGATGTTGCGCACGAGGTTCGCGGTGATGTTCGCCTGCAGCGTGCGCTTGAAGCCCTTGCGGCCCGAGAGCGCGGGGAAGACGATGTAGTCCTTGACGATCTGGCGGCGCGCCTTCTGCGCGATCCCCTTGAGCTCCTCCTTGAGGATCTTCTTGTCCTTCTTGCCGGCGAGGATCTCCTCGAAGTCGAGGTCGTGGAAGGCGACGCCCCATTCGAAGATCAGCATCAGCAGCACGTTGATCGCGGGCTGCGTGAGGCAGAACGGCGTCCACGGCTGCGCGGGGTCGACGCGCATGACCTGGTAGCCGAGGTCCTTGTCCTTGCCGACGACGTTCGTGTACGTGTGGTGCAGGTAGTTGTGGGAGTGCTTCCACGCCACGGAGGACGAGGCGGTGTCCCAGTCCCACGACGAGGAGTGGATGTGCGGGTCGTTCATCCAGTCCCACTGGCCGTGCAGGACGTTGTGGCCGATCTCCATGTTCTCGAGGATCTTCGCCACCGACAGGCCGGCGGTTCCCAGCAGCCAGGCCGGGGGGTAGCGCGAGGCCATCAGCGCGATGCGCGAGAGCGCGGCCAGGCGACGGTGGAAGTCGATCAGGGAGCGGATGTAGACGGCATCGCTCTCGCCGAGATCGGCGCGGACCTCGTCTCCGATGGCCTGGAAGGCGACGCCGATCTCGTCGAGCTGCTCCGGGGTCAGCCGGTGCAGCGGATGGTCGGTCGGGGCGGTGGCGATCGTCATGCGGCTCCTTCAGAGCTCGATCTCGATGGGGCCTTCGGGGGCGTTGATGCAGGTGCGGATGGTCTGGCCCTCGTCGGTGAACAGTTCCCCCGTGCGCAGATCGCGAACCTGACCGGAGCGCAGCCGGCCGACGCAGGTGTGGCAGATGCCCATGCGGCAGCCGTAGGGCAGCAGCGCGCCGGCCCGCTCGCCGCCGACGAGGATGGAGACGCCGACGTCGCAGCCGGCCTCCACGTCCTGGACGCGGAAGGAGACGCTGCCGCCCGAGCCGACGTCGGCGGTGCCCTCGCCGATGACGGGCTGGAAGCGCTCGACGTGCAGGACGCTGTCCTCGCTGCCGTGCTCGACGAAGTGGGCTTCGAACGCGTCGATCATCTCGCGCGGGCCGGAGAGGAACGTCTGGCGCTCGCGCCAGTCGGGCACCCGGTCGTCGAGCTCGGCGGGCGTGATGCGCCCGTGCTCGCCGGTGAGGCGCTCGTGCAGGGTGTAGCCCGGGCGGCGCGCGGCGAGCGCGCGCAGCATGTCGCCGAAGATGAACCGGTCGGCCGTGCGGGCGGAGTGGATGTGGACGACGTCGTCGACCGCGTCGCGGCGGTCGAGCTCGCGCAGCAGCGACATCACCGGCGTGATGCCGCTCCCGGCGGAGATGCTCAGGATCTTGCGCGGCAGGGGATCGGGGAGGACGAACGTGCCCTCGACCTCCCCCAGGAAGACCAGGGTGCCGGGCTTGGCGCGCCTGACGAACCAGGGCGACATCAGGCCCTCTTCGACGTGCTTGATCGTGATCGAGACGAACTGCTCCGGGTGGCCCGGATCGGAGGTGATGGAGTACGCGCGCCAGTGTCGCCTCCCGTCGATCTCCGCGCCGATGCGCAGGTACTGGCCCGGCTCGTGCGGCGTCCACTCGTGGCTCGGCTTGATGACGACGGTCGCCGCCTCGTCGGTCTCCGGCGTGACGCGGACGATCGAGCCCGTCGCCTCGCGCGTCGACCAGCGCGGGTCGAGCAGGCCGATGTAGTCGTCGGGCAGCAGGGGGGTGGTCATCGCCCGCGCCGCCTTGAGCAGCCGCCTGCGGAGCATGGGAACCTTGGGGGCGGGCGCGCGCTCGACCATCAACCCCTCGTCCTTCCGCGGCGGTGTGCGTTCATGCCGCGAGCATACCGGTTGAGAACGGCTGTCAATTGCGGGTAGGCTCGCGCCGGTGCCCGCCCCCTCGACAACGCTGCGAGAAGGGCGCCGCCGCAACCTCGTGGCGGCGTGCCGGACGATCTTCGACGCCCGCGGCGTCGCCGAGGCGCCCGTCGAGGAGATCGCCCGCGCCGTCGGCATCGCCCGCGGGCTGATCTACCGCGAGTTCACCGCCAAGGAGGAGCTCGTCGTGCTCACCGTCGCGGGCTACCTCGCCGAGCTCGCGGCCCTGATGGACGTGGCGGTCGCCTCCGAGACGGAGCCGGCGGCGCAGCTCGAGCGGCTCGTCACGGCCTACACCGGCTTCTGCGGCCGCTATCCCGCGTTCCTCGACGGACAGATCGGCCTCCTGCGCCGCCCGTCGCGAGAGCTGGCCGCCCTGATCTCCGACGACGTGTGGGACGAGCTTGGCCAGGCGACCGCCGGCTGCCTCGGGCCGGTCGCCGAGGTGATCCGCGCCGGATGCGAGTGCGGTGACTTCTCCGTCGCGGACCCACAGCTCACCGCGAACCTCGTGTGGGCGCAGATGCTCGGGGCGATGCATCTCGCGCGTCTGGGCGTCGGCGCCGGTCGCGCGCCCGACGGCGAGCCCGCGCTCTTCCGCATCGCGCCGCCCGCGCTGGTCGGCGCGTGCGTCGCGAGCGCGCTGGCCACGGTGGGCGCCCGGAGATGAGCCGCGGCGCCATGGAGCGCGAGCGGGCGGCCGTCGCCGCGGCCGGGCGTGAGCTGGCCGCCGGCGGCCTGGTCATCGGCACGTCGGGGAACGTCAGCCTGCGCACGGGCGAGTGGGTCGCGGTGACGCCCACGGGCGCGGCGCTGGCAGAGCTCTCGGCGGCGGACGTCGCCGTGGTCGGCCTCGACGGCGCGCAGGTGGCCGGCGACCTGGCGCCGACGTCCGAGCTCGCGCTGCACCTCGGGGTCTACGGGCGCTACGGCTCAGGGGCGGTCGTGCACACGCACGCGCCGATGGCCACCGCACTGGGCCTCGTGCTCGACGAGCTGCCCTGCGTGCACTACGAGATGCTCGGACTGGGCGGAGCGGTTCGCGTCGCCCAGTACGCGACGTTCGGCTCCGCCGATCTCGCCGCGGGCGTGCTCGACGCGCTCACAGATCGCACCGCCGCGCTCCTGGCCAACCACGGCGCCCTGACCCACGGGCCGGATCTCGCCGCCGCCGTCCGCGCCACAGGGCTGCTCGAATGGGCGTGCACGCTCTACTGGCGCGCGGCGACGATCGGTGCGCCCCGCACGCTCGGCCCGGACCAGCTCGGCGACGTCGCCGACACGATCGCCGCGCTCGGCTACGGCGCGCCCCGCCCCGCGGAGCCGCCGCGCTAGCGTCGCTCGGGTGGCTTCCCCGCCGGCCCACCGACTGATCAGCGCCAGCGACCTCAAGCGCCAGCGCGGGTGGACCGAGACGCTCGTCGCCGGCCTGCTGGGCGCCCCCGACGCGCACGGGCCGAACCCCCACGGCTTCCGCGCGCCGATGCGCTTCTTCCGCGAGGACCGCGTGCTCAACGCGGAGCTCGAGCCGCCGTTCGCGCGCCGGCTGGGGCAGCTCGCCGAGCCCCAG
>JBBJOW010000086.1:0-11934 GCA_037724045.1 Solirubrobacteraceae bacterium
ATCCTCGGCGAGACCCAGGAAACGGTCAAGGCCTGGCTCGTGACGGGTCTCCTCGGCTTTCTCGACCGCGCTCTGGGCCGGCTCGACGACATCGTCGCGAGCTTCAGCGTCCTGCGTGCGCGCGAGGCGGCCTGGGCGCACGCGAAGACCCTCTGGCAGGTGCGCGATCAGCGCGAGCTCACGGGGGCCTATCTCGACGCCCTCGAACACACGGTCGGCCTCGCCGGTCGCGGCCTCCTGCAGCCCACCCTGCTCGGGCTCGGGGGGTGGGCGTCCAGACGCCCGGAGCTGCCGGTGCAGTTCAGGACCGCGCTCGGCGCCCCGAAGCCGGGCATCTGACCTCGCACCTCGTGGTCCGGCACGTCGCGTTCCTTCGTGGGATCAACCTCGGCCCCAAGCGGCGCGTCTCCATGGAGAAGCTGCGTGCGACGCTCGAGGAGGCGAGCTACCAGGACGTGCGTACGTTGCTCCAGAGCGGCAACGTCGTCCTGACGACCACGGCCGAACCCCCGACGCTCGAGCGCGACCTCGCCAACACGCTGCGCGATGCCTTCGATCTCGAGATCGCGGTCGTCGTGCGCACGCGCGATGAGCTCGCCGACGTCATCGCGTGCGATCCGTTCGGCGACGAAGTCGACGATCCCGCCCGCTATCAGGTGAGCTTCCTGTCCGCCGAGCCGGACCCCGCCCGCGTCAAGGAGCTCGAGCGCGCTGACGTGGCACCCGAGCGCGTCGCCGTGCGCGGCCGCGAGGTCTACGCGTGGCACCCGCAGGGCGTCGGCCGCTCGGAGCTGGCCAAGCTGGTCACCGACCGCCGCCTCGGCGTCGAGGTCACGGCGCGCAACTGGCGAACGGTCACCAAGCTGCTCGAGCTGGCCGACGCGACCGACGGGTGACCGGATCAAGCGCCACAGGCGCGCCTCATGCCGAGGCCTCCGAGGGACCCCTTCCGCACACCGCGACGGTGGCGTACCCACACCGCGACGGAGACCAGCACGGCCAGCGCGATGCCCGCCGCGGCTGCCATCCCGAGCACGCCCTCCACATCGGCAAGCGATCGGTAGAAGAGGTAGCCGAGCAGGGTGTAGGCGGTGGCCCACGCGCCCGTCGCCGCGATGCTCGGCACAGCGAAACGCCGGTAGGGCATTCCCGATGAGCCCGCGAGGAACGGCATGACCGCACGGAACAGGCCGATGAACTGGCCCGCGAACACCGCCTTCGCGCCGTGCCGGGCGAAGAACCGGTCGACTGCGACGAGGCGCTCGGGGCCGAATCCCAACCGGGGGCCGTGACGGACGAGGAACCCGCGTCCGAAGCGCCGGCCGGCGAGGAAGCTCAGGCCATGGCCGGCGGCGGCGCAGGCCCAGACCGTGGCGATCAGCGCCACCACCCCCACCGTGCCCTCGCCCGCCACCGCGCCGCCGACGATCGCCGACCACTCTCCGGGGGCCACGAGGCCGATGAGGACCGCCGTCTCGAGCAGGGCAAGACCTCCGACGACCGCATAGGTCCAGCCTCCGAGGCCTTCACCGAGCGCGGTCACCGCCTCCTGGGCGCCCGGAAGGTCGGGGAACGCGCCGCCGAGGTAGGCGCCGCCGATGATCGCGCCGGCCGCGAGCCATGCGAGACGGCCGCGCGTGAGCCGCCTGCGGACGTGGAGCAAGGCCGTTGCGGCCGGCCGGCGGGGAGACCTCGACCGGAGCCCGTTGCCCGGTGGCGCGTGGTGCGCTCCGCCCTCTTGGCCAGCAGGGTGCGACGGCGCCGGCAGCTCGCGCCGCAGTTGCAGGTAGGCGAGCGCGCCCGGCAGCGTCGGGAGCCAGAAGGCGAAGACCCGGTATGCGAGCACGGCGACGACCGCGAGCCCGCCGCCGACCCCGAACGCGACGAGGGCGCCGATCATCCCGCCCTCGACGCCGCCGACTCCGCCGGGGGCCGGCAGCAGATTGCCGAGCATGCCGACGAAGTAGGCGATGACGAGCACCGCCACGGGCGGCGGCTCGCCGAAGGCGTTAAACGTCGCCCACAGGACGGCGATGTCGAAGCCCCACCAGGCGGGCGCGCCGAGCAGGCCCGGCTCCCCACGACGCAGCAGCGAGACTGCGACCCGCGCACCGCGTCCGGCCGCCGCGGGGGCGTGTCCGACCCGGGCGAGGGTGCGCCTGAGTGCCGTGGCGTCGCCTGCGCGCCCACGAAGCCGGCGGTGGATGTCGGCGGGGATGCGAACGAGCGCCAGGCCCGCCGCGATCGCCAGCGCGCCGAGCACCGCCGGCGCGAGCGTCAGCGCCCAGGGGGCCGGCCCGGGGAGGAGCCCCGTCCACAGGCCGAGGCCGACGAGCACCAGGCACGCCATGTACACGGCGTAGAGGAGCATCAGGAAGGCGACCATGCGGTCGGCGACCCGCCGGGCGGGGACCTCCAGGCGTCTGAGCGCCCAGACGGTCAGCGCGACCCCGCCCGCCCCAGCGCTCGCGAAGACGCGCGAGGCCGCGAGGCCGGCCATGGTGATCGCGTAGCTCTCGCGCCACCCCACCCGGCTCTCGTCGTCGACGAAGACCGCCCGAAAGAGCGCGACGTAGCCGGCGAAGGAGAGGACCTCGAAGAGCAGCGCAGCGGCCAGCCACCCGAGATGGCCGTTCGCGACAAGCCCGGGGACCTCGGCCAGCTCCGACAGGTCGGGCGGCGCCAGCAGGACCAGAAGGCCGACCGCCGCGACGGCCAGGGCGACGACGACGCTCCGCCGGATGTGCCTGGCGCCGGGAGCTGCGATGGACGACGGCCCGTCCGCGCTCGCGAGGTCGCGGTTTCTGCAGGCGGTCAAGCCCTGTGGGCTCAGCCTGCCACGCCCGACCGCTCCGTTGGGTGGTGCCAGCCCGCCGGTCATGGTTCGGTCAGCCCCCGAGCCCGGGTGGCCTCAGTCCAGCGGGGCCTCAGCGGCCCAGGAGGCTGACGAACCGCCGGGCGCCCTCGGCCAGGTCGCCGAGCAGCCGGCGCACCTCCGCGAGCCCGGCCCGCAGCTCCTCGTCGCCGACCTCGACGGGCATCAGCGAGTCCTGCAGACGAGCGAGGACGCTGTCGGCAACCGTGACCGACTCCACCGCGGTCTCGAGGAAGCCCTTCACGCCGCGCGACGCGGCCCCCGGGGCCGCTTGGGCGGCGAACTCGCGGGTCTTGAGGCCGTAGCGAGCAGCGAACGCGGCGTGCGTGCGCTTCGCCCGCCCGAAGGCCACCTGCACGGGCCGGAACAGGTTCTCCTCGAGCTTGTCGGCGTTGTACTCGTCGAGCTGCTCGTAGGCGTCGCCCAGGGCAGCGAGCGAGACCCCGATCTCTTCGATTGCCTCGGCGATGTTGTCCAGGAGCTGCTGGCGCGCTTCCGCGCTGACGTAGGCCATTCCGCGCAGCGTACGCGCTGGCCGGGTGAGCACCACCTAGACTCGGGCGGCATGGCGCTCCAGCGCGGCAGCGACGGCTCCGATCCGATCCGCACGGACCCCGTGAGCCGCGTGGCCGGGGTCGACGAGGAGCGGCGACCCGCGCGGACCTCGCGCCTGGCCCAGGGAACGCTCGCGTGCCCGCAGTGCGACGCGCCCGTCGCGCTCACCGGGCTCCTGACGCCGACTGACTCGCTCGCCTGCTCGTTCTGCGAGCACACTGCAGCGGTGCGCGACTTCCTCACGCTCGGCGAGCCCTCGCGCCACACGCACGTCGAGGTGCGCGTGATGAGCCCGGCGCGCTGAAGCGCACGGGCTCCGAGTCGTGGCGTCCCGACGCAGCGCCGGGATCCTGTTGTACCGCCGCGGCGCCGGCGGCGGCCGAGAGGTCCTGCTCGTCCACCCCGGCGGACCGTTCTGGACGAGGAAGGACCTCGGTGCCTGGAGCATCCCCAAGGGCGAGCACGGCGACGAGGAGGACCCGCAGGCGTGCGCTCTGCGAGAGGTCAGGGAGGAGACGGGCGTGGCGCTGGACGCCTGCGGCTTGATGAACCTCGGCGAGGTGCGTCAGCGCGGCGGCAAGGTCGTGCGCGCGTGGGCGTGCGAGGGCGACCTCGACATCACGCGCCTGGTCAGCAACACATTCACGATGGAGTGGCCACCGCGCTCGGGGCGTCAGCAGGAGTTCCCGGAGGTCGACCGGGCCGACTGGTTCGGGGTGGACGAGGCGCGCCGGCGGATCAACCCGGCGCAGGCCGCGTTCCTCGACCGGCTGGATGAACCAGCTCGCTGAGCGGTCGCCGTCGGTGCAAGGGCACTCGGAGATCACAGCGACACGGTCCAGATCCGCCGGTGCCCTTCTGTGCGATCCATCACCTGGCCTACGGCTGCAACCTTCTCGGCATCGACCCGGATGGCGTCGTTCATATCCACGCATGGAACGTCGGCTCGCTGCCCTGTGCCACCCTTGATGCGCATGGACCCGCGCGCGCTGCCGCTTCTCCGCGACCTCCCCGGTGCCGCTGCGCTGCCACCGCTCGTCCTGGAGATCGACCTCTCGAGCGGCGTCCTGGCGAAGGCGCCGACCGACCCGCTGAGCGCTCTGCGCCAGCGCCATACGCCGACGCTGCCGGACATCGTCACGGCGCTGCGCCACGCCTGCGGTGACGATCGCGTGGCCGCGGTCATGCTGCTGGGCGGCAACACGATCCGCAGTGCCCAGGCCGACGAGATCGGCGCAGGGCTGGACGCCGTCCGCGCGTCCGGGACCGCCACCTACGCGTTCTCCGAGTCCTTCGGCGAACTGGGCCCCGGCACGATCGCCTACGGCCTGGCCGCGCGCTGCGAGCACGTCTGGGTGCAACCCTCGGGGCAGCTCGCGCTCACAGGCATCGCCTCCGCGGTCACGCTCCTGCGCGGCGTCCTGGACCGGCTCGGCGTGGAGCCGCAGTTCGCCCAGCGCCATGAGTTCAAGACGGCAGCCGACCAGTTCGCGGCGCGGGAGGTCAGCGAGGCCAATCGCGAGATGACCACGCGCCTGACCGTCTCGGCCATGGAGCAGATCAGCGCGACGATCGCCGATCGGCGCGGGATCTCGGCCGACGTGTTGGCCGAGATCGTCGACCGGGCGCCGCTGTCAGCCGTCGAGGCACGCGACGGCGGGCTCGTCGATCGTATCGGCTACCGCGACGAGCTCTACGCCGCGGTGCGCGCCGCCCATGGTGAGGACGTCGAACTCGTCTTCGCACACCGCTACGCCAAGCGCCGGGCCAAGCGATCGCCTGTCGCGCAGGTGCGCCGCCGCAGTGCGCCACAGGTGGCCGTCGTCGCCGTCCACGGTGCGATCGTCGGCGGTCGCAGTCGCCAGGGCCGCCCCGGACCGGTCGGTGACCGCGCCGGCTCGGACACCGTCGTCGCGGCGCTGCGAGCCGCGCAGGGGAGCGACCGCGTCCGCGCGGTCGTTCTGCACGTCGACTCGCCGGGCGGGTCGTACGTCGCGTCCGACGCGATCCGCCGCGCCGTGCTCGGGCTGCGCGCCAGCGGTCGACCCGTGGTCGCGTCGATGGGCGGCGTCGCGGCGTCGGGCGGGTACTTCGTCGCGATGGGCGCCGACCGGGTCCTCGCGCTGCCCACCACGATCACGGGCTCGATTGGCGTCCTGGCCGGGAAGTTCGTCGTCGCCGGGCTCACCCAGAGACTCGGTGTCGTCCGCGAGCTGGTCGCCACGGGCGCCAATGCCACGATGTTCGCCCCCGACGCAGGGTTCACCGACGAGCAGCGCGCGCGACTCGACGGCTGGTTGGACGAGGTCTACGACGACTTCACCCGCAAGGCCGCCGAGGACCGCGGGATGGCCTGGAATGACCTCGAGCCGCTGGCCCGCGGACGCGTGTGGACCGGCGCCGACGCGCTGCACCATCGGCTCGTCGACGAGCTGGGCGGACGAGACGCGGCGATCGCGCACGCATGCAGGCTCGCGCGCCTGCACCGCGACGCCGCCGACGTCGTCGACTGGCCGGCCGTGAGTCTCGTCGAGCGACTCAAGCCCGCGGAGTCCACCCACGCGCCCGCGGCGGCGGTCGCGCACCCGGCGCTCGGGGGGCCCGAGGCCTGGCTGGCGTCACTGGGCGAGGCCGCGGGCGCCCCGACCGGGGTGCTGTCGCTGCCCTGGCCGGTCGAGCTGCGCTGAGACGGCGGTCCACTGGCGGCATGGACGTCGACGACCTCTACGCCCTCCCCCTCGACCGCTTCGTGCCCGAGCGCGGGACGCTGGCCAAGGCGCTGCGAGCGGACCGACGGCGCGACGAGGCCAAGGACGTCGCCGCGCTGCGCAAGCCGTCGGTGGCCGCGTGGGCGATCAACCAGCTCGTGCGCACCCAGGGCGACGCGGTGCACGAGCTGGTCGCCGCCGGCGACGCACTGCGGGGCGCCCACGCCGACCTGGTGGGCGGGCGCGGCGACGCGCAGGCGATGCGGGGCGCCACCGAGCGCGAGCGGGGCGCGGTGGACATGCTCCTCGACGCCGCCCGCCGCCTGCTCTCCCCCGACGGGCACGCGCTGAGCGACGCGGTCGTCGAGCGCGTCGCCGACACGCTGCACAGTGCGGCGCTCGACCCCGACGCGCGCGAGCAGGTCCGCGGCGGGCGCCTGGAGCGCGAGCTGCGCCACGTGGGCCTGGGGCTCGGCGAGGGGGCCGCTGCGCCGGCGACAGCGCAGAAGCGTGGCGGCAGCCCGCGCCGCGCGGCCGCGCCCAAGGGACAGCCGGTCACGCGCGGCGAGGAGGCCGAGCGCCGCGAGCGCGCCGAGGCCGAGCGGGCGGAGGGCGAGCGGGCGGAGGGCGAGCGCGCACAGGCGCTCGAGGCCGCCCGCGCCGCCGGGGCCACCGCGCGGCGCCGCGACGAGCGTGCCGCCCGCGCCCTGCGCGCCGCTGAGGAGCGCCGCGACAAGGCCGAGCAGGCACTGCGCGACGCCGACGCCCAGCTCGACGTCGCGCGCAAGGAGGCTGACGACGCCGCCGGCGAGCACCGCCGGGCGCGGGACGAGCTCGACCGCGCTAGGGACACGCTGGGGTGATCGAATCGCGAGGGGGACGTAGGGCACGTTCCCTTGCCGTAGAACTCCTTGGGACATGGCGACATCCGAGGCCGTGACCATCGACGCCGGCGGGCGGGAGCTGCGGGTCTCCAGCCCCGACCGCGTGATCTTCCCGAGCACCGAGCGCTCCGAGGCGGTGACCAAGCTCGACGTCGTCGAGTACTACCTCGCCGTGGAGGACGGCATCCTGCGCGCGCTGCATCAGCGACCCACGACGCTCGAGCGCTGGCCGAAGGGCGTGCACCCGGGCATCGTGCTCTCGACGCGCGAGAAGGGCGGCGGCGACGCCTTCTTCCAGAAGCGGGTCCCGCGCGGGGCGCCGGACTACGTGCAGACCGCGCGCATCGAGTTCCCGTCCGGCCGCCACGCCGACGAGGTCTGCCCCACGGAGGTGGCGGTCGTCGGCTGGGCGGCGCAGATGGGGACTTTGACGTTCCATCCGTGGCCGGTGCGCAGCGACGACGTCGACCATCCCGACGAGCTGCGCCTCGACCTCGACCCCCAGCCGGGCACGGACTTCGCCGACGCCGTGCGCGTCGCCGGGGAGGCACGGGGGCTGCTGGAGGATCTCGGCTACACGGCGTTCCCCAAGACCTCGGGCGGCCGCGGGGTCCACGTCTACGTCCGCATCGAGCCGCGCTGGACGTTCACCGACGTCCGCCACGCCGCGATCGCGTTTGGGCGCGAGCTCGAGCGCCGCCTCCCCGGCGAGGTCACGACGAAGTGGTGGAAGGAGGAGCGCGGCGAGTGCATCTTCGTCGATTACAACCAGAACGCGCGCGATCGCACGATCGCCTCGGCCTACAGCGTGCGGCCCAGGCCAGGCGCGCCCGTCTCCGCGCCGGTGACGTGGGAGGAGCTCGCCGGGATCGCGCCGGAGGACTTCACGGTCGCGACCATGCCCGCGCGCTTCGCCGAGGTGGGCGACCGGCATGCCGCGATCGACGACGCCGCCCACTCGCTGCAGCCGCTGCTGGACCTCTACGAGCGCGACGCCGCCGAGGGAGTGAGCGACATGCCCTATCCGCCCGACTACCCGAAGATGCCGGGCGAGCCCAAGCGGGTGCAGCCCTCGCGCGACCGCGAACGGCCACGGTAGTCCGCGCTACGGCGCCTGCGGGAGCTTCTTGGCGCCGCGCTTGGTCACAGGCGCGGAGGGCGGCGGCACGACGGGGCCGATGTCCCCGTCGGGGGCCTCGTCCAGGTCGACGATCACCGGAGCGTGGTCGCTCGGGCCCTTGCCCTTGCGGGCCTGGCGGTCGACCCACGCCGCCTGCACGCGATCGGCGACCTTAGCTCCGGCCAGGACGAGGTCGATCCGCATGCCGAGGTCCTGGTGGAACATCCCCGCGCGGTAGTCCCAGTAGGTGAACACCCGCTCGTCGGGCCAGCGGTCGCGCACGACGTCACGCAGGCCGAGCGACTGGAGCTCCGTCAGCGCCTCCCGCTCGGGCGGCGTGACGTGGGTCTGGCCGACATAGGCCTGCGGATCGAACACGTCGTGGTCGGTCGGCGCGATGTTCACGTCGCCGCAGACGACCGTCGTCTGCGGGTCGGCGGCGACCGTCTCGCGCAGCGCGGCCAGCCAGGCCAGCTTGTAGCGGTAGTGCTCGGAGTCCGGCGTCCGGCCGTTGGGCACGTACACCGAGATCACCCGGACCCCGCCGCACACCGCGGACACGGCGCGCGCCTCCGGATGGGGGAAGCCCGGCGCGCCGGCGAGGCCTGCCACCACGTCCTCCAGCCCCACCCGCGAGAGGATCGCCACCCCGTTCCACGTCGCCTCGCCGTGCACCGCGACGCCATAGCCACGCTCGGCGAGCTCGTCGCCGAGCAGGTCGGTGAACGCCTCGTCGGCGCACTTGGTCTCCTGCAGGCAGACCACGTCCGGCCGTCGCTCGTCCAACCAGGGCAGCAGCCGCGGCAGGCGCTGCTTGACCGAGTTGACGTTCCAGGTGGCGAGGCGCACCGCGCCCACCGTAGTGAACGCCTCCGCCGGGCACGGCGGCGGCACGGCGGGCACGCCGCCACCGGCCTCGACCTCGTGCGTCGCTACAGCTCCACGAGCGGTCGGAAGCCCCCGTAGATCATCCGCTTGGCGTCGAAGGGCATCTGCGACATGTCGCTCTGCATGCGCGGATCGGCCATCACCTTCTTGTTGACCTCGTCGCGCACCTCGCGCGACTCGTAGACGATCCACGAGAAGAACACCGTCTCGTCGTCGGTGGCCTGCACGGCGCGGGGGAAGGAGGTCAGCTCGCCGTAGGGCACGTCGTCGGCGACGCACTCCATCACGCTCAGCGCGCCGTGCTCACGCCACAACTCCCCTGCCGTGCGGGCGACCTCCACGTAGTCGTCGATCCTGTCCTTGGGCACCGCCATCACGAACCCGTCGACGTACGGCATGTGAACCTCCTTCGCTGTGGATGAAAAGCCTCCCGAGGGACCGGCCGTCCGACGGGGTCTCGCGTCGGACGCCGACGCACCACCATGGCGGCGTCGACGACCTCTACGGTTGCTAGGACGCTCGGGCGGCCACGAACTCATCGGTCACGGTGGCGCACCCTTCGCCAGGCATCGTCGCGATGCGATGCTGCGCACGCTGAACGGCACGGGTTCGAGCCGTCTCCGACCGACGCGATGAACCTCCAGATGCTCATCAAGGACGTGCGATCGTGCGAGCGGCGTGGACGGGGTCGATGGGTGAGTTCATTGGGGGGCAGATCTGCCTTCCCGATAGTGACCCACGACCCTTCGGACGGGCAGGACGGATTGGGGCGGATGGCGGCTGGAATGGGCGCGCGGCGGCGGGCGAGAGCGGTAGGCTCCGAGCCGGTGCCCTCGGACCTGACTGCTCTCGTCCCCCGCGAGGTCATTTTCGGGAATCCCGAGAGGGTCCAGCCTCGCATCTCTCCAGACGGGACCCGCCTTGCCTACATCGCGCCGCGCGACGGGGTGCTCAACGTGTGGGTCGGGGAGGTTGGTGCTCCGGAGGATGGCTTTCGGCCTGTGACTGACGACACCGATCGGGGAATCCAAGTCTACTTTTGGTCGCACGACAACCGCCGGATCCTCTACCCGCAGGACAAGGACGGCGACGAGAACTGGCGGTTTTACGACGTCGACCTCGACAGCGGCGCCACCCGGGACCTGACGCCCTTTGACGGGGTGCAGGCCCAGTTCATCGCTTACGAGAAGAGGTTCCCGACGGAGATGCTCTTGGGGCTGAACAGGGACGATCCGGAGCTGCACGACGTCTACCACCTCGATCTCGTCACCGGCGAACTGGAGAAGGTCGTTGAGAACTTCGGGGTCACAGGGTGGGCCGCCGATCCGGAGCTGAGGGTGCGGGCAGCGTTGCGGCACCGCCCAGACGGCGGAATGGACGTGGTGGCCCGGCGCCCCGACGGGCCTGACGAGTGGGCGACGGTACTGGCGGTCGGAGCCGAGGACGCGCTTGGCACCCATCTCCAGGGCTTCACCGGCGACGGACGGGGGCTCTACCTCGTGTCATCCGTTGACGCCGACGCCAGTCGGCTGCTGCGCCTTGACCTCGACCTCGGCGGAACGGAGATCCTTGCCGAAGATCCCCGCTACGACGTCGGTGCCGTCGTCCTGCACCCGGACAGTCGCGAGGTGCAGTTGGTGAACGTCATCAAGGCGCGAAATGAGACCTGTGTCCTTGACCCCTCGATCCAGGCCGACATCGACGGGATCCGGAGCATCCAGAAGGGAGACTTCGGCATAACGGACCGCGATCACGCCGACCGGCAATGGCTGGTGACCTTCTCCGTCGACGACGGCCCGAACTCCTACTACCTCTGGGACCGCCAGACACGCGCGGCAACCTTCCTCTTTCATCACCTGCCGGCGCTCTCGGACTACCGGCTGGCCCCCATGGAGCCCTTCGCGTTCTCCGCCCGGGACGGTCTCGAGATCCACGGTTACGTAACCTTCCCGGTCGGCACGGAGCGAGAGCGGCTTGCAACGGTGCTGTGCGTCCACGGCGGCCCCTGGGGTCGCGACGTCTGGGGCTACTCGGCAGGGGTGCAGTGGCTGGCCAACCGCGGCTACCTCTGCGTGCAGGTGAACTTCCGCGGCTCCACCGGGTATGGCAAGGAGTTCCTCAACGCCGGCGACAGGGAGTGGGCCGGCAAGATGCACGACGATCTGATCGACGCCGTGGAGTTCGTGGTGGACGCGGGCTGGGCGGACCCGGAGCGCGTGGCGATCCTCGGCGGTTCCTACGGCGGCTACGCGGCGCTCGTCGGCGCCACCTTCACCCCGGACGTATTTCGCTGCGCCATCTCCTTCGCCGGTATCTCGAACCTGCTGACCATGCTCGAGAACATCCCACGCTACTGGGTGCCGATCGTGGCGCAGTTTCACCAGCGGGTTGGAGACCTCGAGACCGAGGCGGAGTTCCTCTGGTCACGCTCGCCACTGTCTCGGGTCGACGATATTCGGATCCCGGTGTTCTTGGCCCAGGGTGCCAACGACCCACGGGTGACGCAGGCCGAGAGTGAGCAGATCGTGGCGGCCATGCGGGAGAAGGGGATCGAACACGAGTACATGCTGCTGCCCGACGAGGGGCACGGGCTCGCGAAGCCCGAGAATCGCATGCGGGTCTTCGCCGCCGTCGAGAGATTGCTCGCCAAGCATCTGGACGGGCGCTACGAACCGTAGGTGGCCTTCCTGGCTTCAGGCCTCGAAAGCCGTGCGACCTCGGTCTAGGCGCGCCCCTTCCATTATTCGTGCTTTCTCCGTTTCGAACTCCTCGATCGAAAGCGTGCCGGAATCCCGCAGCTCAGATAGCGTCGTGAGCTCGTCAAGGTGGCTCCCGGTCGAAGAAGCCCTGGCCTCGGGTCGCGGTTCAGGTCGGCTTCCAGTGATCGCTGAGGCGACCACCAGC
>JBBJOW010000087.1:0-11502 GCA_037724045.1 Solirubrobacteraceae bacterium
GGACACCCGGCGAACCTACGAAACAGACCAGACGGAATCATCCGGGTACGCACAAGACGACTAGTGCGTACCCGGTTAGCTCCAAGTGGTTGCCGTCCGCGCGGCGCGTCGAGCCGAGTCGAGGCACCGTTTCCTCGCGGCCTCCAGCGTTTCACGGCGCTCGCGCACACGACCGCCGACATCAGACCGACGGACCCGGCGCACAGATGAGCCATATGGAGTCAGCCGGGTACGCACTAGACGACTAGCCCGTGAGAGGCTGGTCGTAGCGGCACCGCAGAGCCGCGGCGTGGGCCTGGAGCCACTTCGGCTTGGAGCCGTCGAACCAGTCATCCAGCAGATCGGTGGTGCCACGTCGGACGAGCTCGACGTCCTGATCGTCGAGTCGGGCGGCCAGATCATCGAACTCGGCCTCGAGGCGGTTGAACATGTCCGCGTAGGGGCCCGCGTCGGCGGGCCGCCAGAACAGGAGGCACAGCTTCGCCGAGCCGGTCACGATGGATCGCTCCAGGGCCGTGGCGATCCCGAGAAGGTGCTTGAGGAATTGGGCGGCGTCGAGGCATGTGTACGTCAAGTCGCCCGACCGGAGCGCCTCGAGCGTGATCAGCGTCTCGGGCGAGTGGGCCTTGGCCGGCGCGTCGTACTGCGTCGACAGCGACACCTTCGGCGGCCCGCGCCACGGCTCCGCGGAC
The DNA here is from genome assembly GCA_037724045.1 of Solirubrobacteraceae bacterium. Taxonomy (GTDB): domain Bacteria; phylum Actinomycetota; class Thermoleophilia; order Solirubrobacterales; family Solirubrobacteraceae; genus DATLGB01. The sequence goes on from JBBJOW010000087.1 coordinate 693, forward strand.
TTCGCCTCGACGAAGACGGACCCTCCCGGGGCGTCGAGAGCCGCGTCGAGCGTCGGGCCGACGGGGGCCCGGACTCCTGTCACGCGAAGCTCCTTCTCGAAGGTCAGCGTGCCGTCGGAGAGCCCGAACAGGCTCCCGGCGCGCTTGGCGAACGGCGCGAAGAAGTTGACCGTCATCAACGCAGACGACTCCACCGAGCCCATCGCCACCTGGCCGGTACCTGTCTCACGCAGCTCGTGCCCCGGTCCGGCGGCGATCGCCTGCAGCGGCTCGCGGAGCTCGTCGACCCGAAGATGGTCGGCGAGCGCGTGCCAGACGCCTCGTTTGCCGCCCTCCCGGACCGGCGTCCCAGGCGGCAGCACGCCTTCGAGGTTCGCCGCGACAGCGCGCAACATCTTGCGTCTGCGCTTCTCAAAATCGGCATTGGTCATAGGTGGAGGGTGAGCCTAAGCGGCAAGCCTCCGCAGCGCCCAGGGGACGTCGGACTTCCCCTTTCGGGGGGGTGCAAGAGGCCGCCCCGGAAGCCGGGAGGGACAGTCCCGCTATCCCGAAACACGGGGTGCAACGGTCCTGCACGCCGCCGTGCACCACCCGGAAACAGTGCATATCGCGGTGCACCATGTTCACTTGACTCGCCGCAAACGGACGGGGAGGCGATCGTGCGTCTGGAACCCGACGGCGCCCCCCGGCTTCCGGTGGCGTTCGTCCGACGACGCGACCGCAACGGGGCTTCTGGTGTTCGAGCTGGCGACCGGAGCAGGCCGGCGAGCCCGGGGCGACCTGTCAGGTAGCTTGCGCCCGACACGACCGTCGCCACGATGCCGTCGTGCCCGCCCTTGTACGACGCCGCCCAACTCACCAGCCTCATCGGCAACCGCATCCTGCTGCGTGGCCAGTTCGTAGGACCCGTAACCCTCGACGGGGTGGAGGACCTCGGCGGCAGCGTGAGCCTGCGCGTGCGCCTCACGGACGGCGGGCTTCGCGAGACGGTGCTCGACGACGAGGAACTCAACGACGGTGCGTCGTTCGAAGTCCTGGGCGAGGCGCTGAGCCTGGTCGACGGCGGCGAGCTCTTCGACCTCGTCGAGGCCCAGCGCATCGAGCACGCTTACGCCCACGACCCGAACTTCGCGGTGTCGATGTCGGGGGTCCGCGGACTGCCGCATCAGATCGAGGCGGTCTACCGGCGGATGCTCCCGCAGCCCCGGCTGCGTTTCGTCCTGGCAGACGACCCCGGCGCCGGCAAGACCATCATGGCCGGGTTGCTCCTCAAGGAGCTCCGGCTACGGCTGGTCGCGGACCGCGTCCTGATCCTTTGCCCCGCGCCGCTGACCGTGCAGTGGCAGGACGAGCTGCACGACAAGTTCGACGAGCGCTTCACGCTGATCGATTCTCATCTGGTCAAGTGGCAGCTCGGGCAGTCGCCGTGGCAGGAGCACGATCGCTGCATCGCCTCGATCGACTTCGCCAAGCGCGACGAGGTGTTGCCCGACCTTCTCCGCGCCGAGTGGGATCTCGTGGTCATCGACGAGGCGCACAAGTGCTCGGCCGCGTCGTACCCGAAGGGGCGTGACGGCGGCGACGAGCTGGATCGGACCAAGCGCTACACCCTCGCCGAGGAGCTCAGCCGCCGCTGCGAGCGTCTGCTGTTGATGACCGCGACGCCGCACTCAGGCGATCGCAGCCGCTTTCACAACTTCCTTCGGCTGCTTGATCCCGACCAGTTCGCGGTCGACGAACTGGCCGCCGAGCAGATTCGCAGGGACGATTCCCCGTACTTCCTGCGTCGCGACAAGGACAACCTCGTCGACGAGCACGGCGAGAAGCTGTTCGTCGAGCGGGAGGTCCTCACACAGCCCTTCGAGCTGGGTCCGCAGGAGTCGGCGTTGTACGAGGCCGTCACGGAGTACATCCAGCACTTCCTGGGTTCGGCCGGCGGCGGGCGCGGTAACGCCGTCGCGCTCGCCCGCACCGTCCTGCAGCGCCGGCTGGCGTCGAGCCTGGGCGCCATCCGCTCGTCGCTGCGCAAGCGCGCCGACCGGATCTCGGCGCGGCTGATCGAGCTCGAGGCGCTCCCGCCGGCGGAGCGCGCCAAGCGGCTGCGCGAGCTGAAGCTCGCCGAGCCTCTGCACGACCCCGAGCAGGAAGAAGATGACGCCACCGAGAGCGAGGAAGACATGGCGGTCGAGGGCGTCGTGGTCGCCGAGTCGCTCGAGCAGATGCGCGTCGAGGTCGCCGCCCTCGAGCAGCTCGTCATCCAGGCCGATCGCACCATCGCCGGGGGCGAGGAGTCCAAGCTCGGCGCGCTGCGCGAGTGCCTGCAGAAGTCTGAGCTTTCCGAGCTAACGGAGGACGGCCGCGGCAAGTTGCTCATCTTCACCGAACATCGCGACACACTCGACTACCTCGAGCGCAACCTGCGCGCGTGGGGCTACACGACATGCGCCATCCATGGGGGCTTGCCGCCGACGCAGCGGAAGCTGGTCCAGCAGGAGTTCCATCAGGAGAAGCAGATCTGCATCGCCACCGAGGCGGCGGGCGAAGGCATCAACCTGCAGTTTTGCCACCTGATGATCAACTACGACCTGCCCTGGAACCCGGTCCGGCTGGAACAGCGGATGGGTCGTATCCATCGCATCGGCCAGCTCTCGAAGTGCGTCGTCTTCAACTTCTGCGCCACTAACACGGTCGAGGGCAAGTTGCTCAAGCGCTTGCTCGAGAAGCTGGAACTGATGCGAGCCGACCTCGGCGACAAGGTCTATGACGTCGTCGGTCAAGTCCTGAACCACGGCGGCCTTGACTTCGAACGCCTGCTCAGGGAGGCGATGCTCGCACCTGAACGTGTCGACGAGGCGGAGAGGGAGATCATCGCGCTCGACCCCGAGGCGTACGCGGCGTACGAGCGCGACATCGGGATCGCGCAGGCGACCAAGAGCGTCGACGTGAGCTGGGTACGAAAGCGGGATTGGCGTTCCGAGGAGCGTCGGCTGATGCCCGAGTTCGTCGAGCGGCTCTTCGGCCGCGCCGCCGAACGGGTCGGCCTGCGACTCGAGGAGCGGCGAGACGGCGCGCACCTCCTCCGCGCCGAGCACGTGCCACGGTCGCTCAAGGACGACCGCCTCCTTTCCGTGCGTCGTCTTGGACCCCCGCAGGACCGCTACCTGAAGATGACCTTCCACAAGGAGGCTCGTGCGAGCGCCCAGCACGAGGACGCGGTGTTGCTCTCGCCCGGCCACCCGCTGTACGGCGCGAGCATCGAGCGGATGCGCGACCTGCTGCGCGGTGCGGACGGTGGGCTAGCACCGTTCGTTGCGCCGTGGGCGCGTGAGCCCTACGCGATCCACTTCTTCACCTACGTGATCCAGGGCATGGATCTGCGCGGCGAGCCCGAGCAGGCTTGGGCCGAACTCGTGGCCGTCGTCGAAGACGCTGACGGACCCCATCTCGTGTCGCCGGACGTCCTGCATGACCTGACGCCCATCGACTTCGTGCCGCGAGCGCTCGAAACCCGTGATCCGGACGCGCTGCGACGAGCGACGAACCACGTGCGCTCCGTCGTGCAGAAGGCGAAGCGACGCGAGGTGAGCGCGGATCGATCCGAGCAGGCCAAGCTGCGCTCGGACTACCTCCGGCAGGCGATGGACGCACAGCGCGATGCACTTCAGCAGCGGTACGAGCTCCTCGAGGATCGGGTCTACCGCGGGGAGGACGCGGCCCGGTTCGCACGCGACCGCGCCGAAGTCGCGCTGCAGGATCTGGAACGGCGCCGCGAGGACAAGCTGGCCGCCTTCGAGGGGCTGGGTGTCGTCCGTCCCGGGCCCGTCAGCCACGTCGGCACCGCACTCGTCGGGCCACCTCAACAGGCGGACGAACTCGAGGCGACTCGTTCGATGCGCGAGGACAGAGTGGTCGAACTCGCCGCCATGGCCGCCGCCGAACGCTACGAACGCGAGCACGGGCGCGAATGGGAGGACGTCAGCGACTTCCGCGACGGCCGAGGGTTCGACGCCCGCTCGTGGGTTCAGCCGGCGGACGGCCGGGTGACCGACGTGCGCCGCATCGAGGTAAAAGGCCGAGCGCACGAGCGCGGCGACGTCTCGCTGTGCAACACCGAGTGGATCGCCGCGCACCGTCATGGTGATTCGTTCTGGCTCTACGTCGTCTACAACGCAGGACAGACAGGAGAGCGGCTCGTGCGAATCCAGAACCCGGCGAAGATCCTCGCCGGCCAGGTCGAAGAGCGCCAGCAGGTCGTGACCTGGCGCGTGCCGGCGGCAGCAATCGAGGCGATGGCATGACCCTCGATGCGGACAAGCGGCTGATCGAGGACCTGATCCCGGTCGAGGCGATCAGCGTCGTGGCCCAGCGCGAGAAGATCGGCCACACCGCCCTGCACCCGCGCAAGCTCCACCTGTGGTGGGCGCGCCGCCCGCTGGCCGCGGCGCGTGCAGCCGTGTACGCGACGCTCGTCCCCGTCGAGGGAACGCCGGCGCACCTGCGCTCGGACGACTTCTTCGTCTCGCTGTGCGCGATGGGCGACAACGATCGCACCCTGGCCGAGGCGCGCGAGCGGGTACTGGCCGCCAACGGGGGAACGCCGCCGAAGGTGCTCGACCTGTTCGCGGGCGGCGGCGCGATCCCGCTCGAGGCGGCGCGGCTGGGCTGCGACGCTACGGCCGTCGAGCTCAACCCGGTGGCGCACCTCATCGAGCGCTGCACCCTGGACTACCCGCAGCGTTTCGGGCCGGGGTTGGCCGACGACGTGCGCGAGCACGGCCGCCGCTGGGTCGACCGGACGTGGGAGCGCGTCGGTCACCTCTACCCGCACGTCCGCGACTCCCAGGGCGAGCAGCAGCGACTCGGCCAGGGTCCGGGCCTCGATCGCGCCGCCGGCCGCCCCATCGCCTACCTGTGGACCCGTACCGTCCCGTGCCCGAACACGGCCGGCGGCGCGCACGAGATGCCGCTCGTGCGGCAGACGTGGCTGGCCAAGAAGAAGGGCCGCTTCGTCGCGCTCAAGCCGGTCGTCGACCGGACGGCGCGCGCGCTGTCCTGGGAGGTGGTCGAGGCGGACACGGCCGACGGGCTCGGCTTCGACCCCGCCGGCTTCTCCAGCCGCGGCAAGGCGAGCTGCCTGATCTGCGGGGCAACGGTGGACGCCAAGGAGGTGAAGGCGCTCGGCCTGGCCGGGCGGATGGACATCACGCCGCTGGCCGCGGTGGTCGTCAAGCCGAGCGGCCGGGGCCGCGACTACCTGCCGGTCGGGACCTACCAGCAGCCATCGACGGAGGCGTGCGAGGCGGTGCTGGCGGGGCTGAACGTTGGGCCGCCGGATGAGCCGCTGCCCCCGGCATTGACCGGCGGAATGTGCACCGTCTACGGCATGACGCGCTTCCGCGACCTCTTCACCCCGCGCCAGCTCGCGACGCTTTGCGCCTTCGCCCAAGGCGTGCGCGAGGCGCACGCCGAGATGCTCGACGAGGGGATGGAGTCGCAGCGGGCGGAGGCGGTGTGCGCGGCGCTCGGCGTGGCGTTCGACCGGGTCGTCCTCCGCAGCAGCAGCCTCTCGCTGTGGGACACCGGGAACCTCTCCGTGACCAACGCGCTGAGCCGGCAAGCGCTTCCCATGGTCTGGGACTTCGCTGAAGCGAACCCCTTCGGAGCCGCCGCGGGCCAAGCGATCGAGTACGTCGAGAACACCGCGGACATCCTCGCGGATTTGGCCGGCTCGGCTCGTCGCGTCGAATGTCATCGAACCTCGGCGACGCAGCTCCCGGATCACGACGGAACGTTCGACGCGGTCATCACCGACCCGCCGTACTACGACTACATCTCCTACGCCGACCTGTCGGACTTCTTCTACGTCTGGCTGAAGCGCTCCGTCGGCTTCCTTTTCGAGGACGAGTTCAGCGGCGAGCTGACGCCGAAGCGGCGCGAGGCGATCATGGCCCCCTACCGCCACGGCGGCGACAGGACTGCGGCCCGGGGGTTCTACGAGCGGGAGATGGCCGCGGCGTTCGCCGAGGCGCACCGCGTCCTGAAGCCCAACGCGCCGCTGGTCTGCGTGTACGCGCACAAGACGACGCTGGGATGGGCGGTCCTGGTCGAGGCGTTGCGGCAGGCTCGTTTCACGATCACCGAGGCGTGGCCGCTGGACACTGAGATGACGAGCGCGCTGAAGGCCAACACGGCCTCGCTCGCCTCCTCGATCTTCCTCGTCGCTCGCCGCCGCGACGACGAGACGACGGGCGCGTACCACGAAGTGGTCGCGGAGCTCGACGGAGTCATCGAGGAGCGGCTCGAGCGGCTGACGCAGGCCGGCGTCTCCGGCTCGGATCTCGTGATTGCGACGATCGGCGCGGCGTTGCGGCCGTTCACGCGGCACGCGAGCGTCGAGCTGCCGTCCGGCGAGCCGGTGGTGGCCGAGACGTTTCTCTCCGACGTGCAGTCGCGGGTGCTCGACGCGGTGCTCGCGAAGGTCCACGACCTCGGCGCGGACGTCGGCGCGATCGACGCGACGACGCGGTACTACGTCCTCTCGCGGACGATGTTCGGCTGGGCGGACATCGACTTCGACGAGGCGAACAACCTCGCGCGCACGGCGGGCGTCGAGCTCAAGGACGCGCTCGCCGCCGGTCCGCACCCGCTGGCCGACATCAAGGGCAAGGTAGTCCATCTGCACGACTTCGTGGCGCGCGGCGAGGCGGCCGAACTCGGCGCGGCCGGGACGCCGCTCATAGACGTGCTGCACGGTGTGCTCTGGCGTGCGAACCACCGCGTCGCCGACCTGCCCGACTACCTCGCGCGCGTGCGGCCCGACACGGACCGCCTACGCGCTGTTGCCCAGGCGCTGCAGGGCAAGGCGCTGCGCGACGAGGGCGAGTCCAAGGCGCCCGAGGCGCAGGCGTGCGAGCGGCTGCTCGGCTCGTGGCGCACCCTGGTCGAGCGCAACACGGAGGGCCGGCTGTGAGCCCGGGCGCCGCCTACGCGCTGCGACCCTGGACGGACGTCGTGCGGCCCCACGCGGACGTGCGCTCCGGCGATCTCGCCCTCGGGACCTACGCCGCGAACCTCGCGCAGGTCGCGATGACCCACGAAGCCGAGCCGGTGTACGGCGACGCCGAGTCGTTCTTCGCGGCGACCTACTTCACTCCGACGATGTGCGGACTGGTCGCCGACGTGTTCGGCGCGCTGGCTGGTCAGCGCGGCGACCGGGTGATCCAGCTCAAGACCCCGTTCGGCGGCGGCAAGACCCACTCCCTGCTGGCCTTATTCCACCTCGCGCGATCGCGGGCTGCGGCTGCCGGGGTGCCGGAGCTCGACGGGGTCGCTGACCCGGGCGCGGTGCGGATCGCCGTGCTCTCCGGGGAGTACCTCGACCCCGCGCGCGGGCGGGAGGCCGAGGGGCGCACGATCATGACGCTGTGGGGCGAGCTCGCCTTCCAGCTCGGCGGCTGGCCCGCCTACGAGAAGCTGCTCGTTGACGGGGGCGAGGGCCCGCCGCCCGCCGGGGAGCGCCTCGGCCGGCTACTGGCGGGCTCCCCCGCGCTGATCCTGCTCGACGAGGTGCTCGTCTACGCAGCGAAGGCGAAGTCCTTGCGGGTCGGCAACTCGACGCTCGACCGTCAGGTGCTCCTCTTCGTCCAGCACCTGACCGAGGCGGTCAACCAGCAACGCCAAGCGGCGCTGGTGTACTCGCTACAGGCCAGCGTCGGCGAGGCGGTCGGCGAGGAGGGTCTGCTCGAGGCGCTCGAGAAGATCGCCGGCCGCATCGACGAGCGCCGCGAGCCCGTCTCCGGCGACGAGGTGCTCCGCGTCGTCCAGCGCCGGCTGTTCGCCGACACGGGCGACGAGGCGGTGCGCAGTGAGGTCGCTCGCGCGTACGGCGACCTGCTCGCCGCGCAGCTCGCGGCGGGTGCGGAGACCGACGGCGACCGCCTCGAGGCAACGGCCGCCGGGCGCGGCCTGGAGCAGCGCATCCTCGAGTCCTACCCATTCCACCCCGAGCTGCTGGATCTCATGTTCCACCGCTGGGGCTCGCTGCCGACCTACCAGCGCACGCGCGGCGCGCTGCAGTTCCTCGCCACCGTGGTTCACGCGCTGTGGGCCAACCGCTCCGAGCGGGAGCCGCAGCCGCTCATCGGGCCTGGGGACGTCGACCTCTCCGACGAGGGCTCCCGGCTGACGTTCCTCGAGCAGGTCGGCGCTACCAACCAGTACGCCTCGGTGGTGCAGGCCGACTTCCTCGCCACCGACGCGGGTACGCGGCGAATCGACGAGCGCCTGGGCCGTGATGCGCCGGGGCTGGAGCGCGCGCGGGTCGGCACGCGGGTCGCCACCGCGATCATGCTCTTGAGCTTCGGCGCCCGCGACGGCGCCGAGCGCGGAGCGCTCGAGCGCGACGTGCTCGAAACTTCGCTGGCGCCCGGCCTAGACCGCAACGTCCTGCTCGGCGCGCTCGAGGCGCTGCGGGGCGAGGCGCTGCTGTTCCTGCACCACGTGAGCGGGCGCTACCGCTTCGAGCCGCAGCCGAACCTCAACCGGCTCATCCAGCAGGAGACGGCGAACGTCACGCGCGAGTCCGTGCAAGCGCACGTCCGCGCGCGCCTGGAGGATGTGCTCGGCGCGCGGGGCGAGAGCCGGCACGTCGTGCTGTGGCCCGCGGGCTCGTCGGAGATCCCGGACGAGACCGAGGCGTTCCAGGTCGTCTACCTGCCGGCCGACTGGTCGCCGGAGACGGCGAGCCTCTCCCGGCTCGTGCTCGAGAGCGGCTCTGGGCCGCGCGTTGCTCGCAACGCGCTGGCGTTCGTCGAACCCGCTCCGAGCCGGTTCGACGATGCCCGCGCCGCGGCCCGCCGCGCTCTCGCGGTCGATGCGCTGCTGGCCGGCGGGAGCCGCATCGGGCTGAGCGCTGAGCAGAAGGACGAGCTCAAGGAGCGCCTCAAGACGTCGGAGCAGGAGCTGCGCGCGGCGCTCGGGCAGGCGTACACGCGCGTGCAGGTGCCGCTCGGGCTCGCCGACGACGGGACGGTTCGCTTCACCTCACGCGACCTGGGGACGATCCTCGCAGGCGGTCGGGCGCTCCACGAGCGGGTACGCGAGGCGCTGCAGACCTACGTCGCCGAGGAGCTCTTCCCGTCGAAGATTGCCGCCCTCGCCGAGCTCGGCGAGGACCGGGAGTGGCGCTGGATCAGCGAAGTGGTCCGGGCGCTGCCCCGGTTCTTCGACGCTCCGAAGGTGTGGACGCCATCGGCCTTGTCCGCCGGGATCAGCAAGGCCGTGTCGCAGGGCGCGCTCGGGTACGTCGGAGGCGCTGAGGAGCGCGACGGCGACCTGGTCGTGCCCTCGCCGACCGCTGTTCGGCTGCGCGAAGACGTGCAGGCCGGGAGCATCGGCCTCGGCGACGGCTGCGTGCTGCTTCGTGTCGGCCTGGCCGAGCGTCTGCGGACCCCGACGCCGGTCACTGCAGATCCCCCCGGCAGCGACGCTCCTGAACCGAGGGTGCCCGCCGCGCCCGGCTTCGGCCCGCAGGACCCGCTGCCCGTCGCCCCTGGCGGCGACGCCACGGGCCTCGCGCTCGACCTGACCGCGACCGAGGACGACTTGTTCACAGTCAGCCAGGCGCTGACCAAATTGCGCGCACTGCTCGGAGAAGGCGGGAGGATGCGCCTGGAGCTCAAGGTCCAAGGGACCACGGCCGGAGAGCCCATCGACCGGCTGAAGGCACGCAACTCCGTCGTCGAGCCGCTCGAGGAGAACGATGACGTGACCGTCGACTGGCGATGGACCGACTGATCTAGTAGTCGACGGTCACGCCGTCGCGGGAGGCTGGGGCGGTTGATCCTCGCGCTGCGCGATCCGCCGGCACGTCATCGCGTACCAGCCGGCGCCAGACGGGGGCGGGATGCCCTCTGCGTTGAGCTGGTCGGCGACGGCCGCCCATGCACGAGGAGACGAACCACCGTTCCGGAGCTGCTGGATCTTGGCGATGATCTCCTGCTCGTCGGTCCGAGGCACGTAGGCGCCGTCCACGACGTCGTAGCCGAAGCGCCGATGAAGCGGCCTTCGGACAGGGCCAGGCGCGGGAAATTCCTCGCGGCCCTTCGCGCGCGCCGCGGCCCGCCGGCCCGCCTGCGGTGCTGAGAGCTGCTCTTTGGTCGGAACCTCGGGTGGTCCCACGCCGTCGACGAAGATGCCGCCGATGACCGCGCCCCACTTTTGGCCGGGCTTGACGACGCGCGCTAGCTCCTCGTAGGTGCTCGTGTCCTCAGGGATTGGGTGCTCAGGCATGGTCGTCCTCCGTGATCGCGGGGTCGCGCTTGCGCAGCTCGCCCTCCAGCCAGTTGGTCAGTGTGTCGTCCTGGAAGCGCTCGGCCGTGGCTTCCAGCCCCAGCGCCGCAGCCAGGCATAGCCCTGCGGCAGTGATTTTGGGGGCTCCAGCCCTTGATGTGGGTCGCTGGCCGCGCGGTTTCGGGCTTGAGCAGGGAGTTTGGACGGTGAACCGGCTGCGTGCGATGTCGCAGCGGATGCGCAGCGCGCAGCGCGGATACCCAGCCAAGAGGACCTTGCGGTTGCGTCGGTACTCGCCGTCCTGCGCCTGTGTGGTGGGGCTGCGGTTGATGCGGCCTCGCGGCTCGCATTTCGCGCAGTGCCGAACGCGGGCGTGGCGGGGCTGAAAGCCGGTCCCGCAGGTCAGGCACGCTCGGAAGTAGGCGGGCATCAGGACACCCCGAACCCATCGGTTCGCGCGGCGCGGTGTTGAGCGCCGTTGGTTTCCGGCATGGTGGTGCTGCTCGGGTGCGGCATCGAG
>JBBJOW010000088.1:0-9523 GCA_037724045.1 Solirubrobacteraceae bacterium
GCGGGGGGCGCGGGCGGCCTTCGATGTCCGCGCGTGCCGCCTCGAGCGCGTAGCGAACGAGCTCGGCCTGCTTGATCCTCCGCTCGAAGGCGGTCGTCCGCAGCCACTCGGCCTGCTCGACGGGGAGCTGGAAGTTGCGCTGGACGCTCGCCATGCCGCAACTATAACCCAACAACAAGAACCTACAAAGGATCGTAGGAGCGCCCGCGCCAGCTGCGGTCCGGGCGCAGCACGCTCACCGTCAGCCGGGCGACCGCGGGGAGGTCGACCAGCGGGGCGAGCCAGAACGCGGCGTCGCGATGGCGGTAGGTGCGGCGGAACGCGAGGTGCAGCGCGAGGCGGAGCACGAGCAGCACCGCGTCGAGCAGCGTGCCGCGGCGCAGCAGCAGCCGCCACAGCGGGAGCGCCTGGATGGCCCACAGCGTCGCGACGTCGAGCGCCTGCCAGGCGACCGGGGTGACGTCGGGGGCCATCAGCGAGCGGCTCCATCCCGTCCAGGTCTCCCTGACGGAGTCGTACATGCGGACCTCGAGCAGATCCGCGGCATCGACGGTGTGCAGGCACCAGCCGCGGCGGCGCAGTGCGCGGGCCAGCGCGACGTCGTCGGTCATGTGCGGCGCCGCGAGGGCGAATCCGCCCGCGGCCAGCAGCGCGGTGCGCCGCGCGGCCAGGCACTGCCCGTTCGCGACCGCGCGGCTCGGTCGCGGCTGGAAGCCGTCGACGTCGCCCGGGCCGAAGCGGTAGATCAGCGTCGCCAGGAACGCGGGGTGCAGCGCGCGCTCCCCCGCCGACTCGCACGCGAAGCGGACCGTGCCGGTCAGCAGCGTGCGCTCGGGCTGTCCGGCCAGCGATCCGGCCAGGGCGCGGACGAGCCCGGGGTCGGGCCGCACGTCGGCGTCGACCGTGACGACGACGTCGCCCGTGGCCTGCTCGAGGCCGTGCTGCAGCGCCCACGGCTTGCCGACCCAGCCCGCGGGCAGCGGGGGCGCCGTCAGCACGCGGGCGCCGAGCCCGGTGGCCACCGCGGCGGTCGCGTCGCCGGAGTGGTCGTCGACGACGAGCACCTCGTGGACGTCGGGGTCGTCGACGAGGGCCCGCAGGACGTGGCCGATGCGGGCCTCCTCGTCGCGCGCGGGGATCACGACGCTCACCCGCTGGGCCGGCACCGGAGCGGAGCCTGCCGCGAGCGGCGCCCGCCGCTCGCGGCCCCGAGCCAGCCGGGTGAGGACGAGGCCGGCGAGCGCGGCCTGGACGAGCACGAAGGGGCGCACGGAGCCATTGACGCACACTCGGTCGGACGGAGCCGGGACGGCGCGGAGCGCGAGCCTTCGCCGTACGACCGGGCGTCGCGGGAGGGGCCAGGTGGCCGAGGCTCAACCCGGTGGCGTCTCGACGGGCACGACCACGAGTCCGTCGATGTCCGCGAAGTCGCACGGGTTGGCCGTGTAGACCGGCAGTCCGTGCACCAACGCGGTGGCCGCGATCATCGCCTCGAAGCTGCGAGCCGCCGGCTTGCGGCCCGCGGCGCGCAGAGAGGCCGCGACCTGCCCGAACATCCGTGCAGCCGCAGCGTCGAAGGGGAGCGGATCGAAGTCCGCCTCAGCCTGCTGAAGCCGTGCTTGACGAGCAGCCCGCGCCGAAGCGGTGGCGGCCACGAGCGGGCCGACGGAGAGCTCGGCCAGCGTCACTGCCGTGATCAATGGTTCGACAGGAAGCTCGTCCGGGTCGGTGATCCGGTCGAGCAGGATCACGACCGACGTATCGAGCACCCCACGAGGCCGCGGCGGATCGTTCGTCACAGCTCTGTGTCGAGCAGCGCGTCGACGTCCTTCCGGAAGGCGGCGGGTTCCACCGGCGGTAGGTGCGACCAGCGCTCGAGCAGCATCCGCGACGACAGCGACGGTGCGGCGACGGGATGCAGCTCAGCTACCGGCTTGCCGTCGCGGGTCACCACGAGCGACTCTCCGCGACCCACCTGGTCGACGACCGCACCACCGCTGTTGCGCAGCTCCCGGATCGAGACCTCTCTCATGATCCTCAGGGTATCACCGGTGATACGCAAGGTGGACGAGGCGCGAAGCTGAACCTCGTTCACCCCGGCGCCGTACACTCCGCGACGACCACGGAGACCACGGAGGACAGGAGACGAGCGTGGACCTGAACGACACGTCTGACCAGGCCGCGTTCCGCACGCGGGTGCGCGGCTGGCTCAGCGAGAGCTCAGCGGGCGCGCCGCCCGCGTCAGGCGACTCGCAGGACACGGCCTACGTCGACGGCCGGCGCGCCTGGCAGGACAGGCTCGCCGCGGCCGGCTACGCGGGCCTGACCTGGCCCAAGGAGTTCGGCGGACAGGGCCTCGGCCCCATCGAGCAGGTCATCGTCAACCAGGAGATCGCCGCGGCCCAGGTGCCCGGCATCCTCGACGTGATCGGCATCGGCATGCTCGGGCCGTGCCTCATCGCCCACGGCAGCCCCGAGCAGAAGGCCCGCTACCTCGGCCCGATGCTGCACGGCGACGAGGTCTGGTGCCAGCTGTTCTCCGAGCCCGCGGCGGGCTCCGACCTGGCCGCGGTGCAGACGCGCGCGGTCGCCCGCGAGGACGGGTCCTTCGCCCTCACGGGCCAGAAGGTGTGGACGACGAACGCGCACTTCGCGAGCTTCGGCCTGCTGCTCGCGCGCACCTCGCCGGAGAAGCACAAGCACAAGGGCCTGACCATGTTCGTCGTCCCCATGGACGCCGACGGGGTGACGATCCGCGGGCTGCGCCAGATCTCCGGCGAGGCGGAGTTCAACGAGGTCTTCTTCGACGAGCTCGTCGTCCCCGCCGAGAACGTCGTGGGCGGGGTGGACAACGGCTGGGCCACCGCCCTGACCGTGCTCATGTACGAGCGCCTGACCATCGGCCTGGGTTCGGAGGGCTTCGGCTACCGCTCCGATCGCTTCGCCGAGGCGATCGGCGCCGATCCCGCGGCCCGCGCCGATCCCGCGGTGCGCCAGCGCCTCGGTGATCTCGCCGCCGAGCTGCTCGCGGTCCGCTTCACGGGCTACCGGACGCTCACCGCGCTCTCCCGGGGGCAGATCCCCGGGCCCGAGTCCGGCCTGGCGAAAGTCACGACGGTCAACGCGGCGATCGCCGCCGGGGAGCTCATCGCCGACGTGCTGGGCCCCGAGGCGCTCTCGGAGGGCTCCGAGTGGGCCTATCTCGTCTCCTTCCTGCCCGGCCTGAAGTCGGCCGGCGGCACGGAGGCGATCCTGCGCAACACGATCGGCGAGCGCGTGCTCGGGCTCCCGCCCGAGCCGCGCCTGGACAAGGGCATCGCGTTCTCCGCGCTGCGCGCCAAGGAGCAGGAGGCGGTGTCGGCATGAACCTCGCCCTGAGCGACGAGCAGGAGTTCCTCCGCGATGCGGCCAAGGGTGCGCTCGCGCGCGTGGCGACCGTCGCGGCCGCCCGCGAGGCGCTCGAGGACCCGTCGCGGCTTCCCGACCTCTGGCCCACCGTCGTCGAGGCGGGCTGGCCCGGGCTGCTGATCGGCGAGGAGCACGGCGGTGCGGGGCTCGAGCCGTTCGACGCCATGCTCGTGCTCGAGGAGTGCGGGCGCGTGCTCGCGTCGACGCCGCTGCTCGGGCTGCTGCCCGCGAGCTACCTGCTCGACCGCGGGAGCGACGCGTCCTGCGCGGCGGTCGCCGGCGGCGAGCGGCGGCCCGTCCTCGTCGCGGCGCGCCCGCCCGGCGACCTGCACGGCGGGTGGACCGTCGAGGCGAAGGTGGGCATGGCCCGCGCGGACGCGCCGACGATCGGCGACGACGGCGCGGTGACGGGCGGCGCGGCGTGGGTGGTCGACGCCCCGGGCGCCGACCTCCTCGTGGTCGTCGGGACCGACGCGTCCGGCGCGCCGCGCGCCTCGGTCGTAGCGGCGGGAGCGGCCACCGTCGAGGCGGTCACCCGCTACGACGCGACCCGCGCGCTCGGCCACGTGACGTTCGACGGCGCGCCCGGCCGCCGGCTCGACGTCGACGCCGGGCAGCTCGGCGCGGCCTGGTACCTCGGCCAGGCGCTGCTCGGCGCCGAATCGCTCGGCACGGTGCAGGCCTGCCTGGAGATGAGCGTCGCGTACGCGAAGGAGCGCTTCACGTTCGGGCGCGCCATCGGCTCCTACCAGGCGATCAAGCACGAGATCACCGAGATCCTGCGCCGGCAGGAGAACGCCCGCTCGCTCATGTTCTACGCGGGCTGGGCCGGCCAGGACAGGCCGGACGAGTGGGCCCTCGCGGCCTCCGCGCTGCGCTCCTCGGCAGGCCACGCCCTCGACTTCGCCGCCCGCGCGACCATCAACGTGCACGGCGGGATCGGTGCGACGTGGGAGCACGACGCACCGCTGTACTTCCGCCGCGCGCAGCTCTCCCGCCGCCTCCTCGGCGGCGCCGACGACGCCACGGATCGGGTGGCGGGCGAGCTGTTCGCCCAGGCACACGCCGCGGCCTGACGAACGCTCGGCGGTCGGACCGGACAGCTGATCGCGGTGCTCAGCTAGTCGCGACCGGTGGGCGGGTGGCGGTGACCAGCGCGACGCCGCGCTCGGCCAGCGGCTCCTCGCAGGAGCCCAGGCGCCACTCGGTCCGTTCGGTCTGCCACGCCGCGAGGCGCCGCTCGACGCGCCAGCCGGCGAGCAGCTCTGCCAGTCCGGCGGCGTCGTAGACGCGCTGGAAGGCGTCGACGCTGGCCCGCGCCGCGAACGGCACGCTCAGCACGAGGCGGCCGCCAGGTCGCACGAGCTCGCGCAGCCGGGCGAGCGCCGCGTGGTCGTCCTGCGACGGCGGCCCGGACTCGTAGTGGCCGAGGCCGAAGTGCTCGACGGCCGAGAGCGCGACGGCGACGTCGTAGGGCGCCGCCGGCTCGTGGTCCTCGAGGCGGACGGCGGCCTCCGTGAGGTTCGGGTGCGCGACGGGGTACCCGCGGGGGTCGACGACCGTCACGTCGTGCCCGAGGGTGGCCAGCGAGAGCGCGACCGTGCTCTCGGCGCCCCCGAGGTCGAGGACGCGCCGCGGCGCCGCGCCGACCTCGGCGAAGACGAAGGGCTGCTCGACGACGCGCTCGTTGACCAGCAGGACGCCGACGGCGCCCGCGCGGTGCTCCACGGGGACGGGCGGGTTGAACCACAGGCCGGCCTGGGCCGCGTAGCCGCCGGGGCCATCCGCCCAGTTCAGCGCCCCCGCGAGGGGCGCCGACAGCTCCGCGAGCCGGCGGCCGGGTGCACCCGACTCGAGCTCGAGGAAGCCGAGGCCCTGGAGCTGCGCGCGGGCGAGCCGGTCGAGGTCCCCGAGGCGGTCGTGGACGGTGACGTCGCTGCGGCCGAGGCGATCCTCCACGAGGCCGACGAGCCAGAGCACGCGCTGGTCGAGGAGCCGGCGGCCGGGCCAGCCGGCGGCGCGCGTGAGGCGATCGCGGAGCACGCCGCGCATCCAAGCACGCCGCGGCGGAGCTCCGCCCCCCGGGCGGGCCGTGGGTCAGACGCGGCGCTGCCGGGCAGGCCGCCTCGACACGGATCCCCCGTCCGTCGTCACGCACGCGAAGGCCCAGGCGAGGTGACCTTCGCTCCCGGAGCCGCTGGTAGTGTCGCCGCCCCGAAGCATCGAGGAGGCCATGGAGACCGTCGAGGAGTTCCTGATCGCGGAGCGCAGCTACTGCGACGACGAGTCGAAGCTCTCGGTGGGCCTGGCCAACATCCGCGCCGAGGTACCAGACGTCGCGGCGAACAAGGACAAGATCCTGCGGGCCGCGAGCATCTTCAAGGAGCGTGGCGTGAACATCGCCGTGTTCCCCGAGTTCTGCCTGTCGGGCTACTTCTGGGACGAGCGCGAGGACTGCTTGGCCTACCTGCACGACGCGATCCTCGAGAACAACGCCGACTGGATCGAGCGCGAGCTGCAGCCGCTGATCGGCGGCGACCTCGAGGCGATCGTGCTCAACACCCTGGCCGCGGGTGCGCAACCGGGCCGTTTTCTCAACCGGACGTTCGTCGTGGGCCGCGACTCCGACTACCAGGCCGACGAGAACACCTACGACAAGGTCTTTCTCCCGGGCATCGAGAAGGCCTACACCGAGAGCGGGCGGGACGACCGCCTGGTCCTGCAGACCCGGCACGGCCGGCTCGGTTTCACCACCTGCTACGACTACCTCTTCAGCGAACTGCTGCGCGAGTACTCAATGGTGGAGGAGGTGGACGCCATCTTGCAGATCGCGTCGTGGCGGGCGGCCGGCGGCCGCGACTACCCAGGCATGAACCTGCGCACCGACCACTACTACGGCGAGCTGTGGGATTCCGTGATGCCGGCCTCCTCGGCAACGAACCAGATCTGGACGATCGCGTGCAACGCCGTGGGCCACCACGGCGTGACCGGAGCGCCCTTCTGGGGCGGCTCGGGCATCTGGGCGCCGTCGGGCATCTGCCTGATCCAGGCATCACACGTCAACGAGGAGCTGGTGATCGTGCACAACGTCGATGTCGCCGGGGCCACGGAATCCGAGAAGGACGACTTCGACTACGCCTTCGACTTCAAGCAGATCTACCGCCCGCTCGAGGGCGGGAGCACCTTCACCCGCGACCTGGCCTAGCGGGTGTCTGCCGAGATCGCCGCTCGCACGCCGTACGCGGCGAAGGCGCGGTCTCGGGTGAGCACGCTGAGGTCCCCCTTCAACGCGTGCGCGACGAGGACTCGATCGAAGGGGTCACCGTGGTGGCGCGGAAGCTCGGCGGTGACCTCGAGCAACGTCGCGTGTCGAACCGGCGTTTGCCGCCGGATTCGATGCGAGACCGGGGCTCGCCGTCCGGTACGGGACTACCGCCTTTCGCCTGACCGGAGCCCTCGCGACGACAACCTGCGACGACCGGCTCCTTTCGCGTGGTGGCGAGGGCGCGGTCGCGCACGGAGCTTGGGATGTGCGCGTCGTGGGATCGGCAGGTCGCGTCATGCCTGGCGGCCGCTCCAGTGGAATCAGTTCGCCGGGACCGAGCCTCGCGCGGGGTTAATACCAGGCGGTCGACGCCGAGATCGGCTCGGTGCGCTAGCCTTCCACGGTGACCACCAGCCGGTCGGTCATCAGCACGCAGTCGAGCATTGACTCGCCCCCAAAGCGCCACCATTCCTTTGCCGTCGGCGGCTTGGTGGCCACCGCGGCGCGGGCGGCTTCTTGTGCTGTGTCGCGACCGGGCGGCTCGTCGAACAGCAGCGCCTTGCGCATCCGAACGGTCTCCTCAGACGCCTGCTTGCCACCCATGGGCCACACGAGCTGGTCAGGCTGTTCGACGAACCAAGCGAGCAGCTCGCGCGGCGCGGCTACGGGAACTCGAAGCACCTCAGGAGACCGTTCTTGCCCGGCGTGGTGAGCTGGCTCAGAAGTACGCCGGGGTCGCCATCGAGGGCGTCAAGGAGCTGCCGGCCGTGCGGTGCGGCCGAGAGCAGCGAGCCGAGCCAACCCTCACCGCTGGGGTCGCGGTCGATGAGCGCCGTGAAGGGCCGCACGCGAGTCAGGGAGCTGTCGTATTCGCCGCCCGCCATGCACGCGACCTTGCCGGCGCAGCAACCGCATCACGACCGGCGGACGCCGTGCGACTATCGCGGCATGCCGGTGAACTTCGGGTTGTGGCGGGTCGACGGACAGACCCTGACGAGGGTGGAGCCCGCTTCGCTCTCAGCGGAGGAGCGCCTTGAGGATTTCGTGGAGGGCCGCATCGACATCCTTGGCCTCGGTGACCTGCTCATCGTCGGTCGTCAGGTCATCACCGAGTTCGGCAAGCGCATCGACCTGGTGGCGATCGACGCGCAGGGCGACGTCTTCGTTCTTGAGCTCAAAAAGGACCGGACGCCCCGCGAGGTCGTCGCTCAAGCCCTGGAGTACGGGTTCTGGATCGGTGACCTGTCCTACGAGGACATCGCCGAGATCTACGCCACCCACCACGACGGCGAGGACTTCGCATCCGGCTTCTCGAGCCACTTCGAGGCGGAGGTGCCCGAGACCATCAATGCCGCCCACAGGCTCATCATCGTCGCCTCGCGTATGGACCAGTCGACCGAGCAGATCGTCACCTACCTCGGCCGCTACGACGTCCCCATCAACGTGCTGTTCTTCGAGTACCTCGTCGACGGCGACCGCGAGTACCTTGCCAGAACCTGGCTGGCAGACCCCGAGCACGGAACGGGAGGCGGTAGAGGCACAACCAAGAAGCAGCCGCCTTGGAACGGCACCGACTACTTCGTCGCCGTTGGCGAGAACGAGAACCGCAACTGGGACGACATGCGGCGCTACGGCTTCGTCTCAGCCGGCCATGGCGATAAGTACCGGCGCGCTATGAGCAACCTCTCCGTCGGCGCTCGCGTGTTCGCGTATATCCCCGGCACCGGCTACGTCGGAGTTGGCGAGGTCATCGACGAGGCTGTCCGCGTCGACGACTTCGTTGTCGAGCAAGACGGTTCACAGATACCGATCCTGCAGGCGCCGCTTGAGGCGTCCGGCATGGCCGAGGACTCCGAGAGCGAGGAGCTTTCGGAATACCTCGCTCGCATCCGTTGGATCGACGCCCGCGATCGCGATCACGCACTCCGGGAGAAGGGCATGTTCGCCAATCAGAACGTCGTAGCGAAGCTGCGCCAGCCTTTCACGCTTCAACGTCTTGCGGAGTACTTCAACCTTGATGCCTCAGCCGAGTGACGCGCCCACCGGGCGGCTCGGGCAACGCACGTCTCGCTGCTGATCTTCGTGGCCAGCCGGCGTCGAGCTAGAACGGCTCGTAGCTGCTTTCGCCCGCAAGGACGGCGGCGTTCAATTCATACAACGCCCGGTTGCGGGCGCGGACGTCGTCGAGCAGCGCGCTCGTCCAGCCGTATGCCGCGACGACCGCCAGATCGAGTCCGGCGTGCGCCGCCCGCAGCGAAGCGAAGGCGCCGTCGTCGATGCGGTTGTAGAGCTGGGTCAGGCCGATGCCATGCTCGGCGCATAGCGTCAGTCGTTGAGCAAGCAGATCCCGCGAGAGCCGTCCGATCCGCTCCTTGCGGTCGAGCGTCGTCTGCGGCCAGGGAAACGTCTCGAAGGCGCTGCTAGGCGTGTAGCGGATACGGTCCTCAAGCGTTGAGCTCTTCTTCGCCGCCCATTCAGTATGGATACGGCTGAGAAGTAGGCCGATGGCGTAGTCAGAGTCCAGCGCGAAAACGTTGATGTCCCCCGGCCTCCAGTCCGGTCGGCACCAAACAAAGAGGATGCGCTTTCCGACACGCGTCCCGGCGATAAAGCGATCCATTCCCGTCGCTGCTCGTCCGAAGTCGGGTCTGGGTCGCCAGAGTCGCCACCAACTGTCGGCGTAGACAGGGTCCAGGTCACGCGCTGGCTTGACGCGTTGCCGGACAATCTGGAGGGCGGCGGGGTACTCGTGAGCCTCTTCAAGCGGCCGATCGCCGAAGTCGATCACGTACCGCGAAGGTGATTGATCGGGAGATCCGGCTATGTCGCGTCCGCTGAGGTAAGGACGCA
>JBBJOW010000089.1:0-3336 GCA_037724045.1 Solirubrobacteraceae bacterium
AGGCGGTTGCGATCGGCGAGGTCTAGACGGGGGCGCGGACGGACGGCGCCGCGCGCAGCGACCTTCTCACTCGGCGCAGAGCAGCCACCACCACGCCGGCTGTCCCCCGACCTGGTACTCCAGCTCGACCCCGGCAGGGGCCACGGCCTCCACGGCGGCCCGGCCGAGCGGAGCCTCCTGGCCCGCGAAGCAGGTCAGCAGCTCGGTCCCGTCGGCGACGGCCGCCAGCGTCGCCCGCAGGGTCGCCTCCGGCGCCCCCCACGCGATCAGCTCCTCGCCGGAGTAGCCGAGCGCGTCTCCGGGAGCGAAGCGCCCCTGAGGATCGGTCCGTCCCGCCGCGGCGATCCCACCGATCCGCAGCTCGGACGCGGCGTGAGCCACCGCGCCCGCGTTGTCGGCGGCTGGGCGCTCGGCGTCGAAGGCCAGCAGTGCGGCCAGGCCCTCCTGCTGCGCGCGCGTGGGCACGACCGAGACCGGACGCTCGGTCATGGCCGCGGCCCGCTCGGCGGCGAGCAGGACGTTCGCGCTGTTGGGAAGCAGCAGTGCCTCTCCCCCGCCCGCGGCCTCCAGTCCGGCGAGCAGCTCCCGGGTCGAGGGATTCATCGTCGCTCCGCCGTCGACCACGGTGGCTCCGAGCTCCGCGAACAGCTCGGCCATCCCAGCGCCGCTGGCGACCGCGACGGCGACGCACTGCGACGGCGCCGCCGGCGCCCGCTGGGCCAGACGCGCGCTGCGGTCCTGCATCTGCTCGCGCATGTCGCTGACCTCGAGCCGGGAGACCTCTCCGGCGCCGGCGAACACCGCCATCGCCGCATCTGGCTCGTCGGTGTGCACGTGCACGCGCAGGGTGGTCTCGTCGCCGACGACGAGCACGCTGTCTCCCAGGCCCTCCAGAGCGCTGACGAAGGACTGGCCGTCCAGCGCCGCGCCGATCACCGCGAAGTTGGTGCAGTAGCGGAAGGTGGTCGACTCGTGGCCCGCGTGGCCTTCGACGACGGCGGGCGCGCTGCGGTGGGCGAGCTCGGTCGAGTCGCCGCCGCGCAGCGCGGCCACGACGCCGGCGACGATCACCGTCAGCCCGTAGGCGCCGGCGTCGACCACCCCCGCCTCCTTGAGGATCGGGAGCTGCTCGGGTCCGCGGTCGACGGCTTCGTTCGCGGCGTCCAGGGCGCGCTCGAGCACCTCCGCCAGCAGCTCGTCCTGCTCGTCCTGGCCGGCGTTGGGGCCGAGCCGCGGCGTGTCCAGGTGCGCGAGGTCCTGCGCGGCCCGGTGGGCCATCGCGCGCACGGCGGTCAGCATCGTCCCCTCGGCGGGGTTGCGAACCGAGTCGTAGGCGGCGTCGGCCGCACGCGCGAACGCGGCCGCCACGAGCACCGGGTCGACGAGCTCGCCCGGCCGCGACGCCAGCTCCTCAGCGGCCCCACGGACGATCTGGGAGAGGATCACGCCACTGTTGCCGCGCGCGCCCAGCAATGCGGCGCGTGCGACCGCGCCGACGAGCTGCTCGCGCCCGATGTCGTCGATCGGCCGTTCGTCGAGGCCGTCCAGCTCGTCGAGCACGGCGCGCAGCGTCAGCGCCATGTTGTCGCCGGTGTCGCCGTCGGCGACGGGAAACACGTTGAGGTCGTTGACCTCGCTGCGCCGACTCTCCAGCTCGGCCAGCGATGCGGCCACGACCCTGCGGAAGCGCTCGAGGCTCTCGTCACGCACCGCTGGCACCTACACCGCGTCGACGCACGGTTTCGCGCCCAGCTGAGAAGCTCCACGAGCGTCTGAAGCAAGCCTGGCGAGGACGCAGGGAGGCCGTAGTGCTCCGCACACGGTTGACCGCCTGTCCCCGAACGGGGAGGACAAAGCCAGGCGCCGCTTCAGGCGGCTTTGGTGACTTTGCCGGCCTTGAGGCAGCGTGTGCACACGTACTCGCGGGTGGGCGATCCGCCCACGTCGATGCGAACCTTCTGCAGGTTCGGGTTGAAGCGGCGCTTGGTCGCGACCATCGAGTGGCTGCGGCTGTTGCCGAACGCCGGACCCTTCGAGCACACGTAACAGACTCTTGGCACGGCGCGCAGGCTAGCAAGCGCCCGTCAGCCGCCGAGTGCGGCCTCGAAGGCCGCGAGCGCCGAATCGATGCCCGCGTCGTCGACGTCGAGGTGGGTCACGGCTCGGATCCGATGCTTGTCGACTGCCCCCACGAGCACGCCCGCCTCAGCGAGCCTCGCCGCCACGGCGGGCGCGTCATCGACCACGCAGATGACGATGTTGGTGTCCACCGCGGCCGGGTCGACCTCGACGCCGGGCAGCTGCGCGATGCCCGTGGCGAGCCGGCGTGCCCGGACGTGGTCCTCGGCGAGACGCTCGACGTGGTGCTCCAGCGCGTGCAGGCAGGCGGCGGCGAGCATGCCCGACTGGCGCATCGCGCCGCCGAGCATCTGCTTGTAGCGCCAGGCCTCGGTGATCAGCTCCTCCGAGCCGGCGAGCACCGCGCCCACCGGCGCTCCCAGGCCCTTGGTGAAGTCGATCCAAGCGGTATCGAAGCCACCGGCGAACGCGGCGGCGGGGGTGTCGCTCGCGACCACGGCGTTCATCAGGCGCGCGCCGTCGAGGTGAGCGCGTAGGCCGCCGTCACGCGCGACGGCGAGCACTTCGCGGATCGTCTGCAGCGGCCAGACGCGCCCGCCGCCCATGTTCGTCGTCTGCTCGACAGAGACGAGGCGCGACCGCGGCGCGTAGCGGTCGCCCGCCGGGCGCAGCGCGGTCGCGAGTTGGTCGCGGCCGAAGACGCCGGTCGCGGTCTGGATCTGGCGCGTCATCGCGCCGTTGACCGCAGCCGGGGCACCCGCCTCGAAGCCGACCGGATGCGAGTTGGCGGCGAGGACGACCTCGTCGCCGCCGGGGCGCAGATGCAGCCGAAACCCGATCAGGTTGCACATCGAGCCGCTGGGCAGCAGCAGCGCCGCCTCGTGCCCGAGCAGCTCGGCGACGCGCGTCTGCAGCACGAGCGTGGTCGGATCGTCGAGCTTCTGCTCGTCGCCGACCTCGGCAACCGCGATCGCGTTGCGCATCGCGTCGGTGGGCCGCGTCTGGGTGTCGCTGAGGAGGTTGACGGGGGCCATCGGCGGGTCGCACCCTAGCCGCGCTGCCCTCTCGATCGAACAGGCGACGGTGTTCAGTCGCCCTCGTGGGCACCGCCGGCAGCGTCGGCGGGCAGGAGCACGAAGGCCGGGGCTCGGCGCGGCCGTAGACGGCGAAAGTGCGTCTCGTCGAGGGTCGCGATGCGCGTGGTGCCGACCTCGTCCGCCAGCGCGACGAGCGACGCATCGGCAAGGCCGATCTCGA
>JBBJOW010000089.1:3436-9487 GCA_037724045.1 Solirubrobacteraceae bacterium
CCGTGACGGCGTCAGCCCAGCTCGCGGCGCAGCGCCGCCATGCGCAGCACGGCGTTCGCCGCGTCCTCGCCCTGGTGGCGCTTGCCGCCGCCTGCGCGCGCCAGGGCCTGCTCCATCGTCTCGACGGTCAGCAGGCCGAAGGCGCACGGCACGCCGGTGTCGAGCGTGACGCGCGCGATGCCGCGGGCGGCCTCGGCGCAGACGTAGACGTAGTGATCGGTCTCACCGCGAATCACGGCGCCGAGACAGACGACGCCGCAGTAGCGGCCCGACTCGGCGCAGTACTTGGCTGCCGCCGGCAACTCGAAGGCGCCCGGCACGTCGTGGATCTCCACGCCGGCCCCAGAGCGTTCGAGCACCTTGACGGCGCCCTCCACGAGCCGCTCGGCGAGATCCTCATAGAACCGTCCGACGGTGATCGCGTAGGTGTCAGCCAAGCTCGTGGTCGCCCGGCGGCTTGCCTTCGTCGGGGGCGCCGGTGGGCCGGTCGCCGGGCGCCTCGGCTCCCTCGCGCCTGCGATCGATCGCGCGCTCCTCGGTGATCATCTCCTCGTCGAGCGCCAATCCCTGATGGTGGAGCAGGTGCCCCATCCGCGCCGCCTTGGTCCGCAGGTAGTCGCGGTTGTACTCGCCGGGCGGGGCTTCGATCGGCACCTGGTCGCTGACCCTCAGCCCGTAGCCCTCGAGCCCGACGATCTTGCGCGGGTTGTTGGTCAGCAGCCGAATCGAGGTCAGGCCGAGATCGACCAGGATCTGCGCGCCGATGCCGTAGTCGCGCAGATCGGCCGGCATGCCCAACTCCAGGTTGGCGTCGACGGTGTCCAGACCCTGCTCCTGGAGCTTGTATGCCCGCAGCTTGTTGAGCAGGCCGATACCGCGGCCCTCCTGGGCGAGGTAGAGCAGCACGCCCTGGCCCTGCTCCTCGATCTGACCCAGCGCGGCCTCGAGCTGCTGACCGCAGTCGCAGCGCAGCGAGTGGAAGACGTCCCCGGTCAGGCACTCCGAGTGGACGCGCACGAGCACGTCCTGCTCGCCGTCGACGTGGCCCTTGACCATCGCGACGTGGTGCTTGTCGTCGATCAGCGTCCGGTAGCCGACGACCTCGAAGTCGCCGAAGGCCGTAGGCATGCCGGTCTCGACCACGCGCTCGACGAGCTTGTCGTGCGAGCGGCGGTAGGCGATCAGGTCGGCGACCGTGATCATCTTGAGCCCGTGGCGCTCGCAGTAGACCTCGAGGTCGGGAACGCGGGCCATCGTTCCGTCGTCGTTCATGATCTCGCAGATCACCCCGGAGGGGCTCAGCCCGGCGAGGCGGGCGAGGTCGACCGCGGCCTCGGTCTGCCCGGTGCGCTCGAGCACGCCGCCGGGCTTCGCCTTGAGCGGGAAGACATGTCCCGGCTGGACGAGATCACGAGGCCGCGCGCCCGAGTCGATCGCCACCTGGACGGTGCGCGCACGGTCGTGGGCGGAGATCCCCGTCGACACCCCCTCGCGCGCCTCGATCGAAACCGTGAACGCCGTCTCGAACGGCGACTCGTTCTTCGCCGCCATCAGATCCAGGCCGAGCTCGTCGCAGCGCTCAGGGGTCAGCGCGAGGCAGATCAGGCCGCGCGCGTGAGTGGCCATGAAGTTGATCGCCTCCGGCGTTGCGAACTGCGCCGCGAGCGTCAGGTCGCCCTCGTTCTCGCGATCCTCGGCGTCGACGACCACGACCATCTTGCCATCGCGGACGTCCTCGATCGCTTCCTCGATCGTCGCAAAGCTGGTGCGCTGCGTGCTCATACCGGTCCCACGCTAGAGGGCACCAGCTTCTCGACGTACTTGGCGAGCACGTCCACCTCCACGTTGACCCGCCTGCCGGGCTCCGCCCCGCCGAGCGTCGTCCGCTGCAGCGTCTCTGGGATCAGCGCGACCGCGAATCCAGACTCATCGACCTCCGCGACGGTCAGCGACACCCCGTCGACGGCGATCGAGCCCTTCTCGACGATGTAGCGCAGCAGGTCGGCCCCCGCCTCGATGCGGATTCGCCGGCCGAGACCTCCCGGCTGGCTGGCGACGACCAGGCCGACGCCGTCGACGTGGCCCTGCACGACATGGCCACCGAGGCGATCGGTGGCGCGCAAGGGCAGCTCGAGGTTGACTGCGGCGCCCTCGTGAAGCGGCCCCAGCGAGGACCGGCGCAGCGTCTCGGCGACGACGTCCGCGGTGAAGCGGTCACCGTCGATCGCCACCGCGGTCAGGCAGACGCCGTTGACCGCGACCGAGTCGCCTTCCGCGAGCTCGCGCGCCAGGTCGCCTGCCGCGATCGTCAGCCGGCTGCCGTCGCCCGCCGGCTCGACGGCGGCGACGGAGCCCAGGGCAGCTACGAGCCCGGTGAACATCACCACTCCTGCAGACGGGCCGAGATCAGCACGTCCTCGCCGATTCGCTCGACGGTCGTCTCCAGCGAGCGCGCGGCCGCGTCGATCCGCTCGACGCCCTGGCCGCCCAGCGCGGGCTTCGCGTCTCGCCCACCGGCGATCACCGGCGCGATGAAGATGCGCGCCTCGTCGACCGCGCCCGCATCGAAGAAGCTGCCCGCGAGATGGGGCCCGCCTTCGAGCAGCAGCGACTGGATTCCGCGCTCGCCGAGGGCGTCGAGCGCCGCCACGAGCCGCGCGGGCTCGTTGGACCCGGCGGCGACGATCACATCGACACCCGCCACTCGCAGCGCGTCGGCGGCCGTGCGCCGGGCGGCGCGCGAGCAGACGAGCACGACCGGTACCTCGTGCGCCGTCGCGACGAGCTGGGAGTCCAGCGGGAGGCTCGCCTCGGAGTCGAAGACCACGCGCACCGGCTGGTGCTCGACGCCCTCGATGCGCGCGGTCAGCAACGGATCGTCGGCGGTCGCGGTGTGAATGCCGACCGCCACGGCGTCGAGGTCCGAGCGCCAGCGATGCGCACGGGCGCGGCTCTCCTGCCCCGAGATCCAGCGCGAGTCACCCGTACGCGTCGCGACCTTGCCGTCGAGCGTCATGGCGGCCTTGAGCACGACCAGCGGACGTCCGGTGCGGGCGTGCTTGCGGAAGGGCTGGTTGATCAGCCGCGCGGCGTGGGCGAGCTCGCCGTCGAGCTGCTCGACCGCGATCCCCTCGTCGCGCAGGACGCCGAGGCCCCGTCCCTGGGCCTTCGGCGTGGGGTCATCCGAGCCGACGACCACGCGCGCGATCTCGGCGGCGACGATCGCGTCGGTACAGGGAGGGGTTCGCCCCTCGTGGGCGCACGGCTCGAGCGAGACGTAGAGGGTCGCGCCGGCAGGGTCCTCGCTGCAGGCCGCGAGCGCCATGCGCTCGGCATGGGGCTCGCCCGCACGAGCGTGGAAGCCCTCGCCGATGACCCGTCCGGACTTGACGACGACGGCCCCGACGAGCGGGTTGGGCGAGGTTCGCCCCCGCGCTCGCAGCGCCAGCTCGAGGGCTCGCTCGAGATGACCGACGTCGTGCTCGGTGGCCGTCTGGGAAGCCATTGCGGGATGCCGGAGAGATCCTCGCTGCGGTGCTCGCCCGATGAAGGGTCCGGTGCTCGCCCGATCAGCGATCGGGCTGCGCTCTCCCCGATCGGGCTGCGCTCCCAGCGGGCCTCGTTGACTCGCGAGTCAACAGTATCAACGGTCGTTCGGGCAACCGCCCATGGGGTACCTGCGGCCGGGACGCCGCAGGGGCTCTAACGGAAGCGCGACTCGGCGCCGGAGAGCCTGTTCAGCGGCACCCGCTGCTCGAGCCCGTGCCGCGTACCGCTCGGAGGCCGCAGCCACTCGGTCGCGTACTGCGCGAACATCATCGCCCGCTCCGGGTACCAGGCGCCGACCTTGCTCGGACCACCCTTGCAGTAGCCACCGGAGACGCCGACGCGGCCGATGTAGAAGTACGCGTCCACCAGCGGGTCGGCGGTCTGGGTGGTCGGCGCCGGGCCGAGGCCGCGCTGCAGCGGGCAGCGCACGAAGATGCGCTTGGTCTCGCGACCCTGGCGGCGGTAGTCGTGTACGGCGCCGCGGCCGTTCATCGCGGTGTTGATGACGAAGTGCTTGCCACCGACGCGGCGTGAGATCTCGCGGCCGTAGCGGATGTTGTTCGCGGTCCAGTCGTAGTGGGTGACGTTGAGCATGAAGCCGCGCACCTTGTCGACGCCGACCTGCTTGAGCTTGCGCGCGATCTTCCACGCCGGCTGCCAGTCCGAGGCGCCGGCCTCGACGTAGGTGGTCGCGTTGGGCAGCTTGGACATCACGTCGACGCCGTAGCGCAGCAGCGCGATCCGGGCGCTGCGGCGGCTCTTGGCGAGGCAGTGGACGGTGCCGAGCGAGTCGGGCTCGAAGGCGATCACGACACGCGAGTCGCCGATCCCCTCGGCGACGGCGTCCCACCACGCGCGGGTGCGTGCGTCCTCGGCGGGCCCGCCGGCCTGGTAGCCGGGCGTGCAGCGCTCGCCGACGTGACGCATCAGGGCGATCTGCGGGACGGCCCCCGGCTGCTCCTCCTGGACGCGATCGATGTAGCGGCGCATCGAGCCGGCGGCGCCGCCAGGCTCCTTGGCGATCCAGGCGCCGAACCAGCGGAACTGCGGGCGGTCGGCGACCGTGCGCATGAGCTCGGCCTCGCGGTGCTGGCCTCGCTGGGAGTAGGAGCGCACGGCGCGGGCCGGCAGGCCCCAGACGCGGTCGGTGTACCAGCTGAGGCCGGTGAGCGGGTTGGGCGCGGCAGGGTCGACCCCGCGCGGGTCCACGGGCGCGGGCATCGGGGCCGGCGCGGGCGCCGGGGCAGGGGCCGGCGCAGGCGCAGGCGCGGGGGTGGGCTGGCAGCCCGCCGGGTCAATGGCGGGCACGCAGGGCACCTGCGCCCCGGCGCTCGCGGCTCCCGCGGCGAGGGCCGCCGCGGCGGTCAGGCCGGCGAGCGCGGTGCGAAGGGCGAAGGGCGTTGCGTTCATGGCGAAGGAGGTCCTGTCGTCGGAGAGGCGGGCGCCGAGCCCCTGTCACTCCGACTATCGGACGGAGCGGGCCGCGCTTGAAGCCTCCCGCGCCGGATGGACACTCCTGGCGCCGTCGCACTCACCCGCGATGTTCGCGCGAGGACGCTCAGCGGAAGCGCGCTGCCGCACCCGAGAGCTTGCGCAGCGGCACGCGCTTCTGGAGCCCGTGGCGGGTGCCCCTGGGCGGACTCAGCCAGTTGGTGGCGTACTTCGCGAACATCAGCGCGCGCTCGGGATACCAGGCCCCGACCTTGCGCGGTCCGTCGACGCAGTAGCCACCCGATACGCCGACGCGGCCGATGTAGAGGAACGCGTCCACCAGTGGGTCGCCGGTCTGCGTCGAGGGCGCGACGCCGAGCCCTCGGCGCAGCGGGCAGCGCACGAAGATGCGCCTCGTCTGGCGACCCTTGCGCCGGTAGGCGTGCACCGCGCCGCGACCGTTCTGTGCCGTGTTGACGACGAAGTGCTTGCCGCCCGTCATCCGCGAGATCTCGCGGCCGTACTTGATGTTGGCCGCGGTCCAGTCGTAGTGGGTGACGTTGAGCATGAAGCCGCGCACCTTGTCGACGCCGACCTGGCGCAGGCGCTTGGCCATGACCCGGGCGGGGCGCCAGTCGGAGGCGCCGGCCTCGACGTAGACGGTCGCGTTGGGCAGCCGCGACACGACGTCGACGCCGTAGCGCAGCAGCTCGATGCGATCGTCGCGGCGGCTCTTGGCGAGGCAGTCGACCGTGCCGAGCGAGTCGGGCTCGAAGGCGATCACGACCGGCGAGTCGCCGATGCCGCGGGCGGCGTCGTCCCACCATGCGCGGGTACGTGCATCCTCGGCGGGCCCGCCACCCTGGTAGGTCGAGTTGCAGGCGTCACCGGCGTGGCGCATCAGCGCGATCTGGGGCACGGTGCCGGGCTGCTCCTCCTGGCTGCGATCGATGAAGCGGCGCACCGAGCCGGCCATGCCGCCGGGCTCACGCGAATTGAACTCACCGAACCAGCGAAACTGCGGGCGGTCGGCGATCATCCGCATCATGCGCGCCTTGCCCTTATCGCCGC
>JBBJOW010000090.1:0-1953 GCA_037724045.1 Solirubrobacteraceae bacterium
GGCCGAGCTGACGCCGCGCCAGGTCGGCGTCGATGTCCTCAGGGGTCAGCTCGAGGCCCGCGGGGAGGCCCTCGATGACCGCCGTCAGGCCGGGCCCATGGGACTCCCCGGCGGTTGTGAAGCGCAACGGCATGCGACCCGACACCCTACCGGCGGCTCACCGCCGCCCCGCGATTAGAAGGGCGCGAAGGCCGGGCAGGTCCGCGAGCCGGCGTCCGGCGCGCAGGGATTGAACGGATTCACCTGGAACGGCGTCCCGCCGACGTCGTAGGTCCGCTCGTACATCTCGAACAGGTTGGCCACGTCGTCGTTGTCCTGGTCGTCCTCGCCGTCCAGCAGCCGGTCGCCGTCGACGTCGGGATTCAGTGGGTCGAGGTCGGCGAAAGGCCGCACCGCGAAGGTCCCGTAGGGGGACTTGGGCCACGCAGGCACGGATTCGAGCCCGAGGGTGGCCTTCCACCAGCCCTGAGTGCCCGGCCCGTGGGTCTCGTGGTAGTTGGTCACGCCGTCACGGTCGGCATCGCGCTCGTCGTCGCTCCACACGCCGTCGTCACGGAGCTCGAGCCGGGCCGGGTAGGACGGCGGCGCGAAGGGGATGCCGAAGGAGGCGCTGCGAAAGGCGGGCACCGCGGGCGTCTCACCCGGTCGGCTGGTCTGCGTGCCGTCGCTGTAGGCAAGCGGGGAGTTGGATTCCGGGGCCGCGCGGCCGGGGTCGAAGCCGCTGCCGACGTGACGCCACAGCGCGTGCTCCTCGGCCATCGTCAGCGAGTCGCCGTCGAAGTCGACGCCGGCGTCGGAGGGGTCGAGCGGGTTCGAGAACGGCCGCCTGCCAGGGTAGGGGACGGCGTCCTGGTTGAGATCGCGCGCGGCCCAGTACTCCCAGCCGTCCTCGAGGCCGTCGCCGTCGGTGTCCGCCTTGCAGGGGTCGGTCCCCACCGTGGCCTCCAGCGCGTCGGCGAGCAGGTCGGTGTCGTCGTTGGCGTCGGTGCCGTTCGGAATGCCGTCCCGGTCGCAGTCGCCGCCGACGTCGCCACCGGGGCCGGGGCCGGAGCCCCCGGATTCCGGGGGCATCACCACGGGCGAGCGGCTCGTGGGGAGGTACGCGCTGAAGCGACGGCGGGTGAGCACGCGGACCCGGAAGCGGGTGGGAACGAGGGCCCCGGCCCGGCGCACCATGAGCCGGTCGAGCGACAGCGGGAGCCTGACGGCCAGGCGCCTGCGCGAGGCGCTCAGCGGCTTGAGGAAGGACGTGGCACCCGCGGGGCTGCGCAGGATGACGGTGTTGGCCGGCCGGCGGGTGGAGAAGCGCCTGCCCTTGATGATCAGGCGCTCGCCGAGCTCGGGCTTCGCGGGAGTCACTGCGGTCACCACCGGTGGCGGGGGCTTCGGGCGCCTGTTCGCACCGTCGGCGGCCGCGGCCATGGCGAGGAGGGCGATGAGAGCGCAGGCAAGGGCGATGGAGCGCTTCACACCTACTCCACTCGGCCGGCGCGAAAGAACCATCAGTTCACCCGCTCCTCGTCGACGAATACGGGAAGTGGGCGCCTGCCGACCGCGTCCGCCCTGGCCTGCGGGCTTCCGCGGCCGGTCCCTGACCCCTTCGCCGAGGCTCGGCCGCCCACCTCGACGCGGCGGATGCGCAGGAGGTCGAGCCGGTACGCGTTGCCGTCGGCGTCGGTGAAGTAGTGCTCGCTCTCGCCTTTCTTCGGCGAGAGGTAGATGTAGCTGCATGTGGCGGCGCTCGGGCGGCAGATCCCCTCGCCCGCCTGGCTGAAGCGGGTGTCGAGCAGGAAGACCGCGCGCTTGCGGGTCGCGCTCACACCGAGGAAGACCACGACCGGGTTCTTGGCGCTGGGCAGCAGCTCGAGGCGTTGCACGGTTCGCCTGCGCTCTTCGCCCGTGCGGCCGAAGCGCACGTCGGCGACGTAGGTGAATGAGCGCCTGACGGGCTCG
>JBBJOW010000090.1:2053-9444 GCA_037724045.1 Solirubrobacteraceae bacterium
TGCTGCCCGGATCAGGGCCGGCGCCGGTGGACACGCCCCCGAGCGGCGACTCGGGTTCAATCGCCGTGATCGGGTCGCCGTTGGCGTTGGGGCCGGCACGCATGCCGGGCGGCGGCCGGAACGGGTTGCGAGGGTCGAAGACCCCGAGGTCGGACCCCTCGCCGGCGCCCTCCTGGGCGGCGTCGACGATAGTCGGCTGGGACGTGCTTCCCGCAGCCACCGCCGGCGCGCCGGGGTCGCCCTCGGAGGACGAAGCGGGTTTGAGCATCACCACGGGGACGGCGATGAGGGCCACAAGCAACAGCACGGCGACGGGAGCCAGCCGCTTCTCGCGCAGGTCGTGCCAAAGATCGAGGAGGAAGCCGGTCATGGCGTCGCGACGGCGGTGGGAACAGGGGTCGCGCCGCTCTCGGCGGGCGCGACGGGAGTGGCTGCCGGCGTGACGACGCCCGGGCCCTGGGGAGACGCACCGGCGGCGGTCCCCTCGGCCCGCGGCGCGAGGTAGACCGTCGCCTCGACCTCGGCCTTCAGCGCCGGAAAGCCGTCTTCCGCGGCGGTGAAGCTCAGACCGTCGATCGAGAGCAGGCGGCCCTGCACGAGCACCTTCTCATTGGAGACTCGCACGAAGCGCTTGAGACGGTGGAAGAAGTCCGCGAGCTCGAAGAACTTGCCGTCGAACTCGAAGGTGAGCGGCACGCACTCCAGCCCGGCCGCGCACGTCCCCGGCGCGGCGGGGGCGGCGGCGCCTCCGCCGACTGGCAGGCCACCCTGGGACGCGGGGGCCGAGGTGGAGGTGTCGGCGGGGTCGACGCCGCTGGCCGCAGCCGCGGCGCCGGTGTCGTTCGCGCTGTTGACCGCTCCGCCGGCCGTCTCGACCGTGCCCCCCGGGGCGCTCTGGGCCGGCACTCCGCCGGGCGCAGCGGGCGTCGTGCCCGTGCCGCCCGCGGCGCCGGGCTCAGCCGGAGGCTGGGCGACGGGTGCGGCGAGCGTGGGCTCACCGGCGGCGATCTTGGTGAAGGCGATCCCCGTTCCGCGCGCGGCGGAGTCGAGCTGCACCAGGAGGCTCGGCATGTCGACCTTCGCCGGCACGGCCTTGCCCAGGCGCACGAGCTGGGCGTAGTCTGCGGCGAAGCTGGTCTTGACGGCACGGAGCTGGGCGAGCTGGGACTCGGCGCCATCGCGCGCCTGCTCCTGGGCCGCGAGGTTCTCGCCGGCCTTGACCGCCTCCTCGCGCTTCGGCGAGAGCGCCAAGAACCAGTAGGCGAGGATCACGACGACCGGCACGATCACCAGGACGATCTTGCGGTCACGGTCGGTGAGGCTCATCCTCCACCCCCCAGAGAAGCCGGGACCCGGCGGCCCGCTCCGTCGACGACCGGCTCGGACGGTGTGAAGGCGACGACCACGCTGAACGAATAGAAGGAGCCGCAGTCGCCGCTGGTGGAGGCGGAGTCGCTCGACCCCTTCGCAGACTCGGTCAGCGACACGTCCTGCACGCGGTAGAGCTCTCGCAGGCGCACCATCAGCTGAGCGACGTCGGGCTGGCGCGGGGCGCAGCCCAGGAGCGTGGCCGAAGGCCCGATGGCCGTCGTGGCCGTCGCGGCCGTGGCAGTCGCGGCGGCATCCGGGAGCACGGATGCGTCGACCTGGGAGAGGTAGGTGCGACCCGGCAGCACGAGGGCGAGCTCGCGGACGAAGCGCTCCCAGTCGAAGCGCGCCTCGGCGAGGCTCGTGACCGAGGCCACCCGGACCTGCTTGATCTGGCTGAAGTTGGCGAAGGCGCCGAGCGTGGCGGTCTCGGCCTGCGCGGCCTGAGCGTCGCGCTGGGCCTGCGCCGCGGCGTCCTCGCGCGAGCTCACCTGGTTGACGCTCAACACGTAGAAGCCCACCATCGCGAGCGCCACGGCCAGCACGCCGAGGACGGCGTACGCGCTCCCCGGGCGCTCGCCGCCCGCACGGCGCGGGCGGTGCTCGTCCGGGAGAAGGTTGACGGGCTTCACGCGGCGGCTCCGAGGGCCAGCCCGGCCGCGACCGTGTAGCGGTAGGGATCGTCGGCCTCCGGCAGGCCGTCGCTGTCGAGGCCGGGAAGCGGGTCGGCCACACGCGACGGGATCGCGATGCGCTCGCCGAGCGCGGCAATCAGCGCCGCCTCGCCGGCACCGGGGCCCGAAAGGACGATCTCGCCGACGTCGAGCGCGCCGGGCTGGCCGCGGTAGTAGTCGATCGACAGGCCGATCTCGTCGGCAAGGACGGTCGCGGCAGCCCCGGCATCCCCGCCCTCCCACGGCGCGGACATCGAGCGGGTGAACACACAGGCCTCGCCGACGGCAACCGCCAGGTTGACGACGCCGCCGAGGTGGCAGTGCACCCGTGCCTGCTCGCCGACCTCGCCGCCATGCGCGAGGGCGCGCACTAGGGCGAAGGCGTCGAGGTCGATGCCCTGTGGGCGCAGCCCGGCAGCGCGAACGGCATCGGTCAGCTGGGAGACCATCGTCCTGCGGGCGGCGACGACGACGACGCGCATCCGCTCCACCCCATCCGTGCGCTCGAAGCCCGCGATCTGGTGGTCGAGCACCGCCTCGTCGAGCGGCATCGCAATCGCCTCGGAGGCCTGGAAGCGCACGGCCGCCTCGCGCTCGGCGCGATCGTCGATGCGCGGCAGCTCGATCTGGCGCACCACGATCTGCTGGTTGGAGACACCGAGGTGCACGTTGGGGGGCAGGCCCTCGCGCTTGAAGAAGTCGCGCAGCGCCTCGGCGAGGCGATCGCCGTCCGCGACCTCGCCGTCGGCCATGAGCCCGCGGGGGAGGTCCGTCGCCGCGGCGCGGTCGATGCGGTCGCCGCTCGCTGACACGGCGGCCATGTAGGCGCCGTCGATGTCGAGACCGACCGACCCCGTGCCTGAGTTCTTTCGAAGTTTGAACGCCATCCTCGCTCCCTTATCGGCCGTGCGCCCGCCGAACTTGACCCAGGGCCGGGCCACCGGCGGCGACCGGGCAGGCCGGGCGCGCCAGGGACGCTTCTAGCTCAGGAAGTTGTCGAGGTAGAAGTCGACGAGCTCTGGGCCGGCGAGCACTCCCGCGAGGCCCCCGAGCGCCAGGAACGGCCCGAACGGGATGCCGGTCTTGCGAGCGTCCGCGCCCTCACGGGCGATGCGCACGAGCCCCGCGACGGTGCCCGAGAGGAATGCGACGAACAGGGCCGGTACCACCGCGGCCCCGAGGAACAGCCCCATGACGCCCGCCAGCTTGACGTCCCCCATCCCCATCCCGGCGGGTTGGGCGAGCGCGGCGAGCAGCAGGCCGGTGAACGCCGCACCGCCCGCGATCAGGGCCGCGGGCAGCTCGCCGGTCGCGACCACGGCGGTGATTGCCACCGCGTAGACCGCTGCCGGTGAGACGATCGCGTTCGGAATGATGCGGTGGTCGAGGTCGATGAATGCCACCGCGACGAGGATCGCGAGGAACGGCAGCTCGATCGCCAGCGTCTCGTCCACCCCGCGCGCGAGCGCGGCGCCTGCGAACGCCGCCGCGGTCAGCGCCTCGACGAGCGGGTAGCGCGCCGAGATCGGCTCCGCGCAGTGACGACAGCGCCCGCGTAGGAGCAGCCAGGAGACGACCGGGACGTTGTCCAGGGCGCGCACCGATGTTCCGCAGGCGGGGCAGCGCGAGCCCGGCGACACGATCGACTCGCCGCGCGGCACGCGGTGGATGACGACGTTCAGGAACGAGCCGATGACGGCGCCGAGCACGGCGATGAGGGCGACCGCGGCGACCATCGGGCTGAGAGCTTAGGTCAGCAGCCGGAGTGCGGATCGCCGGCGTTCGTGGGCGTGGACCGGCACTGGGTCCACTGGGAGCGCTGGAAGAGGGTGGAGAGATCGGCGCCGAGGCTGTCGAGCAGCGACGAGTAGTAGAAGTCGGTCGTGTTCTTGAACTCGACGTAGTCGGCGTTGATCGCGCCGTAGAACCGCGCCGCGTTGTTGAGGATCACGTCGGCGTTCGGCGCGTGGATCGCCATGTGGAGCTCGCCCGCGTTCTTGATGTAGAACGCCGGCTTGGTCGGAGAGGGATTCCCGCCCCAGATGTAGAGCTGGAAGGCGTTGTCGGCACCCGAGATGTTGAGGCTGTTCTTGGCCTCGAACCAGCCCGTCCCCGCCCGGCAGCCCGAGCCCGGGCGGTCCGGCGAGTCGATGAACAGGCGCACCTGCGCTCCTTGCGGCACGACGAAGGTCGTCGAGTTGTTGGCATAGAGCGAGCAGAAGTTGTAGTCGCCCCCGAGGAAGGTGACCGTGCCGTTGTTGAACTCGATCTCGCGGTACTGAGCGTCGTAGGTGCGCGTGGCTCCGTTCGAGAGGACCATGCCGGCGTTGTTGTTGACCGTCGCCGTGTTGCCGATCTCCACGGGCGCGAACACGATCGGACCCTCCTCCGGCGGGCGGGAGGTGACACCGCCGACGACGGTGGAGTTTCCGATCTGGGGGGTCGGCGCGCCCGGGCCGGTCACGATGCCCCCGTAGATCTCGTTCGAGTTGTCGAGGCTGATCAGCCCGTTGGAGCCGATCCGCCCGTGGATCTGCGACGCGTTCTTCAGCCGTATGCCGCGCCTGCCGACCATCCCGGGAACGCCGGCGAACAGCGGCTCTCCCTTGAAAAGCGAAAGGCGAATCTGCTGGCGGCGCGTGACGCCGTTCGAGGTGCCGGTGGCCGTGAGGCAGCGCGGGGCGACGTTCAGCTCGCCGGCCGTCGTGAATCCGACCGGGAAGCCGGCGCACTGTCCGTTGGGAAGCAGGCTAAGCAGGGTGCTCGGGGTGAGCTCGGGAGTGAGCGCATAGCTCCAGGTGGAGCCGTCGGCGAGCGTTCCGCTGCCGCTGCAGCCCGCGCCGCCGGCCAGCAGGCAGGAGGTGGCCAGCCCTGTCACGTCGACCAGGTTGTTCACCCGGTAGGTCCCGACCTCAAGCCCCGCCTCCGCGGCCTGGAAGGCCTTCTTGGCCGAGCGCTCGCGGTTGGTGTTGCCCGACAGCGTGGTCGAGGACGAGAACGCGAGCGCCGAGAGGATGAGCATCACGCTGAGCGCTCCCATCGTGACGATGAGCGCAACTCCCTCCTCGGCCCGCATCCGTGCCGTCACTCGCGCGCGCATCGCTCAGGCCCCCGGCTGACGCAGCTCGACGCGCGTCGGGTAGCTCTGGTGGTCGTACATCACGCCGATGTCGTCGGCGGACGTGTTCGCGACCCAGATCCTGACCCCGATCCGCTTGCCGGCGGCGACGGTCACGTTCGAGGTCTGGTACTGGAACGGGAAGGAGATCGGCGTGTACACGCCCGGCCAGGCGTTCATCGTGTACGACGTGCGACCGAGCTCGGTCGGCGCTGCCGCGATCAGGTTCAGCAGGCTGTTCGGGACGCTGTAGACCACGATGCAGAGCGTCACCTGGCGCGGCTGGCCGCTCAGCGTGCGCGAGAAGATCGACATGCCCCCCTTGCCGTTGTAGGTCGTCGCCTGCGTGAGCGGCGCCGAGGCCCAGAACCCGCCCTTGCGGTTATCGGCCTCCACGGCCTGGCTCGGCGCCTGGTTGCAGGCGACGTCGCGGTACAGCGGGCGGCCGCTGAGGGCCGGCGTGACGTTGGTCGCGTAGGAGACGGGGCTCGGCGGCGCCTCCACCACGTCGACCGGATCCGGGTCGAGCAGGTCGGGTATCGGGCAGCCGGTGCCCAGCAGGCTGCAGGTCGACGCGAGGATCGGGGCGACAGTGTTGTGCAGGGCCGTGCCGACGGTGGGCGCCGCGGTCCGGTCGTTCGCGCTGCCCGCCGAGGTGGCGGTCAGGAAGAGCGTTTGGACCGTGCCCGCGAGCGTGCTCACGCAGTCGACGATGTTCTGGCCGGTCACGTCGAGGCACGTGGTCACCGCGGGGTTCAGGGCCGAGCCGGTGGTCGCCGTCGGGTCGATGACGACGGTGGAGACCCACGTCGTGCGGAACTTGTCGCGCAACCCGCGCGGCCTGACCACGACTGTCACCCGCTTGTAGTTGCCCGAGCTCGGGCACAGCGTCAGCAGCGCCGCGCACTGCGGATCGGCCGTCGAGGTCACGAAGCGCCAGATCGTGTAGCCGAAGCGGTCGCCGGCGCCCTTCGCGATCTCCTGCTTCATCGACACGGAGCCTCCGGCGTCGGTCACCAGCGGCTCGGACAGCGCGGGATTGCGGCGATCCCACGCGAAGCTCGGTCCCGAGATCCGCGAGGTCGGGTCGTCGGGGTTCGAAGACGCCGGCGCGATGGCCCCCGGCGGATGGGCGACCTCGTCGTAGGGCAGCGCCCGGATCCGCTCGATCTCCCGCTGGGCCCGGTCACCCGCCGACGTGTTCAGCTCGGAGGCGTGCGTGAGATCGCGCGAGAAGTCGAAAGTGGCGGCCAGGGCCAGCATGCCGGTGCCGAGGATCAGGATCGCGGCGAGCAGCTCGATCAGCGTGAAGCCACATTGTTCGCGCACACGGCGCAGGGATGGTGCTGCGGTCATGCCAGCTACATCGGCAGCCGGCGGCGCTCCATGAGCGCACGCGGGCGGTCTGGACGGTTGTCGTCCTACCGCGAGATGGGCACGTTACGCGCGTAGAAGCCGTCCTCGAGCACGACGGAGTTGCTGTATCCCTCACGTCGCTCGCCTGCCGCGGGCACCTCGACACGCACCGTGACGTAGCTCGGGAGGATCGCGCCGGCGGAGGCGGCGTTGCTGCGGTCCGAGCTCTGGTCGAAGTTGAAGACGCGCCGCGCGGCGGGCAGCGAGGGCTGCCAGTTCAGCACGCGGAGGATCACCGGCTTGCCGGTCGCCGGCAGCGGGCTGCCGGCCGGCGCCTCGCGCCGTGTGCACCGCCCCGGGTTCTCCGAGCCGCAGGAGTACTGCACGTCAAGCGTCGCGTACTCGACCGCCGGGGTCGCCGGGTCGTCGCGGCGCCGGCGGACCAGGACGCGGATCGAGTCGGATGTCCAGCCTTGGACGGAGTAGGCCTGGCGCAGCTCGCGCACCATCCCGTTGAGACCGGTCTGGGCCTCGGTGATCGCGATCGCGCGCTCGTCGTCGCGCGGCGCGGACCTCACGTTCGTGTCGAGGACCGAGAGCGTCGCCGACAGGACGAGCCCGAGCAGCAGGATCGTCACGAGCAGCTCGGTGAGCGTGAGTCCGCTCTCGTCGTGGGCCACTCTGCGCAGGCGGGACATGGTCACCTTTCGGCTCCGCGAGTACGCGCCTTGCCCCTGCGGGGGCGCCGGCGGACG
Source organism: Solirubrobacteraceae bacterium (assembly GCA_037724045.1). Taxonomy (GTDB): domain Bacteria; phylum Actinomycetota; class Thermoleophilia; order Solirubrobacterales; family Solirubrobacteraceae; genus DATLGB01. The sequence goes on from JBBJOW010000090.1 coordinate 9,325, forward strand.
AAAGGGCGACCCGGCAGGCGGGCCGATCCCCGAACGACGAGGCGGGCCCGCAGGCCCGCCTCGTACGCGACTCGTGTGGCTGGGTGATTACCAGCTGCCCCCCGTGGGGCAGCCGGCCTC
>JBBJOW010000091.1:0-9293 GCA_037724045.1 Solirubrobacteraceae bacterium
AAGTTGTTGACCTCGTAGCGATGGCGGTGGCGCTCGTAGATGACGGCCTCGCCGTAGATCTCGCGGGCGAGCGTCCCCTCGTGGAGCTTGATCGGGTCGGCGCCGAGGCGCATGGTGCCGCCCATGTCGTTGATCTCCTTCTGCTCGGGCAGCAGGTCGATCACCGGGTACGGCGTCTCGGGGTCGAACTCCGTGGAATTCGCGCCGTCCATCCCGACGACGTGGCGCGCGAAGTCGGCCACCGCCATCTGCATGCCCAGGCAGACGCCCAGGTAGGGGATCTTCAGCTCGCGGGCGATACGCGAGGCCTCGATCTTGCCCTCGATCCCGCGCACACCGAAGCCGCCCGGGATGAGGATGCCGTCGGCCTCCTCCAAGCGGGCGCGGACCTCGGCGTCATCGAGCGTCTCGGAGTCCACCCAGTCGATGGCCACCCCGCACCCGTGCTGGAAGCCGGAGTGGCGCAGCGCCTCCACGACGGACAGGTATGCGTCCTCGAGGCGCACGTACTTGCCGACCAGCGCGATGCGCACCGGCTCTGTCGCGGCGGCGTCCGTGGACGCGCGCACGAGCTTCTGCCAGTCCGCGAGGTCCGGCGCCGGCGCCTCGATGGAGAAGTGGTCGAGGATCGTGTCGTCGACGCCCTCGGCGTGGAAGCCGAGCGGCACCTTGTAGATGTTGTCGACGTCGCGCGCGGAGATCACGGACTCGACGGGCAGCGAGGCGAACAGCGCGATCTTCTTGCGGATCTCCAGCGAGAGCGAGCCCTCGGAGCGGCACATCAGCATGTCGGGCTGGATGCCGATGCGGCGCAGCTCGTTGACCGAGTGCTGCGTCGGCTTGGTCTTGAGCTCACCGGCGTGGCCGATGTACGGCACCAGCGTCAGGTGCACGAACATGCACCGGTTGCGGCCGACGTCGACGGGGAACTGACGGATCGCCTCGAGCATCGGCAGCGACTCGATGTCGCCGACCGTGCCGCCCACCTCGGTGATGACCACGTCGACGTCCTGGGACTCCGCGATCAGCTTGATGCGGTGCTTGATCTCGTCCGTGATGTGCGGGACGACCTGCACGGTGCCGCCGAGATAGTCCCCGCGGCGCTCCTTGCGGATGACGGAGTTGTAGATCCCGCCTGCGGTGACGTTGGAGCCGCGCGACGCGTTCGCGTCCGTGAAGCGCTCGTAGTGGCCGAGGTCGAGGTCCGTCTCCGCCCCGTCCTCGGTGACGAACACCTCGCCGTGCTGGAACGGCGACATTGTGCCGGGATCCACGTTGATGTACGGATCGAACTTCTGGATGGCGACCTTCAGGCCGCGCGCAACCAGCAGCCGGCCCATCGACGCGGCGGCGATGCCCTTCCCGAGCGACGACACCACCCCGCCGGTGACGAAGATGAAGCGCGTGGAAGTGCCGGGCTCGCGTGGCATCGGTGCGTTCAACTGTAGACCCGGGCCCGGACGCCAATGACCCTCTCAGCTCGCAAGTTCCGGCAATTGATCATGCGGCTTTCAGGAGCTCCTTGGCGTGGCGGCGCGCCGCCGCATCGGTGTCGTCGGCGCCGAGCATGCGCACCAGCTCGCCGACCACCTCGCCCTTGGCCAGCGCGGTCACGGTGGTGCGCGCGGTGCCGGTGCCCGTGTCCTTGGCGATGCGGAAGTGGCGCTCGGCCAGGGAGGCGATCTGCGGCAGATGGGTGATCGCGACCACCTGCCGCCCCGCTGCCAGATCGCGCAGCCGCTCGCCCACCGCGCGGGCGGTCTGCCCTCCGACGCCGGCGTCGATCTCGTCGAACACCAGGGTGCCCGCGGGGCGGGTGGGGACCTCTTCGGCCACGCTCATGAGGGCGAGCATCACCCGCGACAGCTCGCCGCCGGAGGCGATCTCGCGCAGCGGGCCGGCAGGGACGCCGGGATTGGGCGCGATGACGAACTCGACCTCATCGCCGCCCGCCGGGCCGTAGCCGTCGCGCTCGGTCACGTGCGCGGCGAACGTCGCTCCCTCCATGGCCAGGTCGGCGAGCCGCTCCACCACCGCGACCGCCAGCGTGTCCGCGGCCGCGAGGCGGGCATCCCGCAACGCTTCGGCCCGTGCCGCCAGGTCCGCCTGCAGCGCAGCCAGGCGCGCGTCGCCCTCGGCCAGCGAGGCGTCCGCGCCGGCCAGCGCCGCGCGGCGCTCCCGGCACGACTGCGCATGGGCGAGCACCGCCTCGATCGTGCCGCCGTGCTTGCGTTTGAGGCGATCGAGCAGCGCCAGGCGCTCCTCGAGTGCCTGTAGCCGACCGGGCTCGGATTCGATTCCTTCCACGTAGCGGCGCAGGTCGGTGGCCAGGTCCTCGGCTTCCAGCGCAACCGCCGTCAACCGCGCGCCCAGCTCGTCCAGGGTGCCGTCGACGCCCGCGACGGCCTCCGCCGCGCGCGCCGCTGCGGCCAGCGGAGCAGCGTCAAGCGCCTCCAGCGCGCCCCCCGCAGCGGCTCCGAGCGCCTCCGCGTGGCGCAGGCGCTCCCGCTCGCCCAGCAGCCCCTCCTCCTCCTTCGCCGAGGGCTCGGCCCGCTCGATCTCGGCGAGCTCCCAGTCCAGGAGGTCCAGCTCGCGCTCGCGGGCGCCGGCGCGCTCGCGCAAGTCGGCGAGCTCCGCCGCCAGCGCCCGCTCGTCCGCGTAGGCCGAGACGAACCCAGCCCGGCGCTCGGCCTGATCTCCTCCGCAGAAGGAATCGAGGATCTCCAGCTGTGCGGAAGCGAGCGTGAGGCGCCGGTGCTCGTGCTGGCCGTAGAAGGACAGCAGCGCGCCGCCGACGTCGCGCAGCTGCGCGGCGGTCGCCGCGCGCCCGTCGAGATAGGCCCGCGTGCGCCCCTCGGCCCACACACGGCGGCCGAGCACGACGTCCGCGCCGTCGGCGTCCACGAAGACGCCTTCCACGTAGGCCTCCGCGGCGCCGGGGCGCACGATCCCCGCACGCGGCTTGCCGCCCAGCAGCAGATCCAGCGCGTGCGCGAGCACCGTCTTGCCCGCGCCGGTCTCCCCCGTGAGGACGTTGAGCCCCGGCCCGAGGCGCAGCTCGGCCCGCTCGATCAGGAGCAGGTTCTCGACGCGTAGCTCTTCAAGCACGTTCGGGGGTGTACCAACCCGCCCCGACGGAATCGCGCGCACGGCGCACTTTCGCTACGAAGCCAGGCGGCCGAAGCGCTCGCGCAGGCGGTGGTAGAACGTCGCGCCCGGCAGCTGGGCGAGCTGGGCGTAGGCCTGGCCGAACTCGACCGTGATGTGCTCCTGAGCGGGCAGGACGCAGGTCGGCCGGCCGTCGACGTGGACCTCGGCCTCGTCGCCGCGGGCGGCGTTGTGGATCGTGAGCATGTCGTCGGGCGCGGCGACGAGCGCGCGCGCGGTGAACGAGTGCGGAGCGATGAAGGAGACGACGTACCCCTCGACGCCCCAGGCCAGGACGGGGCCACCGTTGGCGAGGTTGTAGCCCGTGGAGCCGGCGGGGGTGGAGACGACCAGGCCGTCGCAGCGCACGCGGCCGATCTCCTCGCCCCCGATCGCGTAGGAGAGGTCGGCGACGCGCTTGCCCGCCTGCCGGTGGACGGAGATGTCGTTGAAGGCGACCCAGCGCTCGTCGGCGTAGCCGAGGGTGATGCCCGGCATCGCCATCGTGTCGAAGTTGCGGGTGAAAGCGAGCTCGAGGCCCTCCCGGATGCCCTCGGGATCCATGGTGGCGAGGAAGCCGACCTCCCCGAAGTTGACCGCGAACACGGGCACCACCGTCTCCGCGTACTCGCGCATCGCGCCCAGGATCGTCCCGTCGCCGCCGAGCACGATGCAGATGTCCACGTCCTGGGAGACTCTGCAGACGTCGACCGTTCCCGGGGCGAGCTGGTGCTTGGCGGCCTCCTCCTCGGTCATGCAAACGGTGACCCCGTGGCGCTGCGCCGCCTCCATCAGCTCGGTGACGGCCCCACCCACCCCGCGGTGATCGCGATCGCCGCGGCGGGTCATGACGGTCGCCTTCATATGGTCTCGCTTCGCTCGCCACCGCTTGGGCCTTCGTCCCAGGTCTCCCCGAACTTCACGGCGTCGAGGTCGGGGAGCGCGCCCGGGCGGCCCGGCTCGGCGAGCCAGACGAAGGTCTCGCGGTTCCCCTTCGGGCCGGGCAGCCCGGACGACACGAAGCCCATCACCGCGGCGCCCTGGATCGCCAGGGCCACGTCCAGCACGACCTCGCGGCGCAGCTCCACGTCGCGCACGACGCCGCCCTTGCCGAGCCGCTCGCGGCCCACCTCGAACTGCGGCTTGACCATGACGAGGGCGTCGAAGGTTGGCGCCAGGCACCCCAGCACCGCCGGCAGCACCTTGCCCACGGAGATGAAGGACACGTCCATGACGAGCAGGTCAGGGGCGTAGGGCAGATCGGCGGCGGTCAGCGCGCGGGCGTTCAGGCGCTCGAGGACCGTGACGCGCGGATCCTCGCGCAGCGACCAGTGCAGCTCGCCGTAGGCGACGTCGACCGCTGCCACGCGCAGCGCCCCGCGCTGCAGCAGGCAATCCGTGAACCCGCCGGTGGAAGCGCCGACGTCGGCGGCGCTGCGGCCCGCGACCGCCACGTCGAGCGCATCGAGGGCGTTGGCCAGCTTGATCCCGCCGCGCGAGACGAACGGCGGCGGTGCGACGACTTCCACCTCGACGGCCGGGTCCACTGACTGTCCCGGCTTGTCCGCGCGCCGGCGTCCGGGCAGCAGCATCACGTCGCCGGCGATGACGGCCGCGGCCGCGCGACTACGCGATTCGAAGAGCCCGCGCTCGGCGAGCAGGGCGTCCAGGCGGACCCGCGGCACGTGGTCACCTTAGATACCGGCGGAGCCGGCCTACCCGCATGTGGCTCAACGGGCGAAGCCCGGTGTGTCAGACCTGTGGCGAGCCTCACACACCCCCGACGCCTCACGGGGAACGCTCGTTCGTACATGCGTTCCCTCCCCCGCATCTCTCTCACCGCCCACGGCCTCGTCGAGCTCGTCGCCGGCCTGGCGCTCACCGTCGCCGCCCTAGATGGTTGATTCCACGAGGCCCGTGGTCGCGGGCGCGGTCATGACCGAGCCGGGCGTGGCCGGCCGGCGAAGCCCGTACCGGTGGTACGGGCAAGACCGGACGGGCGCGATCCGGCGAAGCGTCAGGGCCGTGATCCGCGGCCGCGGAGTCGTGGAATCAACCATCTAGTCCTCGACCTCGGCGGGGCCGGCACCGTGCTCGTGTTCGCGAGCGGCGTCTCGGTGGCCGGCATCGGCCTCGGCGCGGCCGACGCGCTGCCGCTGCACGCCCATCAGACGCTCGACCGCACGCTCGTGATCGCGCTCGCTGCCGGTGCGTGGCCCTTGCCGCCGCCGACGGCGGCGCCGCGGCCGTGATCCTGCTGGCCACCGCCGGCACCGTCCTGGTGCTCGAGGCGTCGACCCGCTGGACCCGGCCGATGGCCCGCTAGCCCGGCGACGCGCTAGATGCCGTCGTGGCGCTGGGGCAGCGTCAGATGCGCGTGGGTGCCCTCGTCCCGGCGGCTCTCCAGCCAGAAGTGGCCACCGTGGTGGGCGACGATCTGCCCGACGAGGAAGAGCCCCACGCCCAGGCCGGGATAGCGCCCTGCTTCGGCGGTGATCGCCCGCGCGAAGCATTCGGTCATGCGCGCGGCCTCTCCGCTGTCGAAGCCGATGCCGTTGTCGCGCACCGAGACCTTGACCTGACCCTCGACAAGCCCGGCGGTGACGTCCACCCGGCCGCCCGGATCGGTGAACTTGACCGCGTTGCGCAGCATCTCGCCGACGACGGCGTCCAGCTGCTCTCCGATCCCCGTCGTCAGGTAGGCCTCGGGCGGCGCACGGAAGGTGACCGTGACGTCACGATCCTGCGCCAGCGGCTGGGCCGCCTGAACCGCGTCCGCCAGCCACTTCGTGACCGGGATCGTCTCCATGTCGGAGAGATTGGGCGGGCGCAGGTGCGCGAGCAGGATGAGGCCGTCGACGGTGCCCAGCAGGCGCCGCAGGTCGCCGTGCGCCGCGCGCAGGTAGCGACGGGTGTCGTCGCCGAGCCCTTCGCCCTCGACCGCGAGGCTCAGCGTGGTCATGGCGCCCGCCAGCGGTGAGCGCAGGTCCTGCGTGACCCGGTCGATGAAGTCCTGCTCCTCCTGGGAGATGACCGTGCCGGCGCGCAGCGTCGAGACCGCCTTCGCCACATACTCGGCGATCAGCTCGCCGAAGGTCTCGTCCTCCGGCTCGTAGTCGGCGCCGTCGGCGAGGCGGGTCAGGACGATCTCGCCGAAGCTCGGCCCGCCCGCGCGCAGCGGGACGGAGATGTACGGGCCGGCGCCGAGGGCGGTTCCGCAGACGAACTGGCGCGAGACGGGCGCCGACAGGTTGAGCATGGCCGCGTCCGAGCGCGTGCAGCGGCACGCCTCGTCGATGACGGTCTGCAGCGTCTGATCGGAGTCCGGCTCCGCGCGCAGCTTGCGCGCGAGGCGGCGCAGGGTCGCCAACCGGTCGATCGGCGGCAGTGCGGGAACGGCAGGCTCCGGTTCGGGGGGCGGCGACCTGTTGGTCATCGCGCGCCCGAAGTCCTCGTCGAGGGTGAGGATCTTCGACTCGAGCTTCTGCATGGGGGCGGCGCTCGGCGTGAACGCCGCCGCAGATGCGATCGGGATTGCTCCGTCGGCCATCACCGTCCCATCGGCCGGTGACCCGCCCGGGTTTAGACCAACGTGTTGTCGCGGACCGCTGAATCGATCCGCTCGGCGATCGCCTCGGCCGTGAAGCCGACCTCCTCGTGCAGGAGCTTGGGCGCGCCGTGGGTGACGTAGCGGTCGGGAAGGCCGATGCGCAGGACGCGCGGCGACAGCCCGCCGTCGTGCAGCTGCTCGAGCACGGCGCTGCCGAAGCCGCCTTGCAGGACACCCTCCTCGACGGTGACGAGCAGGTCGTGCTCCGCCGCGAGCTGGGCGAGCAGGCCGGTGTCCAGCGGCTTGGCGAAGCGCCCGTCGGCGACGGTGACGTCCCCGAGGATGTCGGCCGCGCCAAGCGCCTTCTCGACCCCTGCGCCGTAGCCGAGCAGGGCGACCCGCCGGCCTTCGCGCAGGATCTCCCCGGTGCCGATCTCGAGCGGCTCGGGGTTGGCAGGGAGGTCGACGCCGGCGGCGTTGCCGCGCGGGTAGCGAATGGCGCTGGGGCCGTCGATCGTCAGGCCGGTCCGCAGCATCCGCAGCAGCATGGCCTCGTCGCGCGGGGCCATCAGCGTCAGGTTCGGCAGGCAGCGCAGGTAGGAGATGTCGAAGACGCCGTGGTGCGTGGGGCCGTCGTCGCCGACGAGCCCGGCGCGGTCCATGCAGAACACGACCGGCAGGTTCTGCAGGCAGACGTCGTGGACGATCTGGTCGTAGGCGCGCTGCAGGAAGGTCGAGTAGACCGCGGCGACCGGCTTGACGCCCTCGAGCGCGAGGCCGGAGGCGAACAGGATCGCCTGCTGCTCGGCGATGCCGACGTCGAAGTAGCGCTCGGGCATCGCCTTCTGCAGGATGTTCAGGCCCGTGCCGGAGTTCATCGCCGCGGTGATCCCGACGACACGCTGGTCGCGGCGGCACTCGGCGACCAGCGCATTGCCGAAGACGGTCGTGTACTGCGGCGGCGGATCGGGCGCGTCGGCTTTGGGTGGCAGCGCGGGGGCGGCAAGGCCGTTGCGAATCGACTTCGGCTTCGCCGCGTGCCAGCGCTCCATGCCCTCCAGCCCGCCCTCCTCGGCGGGCGCAAAGCCCTTGCCCTTGACCGTCGCCACGTGCACGACCACCGGACGGCCGGCGGCGAAGGCGCTGCGCAGCGCCCGGCGCAGCGCACGCACGTCGTGGCCGTCGATCACGCCGACATAAGCCCAGCCGAGCTCCTCCCAGAAGAGGCCCGGCGCCCAGAACGCCTTGATCGACTCCTTCAGCTGCGGGCCCAGGCGCTCGAACGCGGGTCCGATGCCGGGCAGGTCGGTCAGTCGCTCCTCGACGCTCTCGCGCGTGTGCCACAGCTTCGGATTCAGCCGCACGCGATTGAAATAGCGCGACATCGCGCCGACGTTCGGCGCGATCGACATGCCGTTGTCGTTGAGCACGACGACGATCGGCGTGCCCTGGCCGCCGGCCTGGTGGATCGCCTCGAAGGCCACGCCGCCGGTCATCGCTCCGTCTCCGATGACGGCCGCCACCTTGCCCTGGTCGGCGTGTCCCAGGCGCTTCATGCCCTCCTTCAGGCCGATCGCGTAGCCGATCGAGGTCGAGGCGTGGCCGGCGCCCATGATGTCGTGCTCGGACTCCTCGATCGCGCAGAACGGCGCGAGGCCGCCGTACTGGCGGATCGTCTCGAGCTGGTCGCGGCGGCCGGTGAGGATCTTGTGCGGGTAGGCCTGGTGGCCGACGTCCCAGAGGACCTTGTCGCGCGGTGAGTCCAGCAGGGAGTGGACCGCGACCGCGACCTCGCACATCCCGAGGTTCGCGCCGAAGTGGCCGCCGATCTCGCCGACGGTGTCGATCAGCAGCTCGCGCACCTCCTGCGCGACGCGCTGCAGCTGCAGCTCGGAGAGCCCGTGCAGGTCCTGCGGGGAGTCGATGCCGTCGAGGAGGGGGAGCCGGGTCACTTACGAGGTGCGCTTGTAGATGAAGTCGGTGATGTGCTCGAGCTCGGCCGGCTGCGGTGGTGCCGCCACCGCCAGCGCCGCCCTGGCCTTGTCGTGGGCCTCCGCCGCCAGGGTTCGCGCTCCGTCGAGGCCGTGCGAGCTGACGTAGGTCAGCTTGCCGTGGCGCTCGTCGGACCCGCGGGGCTTGCCGAGCGCCACGTCTGTCCCCGTCACGTCGAGGATGTCATCGACGATCTGAAACAGGACGCCGAGCTCCGCGGCGAAGTCCTTGAAGGCGTCAATTCTAGTGGTGGACTGCATAGGAGCTTCCAACAGAAGTACGCATTCGACGCTGGCTCCGATCAGGCGGCCGGTCTTGAGTTCGTGGAGCCGGCGCAGGGTCGTCTCGCCGCTCTCGGCCAGGCCTTTGACGTCCAGGTACTGGCCCCCGACCATGCCGTCGACGCCCGTCGCCGCGGCCAGCTCGCACACCGCCGCGAGCACCGCCCGCGGGTCGCCGTCCTGATGGTGGGTCAGGTGCCGGAAGGCCTCCGCGTAGAGCGCGTCGCCGGCCAGGATGGCGACGTCCTCACCGAACGCGCGATGACACGTCGGCCGGCCGCGGCGCAGGTCGTCGTCGTCCATCGCCGGCAGGTCGTCGTGGA
>JBBJOW010000092.1:0-8321 GCA_037724045.1 Solirubrobacteraceae bacterium
CCGAGTGGAATTACACGATCATCCCGTCAGTAATTAAGAAGTGAGCCCTAAGGCGCTCAACCCGTCCGCCCAGGTCGACGTCTTTGGCCAGGAGGTCAACCCCGAGTCGTTCGCGATCTGCCTGGCCGACATGCTCGTCAAGGGCCAGAACGCCGCGCACATCAAGTTCGGCAACAGCCTGTCCGACGACAAGCACGCAGGCGAGCGCTTCCACTACGGGATCGCCAACCCGCCGTTCGGGGTGGACTGGACCAAGGTGGAGTCCACGGTCCGCGCCGAGCACGCCGACCGCGGCTACGACGGGCGCTTCGGGCCGGGCCTGCCCCGCAAGAGCGACGGCCAGCTGCTCTTCCTCATGCACCTGGTCAGCAAGATGCGCGCCCCCGGCAAGGGCGGCTCGCGGATCGCGATCGTCCACAACGGCTCCCCGCTGTTCACCGGTGCGGCCGGCTCCGGCGAGTCGGAGATCCGCCGCTACCTGCTCGAGAACGACCTGCTCGAGGCCATCGTCGCGATGCCCGAGCAGCTCTTCTACAACACCGGCATCGCCTCCTACGTCTGGCTGCTCTCCAACCGCAACAGCGCCGAGCGCAAGGGCAAGGTGCAGCTCATCGACGCCCGTCAGCAGTTCGTGAAGATGCGCAAGAGCCTCGGCGACAAGCGCCGCGAGTTCAGCACGGAGCAGATCGACCAGATCACCCGCCTGCACGGCGCGTTCGAGGAGGGCGAGCTGGTCAAGATCGTCGACAACGCGTCCTTCGGCTACCGCACGATCACCGTCGAGCAGCCGCTGCGCGGCTACTGGCAGGTGAGCGCGGACACCTGGGACGGCGTGGAGGACGACCCGGCCGTGGCGAGGCTCGACGACGCCACGCGGACCGCACTGTGCGCCGGGCTGCGAACGATGGACGATCGCCGCCACCCCACCGAGCTCGACGTGATCACGGCGATGGCGAAGGCCACCGCCCAGACGCAGGCGAAGTCACCGAAGCTCTTCGGCCTCAGCGCGGCGAACATACGGAAGCTCGCGGCACGCGCGCTCGTGCGCGACCCGGTGGCACCGCCCGTGCTCGACGCGAAGGGCCGGCCGCTCGCCGACCCCGGCCGCCGCGACACGGAGAACGTCCCGCTGTCCGAGGACGTCGAGGCTTATCTCGACCGCGAAGTGCGCCCTCACGTCCCCGGCGCCTGGTGCCCGGACCCCGCGGGCAAGATCGGCTACGAGATCCCGTTCACGCGACTCTTCTACACGTACACGCCGCCGCGGCCGAGCGCAGAGATCAAAGCGGAGCTGAAAGAGCTCGAGGGTGAGATCCACCGACTGCTGGCTGAGGTGGTGGGGTGAGGCTGCGGTACGTCGCAGACGTCAACCCAATTGTTGACGGCCTCACCAAGCGCGACGCGGGTCGGACCATCTCGTTCTTGCCGTTGGAAACGATCTGGTACGACGAGCGCTTTGATCCGTCGCGCGTGATCGCGTTCACGGGTGACGTTCTGTCCTACAACCCCGTCGCCGAGGGAGACATTCTGCTTCCGAAGGTGTCGCCGACGTTTGCACACGGTCGCGTCGCGCGCGCAGCTGGACTAGCCGGTGGCCGGGCCCTCGCCACGAGTGAGGTCTTCGTGATCCGCGCACACGACGCGGGCGCTGCGCGTTTCCTGATCTACCGTCTGCGCTCGCGAGACTTCCGAGATGCCGGTGTCGGGAGTTGGACCGGCGTCGCAGGTCTGAAACGCGTTTCGGCCGACTTCGTACGCGACACGCGCATCGACGCCCACGCCTGGTCACGGCGCGAACTGATCGTTGACTTCCTCGACCGCGAATGCAGTCGCGTCGACAGGCTCGCCCTGAAGATGAGCTCGCTCCTCGTGGTCGCGTTCGAGGACCTAGAGTCGACGCGCGAACGCATGCTGCTGAGCGCGGGAGATCTGGTTCGGCTCAAGTACGGCCTTACCGATCTGGTGGACACCGCTCACGCTACGTGTCCCGAGATTTCAACTGGCGATCACTTCGTGATTCGGACGACTGGTGTGCGTCACGGAGTGCTCGACGCTGCCGGGTGCTATCGCACCGATGATGCGAACTTCGCTTTGTGGACGAGTCGCCGCGAACCTCGACCCGGCGACGTCGTGTTCACGCGTGAAGCGCCGGCCGGAGAAGCGGCAGTCATTCCACCACACGGCTCATGGTGTCTCGGACAGCGTTCCGTCTTGCTGGTTCTAGATCGACGGCGGCTGAATCCTGATTTCGTAGTCCTCGCCATGTACGGGCGTGCCGTGAAGGAGGAGATCGCCCTGCGCGGGCGCTCAACGACGGCGGCCCACGTGAACGTTGCCGAGATCGGAGAACTCCGAATTCCGATACCGAGCTTGGCCGAGCAGGCTGCTTTAGTTGAAAACTTCTTGCGAGAGCAGGCGCGGAACGCTCGGCTTCGAGCCATCACGCATGCAGCCATCACCACCCTCGCCGAGTACCGCGACGCCCTCATCACCGAGGCCGTCACCGGCCAGCTCGACGTCACCGCCGCCTCCGACGCCCAGATGGACGAGCGGATGCACGAGGCCGTCGAGGCGGCGAGCGTGTGACGGACCTCGACCACGTCGTCTTCTCGCTGCATGCGCTGGATCGCATGGTCGAGCGGGGCGTTCGTGTGGACGAGGTGCGGCGCGCGATGGATCAGGATGGGCCGACCTCGCTGGACCTGGACGGGAACCATCGCCATGACCGGCGATCGAGGGGCGTAGGCTTCGTGTGGTGACCGCCGCGGACAACCCGCTCTTCGTCATCACCGTCTACGTCGTGAGCGGCCCGTGATGAGCCTCGCTGCCTCCTACGATCCGTCCGCCGACGCGCTCTACCTGCGGCGGCGCGCAGGGGTCTCGGTCGCTGACACGGTCGAGGTGCAGCCGCGGGTGATCGTCGACCTCGGGGCCGACGGTGCCTCGGTCGGCGTCGAACTGCTCGCCGCTGCGCGCCACGGGATCCCTACAGGAGAGCTGGCGCGGGCGCTGGGTGCCGGCGTCGGTGAGCAGGAGGTCGCCGAGGCCGCGGCGCAAGCGATCCGCGGGCGGTCGGTGCCGCCGCCCATCGCCGACGTCCCGTAGGGGCCGCACGATCGCCTGCACCCGCAGGCCGCCCATCCTGTAGACACGCCTGATGCCCGCCGCCGCGCACACGGAGTCCGCGTTCGAGCAGCTGATCGTGCGCGAGATGGTCAGCGCCGGCGGCTGGCTCGGCGAGGTCACCGACGGTGCGCCCACCGAGCACCTGGGCTACGACGCGACGCTCGGGCTCTACCCCAGCGACCTGGTCGCCTTCGTCAAGGACACGCAGGGCAAGGCGTGGGACAAGCTCGTCGCGCTTGCCGGATCGACGCACAGCGCGGAGGTGAGCCTGCTCAAGCGCGTCGCGGCGCAGCTCGACAAGCGCGGTACCGTCGAGGTGCTGCGTGGCGGGCTGTCCGAGAAGGGCGTGGCGGTGCGCCTTGTGTTCTTCGAGCCCGACCTCGAGCTCGATCCCGCCGCTCGCGCGCTCTACGACGCCAACTGGTTGCGCGCGGTTCGCCAGGTGCGCTTCCACCTGGGCAGCGGCGCGAGCCTCGACTTGGTGCTGTTCGTCAACGGCGTCCCGGCCGCGACCGCGGAGCTGAAGAACCGCTTCACCAACCAGACCGTCGATGACGCGATGCGGCAGTACCGCGAGGATCGGCCGGCTACGAACCTCCTGCTGGGCCGGCGGGCGTTCGTGCACTTCGCGCTCGACGGCGACCTCGCATACATGACCACGCGGCTCGACGGCAAGAGAACGCGTTTCCTGCCGTTCAACCAGGGATCCGGCGGCGCCGGCCACCCCGGCGGGGCAGGGAACCCGGCCTCGCCGACTGGCGGGCACCCGACCGAGTACGTGTGGCGGCAGGTGTGGGAGCGCGACTCGTGGATGGAGCTGATCGAGAAGTTCGTCTTCGTCGAGCAGCCGCCGGCCGACGCGCAGAAGAAGGGTGGCCGCGCGACGGTCGTCTTCCCGCGCTTTCATCAGTGGGATGTCGTGCGCTCGTGCGCCGCCCACGCGCGGGTCCACGGGCCCGGCAGCAGCTACCTGATCCAGCACTCGGCCGGCTCGGGCAAGAGCAAGGAGATCGCCTGGCTGGCGCACGACCTCTCCACCCTCCACGGCGAGGACAAGAAGCCGGTGTTCGAGAAGGTCATCGTGATCACCGACCGGCAGGTCCTCGATCGCCAGCTCCAGGCGCAGGTCAAGGCGTTCGAGCAGGTGCCGGGCACGGTGCGGGAGATCAACGAGTCCTCGAGTCAGCTGCGCGAAGCGCTGGAGGGCGAGCAGGCGCGCGTGATTATCTCGACGCTGCAGAAGTTCCCGTTCGTCCTCACGCAGCTGACCAGCAGCGACGCGAAGCTCAAGGCGCGCACCTACGCGGTGATCGTCGACGAGGCGCACTCCTCCCAGACCGGCGAGTCCGCCGTCGACCTCAAGGCGGTCCTCGGGAACGCCGCCCCCGCCGAGGACGATGAGGATGACGGCGTCCCGGAGGTCCTGCGCCGCCTCGCCGCGCGCGGCGTGCAGCCGAACCTCTCGTTCTTCGCGTTCACCGCGACCCCGAAGCCGCGCACCAACGAGGTCTTCGGGAGCGTCGGGGCGGACGGCCTCAAGCGCGCGTTCCACACCTACTCGATGCGCCAGGCGATCGACGAGAACTTCATCGTCGACGTGCTGAAGAACTACACGACCTATGAGGAGGCGATGCGTCTGGAGGACCGCGCGCGCCAGGTCGTCGAGCTGCCCAAGGGCAAGGCGTCGGGCGCGCTGACGCGCTACGCGAGGTTCCACCCCTACCTCAAGGCCCAGAAGGCCGTGGTCGTCGTCGACCACTTCGACACGATCGCCCGCGGGCACGTCGGCGGCGAGGCCAAGGCGATGGTCGTCACCGCCGGTCGCGAGGAGGCCGTGCAGTGGAAGCGCGCGCTGGACAAGGAGATCACCAAGCGCCACTCGCGGACCCGGACCCTGGTCGCGTTCTCCGGTGAGGTGACCGTCACGCACCCCGAGGCCGACAACGTCGGCGAGCAGTACAGCGAGCCGCAGATGAACGCGGTCGGCGGCCGGGCGCTGCCCGAGAAGCAGCTCCCGGACGAGTTCGACAAGCCCGAATACGGCGTGCTCGTCGTCGCGGAGAAGTACCAGACCGGCTTCGATCAGCCCAAGCTGGTGGCGATGTACGTCGACAAGGTGCTCTCCGGTGTGAACACGGTGCAGACGCTGTCGCGGCTGAACCGCACGCACCCGCTCAAGACCGACACCTTCGTGCTCGACTTCGTCAACGATGCCGAGCAGATCCGGCGGGACTTCGAGCCGTTCTACGGCCGCACCGAGGCGGTCCCGACCGATCCGAACGTGCTCTTCGACGCCCAGCAGCAGCTCCTCGACAGCGGGCTGATCCACCCCGCCGAGGTCGACGCCTTCGCGCGGGCGTGGTTCGTGCCGGGGATTCCGGACAACGCAGTGCTCTCCGGCCAGACGCAGGGAGCGTTCGACCGGGCCGGCGCGCTCGACGACGAGGCGCTCGACGCCTTCCGCGACGACCTCGACCGGTTCGTGCGCTTCTACTCGTTCCTCTCCCAGGTCGTCCCTTACCTCACCGCCGCCAGCGAGACGCTCTACGTCTACGCGCGCTTCTTCGCGCTGCGGCTGCGCGAGCGGCGGGTCGACGGCGGCCTGTCGGTCGACGTGTCGCTGACCCACTACCGGCTCACCGAGATCGGCACGCAGGCGATCGCGCTCGGCGACGAGACCGTCGAACCGGGGAGCGCGATTGGGGGCGACGGCACCGGCCGCAGAGCGGACGGTGAGATTCCGATGAGCCTGCTCGGTGAGCTCGTCGAGCTGTTCAACCAGCGCTTCGGCGAGTCGCTCAGCGACGTCGATGCGATCCACCCGGCACAGGCGCTCATCGATCACATCGATCGCGAGCAGGCCGGCCACCTGCGCCCGCAGGCCGCCAGCAACGAGTTCGACGACTTCGTCCGCGGCAAGGAGCCACTGGTCATCGACGGCGCCCTCGACGCCGGCAAGGCCTCAGCGGACTTCTTCAAGGGTGTCCTGGACGACGAGGACTTCCGCTCGCGCACGACCTACCTGGCGATGCGCGTGCTGTACGACCGCTACCGCGGCGATGGCGAGAGCGGTGCGCGTGCTCTTTGACCTCGCTGCCTCGTCGAAGCGGGGGCAGTAGACCTGGACGAGCCGGCGTCATGACCGTGGCTCCGAACGAACAGCGGTCGGCCCGGCAGGGGGCCTCTTCGGGCGACCGGCCCGTCCTTTCCGTCGAGCGGCTGTCGTACGAGGTCGGCGGCGTCCGGGTCCTCAACGAGGTCTCGTTCGCGCTCGCGCGCGGCGAGCTCGTCGCCGTGATGGGCGCGAGCGGCAGCGGAAAGACGACGCTGCTGAAGTGCCTGAACCGCCTGCTCGAGCCCGTCGGTGGCCGGGTCGTCCTCGACGGCCTCGACAGCGCCTCGATGTCGCCCGTCGAGTTGCGGCGCGGGGTCGGGATGGTCTGGCAGGTGCCGTTGATGTTTGCCGGCAGCGTCCGTGCGAACCTGAGCCGCGCGGTCGAGCTCAGCGGCAGCGGCGTCGACGAGACCGCCTTCTCGGCCCTGCTGCAGCGGGTGGCGTTCGGCGGCGGTCTGGACGTCGATGCCCGTCATCTGTCCGTCGGCGAGCAGCAGCGGGTCTCGATCGCCCGCGCGCTGGCGTGCCAGCCGCTGCTGCTGCTGTGCGACGAGCCGACGGCGGCGCTCGACCACGACAACGCGCTGCGGCTGGAGGCGACCTTTCGCGAGCTGTGCGCGGACGGGATGACGGTCGTCTGGGTGACGCACGACGCGGCTCAAGCGGAGCGGATCGCCGACCGCACGCTGATCCTGGCCGGCGGCGCTCTGCGCGACACGAGGACGAGCTGAGGATGCGCCCGATCCCAATCGACCTGATGGACGTCCTCGTCTCGCTGCTGTTCGTGGCCGTCGCCGTGGCCGCTGCCCGCTGGGAACGCACGGGTGAGGAGCGCAGCATCGCCGTGGCCGCCGTTCGGGCGATCGCGCAGCTGCTGGCCGTCGGCTACGTCATCGAGGCGGTCTTCGGCTTCGAGCACCTGCTCGCGACCGCCGCGTTCATCGGCGTGATGCTCGTTTTCGCCACGCAGATCGCCGCTCGCCGAGGCGCCGGCGTCCCGGGAAGCGCACGTGTGGCGGCGGCCGCCATCAGCGCCGGCGCGGTGGCGGTGCTGCTTGCGCTGGTCGCCCTACAGATCGTGCCGGCGCGGGCGCAGTACCTCATCCCGCTGGCCGGCATGCTGATCGGCAACTCGATGTCGTCCTGCGGGATCGCGCTCCGCGAGATCGCACGCGACCGCACCCGCGCCGCCGCGGAGCTCGAGACCGCGCTGAGTCTCGGCGGCACGCCGCGCGCCGCGGCCCGCGACGCGCGGCGGCGGACGATGCAGGCGGCGCTGGGGCCGCTGATCGACGCGACCAAGGCGGTCGGAGTCGTCTCGCTGCCCGGCGCGATGACCGGCATGATCCTCGCCGGCGTCAGCCCGCTGCGCGCCGTCCAGCTGCAGATCGTCGTGATGTTCATGCTGCTCGCCGCCACCTCGATCAGCGTGCTGCTCGCGGTCGAGCTTGGCACTGCCCGGCTGTTCAACGCGCGCGCGCAGCTCGTCGCGGTCACCGCCGCGTCCGCGACCCGAGCTGCTGGCGCGACGCGATGAGCACCGAGAGCTCACCGCGAACGCCCAGCCGGCGCACGCCGCGTCGCGTCCTTCCACCGACCTGGTGCCGTTCCGGCCGGCGTTGCGGACGTGGGGCTCGACGTCGAGCTTCCCGAGCTCGCGGCCGTGCGTCCCGGCTCCGTCGCGATCGCGCTCGTCGCAGCGGTCATGATCTTCCGCCTGCGCTGGTCCGTGCTGCGCACGCTGGGCGCATGCGCGGCCCTCGGGCTGACCGGCGGCCTGCTGTCGGCCGCGCTCGGCTGAGCTGCGCCCTCGAAGTCAGCCGCCGTCGTACCGCAAGACTCGCCCCCGCGCCGCGGCGCAGGTACCGCATCACCCCTTGCCGCTCGCGCCCCCAAGGCGCCGAACCTGCAATCCGAGGCGATCCGTGGGATGGAAGCGTGGGATGGAGGGTCGCTTGGGTGGTCCAGACGAAGAAAGAGCACGTCCTTCAGAACCAAAAAAGCCCCGCGTTTGCGGGGCTTTCTGTTCCTATGCGCCGAAGAGGACTCGAACCTCCACGAGTGTTACCTCACAAGGCCC
>JBBJOW010000093.1:0-8307 GCA_037724045.1 Solirubrobacteraceae bacterium
CCAGCCCGCTGGGTGCCGCTAACCCGGTTTTACGTACGAACTCTCCATAGAGCCCGGTGCGCCCGCCCCGACGGACGGTTCACCCTCATCCCCGTTCCCGAGTCAACCTGAACCGCGCGGCGCTCTCGGTCACCGGCGGGCATCCCCGTTCTCCTGAAGCGCCGAGGTGAAGCCGGCCGACGCAGCGTTCGTGACCGAGTTCGAGCAGACCAACGCTGCTCACGCCGCGCGTCGAAAGCGCTCCACAACGCCGTCGACGGTCCCCGGACGCGGCGAACCACCGAGCCCTCCCAACCCGTCGAGCATACGGCGCAAGGACGCGAGCAGATCGCGGCACTGCGGGCAGACCGACGTGTGGCGCTCGACGCGGCGACGACCGGCCGGCGACAGGTCGGCGTCCAGGTACTCAGAGGCATGGGCCTTGGTGAAACGGTGGTCAGCGACCATCCTGAGCACCATGCTCACGATAGCTCCGACTCGGTCAGCCGACCGTCGTCTCGGGCGGCCGGAAGGGCTTCCGCATCTCCTCGCCGTCCCCGTTCTCGTCTATGTCCTGGGGCAGACCGTCGACACTGAGCCCCCGCCGCCGAGCATCCCGCGGCCAGTCCGATAGCGAGCCCGAATCCGACGGTCAGCAACAAGGCGGCTATGCCGCGTCGCCGTCCGGCTTCTCGATCGGCCAGCCCTCGCGGGTCCAGCGCGGTACGCCGCCGTCGACGACGTGGAGGACGTCCCGGGCGCCGTGATGCTGCAGCAGGCTCGCCCCGACCGCAGCGCGTTGGCCTGAGCCGCAGACGACGGCGACCGGGCGCTCGGGGTCCAGGCCGCCGGGGACCGCGTCGATGTCGTGGTAGGGCGTGTGCACCGAACCGGGGATGTGACCCGCGTCCCACTCGGAGCGCTCGCGGACGTCGAGGATCTGCACCGTGTCCGCCTCGTAGCGCGCGTGGAGCCCGGGCAGGTCGATGCGGGCCACGCGCTCGACCGGCTGGCGCTCCTCGCGCCAAGAGGTCATGCCGCCCGCCAGGTAGCTCGCGTCGTCGCGCAGCCCCACGGCGGCCGCGAGCGCGGCGGCCTCCTGAGCGTCCTCGTCGTCGCGCCCGATGAGCACGAGCGGCTGGTCGGGCCGCGCCAGCCAGGCGAGCTTGGAGCCGAAGCCCGCGCGGCAGGCCGTGATGCAGACCGCCCCGGGGATGTGGGCCTCGTCGAATTGCAGCTCGGTGCGCACGTCCACCAGCAGCGCGCCGTCGTCCTGGGCCTGACGAACCTGGCGGGGGCTCAGCGGGTGGGCCGCCGAGCTGTCCTGCGCCAGCGGCCCGCGGTTGCGAGCGACGATGTTCTCGAAGTTCGGCGGCTGGGGCCCGAGCGCCGAGGTCGTGCGCGTCACGAACTCCGCCTCGTCAGCGAGCCCGAGGAGCTCCTGGTGCTCGCGCTCGAAGCCGATGGTCGAGGAGGTCTTCATGTTCATGCCGGGGCCGCCGCAGAGCGAGCCGCCGAGATGGCCGGGCCACACCTCGCAGGTGTCCGGGAGCGTCATCAGCGCGCCTCGCAGAGAGGCGAAGCTGTCGCGCGCGCCCTCCTGCTTGTCCACGGCGAGGTCGGGGCGGGCGATGTCGCCGACGAACAGCGAGTCACCGGTGAGGGCCGCCCAGGGTCGACCGCCATCGCGGGAGTCGTCGAAGAGCAGGAAGGCCGTGTGCTCGGGGCGGTGGCCGGGCGTGTGCAACGCGCGGATCCGGACGCCCCGAGCACGAGCTCCCACCCGTCGTCGAACGGCTCGTGCTCGTACTCGGCCTCGGCGAGGCGGTGGACGTGGATGCGCGCGCCGGTCGCGACGGCGAGGCGGCCGTGCCCGGAGACGTGGTCGGCGTGGTTGTGGGTCTCCAGGACGTGGTCAATGGAGACGCCGAGGTAGCGCGCGAGGCGCAGGTACTCGGCGATGTCGAGCTTGGGGTCCACGATGGCGGCGACGCCGGCCTTCTCGTCGCCGACGAGGTACGAGGCGCACCCCAGGTCGTCGTGGGTGATCTGGCGCAGGATCATGCTGGCTCCTTGTCGTCTGAGGTCAGTGGCCGAAGCGGACGTCGGGCAGCAGGCGCCGCAGCCAGGCCGGGCACCACCAGCCACCCGCGCCGAGCAGGCGCATGACGGCCGGCATGAGCACGAGCCGCACGAGCGCCGCGTCGACGAGGACGGCGATGCCGAGGATCACGCCCATCTCCTTTGGCGGCAGCGGCCCGGAGAGGGCGAAGGTGAAGAAGACGGCGACCATCACCCCGGCGGCTGCGGTGATGACGCGTCCGGAGGTGGCGATGCCCTCGACGGTGGCCGCACGGGCGTCGCCGGTCTTGTCCCAGTGCTCTTTGGCGGAGGCCAGGAGGAAGACGGTGTAGTCCATCCCGAGCGCGAAGAGCATCGCGAAGAAGAAGACGGGCGCCCACGCGTCGAGATACCCCTGCGCTTCGAAGCCAAGCAGTCCGGCGCCGACGCCGTCCTGGAAGATCCACTTAGCCACGCCGAAGGCCGCCAAAGTCGCCAGGACGTTCAGCACGACGCCGGCGAGCGCGAGCACCGGGGCCTGCAGCGCCACGAGCAGCAGCACGAAGCCGAGCGCGAGCACGACCCCGACCACGAGTGGGGTGCGCTCCCCGAGGACGCGCTCGAGGTCGTGGTTCTCCGCCACGGCCCCACCGACGAGCGCCGAGGCCGGCAGTTCCGTGCGGAGTCGGTCGATCGTGGCCCGGACGGCGTCGCCGCTCGGGCCGCCCTCGGGTACGGCCTGGATCAGGGCGAGGCCGCCGGGGCTGCGCTGCGCCGGGAGCGTGCGCGCGACGCCGGGGTCGGACGCGGCGAGCGCCGCCGCGCGTGGCGCGTCAGCGGCGCTTGCAACGATCTGCAGGGTGCCGGGGGCGCCCTCGCCGAATGCTTGCTGCACGCGCTCGTAGCCCTGCCGCGAGCCGTCCTCGGCGGGGACGACGCTGATCGAGGGCATGCCGGTGTCGAGTTGGCTCACTGGCCAGGCGAGCGCGGCGATCGCGACGAGGCCGACCGCGAGGAAGCGGCCCGGCCGGCGCCAGCCGCTCTCGGCCCAGCGCGCCAGGCGAGGGGAGCGCTGGTCGCCGCGCACGAGCCAAGGCATCGCGAAGCGGTCCACCCGCTTGCCCCGCCTCGCGAGCACGGCGGGAAGCAGGGTCAGGGACGCGGCGAGCACGAAGGCGACCGCGACCATGATCCCGACCGCCATCGAGCGGAACGCGGGGCTCGGGACGAGCAGCACCGCCGACAACGCGATCAGCACGGTGAAGCCGGAGAAGAGGACCGCCTTGCCTGCGGTCTCCATCGCCGAGCTGACCGCGTCGACCGGGGAGAGTCCCTCGACGTTCTGCGCCTGGCGGAAGCGCGCCACGATAAACAGCGCGTAGTCGATCCCGAGCGCCAGCGCGAACATCAGCGCGAAGTTCATCGCCCAGATCGAGATGTCGAAGAGCTGCGCGAGGAGGAACAGCGTGCCGGCCGCGGAGGCGAGCCCGACGACAGTCAGCATCAGCGGTAGTCCGGCGGCGACGAGCGAACCGAAGGCCAGCAGCAGGATCGCGAGCGTCACCGGCCAGGAGATCAGCTCCGACTTGAGCATCGCCGACTTGTTGGCCTCGTTGAAGTCCGACCACATGCCCGGCGCACCGCTCACGTCGACGCGCACCCCCGGGCCGCCCACGCCTGCGAGTCCGTCCTTCAAGTCGTCAGCCGCGCGGACCATGTCGTCGGGCTGCGCGGCGGCGCCGGCGAGCACGACAGCCGTCCGGCCGTCGGGCGATAGCGAGGCGCCTGCGCTCGGCGGGATCACCCGCGAGATCCGGTCGTCGGCGTCCAGGAGCTCGCCGACCGCCGGCACCGCCGCGGTCACCGCTGCGGGGTTCTGACCGCTGACGACGACTTGAAGGGCGTAACTCCCCCGTCCGTCGAAGGCGCGGTCGATGCGCTCACGGGCGGCGACGGACTCCGAGCCACTCGCCTCCCATCCCGCCCCCGACAACGCCTTCTCGACACCAGGCGCGAGCGCGCCGAGGCCGATTGCCACGACGACCCACGACAGGATGACTCCACGGGTATGCGTCGCCGTGAAGCGCCCGAGCCGACCCACCGGCCCGAGATCTGCCGACACGGATTTCGCCGACCGCGTCGTGCCGTCCCTCAGAGGGGCATCCGCGACGCTCACCGGTCAACCCCGATCAGCGCGCTGAGCTCCTCGAGCTGCTCCTGCAGCGCGCCGCATATCTGCTCGCAGAGCGCAAAGACGGACTCGTCGGCAATGGCGTAGAACGCCGTGGTCCCCACCTTGCGTCGCGCGACGATCCCAGCCTGCAGCAGTGTGCCCAGGTGCTTCGAGGCGTTCTGCTGGCTCGTCCCGAGGAGCTCGGCCAGCTGACCGACCGAGAGCTCCCCCTGTCGCAGCGCGTCGAGCACGCGAATCCGCGTGGGATCGCCGATCACCCGGAAGCGTTGCGCGATGACTTCGGCCAGCTCGACCGGGACGGGGTGCGGAAGCATTGCCACCCAGTCTACCACTGTTGCGTTGTGGACCTGTAGACTTTGGGAACAGGCGGAATCGGCCGGTCTCATCGCCGTCTCATCGGTCGACTGGAAGCTCAGTCCATGGCCGTCGCCGTCAGTCCTCACGACACTGCTGAGCTTCTCGCCGCAGATCTGGTGGCGCCGTTGCGCGTGATCTCCTGTGCTGCGCGCAGCGATCGTGGCGCTCGGCGTCCGATCAACGAAGACGCACTGCTCGTGGCCGCGCCGGCGTGGTAGTTCGAGTAGAACCACGCCCGCCCGCCGATCGTTCCGGCAGCGTGGCGTCGTTGACCGAGCTCATGGTTCGCGTCAGCTCAATCCGGCCCTCAGGCGGTTCCGTAACGGAAACGGATCGTCGCCTCGCCGCGTGTGCACGCGTAGTTGGTGTCGCCGCCGCCGGCGTCGGCCGGCTCGCACGTGAAGCCCTCAGCCTCATACGGCGCCCGGCCGCGGCCCTCGGCAGCCGCGGCGACGGCCTTCGCCAGCTGACAGTCCGCGCCGCCGGCGCGGATGCTGACCGCCTCGTGGCCGGGAACGGTCACGTTGCCGCAGTCGGTGACGTCGGCCCGGGGCGACGGCTCGGTGTTCGAGCTGGAGTCCTCGCCGCAGCCGTTCACGGCGAGCGCCGCCAGCGCGGCTGCGAGGGCGAGCAGCCTCACGATGGCCAGCGCACTCGCGGCCGGTTGCGCTGCAGCCGGCCGTCGAGCCCCCAGACAAGCCCGGCGGGGACGACCGCGAGGACCAGTGGCGCTACCCACTCATGTGGCTGCTCGAACGCGAAGCGGCCACTGGAGAAGTACAACAGTTGCAACCCGAAGTGCTGCAGGAAGACGATCAGCGCCGCGCCGCGCGAGAGCAGCCCGAGGAGCAGCAGGACCCCAGTTCCCAGCTCGACCGCCGTCAGCAGCCACTGCATCACGTCGTAGGAGGGCAGGACCACGTCGTTGACGATCGTTGGCACCAGGGGCAGATCGTTGCGGCCAACCTCCGTCTCGAGGATGCCACGTGCCTCGGGCCGGTCGACCAGCGTCCCGAAGTACGGCCCGACGTCGAGCTCGCGGAACGAGAACAGCTTGGCCAGGCCGTTCGAGAACGCGATCAGCCCGACGAAGATCCGCAGCACCGCGAGGCCGCGCCCGAGCGCTACCGGGTCCGCGGCGGGAGCGCTCGACATAGGAGCGGGCGGCATCCTGGCCGTTTCAGCCGACGCGCACGAAGCGCGACGTGGCGACCTTGAGCCCGAGGACGCGGTTGCCGAGGAACCGCGCCGTGACCTTGAGCCGGCCGCTGCGCCCGAGTCGGCCGCGACTGCGGAACGTCACCGACGAGCTGTAGGTGCAGTCCTTGCGCAGCGCGACGCGCCGGTTGGAGATCGTCTTGGCGCCGACCTTCACCTGCACCGAGACGACGCCCGAACCGCAGCCCAGCGCTGCGGTCACGCCGGAGGGCAGGCTGACCCGGCCCCGGGTGACGAAGCGGTAGGGCGCCGATCGGTCCCTCGCCGGCGTGGCCCGCGCGGTCACAGACCTCGCGGTGAAGCGCGCGACGATGATCCTCCGTGCGGCGCTGGCCGTCTGCCCGGCGGTATCCGTCGCGACCGCGAACAGGGTCTGACGCCCGACGTCGGAGCCTCGGGGCGAGAACGCGCAGGAGTACGGCGCGGTCGTGTCGGAGCAGATGAGCGTCGAGCCGTTGAACAGCTCGACCTTCGCCACGCCGCGATCGTCGCTCGCGTTGACGGTGACCGTGGTCGAGCCCTTGACGATCGCGCGGTCGGCCGGACTGGTGAAGGCGACCGTCGGCGGACGGTCGTCGCCGCCGCCGCCGCCGCCGCCGCCGCCGCCGCCGTCGCCGCCGCCGCCGCCGCCGCTGGGCGTGTTCTTGACGAAGACGCGCCGCTGCGCGGAGGTCGCCGTGCGGCCCGAGGCGTCTGTGGCCACCGCGTCGACGAGGTAGCTGCCGTCGGCTAGCTGCGTGGTGTCCACGTCGGCGCTGTAGGCCGCGCCCGGTGCGCCGAAGGGCGAGCCGTCGGGCGCTGTGTCCGTCGCGACCGGCTGGCCGTTGGCCCGGAAGGTGACCGATGTGATGCCGCGCGTGTCGAAGGCCGTGGCCGCGAGCGTCACCGTGCCGGCGAGGGTCGACTCGGCCGCGGGCGCGGTGAGCGCCACGGTCGGGTCGTCCGCGTCGGCGTTGCGGTAGACGAACGCCCCACGGCCGCCGCTGTACTGAACGAACCCGCGCGAGATCGACGGTTGCCCGACGCCGGTGTTCGCCCGGGCGCTGGCCCCCGCGTCGGCGGCGAACTCGCCGGCCGCGAGCGGCTTGCCGTCGCTGAGGCGCAGGACGAACTGCTCGGCCTGGTCGTTGGTGACGTAGATGAGGTCGCCCGAGCCGGCCGCGGTCGTCTGCTGAAAGCCCGTCGAACCCCCCGCCAGGTCGTCTTCCCTGTCGAACTGCCCGGCGCGGCTGAGGTCGGCCGAGGACCGCCTCCGCGACGACCTGCTCGTGCGGGACGGCGCCGCCCTCGAGGGTCAGCTCGCTGCCGGGCCCGACGAGCGGTGCATCTTGGAAATCGTGCATCCCGGGTGACGATAACCACCCGAACGGACGTTCCCCACAAGGCGGTGCGGGCCAGGCAGCGCCTCGGTCGGCTATCGCCGCGGCGGCGTGTCTCGGGTGCGTTTAGCGGGGTGTGGGGTATCCATCTAACCGGACCAAGGTCGGGCCGCAGCGGCCCGGCGCGGACTTGCGAGAGCGACCCTTGAGGGAGTCGCCGGGAGAGGGGCGCGCCTGCCCGTGTGCGGCGCTGCGACCGGCTGACCTGCGGAAACGACTCGCTGGCTCGCGAAACACTCAGAGCGCAGCGGGGCGCGCTGGGTCCGCTTAGATGGATACCCCCAAGCGGGGTTATCGCACCCGGGCCGTGCGGGTGGTCCCGGCCGAGAAATCCGGAGCAGCACAGGCCGGCGCTGGCGGGCAGGACAGATGCGGCTCGGGCGCGGACGGTCGCCACGATCTCTCTTAGCAGGGACCGTCTCGCGCCAAGGTGAGTTGGGCGACAACGGGGTGGTGGTCTGAGAGGCCTTGGGTCGGGCCGTCGGTGTCCACGTTCGCGGCGTCGACGGAGAATGCCGTGCCAATGAAGAGGTAGTCGATCTGGCTCTTTCGGTGCGTGGGGATCTGGCGGTGGGCGTCGATCGGCAGCACGCTGGTGAGCCCGTACGCTTCGACTCGGTCTATGAGGAGGCGGTTTGTCGGGTGCTTGGACTTCAGGTCCCATTTGGGGTTGCAGTTGAAGTCGCCGCCGAGGACGTTCCGGGCTTGGCGGGCGGGCTCTTCCAGGTGTCCGGTGAGATCGGAGAGCAGGCGGTGCAGCGTCGTGACGGCGTAGTCCTTGCTTTTGGTCGAGAATTCGATGTGCTCGAACAGGGCGTAGAGGCTGTAGGCGGTGACCGGGCCTCCAGGCGCTTGGATTTCGGCGACAACCGCGGCGCCGGGGTGGCAGGTGCTGCCGCTGAGACCGCGCAGGGGCCAGCGGGACCAGATCGCGGTTCCCCACGTGCTGCTGCCTCGGCGCGGTTCGAGTTTCTGGAACTCGATGTGGCCCGCCAGCGATGGCGGAGGAGGACACGCCTCTTGGAGCAACACGATGTCAAGACCTGAGATCGGCAGCACGTCCCAGTTCGCGCGGCGGCGGCGCATGTTCCACGTGGCGACGCGCATCATCGCTTGCCT
>JBBJOW010000094.1:0-6211 GCA_037724045.1 Solirubrobacteraceae bacterium
TGGTGCAGCATGCTGAGGCCGACCACGCCGCCCTGCCCCCAGAACGCGTGCTGGGCCTCCTTGCCGGCCAGCCGGTAGGCGCCGGCGAGGTGCCGGGGCATCGGGTCCCACGTGCCCGCGGCGCGGACCCACGCCCTGCCCTCATGGGTGTAGAGCAGCAGCCGATTGAGGCCGTTGCCCATGAAGTGCCCCCGGTGGGTGGTCAGGTCGAAGCCGACGAGCGGCGTGGCGTCCTCGGCCACCGCGCGCGGCTCGTCGTCGCCGTAGCGCGCCAGCCCGTCCTCCAGCTCGGCGAAGTACCCCGCCAGCGCTGCGGGATCCTCCGGGGTGACCAGCCGCGTGATCGTCACGTAACCGCGCGTGAAGATCGGCAGCCCGGAATCGGTTCCCGCCGCCACCTCGATCTCGAAGGACTGAGCGGCCAGGCCGCCGGCGCGCAGGGGCGTGAAGCGCCCGATCTCGCTCGCGTAGTCGGGCCAGGTCTCCGGGCGCGTCAGCGCGGCGATGGCCGCCTCGGCCGACGGCATCTCCACCGGCGGGTAGGTGTGCCACACCTGACGGTCGGCCGGGGCGTTCCCGGGAGTGAGTGGCCCGAGCCGGGCGAGCCCCATGCGCTTGGCGGGAGCGTAGGCGTCGCGCTCCTCGACCGTCGGGAAGCCGATGCCCCAGGCGCGCCGGGCATCGTCGGCGTAGGCGTCACCGAAGCCCTCGCCGAGCAGCTTCTCGGCGCCCGCGAGCAGCTGACTGCGGCTCAGGAGGCCGTGGGCCTCGAAGCGGTGGCTGCCGAAGGCCCGGTGGAAGGCCGGCAGATCGCTCAGGTGCAGCCGCCGGCCTGACCCCTTCCGGTACCAGTACGTGGTGAGCACGCCGAAGGCCAGGCGCAGGTCGTCGACGTCGCGCTCCCCGCTCGCGCGCCGGTAGTAGGCCGCGTTGAGGAAGTCGGTGACCCAGGGCGCGGCATCTCGGCCGGCGATCGACGAGCCCGTCATCCGGGCGAAGCCGAGCGGCCCCGCCGTCGCGACGGCCGGCGCGTCGTCGCCCGGAAGCACCTCGGGGACATCGTCGAGGTGCTCGGGAAGCTCTTCGGTGCTCGGGTGGTCTTCCATGGGCCCTCAGCGTCTCAGGACGGCTCGCTGGTCGGCGCTCCCCGCGACCCTCCGTCCGCAGCTCGCCGACGGACGGTCAACGACAATCTCCGCGCGGCCGCATCATCATCCACATCATCGCGCCCATCATCTCCGTATTCCCGCCCCGACGTCGCGAGGCTTCCTACGGACCGTCTGAGAATCCGCCGGCGGCCACCGTTCATCCGGTGTCCTGCGCCGCCCGTTGCGAGGTGGCTGTCGGTTCGTCCTGCTCGAAGCGAGGGCGCGGGAAGCCATGCCGCAGCCAGGAGGCCACGCCGGTGGACGCGAGGCTGACGCGGCGGGCGCCCTCGGCGGCGAGGTCCTCGGCGCGCGCGGCCAAGCGCCTGCCGGGCAGCGGGTTGCCGGCAATGACCTCGACCGAGATCGTGTGGCAGCCTCCTGCACCGTGCGGGTAGGGAGGCGCGTCGCGCTCGGGCTGTGGGTCGCGCTGTCCGTGCGTGCGGACCTTGATCTCGTGGAATCCTGGCTGAGCCGGCCAGTCGTAGCGCCATCGACGCCACGTGTTCGGGTTCGTCTCCGGCGAGAGCACGGCGGAGCGCCACCCGAGGCCGTCGATCGAGACCTCGACACCGGTGACGCCCTGCGGCGGCGCCCAGGCGACCCCGGCGAGCGCGGTGGGGCCGGGGCACACGATCGACCGGTCGCAGGGCACGTCGATCCGCGAGCTGGGTCGTACGCGGGCGGGTGTTCGAGGCCAGCCGCGCCGGGTCCAGTAGTCGCTTGCCGCGGCGAACGTGGTCAGCTCCAGCCGCGAGAGCCACTTCGTGTTGGCGTCATAGCCGTAGAGCCCGGCGATCAGCAGCCTCGCCGGATAGCCGTGGCCGAAGGACAGCGGCTCACCGTTCATCCCGACGACCACCAGCGCGCGGCGCTCGTCGCCCGCGATCTCCAGCGGCACGCCGGCGGTGAAGCCGTCGACGGCATGGGCCAGCAGCTGGTCGGCGCGCGGATCGACGCCGACGCGCTCCAGCAGCGCCGTCACGGGCACGCCGCTCCAGCGCGCGGTGCCGACCCGAGCCCCTCCAACCGGGTTGTGGACGCAGACCAGCGTGGCGTCCGCCTCGACCAGTCCCATGTCGAGCAGCTGCGCGTAGCTCAGCTCGACGGGCTCGTCGACGAGCCCGTCGATGCGCAGGCGCCACTCGTGGCTGTCCAGCGCGGGGACGGGGAAGGTGACGTCGGTCTCGTAGAAGTCGGCGTTGGGCGTGTACAGCGCGCTCAGCCCGTCGATCTCATCGAAGTCCGGTTCAGGAGAGGGCGCCGGAAGCGGGTCGGCGGCGGCGGGGAGCGCACGGTACCCGCGCAGGCGTTCGAGCGTCGTCGTCGTGGCGCTCGTCCGCCGCATCGCAAGCCCGCCGGTCACGGCGCCGGCGCCGACGGCCGCGGCGATGGCAGCAGACCCGGAGTTGTGGGCCAGTGCGCGAAGAGTCACGTAGCCGGCGCCCGCGCCCAGCGCACCCGCGGCCAGCGAGGTGACCCCGTCGGAGTCCGGACGACTGGCGGCCGCGGCCCCGCCGAGCAGGCCATGGCTGACCAGCAGACTCGCGGCCGCCCGGCGCCGGGCGTCGCACAGCTCCCCAGCCACGACGCCGACCCCCAGGTGGTTGGCGAGCAGCTGACCCATGAGCAGCGGCTTGTCCTTGCCCTCCACCAGGCCGACGGTCACGTCGACGAGCGGTCCGGGCGCCAGGTCGATCAACGCTCGCCCCATGCCGGTCAGCGGCGAGCGCGCGCCGGGCAGCAGCGTCGCCGCCAGCTCGCCCACCCCAAGCTGCACGCCGGCCGCGGCCAGGCCCACCAGCAGCCGCTCCGATCGGCGCCTGCCGGGCTGCCTGGCTCCGATCCGACGACCGTACCTCCCGCTGGGGCGCATCAGCTCTTCAGATCAGTCCGCATGGGTCACGCCGGCAGCCAGGTGGCGCGGCAGCTCACGGCGCGGCGGGCGCGGGCAGCACGCCAGGGCCGACTGCGCAGCACGCGCCGAGGGCGATCTCGGTGGTCAGCCCACCGCGGAAGCACCGGCGGTGTGAGTTCTGGCAGTCGTGCCAGGGCGTGTGCTCCTCGTCGAGGAACTCGCCGGCGAAGCCCCGCTGGACGCCGGCGCGCAGCAGCGCTGAGCCTGCTCGCGAGAACCATCCGTGGGGCAGGGAGCAGAAGCTGTAGACGAGGCGGCCGCCGGGGGTGAGCACGCGCAGCAGCTCGGTGACGGCGCGCAACGGGTCGGTGACGGTCTCGATGACCCAGGCGCTGACGACCAGGTCGAAGCAGTCGTCAGCGAAGGGCAGCTCCAGCAGGCTGCCCTGCATGCGCGTGCCCGGGAGTTCGGCGGTGCGAGCCAGCATCTCGGGGGAGAGGTCGAGCATCGTGAGCTCGATCTGCGGGCACAGCGCGAGCATCCGACGCGACAGGGCGCCAGTCCCGCAGCCCGCGTCGAGCACGGGGACGCCCGGACGCAGCGAGGGGGTGATGTCGTCGAGCATCGCCTGTTCGGCGCCGGCACCGGCGAGCCGCAGCCAGAGCTCGCGAAAGCGGTCGTAGCTCGACGCGGCGCGATCGTAGAGGACCTGCACGTCGGTGCTCGTTCCGGCGAGTGGCTCTGGCGTCGCGCTCAGGTGGCCCGGGACCATGCGCCTACCTCTGGTCGCCGCCGCCGGTGGCGCCCATCGTCCTCAACTGGTTCATGGCCGGACTGTAGCCCTGCGTGCCGGCGGGAGGGACGTCGCGCTGAGCGGCCACGCGCTGGCCGAGACGTACTCCGTGCTCACGCGGCTGCCTGGGGACCTGCGCCTGGCACCGGTCGATGCCGCTCGACTCCTGAAGGAGCGCTTCGTCGCCCGTTGCTCCTCGGGCAGGCCGCGGCAGCGCGGATCCCCGACACGCTAGGCCGTTTCGCGATCGCCGGTGGCGCGGTGTACGACGCGCTCGTCGCCTTGGCCGCCGTCGAGCATGGAGCCATCCTGGCCACCCGGGACGGCCGGGCGAAGGCCACCTATGAGATCGTCGGCGCGCGCGTGGTCACCGCGGGCTGAGCCCGAGTTCCCCGGCGCCGCGCTCGCCCCACCTCCCCTCCAACGCAGAGAATCCGAGCCACCGTTGTCCCTCACCTCCGGCGCAGCCGGCGAGCGCGCCGCCTTCAGCGTCGATTCCGAGGTCGGCCGGCTGCGCAAGGTCATCGTCCACCGGCCCGGGCTCGAGCACCGCCGGCTCACTCCGCAGAACGCGCAGGAGCTGCTCTTCGACGACGTCATCTGGGTGCGCAAGGCGAAGGTCGAGCACGCGGCCTTCGTCGGGGTCCTGAAGGAGCGCGGCGTCGAGGTCTTCGACGCCGAGGACCTGCTGATCGAGACTCTCGGTCTGCCCGAGGGCAAGGGCTGGCTGCTCGACCAGGTTCTCCAGGAGCGCCAGGTCGGCCAGTACCTGGCCCGGAGCGGCCGCGAGTGGGCGGACGGCGCCGGCGCACGCGACGTCGCGAGCTTCCTGATCGGCGGGATGACCGAGGACCATCTCGCCGGCGGAGAGGGCCTGTTCCGCGGCTCGTCGGGGCCGGCGGACATGATGCTGCCGGCGCTTGCGAACCTCCTCTTCCAGCGCGACCCGTCGTCGTGGATCTACGGCGGGGTCACCCTGAACCCGATGACCAAGCCCGCGCGGCGGCCCGAGACGGCGATCATGGAGGCGATCTACCGCTTCCACCCGATGTTCGCGGTCGACGGCGGCGTGAAGGTCTGGTTCGGCGGCGTCGAGCAGGCGTGGGGCCGCTGCACGATCGAGGGCGGCGACGTGCAGACGATCGGCAACGGCGCGGTGCTGATCGGCATGGGCGAGCGCACGTCGCCGCAGTCGGTCGGCATCCTCGCACGGAATCTCTTCGCAGCGGGTGTCGCGCGGCTCGTGGTGGCAGTCGAGCTGCCGCTGTCGCGCGCCTACATGCATCTCGACACCGTGATGACGATGGTCGACCGCGACGCGGTCACGCTCTACCCGGCGGTCGTCGACGAGGACGTCAGGATCTGGACCCTGCGCCCCGGCGACCCCGGCGCGCTGCCGGAGGTCGAGCGCTTCGGCGGGACGGTGGTCGACGCGCTCGAGCACGCACTCGGGGTCGGGCCCATGCGCGTCGTCCCGACGGGAGGCGACAGCTTCAACATGGCCCGCGAGCAGTGGGACGACGGCAACAACCTCGTCTGCCTGGAGCCGGGCGTGGTCATCGCCTACGAGCGCAACGTGGCCACCAACACGCGCCTGCGCAAGGCGGGCATCGAGGTCATCGAGATCGACGGCTCAGAGCTCGGGCGCGGCCGCGGCGGCTCTCACTGCATGACCTGCCCGATCGACCGCGAGCCGTAAGGGCTCACCCCCGGGACCGCCCGCCCGGCGCGCAACTACTGCGCGAGGTTCACGCCCCGCGGAAGCGTGAAGGTCGGGAAGAGCTTCCGGTTGGTCTTCGTCTTGCGGACCTTCGTCCCGAGGCGGTAGACCGCCGCCGCCTGGCCCACGGGCGCGTCGACGGTGACCGAGAACCGGCCGTCGGCCTTCGGCTTGAAGCGCGTGACGACCTCGCTCCTGGTGCACGAGACGCGGCGGGTCAGCGTGATCGTCTGGCGCGGCGTGCCGAGCGGGCGGGTGACCCGGCCGACGACCGTGACCTTGGCGCCCTCTGAGGTCAGGCGATCGACGTACATCCGGCGCTCGAGCTTCAAGTTCAGTGACTTCTCCGTGCCGAGCACGGCCTGGTAGCGGGCCCGATTGCCGGAGCGCAGGCGCTTGGCCGGCAGCGGTGTCGTCGTCGCGAACGTGCCGTCGGGGGAGACCCGCGCCCGGCCGGCGGTGCGCCCGTCGGCCTCGAACCTCAGCGAGACCAGGCGGCCGACGAAGCGCTTGTCGGCGACGCCGGTGATGCGCACGCGGCTGCCCCGCTTCACGACGTCGGTGAGCACCAGGCGCCGTGTCGTGCAGGCCAGTACGGCGCGGGCTACGGGGGTCGGCCCTGCTTGGCGGACAGGAGCCCGGGCGGGAGCGGGGGCAGGGGCGGTCGCCGGCGGCGCGCAGTCGACGCCTGCGGT
>JBBJOW010000094.1:6311-8249 GCA_037724045.1 Solirubrobacteraceae bacterium
GGGCGGGAGCGGGGGCAGGGGCGGTCGCCGGCGGCGCGCAGTCGACGCCTGCGGTGCCGACCTTCGCCTCGCCGAGCACGAGGTCGACGACGTTCTGGCCCAGCGCGGTGATCTTCACCTCGAGCGCGGTCTGCGTGAGCGCGTCGGCCGTCTTGGTCTGCGTCCCGGGCCGGATCGAGGCGCGCAGCAGGTCGATCGGCAGTGCGACGGGCGGCAGCGCCCTGATGGCGCTCAGGACGATCGGGGTGACCTGGGCCAGGACGAGCGGCGGCAGGCCCCCGGTCAGGCCGTCGATCACGGGGAGCTTGACCTGGGTCAGGTCGGCGATCCGGGAGAGGTCGATCATCTGCGTGTCGATGATCGGCCTGTCGCCGAAGGAATCCACGTCGACGGCGTTGCCGAGGACGCTCACGCCGGTGACGGTGCGCTGGCCCGCGGTGACGGGCCGGCCCGCGACGCAGCGCGCCCCGGCCAGCGCGGAGGCGGACTGGATGCGGAGCAGATCGGTGGTCGGCAGCTTGACGAGCTCGCGCACGGCGGCCGCGATGTCGACCGTGATCGAGGTGGGTAGCTGAGGGTTGACCGGCAGCGGTACGGGGACCAGCGGGAGGAGGCCGCTGACGGGCGCCGTTCCCGCGTTGATCGGTCCGGTCACCGCGGAGATGTCGACGGTGACGCTCTGCAGCCCTGCGGGCAGCGGGACCTGATCGAGCGGAAGCGGCAGGCCGAGCGAGCCGAGGCTGCCGACGGCCAAGTCGGCGACGGCTGCGGCCGCGAAGTTCCGCTGCAGGTCCGATCGGTCCGCCGCGCCGGTGCGCTGCGTGGAGGCCGTGAGGACGCCCCCGGTCAGCAGCCCCAGCGGCGCGGTGAGGTTCGGCAGGCCCACCGAGGAAGAGGTGCAGGCCTGGCCGCGGTTGGCGACGAGCGGCTCGATCGCCGGCGCGGTGAGCAGCGTCCCGCGCAGGACGCTGGCCTCGCAGGTGAACGGGCTGCCGGCGGCGGCGGCCGGAGAGGGCGTCAGGGCGCTCGAGGCGCCGGCGAGCAGCAGGCCGACGGACACGAGCGAGCGACGGCGCGGGGAGGAAGTGGGCATCACCGTGTCCATCGTCGCCTCGTGGGAAGACCTTGAGCCCCTTGCTTCATGCGCGGGCGACGCGGGCAGATCGGCGTCATGCCCAGTTCCTCTTCCCCGCGCCCCGACCCGCAGGTGATCGTCCTCTTCGGCGCGCGCGGCGACCTCGCCGCCCGCAAGCTCTTCCCCGGCTTCTACCGCCTGGCGCAGGCCGGCCTCATGCCCGAGAACTTCCGCATCGTCGGCTCGGGCCGCCACGCGCCCGACAGCCACGAGGCGTTCGTGGAGCAGGTGCACGACGCGCTTCAGGAGCACGGTCCGGATGAGCTCGAAGAGGAGGAATGGACGTCCTTCGCCGAGCGCCTGTCGTTCGTCGCCTCCTCCGCCGAGGACGCAAGCGCGCTGACCGCCGCCGTCAACGCCGCTGATGAGGAGCTCGGAGGGGGCGTGCGGCGGCTGCTCTACCTCAGTGTCCCGCCTGCAGCGATGCAGCCCATGGTCGAGCAGATCGGCCACAGCGGCCTGGCCGAGCGGGCGCGGCTCGTGATGGAGAAGCCGTTCGGCACCGACCTGGCCAGCGCGCGGGAGCTCAACCGCGCGCTCCACGAGGTCGTCGCGGAGGAGCAGGTCTTCCGCATCGACCACTTCCTGGGCAAGGAGGCCGCGCAGAACGTGCTCGCGATGCGCTTCGCCAACGGCCTGATGGAGCCCGTCTGGAACCGCGACCACATCGCCTCGGTGCAGATCGACGTGCCCGAGACGCTCGGGCTGGAGGGCCGCGGAGGGTTCTACGAGCAGACGGGCGCCTTCCGCGACATGGTCGTCACCCACCTCTTCCAGCTGCTCGGCTTCGTCGCGATGGAGCC
>JBBJOW010000095.1:0-8219 GCA_037724045.1 Solirubrobacteraceae bacterium
CACCGCGCTGCGCGACGCCGAGGTGACGATCTCCAAGCGGATCGACAGCCTGGCGTCGAATCCCGCGGCCGGCGGCGCGCGCGACTGGCCGATCGTCGACTCGCTCGGCAAGCCGATGGGCAGGCTGCGCACCAGCGGCACCCAGGGCTTCGTCGACGGGGCGGCGCTGCGCTCTGGCAGCGCGGCCGACGGGGCGGCGCTCGCCGCGTTCGTAACCCAGCGCGGCGGGGGCACGGGCTGCGGCCCGGCCACGCGCGAGATCGGCAGGGTGCGCAGGCTCGCCAACCCGCGCGTCGGCGGGACGGCGCACGCGCGCCTGTCCAACGGACAGATCAACACCGTCACCGAGTACGACGCCAAGCCGGCGTTCGGCAACGTCGTCTACTTCATGTCCAACACGACCTCGGTCAGGGCCGGCGGGATCGCACGCGGGATGGTCCGCGTCGGCACGCGCATCGCCAAGGCCGACACCTTCGCCTACTGCGACCCGAGCAGCGACGACACGCTGACGTGGCGCTACTGGTCGATCCGCACGGGCAACCGGGCACGGCCGCGCCTGTACGGCTGGGTCCCGGGAACCTGCCCGGCGAAGCTGCGCGGTCGCAGGCCTCGCTGACGCCGCGCGCCTACGGCCAGCCGGGCTGCTGGGAAGCCAGCTCCACCGCGCGCAGCACGGCGCGCGCCTTGGCCTCGGACTCCGCGAACTCGTATGCGGGCACCGCGTCGGCGACGGTGCCGCCGCCGGCCTGCACGTGGGCACGGCCGTCCTTGATGACCACCGTGCGGATGTGGATCGCCGTGTCGAGGTCGCCGGTGTAGGAGAGGTAGCCGATCGCCCCGCCGTAGCCGCCGCGCTTGACGGGCTCGAGCTCGTCGATGATCTGCATCGCGCGCACCTTCGGCGCGCCCGACAGCGTTCCGGCGGGCAGCACGCTGCGCAGCGCGTCCATCGCCGAGACGCCCGCGCGCAGGGTGCCCGAGACGTTGGAGACGATGTGCATGACGTGCGAGTAGGTCTCGACGGCCATGAAGCGGTCGACGGTCACCGAGCCGTACTCGCAGACGCGGCCGAGGTCGTTGCGGCCGAGGTCGACGAGCATGACGTGCTCGGCGCGCTCCTTCTCATCGGCGAGCAGCTCCTCGGCGATCCGCGCGTCGTCGGCGATCGTCGCCCCGCGCGGGCGGGTGCCGGCGATCGGCCGCGTGGCGACGTGGCGGCCGGACACCGTCAGCACCGGCTCGGGCGAGGCGCCCGCGACCTGGAAGTCCATGAAGTCCAGGAAGTACATGTAGGGGCTCGGGTTGACGACGCGCAGGCCGCGGTAGACGGAGAACGGGTCGATGTCGAGGTCCGCCGACCAGCGCTGTGAGGGCACGACCTGGAAGGCATCGCCGGCATGCACGTACTCGACGATCCGCGCGACCATCGACTCAAAGCGCTCGCGCGGCATGTTCGAGGCGAACGTCGGCCGCGGGCGGGCCGGCGTGGCCTCGGGCCGCGGCACGGGCCCGGCGAGCAGATCCAGCGCCTTGCGGATCGTCGCGACCGCGTCGGCGTAGGACGCCTCGAGATCGGCGTCCGGGCCCTCGGCGTAGACGTTGACCAGCACGCTGATCGTGTGCTTGAGGTGGTCGAAGACGACGAGGACGTCGGAGAGCATCAGCGCCATGTCGGGCAGGCCCACGGGATCGGGGTTCGGCTCTCCGAGCGGCTCGACGGTGCGCACGAGGTCATAGCCGAAGAAGCCCACCGCGCCGCCGGCGAACGGCGGCATGTCCGGCCACGGCGCCTGGCGGTAGGCGCCGGTCTCCTCGGCGGCGAGCCGGTAGGGGTCCGCGGGCTCGTCGCCGAGCGACCAGCGCACGACCTTGCGCGGGCGCACCCCGATGAACGAGTAGCGCCCGACCTGCTGGCCGCGCTCGGCGGACTCCAGCAGGAAGGCGGGAAACTCCGGCTTGCGGCCGCGCAGCTTCAGAAACGCCGAGACCGGCGTCTCGGTGTCGTCGATGAAGCTGTGGCGTACGGCGATGAGGTTGTAGTCGGCCGCCAGCTCGCGAACCTCTTCGATGCTCGGCTGCACGGGCAGCTGCGAGCCGGACTGCGACGCGCCGGGTCGGCGGGCGGGATCGTCAGCCGCGACGGCCATTGAGCACGACTCCCGCGTCGCCGAGCCGGCGCCCGCGGCCTGCCAGCAGCGCGGCGAGGTGAAAGAGCACGTCGGCGGCCTCGTTGTCGACGCGCTCGTCGGTCTCCTCGCGCACCGCGCGCACGACCTCCTCGGCCTCCTCGCGGACCTTCTCGCCCGCGAGCCTCGGGTCGTCGAGCAGCTTGACGACGTAGGAGCCGTCGGGCCGGTCGCGCGCGCGCTGGCGCACCGTGCGCTCGAGGATCGCCAGCGCTTCGTGCGGCGCGGGCGGCTCGAGCTCACCGTGATGAAAGCAGGTGCGCTCGCCCGTGTGGCAGGCCGGCCCGGCCGGCTCGACGAGCGCCAGCAGCGCGTCGCCGTCGCAGTCCAGTCGCAGCGCCCTGACGGCCTGCGTGTTGCCGCTGGATGCGCCCTTGTGCCACTGCTCGGCGCGCGAGCGGCTGTAGAGATGCAGCTCCCCGCTCTCGCGCGTGCGCCGCACGGCCTCCTCGTTGGCGTAGGCGAGCGTCAGCACCTCGCCGCTGTTGTAATCCTGCACGATGACGGGCACCAGGCCGCGTTCGTCGTAAGCGATCTCCATGGGGCGGGAGTCTAGGTGCGCCGCGCGGGCATCGGCGAGATGGCAACGTCGCGCCAATAATCTGGATCGATTCCAGAATCCGTGGCATACTTGGTGGATGCCGGCGACCGAAGAACTCGAGCGCATGTTGCGCGGGGCCTCCCTGCGCGTCACGAGACCTCGGGTCGCGGTGCTGTCCGTGGTGCATGGCCATCCGCACGCCGACACGAGCTCGATCATCGGTCTCGTGCGGGAGGAGCTCGACGAGGTCTCCCAGCAGGCCGTCTACGACGTGCTCGGCGCACTGACCGCCGCGGGCCTCGTGCGACGCATCCACCCTCCGGGCTCCGTCGCGCGCTACGAGTCGCGGGTCGGCGATAACCATCACCACCTCGTGTGCCGGTCATGCGGCGCCATCACCGACGTCGATTGCGCCGTCGGCGCCGCACCGTGCCTGACCCCTTCCGATCACCACGGCTACGCGATCGACGAGGCCGAGCTCATCTTCTGGGGTGAGTGCGCCGGATGCTCGACCGCACACCCTTCCTGAGTACATCCCTGATCTGAGAAAGGCTCACCTGTGTCTGATAGTCCTGACGCCGTAGTTGGAGAGATGAGCGATTCGACCCGTGGCTGCCCGGTCGTCAACGGGCGCGCGCCGCACCCGACCCAGGGCGGGGATAACCGCGGCTGGTGGCCGGACCGGCTGAACCTGAGGATTCTCGCCAAGAACCCCGCCGTGGCCAACCCGCTGGGCGACGAGTTCGACTACACCGAAGCGTTCAAGGCGCTCGACCTCGCCGCGGTCAAGCAGGACATCGCCGACGTGCTGAGCACCTCGCAGGACTGGTGGCCGGCCGACTTCGGGCACTACGGCCCGTTCATGATCCGAATGGCCTGGCACAGCGCCGGCACGTACCGCATCAGCGACGGCCGCGGCGGCGCCGGCGCCGGCCAGCAGCGCTTCGCGCCGCTCAACAGCTGGCCCGACAACGCGAACCTCGACAAGGCCCGCCGCCTGCTATGGCCGGTCAAGCAGAAGTACGGTCAGAACCTCTCGTGGGCCGACCTCATCGTCCTCACCGGCAACGTCGCCCTGGAGTCGATGGGCTTTGAGACGTTCGGCTTTGCCGGTGGCCGCCCGGATGTCTGGGAGCCCGACGAAGATGTCTACTGGGGTCCCGAGACCGAGTGGCTGGGCGACGAGCGCTACAGCGGCGATCGCGAGCTCGAGGAGCCCTTCGGCGCCGTCCAGATGGGCCTCATCTACGTCAACCCGGAGGGCCCCAACGCGAACCCGGACCCGCTCGCCTCGGCGCGCGACATCCGCGAGACGTTCGCCCGCATGGCGATGAACGACGAGGAGACCGTCGCGCTGATCGCCGGCGGCCACACGTTCGGCAAGACGCATGGTGCCGCCGACCCCGACGCCTACGTCGGCCATGAGCCCGAGGCTGCTCCGCTCGAAGAGCAGGGCCTCGGCTGGCGCAACTCCTACGGCACCGGCCGCGGCGCGGACACGATCACCAGCGGCCTGGAGGTCACGTGGACGACCACCCCGACGGCGTGGTCGAACAACTTCTTTGAGAACCTCTTCGGCTACGAGTGGGAGCTGACGAAGAGCCCCGCCGGGGCGCACCAGTGGCAGCCGAAGGACGGCGCCGGCGCCGACACGGTCCCCGGTCCCGACGAGGGCTCGCCCAAGCGCGTCCCGACGATGCTGACGACCGACCTCGCGCTGCGCCTCGATCCCGAGTACGGGAAGATCTCGCGCCGCTTCTACGAGCACCCCGACGAGTTCGCCGACGCGTTCGCTCGCGCCTGGTTCAAGCTGACGCACCGCGACATGGGCCCGGTCGCGCGCCATCTCGGACCCGAGGTCCCGTCCGAGGAGCTGCTGTGGCAGGACCCCGTTCCGCAGGTGACGCACAAGCTCGTCGAGGCCGACGACATCGCCGCCCTCAAGGGCCAGATCCTCGACTCCGGGCTGACCGTCTCCCAGCTCATCGGCACCGCGTGGGCGTCGGCGTCGACGTTCCGCGGCAGCGACAAGCGCGGCGGCGCCAACGGCGCGCGCATCCGCCTGGCGCCCCAGAAGGACTGGGAGGTCAACGGGCCTGGAGAGCTGGCGACGGTGCTCGCCACGCTGGAGGGGATCCAGGAGGCCTTCAACGGCGCCCAGAACGGGAGCGCCAAGCAGGTCTCACTCGCCGATCTGATCGTGCTCGCCGGCTCGGCGGCCGTCGAGCAGGCGGCGAAGGACGGCGGCTACGACGTCGAGGTGCCCTTCAGCCCGGGCCGCACCGATGCGTCGCAGGACCAGACCGACGCCGATACGTTCGAGGCCCTCGAGCCGGTTGCCGACGGCTTTCGCAACTACCTCTCCGGCCGCCAGCGGCTGACGGCCGAGTACCTGCTGATCGACCGCGCGAACCTCCTGACCCTGAGCGCACCCGAGATGACCGTGCTCGTCGGCGGGCTGCGCGTCCTGGGCGCAAACCACGACGGGTCGCCGCTGGGCGTCCTCACGTCATCGCCGGGGTCGCTGACGAACGACTTCTTCGTGAACCTGCTCGATCTCGGCACGACGTGGTCGGCCACCGAGGACGACGCGGGGACGTTCGAGGGCCGCGACGCCGCGGGCGAGCCGACGTGGACCGCAAGCCGCGTCGACCTCGTCTTCGGCTCGAACTCC
The DNA here is from genome assembly GCA_037724045.1 of Solirubrobacteraceae bacterium. GTDB lineage: Bacteria > Actinomycetota > Thermoleophilia > Solirubrobacterales > Solirubrobacteraceae > DATLGB01. Next base: position 5,402 of record JBBJOW010000095.1, read on the forward strand.
GAGCTGCGCGCGGTCGCCGAGGTCTACGCCAGCGACGACGCGAAGCAGCGCTTCGCGCGCGACTTCGTCGCGGCATGGGTCAAGGTCATGGACCTGGACCGCTTCGACCTCGCGTGATCCCGGGTCCGGGTCGGCCGCGTGGGCGGCCGACCCGGACAGACGCGAGGCGTGCGCTACTGCGACAGGCCGGCCAGCATCGCACGTACCCGCTCGCCATCCGCGCGAGCCACCATCAGCGCCGACGCGCGCTCGATGTCGTCGGTCCGCCCCACGGCGAGCGCGGCGCGCAGGCGGTCCTCGTGCAGGTAGAAGACGCTGAACGCCCCCGATGCCGGGTCGCCGTGGACGATCTCCTCGTCCCACTGCGCCGCCGGGCCGACGTACTCGAGCGTCGTCCAGTCCGCGAGGTCCGACCAGAAGTAGGGAACCTCGGCGAACGGCTCGTCGGAGCCGAGCATCGCGCGTGCGGCGTGGCGGCCCTGGGCGGCGGCGACCTCCTCGTGCTCGATGCGCAGGCGCCGCTCGTGCAGGACGCTGTCGTACTCGCAGATGTCGCCGGCCGCGAAGACGTTGGGCTCCGAGGTGCGCAGCGTGGCGTCGCAGGCGACGCCGCCGCTGTCGCCGAGCACGAGGCCACTCTTGCGGGCGAGCATGACGTCGGGCAGCGCGCCCGCGCCGACGACGACGAGGTCGCCCTCGATCCGGCGGCCGTCCTCGCAGACGACGGCGCCGACCGGGCCCTCGTCATCGCCCTCGCCGTCGAAGCCCACGACGTCCGCGCCGCCGACGACCTCGATGCCGTGCTCGGCCAGCAGGTCGTGCACGAAGCGGCCCGCGACCGGGCCGAAGCCGCGCTGCATCGGCAGCTCCTCCTGCATGACCTGCGTGCAGGAGGAGCCCAGCAGCGCCAGCGACGCGGCGACCTCGGTCGCGATGTACGAGCCGCCGACCACGACGATCCGCTGCGCCTCCTCGATCGCCTCGCGCAGCGCGTCGGCATTGCCCAGCGCCCGCAGGTAGTGGATGTTCGAGCGCGTCGCGCCGTCGACGCGCAGCCGGCGCACCATCGCCCCCGTCGCCAGCAGCGCCTGGCCGAAGCGCACGTCCTCGCGCCCGACCTTCGCCGTGCCCGCCGCGCAGTCGACGGACATCACCGGCGTTCGCGTCAGCAGCTCGACGTCGTGCTCGGCGTACCACTCGGTCGGGTGCAGCAGCGTCGAGTCGCGCTCGTCTGAGCCCTGCAGGTAGCCCTTGGTGATCGGCGGGCGGTGATACGGCGGGTCCTGCTCACGCGTGGCGAGCGTGATGGAGCCTTCGAAGCCCTGCTCGCGCAGCTCCTCCGCGGCACTGGCGGCGGCGATGCCGCCGCCGATCAGCAGGACGTCGATGCTGCGCTGGTCGGTCATCCGCGCAGCCTAGTGGCGTGGCGCGCGCTACTCGATCCCCAGCCGGTCCAGCAGGCCGTCGTCGGCGCGCCAGCCGCGGCGCACGCGTACGGACAGATCCAGGTGCACCTTGCAGTCCATGTGGCGCTCGAGCTCGCGGCGCGCCGCGGTGCCGATCGCCTTGATCATCCTGCCCTGCGCGCCGATCAGGATGCCCTTCTGGGACTCCGCCTCGACCCACGCGAGCGCGGTCACGCGGACGAGATCCTCGCGCGTCGTTGAGTCGATGTCCTCGACGACGACCTCGACGGCGTGCGGCACCTCCTGGAAGGTCCGCCGCAGGACCTGCTCGCGGATCAGCTCGGCCAGCATGACCGACTCCGGCTGATCGGAAGCCTCCTCGGAGCCGAACATGAACGGCCCCACGGGCAGCAGCGACAGGAGGTGCTCGACGAGCGCCTGCACGCCGGTGCCCTTGCGCGCGGACACGGGAAAGATCTCCTCGCAGACCTGAAGGTCGGCGGCGGCCTGCAGCATCGCCAGCGTGTGCGGCGTGTCGATCCGGTCGACCTTGTTGACGGCGATCACGATCGGCACCTGCGCCCTGGACAGCGCGCCGGCGATGAAGCGGTCGCCGGGCCCCACGCCCTGCTCGCCGTTGAGCATCAGCAGCGCGACGTCGGCATCGCCGAACTCGCGCTCCACGCGGCTCTGCATGCGCTGGGTCAGCGCGTCGAGCGGGCGCTGCACGCCCGGCAGGTCGACGAGCACGAGCTGTGAGTCCCCGCGCACCGCGACGCCGCGGATCGCGCGGCGCGTCGTCTGCGGCTTGTCGGAGACGATCGCGACCTTCTCCCCGACGATCGCGTTGACGAGCGTCGACTTGCCGACGTTCGGACGCCCGGCGAGCGCGACGAAGCCCGAGCGGCGCGTCACGGGGTGACCCAGGCCATGATCTCGCGCTGGACGGCGAGCATCTCGCCCTCGTCGGCCTCGTGGTCCATGCCCGCCAGGTGCAGCGCGCCGTGCACGATCGCCTCGCGCAGGTCGCTCGTGTGCTCGGGGCAGATCACGATGTCGCCGAGCTCGGCGGGGCCCGGCGAGGGGTCGGCCCCGTCGATTGGAAACGACAGCACGTCGGTCGGGCCGGACTTGCCGCGGTGCTCGGCGTTGAGCTCGGCGATCCGCTCGGCGCTGACGAACTCGACCGCGACGTGGCCGCGCTCGATGCCCGCCGAGGCGAACGCGAGCGCGAGCAGGCGGTCTATCTCCTCCAGCGGCACGCGGCTGACGCCGAGGACGTCGATCTCCAGCGAGCGGTAGGACCCGGGCTCGGGCTCGGGCGAGCTCAAGCGCGGGTCAAGCGCGCCGGCGATCGGCCGGGCGCAGCTCGGACGTGCGGCTCTCGGCGTGCTCGGCGTAGGCCTCGACGA
>JBBJOW010000096.1:0-7614 GCA_037724045.1 Solirubrobacteraceae bacterium
CGCCCGGCGTCCTGGTGGCCGTAGGCGATCTCGAGCATCTGCGGATACAGGCGCGGGAGGACGCCCGCGAGCACGGCCGGCGCCAGGCGCTGCAGGTCGCGCACGCGGGTGCCCGCGAGCGCCTCGCCGATGCGCTGCTTGAGCTTGTCCGTGCGCGAGTCCGTCGACCCCTTGAGGCGGAAGAGGACGTTCTCCCAGGCGTCGCGGGCGAGCTGGGAGCGGTCGATCATGCCCGCCTTGTACGCCGCCCGCCCGAACTCGAACGCGCTAGAGCCCGCGATCAGCGTCCGGTCGAGGTCGAAGAAGACCGCGGCCGTCCCCGCCACGCCGCGCCCGGCGGCTCCACCCCCGGGGGCCTCGGTGACGTACCCGACGCGGTTCGTCACACCTTGACGATGACCGCGTCGCCCTGCCCGCCGCCGGAGCAGATCGCCGCGCAGCCGTAGCCGCCGCCGCGACGGCGCAGCTCCATGATCAGCGTGCCGAGGATGCGCGCGCCGGAGGCGCCGATCGGGTGACCGATGGCGACCGCGCCGCCGTTGACGTTGACGCGCTCCTCGTCGATGCCGAGCATCCGGATCGAGTTGAGTGTCACCGAGGCGAAGGCCTCGTTGATCTCCCAGAGATCGATGTCCGACGGCTGCAGGCCGGCCTTGTCGAGCGCGAGCTTGGCGGCGTTGGCCGGCGTCCGGGCCAGGTAGGGGAAGTCGTCGGCGACCGCGGCCTGGGCGACGATCTCGGCGAGGACCTCCTTGCCGTTGGCCTCGGCCCACTCGTCGGAGGCGACCACGAGCGCGCCGGCGCCGTCGTTGACCCCCGGGGCATTGCCGGCGGTGTGGGTGCCGTCCTTGGTGAAGATGGGCGGCAGCTTGGCCAGCGCGTCCAGGGACGCCTCGCGGCGCGGGGACTCGTCGGCTTGAACCGTGGTGTCGGGGTGGCGGGGGCTTTTTCCCTTGATGGTGACGGAGACGATCTCCTCGTCGAGGCGACCTTCGTCCGTGGCGGCGATCACGCGCTCGTGGCTGCGCAGCGACCACTTGTCCATGTCGGCGCGGGTCATCTCGAACTCCTCGGCGACCTCGGAGGCCTCCTGGGCCATGTGCTTGCCGCTGAAGGGGTTGGTGAGGCCGTCGTGGATCATGGAGTCCAGCGCCTTGCCGTCGCCCATCCGGAAGCCGAAGCGGGCCTGGGGCAGCATGTACGGCGCGTTGGACATCGACTCCATGCCGCCGCCGACGCCGACCTCCATGTCGCCGGCACGGATGGCCTGGTCGAGCATGCCCACGGCGCGGATGCCCGATGCGCAGACCTTGTTGATCGTCTCCGAGGAGACCTCCTTGGGGATGCCGCCCTCGATCTGCGCCTGGCGCGAGGGAATCTGGCCCTGGCCGGCCTGCAGGACGGTGCCCATCACGACGTGATCGACGTCGGCGCCGTCGACCCCTGCGCGCTCCAGCGCCGCCTTGATGGCGATGCCGCCGAGCTCGGTGGCCTTCAGCGAGGAGAGTCCGCCGCCCAGCTTCCCCACGGGGGTCCGGGCCGCACTCAGGATCACGGTCTTGGGCATGGGCGAAAACGGTAGTGACCGGTAAATTGCGGCCGATGCTGCGAGTCCGCGCCACGACCGACGACCCCACGGACACCGACCTCGTCTTCACCGGGGTCTTCGCGTCCGACGACTCCGAGCGCGGCAAGCCGCAGCGGTTGTGCCCCTCCGACGGCAGCGGCTGGACCATCGGGCTCGGCGAACAGGGCCGCTTCGACGCCGAGCGCGCGCGGGTCGCCGCGGCGGCGGTCATCGGCAGGGCGACGGAGCTCGGCGCGGGCACCGTGTACTACGACGGCCCCGAACCGGCCGGCTTCGTCGAGGGCGCGCTGCTCTCCGCCTACCGCTTCGACCGGTACAAGAGTGAGCCTGGCGACCCCGGCCCGGAGACGCTCGTCGTGCGCACGGACGCCGACCTCGAAGCGCCGCGGATCATGGCCGAGGCCCAGAACGCAGCCCGCGACCTCGCCAACGCGCCGCCCAACGAGTTGACGCCGACGCGGCTGGCTGCACGGGCGCGCGCACTGGCCGCCGAGTTCGGCCTCGCCTGCGAGGTGCTCGGCCGCGAGCAGATCCGCTACGCCGGCATGGGGGCCTTCGCCGCCGTGGCCCAGGGCTCCGAGGAGGAGCCGCAGCTGATCACCCTGCGCTACACGTCGCCCGAGGCGTCGGGCCCGGTGCTCGGGTTCGTCGGCAAGGCGGTCACCTTCGACTCCGGCGGGATCTCGATCAAACCCGGGATGAAGATGTCCACGATGAAGTCCGACATGAGCGGCGGCGCGGCGGTGCTCGAGGCGATCGGGGCGATCGCGCGCCTCGGGCTGCCCGTCGACGTGATCGCCGTCATCGGCGCGACGGAGAACCTGCCCGACGGCCGCGCGGTCAAGCCCGGCGACATCGTCCGCTCGCGCTCGGGCACGACCATCGAGATCATCAACACCGACGCCGAGGGCCGGCTCGTGCTCTCGGACTGCCTGACCCACGCCCGGGAGCAGGGCGCGGAGCGGCTGATCGACGTCGCGACGCTCACCGGTGGCATCGTGGTCACCCTCGGCTCCACCTTCGCCGGCCTGTTCGCCTCCGACGACGACTGGGCCGAAGCCGTCCGCGCGGCCGGCGCGCAGGTGGGCGAGCGGTACTGGCGCCTGCCGCTCGACGAGGAGTACGCCGACTCCATCAAGGGCGCGTGGTCGGACATCACCAACGCCAACGAGGACCGCAAGGCCTCGAGCATCACGGCCGCCGAGTTCCTGCACCGCTTCGTCGGCGACACGCCGTGGGTGCACCTGGACATCGCCGGCGTCGGCTGGGACTCCGGCCGCGCCTACGCCGCCAAGGGCGGCTCGGGCTTCGCGACGCGCACGCTCGTCGAAGTCGCGCGGAACGCCGCGCGGTAGGCCGTCGGCGTCGTCCGGACGGCGCGGCGGAAGTGGTCGCGCAGGCCGGTGGCGGTGCCGAAGCCGCACGCCCGGGCGACGGACTCCACCGGCGCGTCCGTGGTCTCGAGCAGGCGGCGGGCGGCGAGCACGCGCTCGCCCAGCAGCCACACGAGCGGCGTCGTGCCGGTCTCGGCCCGGAAACGGCGGGCGAAGGTGCGCGGCGAGTAGCTGGCGTGAGCGGCCATGTCGGCGACGGTGACCGGCGCGTCGAGACGCTCGAGCAGCCAGGCCCGCGTCGGCGCGAGACCGGAGGCGTCGGGCATCCCTGCCACTGGCGCGCAAGCCGCCGCGGTGCGACGATGCGGGCATGCGCATCGAGATCCCCGTCTACGCGGACTTCGACGAGGTCGACGCGGTCGGCCCCTTCGAGGTCCTGGCCAACGCCGCCATCGCCATCGAGGACCTGGAGGTGGCGCTCGTCGGCGCCCACGGCCCCGGGGAGATCGTCGCCAGCCACGGCATGCGGATCGTCTGCGCGGAGGGGCTATCCGACGCGGCCGACCTCGTGCTGGTCCCTGGCGGCGGCTGGATCCGCGGCGGCGGCGTCCGCGACGAATACGACTCCGGCCGCCTGCCCGAGCGCCTGCGCGCGCTGCACGCCGCCGGCGCGGCCATGGCGTCGGTCTGCACGGGAGCGATGATCCTGGCCAAGGCCGGGATCCTCGACGGCCGGCCGGCGACCACGCACCGCGCGGCGCTGGACCACCTCGCCGCCGACGGTGTCGACGTCGACCGCGATGCGCGCGTCGTCGACGACGGCGACCTGCTCACCTGCGGCGGCGTCACCTCCGGCCTCGACCTCGCCCTGCACCTCGTGGAGCGCGAGTGGGGCGCCGACCTCGCCGCCGGCATCGCCACGCTCATGGAGCATGAGCGCCGCGGGCCTATCCGGGTGACGTAGGGTGCGCGCGTGGCGCGCGGGGCACCCTGGCTGGTCCTGTTCGCTGCCTACGCGGCGGCGGCGCTGCTGCTCGGCGCAGACGATCCGGAGCGCCAGGCACCGCGGCTGCTCGACACGCTCGACGGCGAGGCGCGTGATCTCGTCCTGGCTGCGTTCGCCACGGTCGCGTTCGCGTTCGCTGCGGTCCTCGCGCGGCGCTGGGCGCCCGACCCGTGGGCGGCGCGGGCAGTGGGCCTCGCGGCCATCTCCCCCGCAGGCTTCGCCCTGTCGACAAGCGCAGCGGCGCCCGTCGCCGCGCTGCTGGCCGCCGGGACGCTCGGCGCGGTGCTCGTCCGCGACCACCCGACGCGCCTGCGCGCGCTCGGCGGCGCCGCCTGCCTGGCGCTCACTCCGTGGATGGGGGTCGCCTTCGGCGCGCCCGCCGCGCCGGTCCTGGCCGCGCTGGCCTACTGGACCTACCGCCGCGGGCGGCGGCTGTACGCGTTCCTCGCGCTCGAGTTCGCGGGCGCGACGGTGGTCACCTTGGCGGGCGTCGAGACCTCGGTCGCCGTCGGCCCGGCGGCCGGCCTCGATGGGGTCGTCGCGGTGTTGGCGGGCGCTCCCGTCCTCGTGCTCTGCGCACTGACGGCGTTCGGGCTCGCGCGCTCGCGCCGCGAGAAGCTCGCGCGGGCGATCCCGGCGTGGCGCGACGCCGAGGTTGCGGCCGGCCTGACCGGCCTCGCGGTCGTGGTGCTGGCGGTGACGGCCGTGATCGAGCCGATCGGGCCGGAGGCCGGCGTCCCGCTCGCCGGCGCGCTGGGGGCATGGGGCCTGCGGGCGTTCCCGCGCGCAGGCGCGGCGCTGACGGTCCTGACCCTCGGCGTCACGATCCTCACGACCGTCACCATCGCCGTCGGCGATCGCACCGGCTGGCTTTAGCCTGGATCCACCGATGACCGGTGGTTCCATGGCCCCGCAGGGCGAGTCAGGGGTCGCCGGCCGGGCACCGACAGGGTGGTGCCCTTTGGGTGACCGGCCGGCGGCTCCTGGCGAAGGCATGCGGGGTCGTGGGGCCGCCGGGATCGGTGGATCCAGGTTTAGAAGGGTTCGCTCAACGTCTGTCCAGCAGCGCCCTGCGAACGTCAGCGCTTTCGACTTCCGCGACCGCTGAGGAAGGCGATCGGCGGCGTGAGCAGGCGGTAGACCGGCCGCAAGAGCCGCGCCGGCAGATCGGGATGGCGCTCCTCCTCCCAGACGCGCGCCCGCGGATGGATGCGGATCAGCGGCGTGCGCAGCCCCACCCGGGCGATCGCCGACGCCGCGCCCGGCGCGTCGCTCGCCGGCGCGACGTCGCGTGGCTCGATGCGGCAGAGATGCTTGACGCTGATGTAGCCGTACTGGCTCGGGCTGACCAGGCGGACGGGCGCGCCGTGATCGGAGTCGAGCGGACGGCCGTCGAGACAGTCGGCGATGAGCACGTCGTCCGCCATGGCGTCTTCGAGACACACGCGCGACTGGAAGCCGTCGAGACCGCCGAAGACGACGTGGGTGACCTTGGCGCCGGGAAGCACGATTGGTTCGACGATCTCGTGGTAGAACGTCGCGAACGGCACCCCTTCCCAGCGCAGGCCGGTGGCCGACCACCCCGCGACGCAGTGGAAGTCGGCGGTCATCGTGCGCCGGGGCAGCTTCGACAGCCCGGCGAGCCCGAACGTGACGGGCTCGGTCACTGCGCCGCCGATCGCGAGGGCCGGGTCGGCTCCAACCGAGGGTGCAGGCCGGTGCAGATGGGTGCCGAAACGTGGGAACCCATCGACGCGGTGCTGGCCGGGTGGAAGCGTCATGTCGCTAACATACATACACGTACGTATCTTTGTGTGATGACGGACACCCTCGCAGACCGGACGCAGGCGCAGCGTCGGGCGCGCACGCGCGACGCGCTGCTGGAGTCGGCGGCGCGCGGCTTGTCGCGCTACGGCTACGGCAACCTCGTGCTCGAGCGGGTGGCGGCCGACGCCGGATACACCCGCGGCGCGCTCTATCACCAGTTCGCCGGCAAGGAGGACCTCGCGCTCGCCGTCGTCGCCTGGGTGCAGGAGACGTGGATGGCCGAGGTCGGCGCGCTCGCCGACCGCAAGGACGACCCGCTCGACACGCTGCTGGCGCTCGCACGCGGGCACGCCATCGTGTGCCGGCGCGACATCGCGCGCGTGCGCATCACCCTGGCCGTCGAGTTCGCCGGGCGCGATCACCCCATCGGCCGCGCGGTGCAGGCGGCGACCGACGGGTTCATCACCCGGTGCGCTCGCCTCATCACCGCCGCCCGCAAAGCCGGCTCCCTGCCGGCGGGACCGCCCCCGCGCACGCTGGCCCGCGCGCTGTTCGGCGCCCTCGAAGGTGTCGTCATCCAGCTCGACGGCGACACGCGCCACGACGAGCTGCTGGCCGAGCGCGCGGTGCGCGGCGTGCTCGGCGCCTAGATGGTTGATTCCACGAGACCCGTGGTTCCAGGCGCGCTGATGACCGAGCCGGGCGCGTCCGGCCGGCAAAGCCCGTACCGGTGGTACGGGCGAACCGGACGAGCGTGAACCGGCGAAGCGTCAGCGGCGCGCCTGGGGCCGCGGGGTCGTGGAATCAACCATCTACTAGGAGCCACGTGGCACGATCTGCGGATGCACGCTGCCGACACCCACGACCTGATCCGCGTGCACGGCGCGCGCGAGAACAACCTCAAGGACATCAGCATCGAGCTCCCGAAGCGTCGGCTGACGGTGTTCACCGGCGTCTCGGGGTCGGGCAAGAGCTCGCTGGTGTTCGGCACGATCGCCGCGGAGTCGCAGCGACTCATCAACGAGACGTACAGCTCCTTCGTGCAGGGCTTCATGCCGACGCTGGCACGGCCGGACGTCGACGTCCTGGACGGGCTCACGACCGCGATCATCGTCGACCAGGAGCGGATGGGCTCCGACCCCCGCTCCACGGTCGGCACCGCCACCGACGCCAACGCGATGCTGCGCATCCTCTTCAGCCGCCTCGGGAAGCCGCACGTCGGCTCGCCCCAGGCATTCTCGTTCAACGTCGCCTCCATCTCGGGCGCGGGGGCGGTCACGATCGAGCGCGGCGGCACCACCACGAAGGAGCGGCGCAGCTTCAGCATCACCGGCGGCATGTGCCCGCGCTGCGAGGGCCGCGGCGCCGTCAACGACATCGAGCTCACGGCGCTCTACGACGACGACAAGTCGCTCAACGAAGGTGCCCTGACGATCCCCGGCTACAGCATGGACGGCTGGTACGGCCGCATCTTCAGCGGCTGCGGCTTCTTCGACCCCGACAAGGCGATCAAGAAGTTCACCAAGAAGGAGTTGCACGACCTCCTCCACAAGGAGCCGACGAAGATCAAGGTCGACGGCATCAACCTCACCTACGAGGGCCTGATCGGGAAGCTCCAGAAGTCCATGCTCTCCAAGGACGTCGACGCGATGCAGCCGCACATCCGCGCCTTCGTCGAGCGGGCGGTCACCTTCGCCACCTGCCCGGAGTGCGAGGGCACCCGGCTCAGCGCCGCCGCCCGGTCCTCGAAGGTCAAGGGCAAGAACATCGCCGACGTCTGCGCGATGCAGATCACCGACCTGGCCGAGTGGGTGCGGGGCGTGGACGAACCGTCGGTCGCGCCGCTGCTGGACACGCTGCGCCACACCCTCGACTCGTTCGTGGAGATCGGGCTCGGCTACCTCTCGCTCGACCGCCGG
>JBBJOW010000097.1:0-1127 GCA_037724045.1 Solirubrobacteraceae bacterium
CGCGCTTCGACGTGCTCGACCGGGAGGCCGAGGGCGCGCGCCTTGCTGACGAGGTCGAGGCGCGTCCACTTCGACAGCCGCCGCGGGAGGGTCGAGATCAGGATCTCCTCGGTCGGCTGGCGGTGGAGCGCGTCCTGGATCGCCGCGAGCGGGTCGGCGTCGCCGACGTGTCCCTCGACCGGAGCGCCGGCCGCCTCTGTGAGCAGCGGAAGCGCGAGCTCGAGGTTGCGGGCCGCCTCCGCGTGGCCGGCGACCTCGGGGTCGACGACGCGATGCAGGCCCTTCGGGGACGCGGGCACGACGAGATAGAAGCGGCACGCGGAGCGGGCGGCACGCACGCGGACCGCCTCGAGCAGCGCAGGGGTGGCGGCGGTGCGATTGGCGATCACGAGGACCTGCGTTACGGGCGACGACATCCGGGCTCCTATTCGTGCGAATTGCCACAAGAGTGTACTGCCCGCTGCCTGCGGTCCATCGGACTTCCGCGCCTTTGCATCGAGCCGAGCCGATGCCTCAGCGATCGGCCGGCGTCTCCTCCACCTCGCACGTCGCCCCGTCCTGCGTCCAACAGCGCACGATGTCGCGCATCGACAGGATCCCGACCACCTCGGAGCCGGCCATGACGATCACGTGCCGGAAGGAGCCGCGGGTCATCTCGATCGCCGCCCGTTCGAGCGGCCAGTCGGCAGCGGCGTAGACGAGCCCCGACGAGAGGTGATCGCGGACGCACTCGGTGTCGAGGTCCTCCCCGCGGCCCGCGGCACCCAGCAGATCGCGCTCGGTGATGATCCCCGGGGCGGGCAGTTCGTCGCCGAAGACCACGGCCGCTCCGACGCTGCGCGCGTGCATCCGCCGGGCGGCCTCACGGAGCGTATGCGCGGGCCCGACCGTGACGACGATCTCGTTCATGCCGTCACGGACGAACATCGGTCCCCTTCGGATGGCCTTCGCGACCGGGCACTTTGCGCGCCCGTCCTTGCGTCGTCGGTCGCATGCCCCGTCTATACCGGTTGGAGACGTCCCGCCGCAAGCCCTGCGGCAGGTTTCGCTCCGAACCGCAGGCGGCCTCTAACCCTCGTCCTCCGCCGGCTTGTCGTCGCCGTCCTCGGACTGCTTCTCGTCGCCGT
>JBBJOW010000097.1:1227-7351 GCA_037724045.1 Solirubrobacteraceae bacterium
GAGCTGCCGAGGGCGACCGCGGCGCGGGCCATCACCAGGTGGTAGAGGATCAGGACCTGGACGATCGCGAGCGACTCCGACCGGTGCAGATCGGTGCCGACCGTGAACTCGCCCAGCCGCTCGGTGCGCAGATGGCTGGCGAAGTGCATCCGGTCCCAGATCGCCTCTTCGATGGCGGCGCCCTGCTCTGGGGCGATGTTGCCGGGGACGTACACGCACTCCTCGGTGTCGCGCGTCTCGAGCTCGATGCCGTCTTCGGTGAACGGCTTGAGGTCGGGATGGTCGAGGCCCTGGCGCATCGTGACCTTGGCGTCGAGGTGATCCTGGTCGCCGTCGCCGGGCATGAAGCACACGACGAGGTCGGCGCGGCGCTCCTGGGGACGGATGAACTCGGCCGAGTCCGGCTCGCGCCGGTCGAGCTCCTCGAGCACCTGATCGGTCGTGTAGCCACGGCGCGAGCAGTCGCGCTGCACCTTCCACTTACGGCGCAGCTCCTCCGGGGGCGCGAGGTAGACCCGCACGTCGTAGGACGCGCGCAGCCTCTCGGTGTGGTAGCCGAGCAGTCCCTCGATGAGCGTGAAGCGCTTGGGCTGCACGTAGACCGGCGGCCCGAAGGTGCCGTCCTTGTGCTGGTAGACCGGCTTGAGGATCGCCCGTCCTGCCTTCAGCTCGGCGAAGTGCGACTCCATGATGTCGACGTAGTTGCACTCGGGGTTCAGCGGCGTGATCGCGCGCTCGGCCCGCTGACGGCGGTCGTAGCGGTGGTAGTCGTCGGCCGCCACGTGGGTCACGTGCTCCTCACCGAGGAGGCGCACGAGGCCGCGGGAGATGGTGGTCTTGCCCGCGGCGGAGTCACCTACCACGCCGAGTACGACCGGGCGCGGGGCGTCGGTGGCGTCCGTGGTGTCTTTCTCTTCGGTCAACTTTCATTCCCCGGTGCGGCGGCGCCGCGATCAGTGAGGTCGCCATCGTCGTCCTCGTCGTCGAAGACGGAGCTGGCGCGGATGTCGTCGGCCTCGATCGTCACCAGCTCGGCACGCGACAGCTCGGCGCGGCGATCGTACAGGCGGCTGGCTTGGCGCATGCGCGAACGGTCGATCGCGTTGCGGATGCTGCGCCCGTGGGCGAAGCGGGGAAGCTGGACGCGACGCTCGACGTACTCGCTGAACGCGGCCCGGGCCTCGTCCGACAGCTCGTAGTTCTGCTGCTCGAGCATCATCTCGGCGATCTGCATCAACTCCTCGACCTCGAAGTCGGGGAAGTGGATGTGGTGCGCCACGCGCGAGCCCATGCCCGGGTTCGAGCGGAAGAACGTCTCCATCCGGTCGCGGTAGCCCGCGAGGACGACGACGAGGTTCTCGCGCTCGGACTCCATGACCTGGAGGAGGATCTCGATCGCCTCCTGCCCGTAGTCGCGCTCGTTCTCGGGCCGGTACAGGTAGTACGCCTCGTCGATGAACAGCACCCCCCCGCGGGCGCGCTTGAGCACCTCGCGGGTCTTGGGGGCGGTGTGGCCGACGTACTGGCCGACGAGGTCGTCGCGGGTCACCGAGACGACCTTGGGCTTGTCGATGTAGCCCAGCCGGTGGAGGATCTCGGCGATGCGCAGAGCCACCGTCGTCTTGCCGGTGCCCGGGTTCCCGGTGAAGCTCATGTGCAGGGAGGGGCGCGAGGACTCGAGCCCCTCCTTGCGGCGCATGCGGTCGATGACCAGCAGCGCCGCGATCTCCTTGATCCGCTGCTTGACCGGGACCAGTGCCACCAGCTCCCGGTCGAGCTGCGCGAGAACTTCATCGATGCCGGCGTCGGCGGCGCCCTTCTCCGGGTCGACCGGCTCCGCCGGCGTCTCGGCCTCGACGACCTTGGTCATCCGGCGGAGCCGTCCCCGCCGTCGGCACTCGCGCCGTTGGACGTCGTCGCCGACCCGCCGACGCCGTAGCGGCGCCCGACCGGCTGCTCGGCGGCGTAGGAGTGAATCGTGTAGCGGATCTGGCGGTCGCCGTGCTCCTGGCGGTCGAGCCGGAAGCCCGGCTCGTCGTCGGGGCGGTTGACGATGAACGAGAGCGCCGTGGTCTGGCGGCCGAGCGAGCGGTCGTAGGCGACGACCTTCGCGTACTGCTGCGGGAAGGCCTCGCGCACCGCGCGGACCTCGCGCAACACCACCTCGCTCTCATCCTCGGGAAGGTCGAACATGGGCTGGCCCCACATCTCCCACAGCGAGTTGCGCGGGTGCGGGTCGTCGGTGCGCTCGATCATGATCGCCCACCCGTTTCGCAGCGAATAGCGCAATTGCGCGTCGATCTGCTCATCGGTGAGGTCGGGAAGATACGAGAAGGTTCCCTGGGTGATACGCATGTCGTGTTCTCCTAGCTCGCCGTGGGGGTTTCGGTAACGTCGGGCGTGTCGGTGGACGTGAACTCGAACGTGATGTCCTTCCAGACCTCGAGCGCCGCGTCGAGCTCGGGGCAGCCCTTGGCCGCCTTGACGAGGATGTCGGGACCCTCGCTGTAGTAGTCCTGTCCCTCGTTGCGCGCCTGGATGATCGCCTCGACGGCGACGCGGTTGGCGGTGGCGCCGGCCGCGATGCCCATCGGGTGGCCGATCGTGCCGCCGCCGAACTGCAGGACGACGTCCTCGCCGAGGTAGTGCAGCAGCTGGTGCATCTGGCCGGCGTGGATGCCGCCCGAGGCGACCGGCATGACGCCGGGCAGCGAGGCCCAGTCCTGGTCGAAGTAGATCCCCTGCTGGGGGTTGGCCTTGTTGTAGCGCTGGCGCAGCACGTCGTAGTAGCCCATGACCATGTCCGGGTCGCCCTCGAGCTTGCCGACGACCGTCCCGGCGTGGATGTGGTCGACGCCGAGCAGCCGGCACCACTTGGCGATCACGCGGAAGGAGACGCCGTGCGTCTTCTGGCGCGTGTACGTGCCGTGCCCGGCACGGTGGAGGTGCAGGATCAAGCCGTTGGCCCGCGCCCACTTCGACATCGACGACATCGCCGTGTAGCCGACCGTCAGGTCCATCATGATGATGATCGAGCCGATCTCCTTGGCGAACTCGGCGCGCTCGTACATGTCCTCCATCGTGGCCGCGGTGACGTTCAGGTAGTGGCCCTTGACCTCGCCGGTCGCCGCGGCCGCGCGGTTGACGGCTTCCATCGAGTGCAGGTAGCGGTCGCGCCAGCGCATGAACGGCTGCGAGTTGATGTTCTCGTCGTCCTTGGTGAAGTCCAGTCCGCCGCGCAGGGCCTCGTAGACCACGCGGCCGTAGTTCTTGGCCGACAGGCCGAGCTTGGGCTTGGTCGTCGCACCTAGCAGCGGGCGCCCGAACTTGTCGAGGTACTCGCGCTCCATGACGATGCCGTGCGGCGGCCCGGGGAACGTCTTGACGTAGGCCGTCGGGATCCGCATGTCCTCCAGGCGCAGCGCCTTGAGCGCCTTGAAGCCGAAGACGTTGCCGATGATCGACGACGTCAGGTTGGCGATCGATCCCTCTTCGAAGAGGTCGATGTCGTAGGCGATCAGCGCGATGTACTGGCCCGGGGTGCCCGGCACCTCGTCGACCTTGTACGCCTTGGCCTGGTAGTGCTCGTGCGGGGTGAGGCGGTCGGTCCAGACCACCGTCCACGTCGCCGTCGAGGACTCACCGGCGACCGCCGCCGCCGCCTCGATCGCGTCGACGCCCTCCTGCGGCGTGATGCGGAACGCGCAGAGGACGTCGGTGGACTTGGGTTCGTAGTCGGAATCCCAGTAGCCCATCTCGGCGTACGGTGTGACACCGGACGCCCAACGGTCCTTCTTGGCAGGACTAGTTTCGGCCATGCGGTCCAACCTACTTGAGCGAACGCATCGCTTTCAAGCAAGATGTTGCGCAACAGGCATAACCGGAGAGTTATCTTTCGCCAGATCGCCCCGGGTGACCTCGACCATCCCGTCGCCGACCCTCGTGACCACGGGCGCGATGTCGAACACCGAGTCCTGCGCGCACGCCTCCACGTCACTGTCCAAGTCCACCGCGAGCAGGTTGCGAGCGGCCTGACTGGCCTCCAGCGCTGCCAGCGGGGTGGCGTAGTGCGCGACCAGGCTCTGCGCCATCAGGGCGCCGTCGGTGCGATCACCCTTCAACAGCTCGGCGATCCGCCCGGCCACATAGGTGTCGTCGAGCCCCGGCCGGCCGTCGGTGCCGGCGCAGACGAGCTGGACGTCCGCGTCGCCGACGGCGGCGACGACCGCCTGGAGGTTGGACATCGCCGCGACCACCACCCGCTCGGCCGCGTTCGCGGCCGCGACCAGCGTCGGTGCGCCGTTCGTCGTCGCCAGCACCACCTCGCGCGCTGACGGGGTGGCGAACGCCGACGGTGAGTTGCCCAGGTCGAAGCCGGGCGGAGGCAGGCAGTCACGCTCGCCGGCCAGCACGCGGTCGGGACCGCGCAGCTGCTCGGCACGCTCGATCGACTCGCAGCAGAGCACGCGCTCGTAGCCGCCCGCCAGCGCCTGGACCACCGACGAGCTGGCCCGCAGCACGTCGATGACGACGGCCACCGCCGCGGGACGAATCTCCGCGCGCGTGAACGCGACGTCGATCACGCGGCCGGCACCGACTCCTTGTAGCGGGCGGCCATCTCCTCGAGCCCCACCGCGACGTAGTCGCCGGCGTGCCCGGCCGAGCCGAACTGCTGCATGCGCTCCGAGACGACCTCGCGCATGCCCTGGCGGGTGGCCTTCAAGAAGTTCCGCGGATCGAAGTTGTCCGGCGCGTCGCGCAGCGCCTCGCGTGCCCCGGCGGTCATCGCCAGGCGACCGTCGGTGTCGACGTTGACCTTGCGCACCCCGTGCCGGATCCCCTGCTGGATCTCCTCGACGGGCACGCCGAAGGCGGGCTCCATCTCGCCACCGGCGGCGTTGATGCGCTCGATGAGGTCGGCGGGAACGCTAGAGGAGCCGTGCATGACGAGGTGCGTGTTCGGCAACCGCCGGTGGATCTCCTCGATCACGCTCATGGCCAGGACGCCGCTGTCCGGCTTCTGGGTGAACTTGTAGGCGCCGTGACTGGTGCCGATCGCCACCGCCAGCGCATCCACGCCGGTCCGCGACACGAAGTCCTCGGCCTGCTCGGGATCGGTCAGGTTGACCTCCCCGGAGCCCACCCCGTCCTCGATCCCGCCGAGGGTGCCGAGCTCGCCCTCGACGCTCACGCCGCGGGCGTGGGCGTACTCGACGACCTCACGCGTGACCGCGATGTTCTCCTCATAGCTGGAGACCGTCTTGGCGTCCTCCCCCAGCGACCCGTCCATCATCACGCTCGTGAAGCCGAGCTCGATCGCGGTGATGCAGGTCTGCGGGCAGTTGCCGTGGTCCTGGTGCAGCGCGACCGGGATGTCCGGCCACGTATCCGTGGCCGCGGCCATCATCGCGTAGAGGAAGCGGTCGCCCGCGTACTTGCGCGCGCCGTTGGAGGCCTGGACGATCACCGGCGACGCGTTCTCCGCCGCCGCCTCCATGATTCCCTGGAGCTGCTCCATGTTGTTGACGTTGAAGGCGCCGACGCCGTAGCCGCCGGCGGCGGCCTCGTCGAGCAGTTGGCGTAGGGAGACAAGGGGCATGTCAGTTCTCCGGGGGTTGGTAGTTGGGGACGACGGCGGAGGCCCGCGAGACCTTGCCGGCGGTGACCAGGATGGTGTGGACGCGCAGATGATCGTCTTCGGGCACGGGCGCCGGGACGAGGCCGCTCGTCACCCCGGCGGCGGCGAAGAGCGCCGGGCCCGGGGCGAGGTCATCGAGGCTCAAGGTCGCATCGAGGTCGACCCCTGCGTCCGCCAGCGCACGGATCTCGTCGTCGCGCTGGGGCGCGAGCCGGGCCTGCATCCCGCCGCCCAGGGCTCGCACGGCGCAGGCGGTCATGACGCCCTCGGGCGTGCCGCCGATGCCCATGAGCACGTCGGCGTCGCCGTCGTCGAGCACCGCGGCAAGCGCGCCGGCCACGTCGCCTGCGGTGGGGGTGCTGACGCGCGCGCCCGCGGCGCGCAGGTCGCGCACGAGCTCGAGGTGACGCGGCTTGTCGAGGATGACGACCCGGAGCTCGGTCAGGGAGATCCCGAGCGCCTGCGCGATGCGCCGAGCGTTCTCGA
>JBBJOW010000098.1:0-6850 GCA_037724045.1 Solirubrobacteraceae bacterium
GCGGGAACGGCCTTGCCGAGGCTCGAGACGGCGGCGTAGTCGGCGCGGTAGGCCGCCTTGGCCGACTCTCCCTGGCTCACGAGCGCCTGCGCCGCGGTGAGGCGGCCCTGCGCGGTGGTGATCTGGCCGTCGAGCGCCTTGGCGTCCTTGCGGACGGGCGCCAGCAGCAGGAACCAGGCGGCGGCGACGAGCGCCAGCGCGGCCACGACGGTCAGGACGGTGCGGTCACGTGCGGTCACGGGGTTCCTCCGGTCGTGGCGGCGGGGCCCGTGGGGCCCGTCGTGGCGGTCGGGGTGCGCTGTGCGGCAACGATGCGGCCCGCGCCCTTGGCCGCGGTCGGGACGCCGCCGGCGGCCGCGTCGAAGTAGATGACCAGCGCGAACTGCGGGAAGCGCGCGTTGCCCTGGCGGCAGTCGCCGCCGGCCCCGCCGCCACCGCCGCCCCCGCCGCCGGAGGCCTCGGCCTTCACGGAGGACTGAAGGGCGACGCGCGTGACGCCGTCGATCAGCCGCATGCGGGTGATCATCCGCGCGACGGACGTCTGGCTGGTCGTGCAGCCCACGATCTCGACGGCCGGCACGGCGAGCGCGGAGCGCAGGCCGCTGGTCTGTCCGGCAGCCGAGGCCTTGACCGCGACCCCGGGGGCCACGGTGCCCTGCAGCCCGGTCAGCGAGACGTTGCGCGGGACCACGCGGGCCAGCTCACGCAGCGCGTGGGACCAGTCGAAGCGGCTCGCGGCCAGCGAGGTGACCGTCTGGACGCGCTTGGCGCGCACGCCGGCGAACTGCACGAAGGACGCGAGCTCCGCGGCCTGGGCCTCGGCTCCCACGGCCCGCGCCTCGAGGCTTGCGAGCTCGGAGCGCTTCTCGCCGACGGAGCGCTTCTCCAGCGTGTAGAACGAGACGACGACGACGAGGACGGCCAGCAGGCCGAGCAGCACGTACGCCGCGCCACCCGAGCGCCCGCCGGCGGCTCCGCCGCCGCGCCGCTCTTCGGCCGGGACGAGGTTGATCGCGCGCATCAGACGGCCGCCTCGACGGCGAGGCCCGCGGCGACGCTGAAGCGCTGGGCGCCGAGCGCCTCGGGCGCCCCGTCGACCGTGCCGACGACCACCGGGAGCGCGAGGTCGCGCCCGAGCGCGGCGGCGAAGCCCGGCACCGACGCGGCCGCCCCGGTCAGGACGCAACGCGTCGCGCCGCGGCCCTGGCTCGACTGGGAGAGGTGGAAGTCGACGGTGTTGCGCACCTCGCCGGCGATGCGCCGCACACCGTCGAGAAGGACCGTGCGTGCCTCCTCGAGGATCAGCTCTTCGCCGTCGATCTCCTCGAGCGGCGTGTCGAGCCCGACGTGGTCCAGCCAGCCCCGGGCGTGCTCGAGGGTCAGTCCGCGGCGCTCGGCCAGCTCCACGGCGAGCGCCTCGATGCCCCCGCCGACCACGCGGGTGAAGGTGCAATCGGTGCCTTGGGCGACCGCGAGGTTCGTCAGGCCGCCGACGCTCAGGTACAGGACGGTGTCCTCGAGCGCGGCGCCGTCGGTGCCCGCCAGCGCGCGGACCATCGCGAAGGCGGCGAGGTCGATCCCCTCGACACGCAGCCCCGCGTTCCGGGCGGCCAGCAGCACGCTGTCGACCATGTCGCGCCGGGCGGCGACGAGCACGACGCGCTGGCGCGGGCCGTTCGGGGTGTCGACGACGTCGAGGGCGCGGAAGTCGAGCACCGCCGCGTCGAGCGGCATCGGGATCTCGTCGGAGGCCTGGAAGCGCACGGCCGCCTCGAGCTGCTTGGGGTCGTCGATCGGCGGCAGCTCGATCACGCGGACGACGATCTTCTGATTGGCGATCCCGATGCGCACGCGCTTGGGCAGGTCCTTGTTCTCGGCCCACATGGTCCGCAGGACCTCGCTAAGCGCCGCGACGTCGGTGACCTCCCCGTCGCGCACGACCCCGGCTTCCAGCGGGGCCAAGGCGGCGCTCTTGATCGACAGCGTGCCGTTGACGGTCACGCTCGCGGCGTGGACGGCACTGGGCTCGAGCTCGAGCCCGACGTAGGAGGGGATGCGCTTGGCCACGAGACTCTTTTCGTCCGGAACGGCGGGACACTTGAGTCCGCTGCAAGCAACCGCCGCCGAGATGCAGCATCCACGAGTCAGAACGTGTCGAGATAGGAGTCCACGAGGTCTTCGCCCACGAAGATCGCCAGCACCGAGCCCGCCGCCAGGAACGGCCCGAACGGCACCTGCGTCTTGCGCCCGCGCTCGCGGCCGAGCCGTGCCATCACCACCACGCCCGCGAGCACGCCCACGACGAGCGCGACGAAGATCGCCGGAGCGACGGCGCGGCCGAGGTAGAGGCCCATGACCGTCGCGAGCTTCACGTCGCCCATGCCCATGCCGGCCGGGTAGGCGAGCGCCGCGACGAGGAAGAACCCGCCCGCCGCCAGCCCCCCGAGCAGCTGCTCGGGCACGAAACCCGGGTCGAGCAGCAGCCCGATGACCGGGGCCAGCAGCGCCGCCGGGTAGGTCAGCTTGTTGAGGATCAGCCGGTGCTCGAGGTCGATCGGCACGACGGCGACCATCAGCGTCACGAGCACGATGCCCAGGGTGATCGCCGCGGCGTCGTCCCACTTCGCCGCGACGACGGCCACCCACAGCCCGGCGGTCACCACCTCCAACAGCGGATAGCGCGCGGAGATCCGTACGCCGCAGTCGCGGCAGCGGCCACGCAGCACCAGCCACGAGACGACGGGCACGTTGTCGTACGGGCGCACGGCGTGCTCGCAGCGCGGGCAATGCGAGCCCGGGTGGTTAAGGCTCATCCCAAGCGGCAGCCGGTGCACCACGACGTTCAGGAACGAACCGACGGCCAGCCCGGTGACGGCGGCGAAGACCATGGCGAGGAGCACGCCGCGCAACGTACCGGGTGGTGGTCAGCCCGCCCGGATCTCCCGCCAGGTGTTCTGCACGACGCCCGCCGACCCGTAGGAGGCCACAGCGCGGTAGGCGTTCGGATCGAAGACGATGTTCAGACCGCTCGAACCCGCGACCATCGTCGCGTCGCCGTCGACGAGTACCCCGCCGGTGACGACGGCGTTCCCGCTGGTCTGCACCGCCCAGCCCGACGCGTTCGCGGCATTGGCGGCGTAGACGACCCCGTGGAAGTTCGACGTGCCGCCGAAGGAGACCGAGCCGGAGTTCATCAGCAGCATCCCGGGCGCGGTGGGGCTGTTGAACTGCGTGTTGCTCGTGTAGGAGCAGTTGCCGCCCTCGACGTAGACGACTTGGCCGGTGAGCTGGGTCTCCGTCGGGCAGCCGGTGTAGTAGGTGCCGTTGGCGATGGCCGTGGCGCGCAGCCGCGCGCGGGATTCGGCGGTCATCGCGCCCCCACCCCCATAGCCGGTCACCGGGGTGGCGCCGGAGATCTGCGTGGCGAGGAAGCCGAGCAGGTCGGTCAGCGACGCGTACTTGCCCAAGCCGAACTTGTGTCCCAGGCACGGCGTCAGGTCGATCAGCTGTGGACTGCAGCGGACGGCCATCAACCCGCCGTTGGCGGCGATCAGCGTCTTGTTGCCGTTGTTGGTGATCTCCAGGCGCGCGGCGACCAGCGCGGCGTTCGGGACCGGCTCCTCCTGCTGCTCGGCGCCGACGAGCGCCACGAGAGTCCGCGTGCGCCCCCGCGCCGAGGCGCTCGCGCGGACCCAGACGCGGCCGTCGCGGTTGGCGTCGTACCCCGGCCGGGGCATGATGAGCGCGTCGGAGTAGAACGCCTTTCCGCCGCTTGCGTCGTTGTCGTGGACGCTCGTCTGCCACGTCGCGCCAGCCTGCACGTCGGAGGAGGCCCCCTGGAGCACCGTCGCCTCGGGGCAGCGGCTCGTAGCGCTCGCCTCGGTGCAGGGCTCGTAGCGCTCCGCGGAGCGTCCGGCCCCCGGCCAGTCGCGCGAGAGCGAGAAGACCTGGGCGGTGAGCACCGACTCCGCGAGGTTGAAGACGGAGTCGCGCTGGCGCTGGGCGCCCGAAGCCCCGGTCTGCGTGTCGACGATTGAGGCCAGCGTCATCGCCATGGAGAGCATGAGGATCAGGACGCCCATCGTCGTCAGCAGCGCGAAGCCGGACTGGTCGCGCACCCGGCTCATCCCACGACCGCCTGGGTCGCGCTGACGGCGCTCAGGCCCGCGGGATCGGTGACCTGCAGCGAGAGGGAGTGCGGACTGCCCGCCGCGACCGGATAGCTCAGCGTGATGCCGCTCCCGATCGCCGTCGTCCCGTCGAACCAGGCGTAGTCGAGCGCCTGGCCCTCCGGATCTGACGACGCCGAGCCGTTGAGCACGATCCGCCCCGAGGTCCGCGTGGCGGTGAAGGCGGCCGTCGGGCGACGATTCTGGTTGCGCAGGAAAACCCCGCTGGCCAATCGCGTGGACCCGGGCGCCCGGACGACGTCGGTGTCGACGAGCAACTCGAGGTGGATAGCTGAGATGTCCGTGAGGACAGCCGAATCGAAGCTGAAGATCGGCACCTCGCCGTTGACTACGTGCTGGGCGAGGATCTGTGTCCGTGTCCAGTCGCTCGCCGGGCAGCCGGAAGTCGACGGCATCGCGGGGACTGCGGCGGTCGTCCAGGTCTGCGTCTGCTCCTGGAGCTGAGCGGCGTCGTCGAGGCAGTAGCGGACGCGCTTGGTGTTCGTGGCGTTGTCTCCGGAGTTCGGTCCGTCCGCGTCGACGGTCTTGAACACGAGGCTCGCGGCGCTCGCCTGATCGACGGCCTGCGGCTGCTGCGGGGTGGGGCTCGCAAGGTTGCGCAGCGCCGCGGAGATGCGGTCGACGCTCGAGCGCGCGGCGTCCTGCGCGTCGGTGCGGCGCGTGCCGTCGGCGGCGACGCGCGTGACGCTGTCGAGCATCCCGAGCGTCGAGCCGAGCACGACGACCATGATCGCCATGGCGGTCAGCAGCGCCGTGAGCGAGACCTCGCCGCGCTCGGAGGAGGAGGCCCTCATCGCCGCTCCGGTCCGAGAATGGAGGATTCTGCGAGGTTGCCGTCGACCGCGGTGACGTAGTAGTCGTGCTGCACGCCGCCCTTGGCGGTGTCCGTCCAGCTGAGCTCCGCGACGTCCGTGCGATCGATGCGGTCGGCGAGTGAGGTGCCGTCGCGGTAGATGTTGTAGTGGTCGATCGCGTCGCCGAGGTCAGGGTCCGCCGTCGCGGGCGCCGACCACGAGAGGACGACATTCGAGGACGACAGTGCAGCGGTGAGGTTTGTGGGAGCCGGCGGCGGCTGGTTGGTCAGCTTCACTCCGACGGCCGATGAGCGGTCGCCCTCGCGCAGTGCGCCCGCCGGATCGCGATCGACGCCGACGACGTCGTAGCTCGCGAGCGAGGTGGCGGGCGGGTCGCTGTCGCGGCAGGTGGTGCGCTGAGCCAGCGCGCAGACCTGGACCCGCGGGCCGAGCGGCACCTGGCGGTAGACGCGGTGACCTTCGAGGTCACGCTCTTTGGCCGGGCTCCACTCGATCTCGACGGCGGCGCCGTTGCGGCCGGCGGCGACCCGGACGGGCGCGAAGGGACGGCGGCGATTGACGAGCACGGTCACCGAGCGCGTCGCTCCGAACTGTCCGTACTGGTCGAAGCCCTTGGCCGACAGGAGGTGGCTGCCGTCGAGCGTCTCCCCCTCGGCGGGCTGCGCTCCGTCAGCCGTGCTCACCGCACCGAGATTCCACGTGGCCGTCCACGCGTCGCCTCCTGCCGGGGAGGCCGTAGCCACCTGTCGGCCTTCGAGCAGGAGGCTGACCGTCGACGGAGCCGGCGCCACCTGCGCGTTGAACACAAGGCCTGTTCCGGACGTGACCGTGGTCGTGGCCGCCGTCAAGGTCCTGACCGCGGGGGCCGCCGCCGTCCCCGGCGAGTTGACGGTGCTCGTCTGCAGGTTCCAGCCGCCGCCCGCCCAGCGCACGAGGGAGACGACGCGCTTGTAGTCGGCGGGAGCCGTATCGACCGGGGAGCCGCAGGAGCCGAGCAGGCAGAGCGAGGCCGAGACGTCGGCGAGCCCCTCCACGACGCCGTCGAGATCGGCATCGATGCCGCAGTCCCCGGCGGTGAGGGAGCCCGTGCCGGTGACCCCGGTCGCCGTGACGTCCGCCCCGGCTCCCAGCCAGGCCGAGCACCCGGCCGTCGAGGCGCCTGTGGCCGAGCGGCAGAACACGCCGGCCTCATGCGAGCCGATCCCGTCGCGCGGGTCGTCGACGCTGCAGACGCCCACGGAGACGGTGTAGACCGCGTTGCGGCGGTTGATCGTCCAGCCCGAGCTCCCGATCGAGCTGTCGCTCAGGCCGGGCCGCTGGCTGACCAGGCCCGCCAGCGCGTTCGGGGTCATCTGCTCGTAGGGGACCGAGCGGGCGCCTTCGATGAGCTCGCGCTGCAGGGCGGTGCCTGCTTCGCGGGTGCGGGTCGTGGTGGTCGTCGACGCTGCGCTGTCGACCAGGGTGAGGATGCCCGTCATCCCGACGAGCAGCAGCGCCGCGGCGATCAACACCTCGACGAGGGCGAAGCCCTGCTGTCCTGCGTGGGTGGTCGGCCGACGACGCATTGCATGAGGTGGGTCGAACGCCCACGGCCGGGACTTGAGCGATCGGACGCTGGACGGACCAGATTCGGCCCTTACCGGCAGCGAACGTCAGAGAGATGACACGATCATGTCTGGCTCCTCCTCGATGAGGATTGAGCTCAGCGGCTCGGCTGCAGGTCGCGGAACGTGCCCGGGATGACGCTCGAGGCGCCGTACACGGTCAGGGCGTTGATCACGCCGACATCGGAGTGGATCGCCGAGCCGTACGTCGACATCTGGGCCGTGAGCTGGGTTAGGACGT
>JBBJOW010000099.1:0-6790 GCA_037724045.1 Solirubrobacteraceae bacterium
TCATCCCGCAGATCGGGTCGATCGCGAGCGACGCCGGGGGAGTCGCGGGTACGGGCACGAGCGCCGGAGCAGTGGGCGTCTGTCCGCCGGCCCGACCGTCAGCTCGGCGTCCGTCGGCCTGTCCGGTGAGTGCCCGTCCGCGACGGATCGCGACGATCGGCGCGAGGATCGACAGCGCGATCTCGGCGGGGGTGCGGGCGCCGAGATCGAGTCCCGCGGGCACGTCGATCAGCTCCAGGAGCGCCTCGCCCACGCCGTCGGCGCGCAGTTCGGCCAGTACGCCGGCGCCGCGCTTGGGGCTGGCGACGAGGCCGACGTACGGCAGGCCCGACTCCAGGCCGCGGCGCAGCGTGTGCAGCTCGTCGCGGCCGTGCGCCGCGACGACGAGCGCGAGATCGTCGGACGCGGGCTCGAGGACCCCGTCCTCCACGCGGACGACGTCCAGTCCGAGCTCAGCGCCGAGCCGTCGCACCGCGCCCGCGATCGGCGTGTCGCCCACGACCAGGACGCGCGGGGCAGGCAGCACCGGCTCGAGGAAGACCTCGATCGCGCCGCCCGAGAGACACGGGTTCTGCACCGTCATCGCGCCGTCCTCGCTCACACCGTCGCTCCCGTCGCCGTCCGCCGCGTCCGGGAGGATCCGCAGCAGCATCGCTTCCCCACTCTGCATCGCCTGCAACGCGTACGCGCGCACGCTCTGCTCCGCGCACGTCCCACCGACAAACCCCTCGATCGTCCCGTCGCCGAGCACGAGCGCGACGCTCCCGGCCGTCACGCTCGTCGGGCGCTGGGCGCGCACGACGGTGGCGGTCACGAAGGCGGCGCGCCCGGCGGCGAGCTCCTCGGCCCGCCGCGACAGCGCGGCGGGCATCATCAGGGTGTCCCCTCGGTGGGCGGTTTTAGGATCACTGCGGCGGCTCGGCCCGGCCCTGCATCGCCGCCCAGACGCGCGCGGGGGTGCACGGCATGTCGACGTGCGCCACGCCGTGCGTCGCGTAGAGCGCGTCGACGACCGCGTTGACGATCGCCGGCGGGGAGCCGACGTTCGGCGACTCGCCGACGCCCTTGGCGCCGATCGGGTGGTGCGGACAGGGCGTCACCGTCTCGCCGAGCTCGAAGTCCGGGCACTCCATCGCGGTAGGGATGAGGTAGTCCATGAACGACGAGTTCAGGCAGTTGCCCTCCTCGTCGAAGGTGATGACCTCCATCAGCGCGATCCCGACGCCCTCGGCCAGGCCGCCGTGGATCTGCCCGTCGACGATCATCGGGTTGATCCGCACGCCGCAGTCGTCGACGGCGATGAACCGGCGGACCGTCACCTGCGCGGTGTCCGGATCGATGTCGACGACCGCGATGTAGGCGCCGTAGGGGTAGGTCAGGTTCGGCGGGTCGTAGATGACCTGGGCGTCCAGGCCGCCCTCCAGGCCCTCCGGCATCGCCTCGCCGCTGTAGGCGCGCAGCGCGATGTCCTCGATCAGCACGCCGGAGTCGGGGTCGCCGTTGACGTACCAGCGGCCCTTCTCCCACGCGAGATCCTCCGGCCGGGTCTCGAGCATCGTCGCCGCGATCAGGCGGGCCTTGTCGCGGACCTTGCGCGCGACGACCGCGACCGCCGCCCCGGAGACCGGCGTCGAGCGGCTGCCGTAGGTGCCCAGGCCGTACGGCGACTTGTCGGTGTCGCCGTGGCGGACCTCGATGTCCTCCGGCGGGATGCCGAGCTCCTCGGCGACGATCTGCGCGAACGTCGTCTCGTGCCCCTGGCCCTGCGTCTGCGCGCTGATCGAGACCACGGCCTTGCCCGACGGATGCACGCGCAGGTCGGCGCCGTCGTTCATGGCCAGCCCGAGGATGTCCATGTGCTTGCGCGGCCCCGCCCCGACGCCCTCGGTGAAGAACGAGACGCCGATACCCATCAGCTCGCCGCGCTCCCGCTTCTCGAGCTGCTCGCGGCGCAGGTCCTCGTAGCCGGCGATGTCCATCGCCACGCGCATCGTCTTGGCGTAGTCGCCGGAGTCGTAGGTCCAGCCGGTCGTCGTCTCGTACGGGAACTGCTCCGGCGCGATGAAGCTGCGCATCCGCAGGTCGATCGGGTCGACGCCCATCTCGAGCGCGAGCGCGTCGACCATCCGCTCGACCATGTAGACGGCCTCGGTGATCCGGAACGAGCACCGGTAGGCCACGCCGCCCGGTGCCTTGTTCGTGTAGACCGCCTTGACCTTGACGTGGGAGGCCTCGAGGGCGTAGGAGCCGCAGCAGATGTGGAAGAACCCGGCCGGGAACTTCGTCGGCTGCGCGGTCGAGTCGAACGCGCCGTGGTCGGCGATCACGTCGACGCGCAGGCCGGTGATCTTGCCGTTCTTCGCGCACAGCTGGCTGTGCATGATGTAGTCACGCGCGAAGCCGGTCGTGACGAGGTTCTCCGAGCGGTCCTCGATCCACTTGACCGGAGCGCCGGCGACGATCGAACCGGCGATCGCGCAGACGTAGCCCGGGTAGACCGGCACCTTGTTGCCGAAGCCGCCGCCGATGTCCTGGCAGCGGATCCGGATCATGTGCTCGGCCAGGCCCGCGACCTGCGCGTAGACCGTGCGATGGGCGTGCGGCGCCTGGTTGCCGTTGTAGATGTCGAGCTGGCCGGTCTCGGGGTTGAAGTCGGCGATGATCCCGCAGGTCTCCAGCGGCGCCGGGTGGCAGCGCGGGTAGATGAGGTCGCGGGTGGCGATCGTGTCGGCCTCGGCGAACGCGCGGTTGGTCGCCGCCTCGTTGCCGGCCTCCCAGGTCGGGCTCGCTACGTTGTCGCGCTGGCCGACCTTGTCGTCGCGGATCAGCGGGGCGTCGCGGTCGAGCGCCTTGCGGGCGTTGACGACCGCCCCGATCGGCTCGTACTCCACGTCGATGAGCTGCAGCGCGTCGTTGGCGGAGTACTCGTCGGTGGCGATGACGAAGGCGACCTCCTGGCCCTGGAAGCGCACCTTGTCGCCCGCGAGCACGGCCTGCGTGTCGTAGGAGATCGTCGGCATCCACGCGAGGCCGAGCGTCTCGAGGTCCTTGGCGGTGACGACGGCGGCGACGTTGGGGTGCGCCAGCGCCTTGGACGTGTCGATCGAGACGATCTTCGCGTGCGCGTAGGGGCTGCGCAGGACCGCGCCGTGCACCATGCCCGGCAGGCGGATGTCGTCCAAGTAGGTGCCCTCGCCGCGGATGAACCGCGCGTCCTCCTTGCGCTTGAGGCGGCCGAAGCCGATCGGGCGCTCGGTCGAGGGGCTCGGAAGGTTCTCGGCGATGGCCATGCTCATGCCTCCTGTTTCGCGGCGGCTTCGTGGTCGGCGGCCCAGCGCACGGCGCTGACGATGTTCTTGTAGCCCGTACAGCGGCAGATGGCGCCGGAGATCGCGGTGCGGATCTCGAGGTCGGTCGGGTCGGGGTTCTCGTCCAGGAGGGCACGCGCCGTCATCAGCATCCCCGGCGTGCAGAAGCCGCACTGGAGCGCGTGCAGCTCGTGGAAGCCCTGCTGGAGCGGATCGAGCTGACCGTCGACCTCGAGCGACTCGACGGTGCGGATCTCGTGCCCGTCGCACATCGCCGTCAGGACCGTGCAGGACTTGACCGGCTGGCCGTCCATCTGCACGACGCAGGCGCCGCAGTTGGACGTGTCGCACCCCCAGTGGGTTCCCGTGAGGCCGAGCGTCTCGCGGATGAAGTGCACGAGCAGCTGGCGCGGCTCGACGTCGTGCGAGACCGGCTCGCCGTTGACTGTTACCGAGACATCCATGGGTCAGGCCTCCTGCTGGAGTGCGCGCGCCGTCGCTCGGCGCAGGGCACGGTGGGTGAGAACGCCCGCGAGGTGGCGCTTGTAGTCGACCGGTCCGCGGCCGTCCGAACTGGGTGAGCAGTCCTCCGACGCGATCGCGCCCGCCTGGGCGAAGAGCTCCTCCGAGGGCGCCTTCCCGCGCATCAGCTCCTCGGCGCGGGTGAGGTGGATCGTCGTGAGCCCGACCGCACTGAGCGCGATGCCCGCATGGTTGAACTCGCCGCCGTCGATCCACACCGCGGCCGACGCGGCGGCGATCGCCCAGTCGCCGGCGCGGCGCTCGACCTTCTCGTGGGCGCTGCCGCTGCCCGACCACAGCCCGAGGCGGACCTCGGTGAGCATCTCGCCGGCACCCACCGCCGTCATGTAGGGGCCGACGTGGAAGTCCTCCATCCCGACCACCCGCTCGGTGCCCGGTCCGCGGATGACGACCTTCGCCCCGGCGGCAGCGCAGACGGCCGACAGGTCCTCGGCCGCGTCGGCCTGGCACAGCGAGCCGCCGAGCGTGCCGCGGTTGCGCACGACCGGGTCGGCGATCACGTGCTCGGCGTCGCGGAAGAGTGGGTAGTGCTCGGCGAGCAGCTCGGACTTCAGCAGGTCGACGTGCCGCGTCAGCGCCCCGATCCTGATCTCGCCTTCCTCCTCGCGGATGTAGGAGAGCTCGTGGAGCTCGTTGATGTCGATCAGGTGCTCCGGGTTGGCCAGGCGGAGCTTCATCATCGGCAGCAGGCTGTGACCGCCCGCGATGATGCGCGCCTCGGGGCCGAGCCGCTGGAGCGCTTCGATCGCGCCCTCCACGCTCGTCGCACGCTCATACTCGAATGCCGCTGGGGTCTGCACTAACTGCTCCTTTTCGTGTCAGCAGAGGCTGGCATAATCAGCTCAGAGACGGAGCCGCACGCTTCGCCCTCAGGTCCCGAGATGATCGTCTTCCACGGAACGACCGTCGACTGCCTGCAGTCGATCCAGCGCCACGGTCTGTGGCCGCGCTCGTTCGTGTCGCAGAGCCGTGCGCTGGCCTGCGAGTACTCGTGGCTGCGAGCCATGACGCTCGGTGCCGACGCCTGCGTCGTCATCGAGCTCGACGTGCCGAGCGCCGCGGTCGTCGAGGTGCAGAGCTGGTGGTGGGCCACCGGCCAGCTGCAGCTCCCGGCCGGCTGCCCGGCGTCGTGCATCGTCTCCGTCGACGACACGGACCCGAGGCAGCTCGTGGTCGGTTGATCGCATTCGCCGCGCGGGTGGATCGGGTCAGTCGCCGCGTGGGGGGAGTTGCTTGCGGGGCGCTCCGATGTCCTCGCGCTCCTCGTACTGGACCGGCGCGCCGCTGCCGATCGCGGGAGACCGCGGCAGGTTCCTCGGGCCCACCGGCCGGCCGCCCGGGTAGAGCCCGCGCGCGGCGCTGCTGCCCCCCGCGACGTTCCGGAGCACGGGCCCCTCGTGGCTGGCGGCGGCGATCGGCGCCTCGCGGCCGAGCCGCGCGAGGTTGAGCGTGCCCCGGGTGTAGACCTCGCCGATGCGCGGCGGCCGCACCCGGGTGCTCTGGGGGAAGTTGCGCAGCCCGTTCGCTGCGGCCCCGGGGTACATGCCGTCGATGAGCCCCATGGCGTCGGTGAGACCGGCCTTCTTCACGAGCAGGCCCTCCAGCAGGTCGACGCCCGCGTCGAGTTGTGAGTTGATCGTGGTCACGACTCCGTTGACCGGGGCGCTCTTGGTCACGATCTCGCTGACGCCGTCGATGACGTCGTCCAGCTCCGCGGTGATCGTGCGGAGCTGCAGGATCGTCGAGACGAGGAAGTAGACGAGGGCGAGGACGATCAGCAGGACGGCGAGGATCATGACTATGGCGGGTGCGACGACTCCGAGGACCATGGCTACTCCCGCTCGGCGTCGTCGAGGATCACGTCGAGCGAGCCGCCGTAGTTGGCCAGGCCCGCGACGGTCTGCTGCACCTGCTGCTGCGTGGTCAGCAGGAGCGCGGCGGCATCGAGGTCCCGCGACCCGGCGGCGGCGACCCTCGAGATGCTCTGCACCTCGGGGACGATGCTCTTGGTCGCGTCGAGCACGTTGCGCAGCAGGATGACGACGACCGGGAAGATGACGAAGAGCAGGACGATGTCCCCGATCCACCAGAGGGTCATCGCGGCCTCCGCTCGGCCACCATCGCGGCCTTGCGCGCGATCCCCGGCAGCGCGCCCAGGATGACGTCGAACTGCGCGTTGATCGCCGTGACCGCGCCCTGCAGCGGACGGAGATGCTCGGCCTCGACGGACCCGAGCGCGGACCCGAGCGTCGCGAGGCCTTCCGAGATCGCGGTGAGGCCGCGGCGGATCTCGATCAGCGCCACGGCGAGCACGACGACGACGAGTGTCGCCAGCGCGACGCTGAGCAGGACGTAGGTGCCGTGGCTCATGCGGTTCCGAACCCGTCGGTGAGTGCGTTCATGTACCCGTCTTGGACCACGGCTTCCTCCACGATCAGTGCCAGCACGGGCGCGGTTGCCGCGAGCTGGGGGATGTTCTCGGTGTTGGCGCTGACGCTGCCGGCCACGGTGAGCAGGCCGTCGACCGAGCTCTCGATGCTCCTGACCGACCGGATCAGCAGGAGCAGCAGGGTCGCGACGATCAGCGCGGCGGCGAGACCCACGAGGAGGGCGATCGTCCAGTAGGTGTTCCCCGAGACGGCAAGCGTCATTTCCCGACCGCCACCTTCCGCAGCGCCCGCGCGGCGTGGAGCACCCGCACACCCGAGTCGTTGATCCGGGCGATGCCGCCGAGCTGGTCGGTCTGCGCGCGGACGACCTCGACGGCCTCCTCGGACGCTTGGGCCTGCTTGGCGATCTTCATCGCCAGCCCGACGATGGTGATCACGATCGCCGCGGCCACCAGGATCACGACGATGCCGAGGCCGAGGCCGACCTGCCACTGGGTGGACGCCGAGCTCAGCGTGAGCACGCGACACCGAACCGAACTAGAGCCATCC
>JBBJOW010000100.1:0-6757 GCA_037724045.1 Solirubrobacteraceae bacterium
TGATCTCCTTCATCACCTTCTTCAGGCGCTCCTCGAACTCGCCGCGGTACTTCGAGCCGGCGACCAGCGCCGCCAGGTCGAGCGTGTAGATCTGCTTGCCCTTCAGCAGCTCGGGCACGTCGGCGTTGGTGATGCGCTGGGCCAGGCCCTCGACCACCGCGGTCTTGCCGACGCCCGGCTCGCCCACGAGCACCGGGTTGTTCTTGGTGCGGCGCGAGAGGATCTGCATGATCCGCTCGATCTCCGTCTCCCGGCCCACCACCGGATCCAGCTTGCCTTCCGCAGCGAGCTTGGTCAGGTTGCGGCCGAACTGGTCGAGCAGCTTGGAGGACTTCTTGCCCTCGCCCGTGGCTGCCGCACCCGCCCCGCCGGAGCCCGAACCCGAGCCCGACGACCCCGAGCCGCGCCGGCCGCCGGGACCCGACAGCATCCGGATGACCTCGTTGCGGATCTTCTCGGAGTCCGCGTCGAAGTCGAGCAGGATGCGTGCGGCGACACCCTCGTTCTCGCGCACGAGGCCGAGGAGGATGTGCTCGGTGCCGATGTAGTTGTGGCCGAGGCTCAGGGCCTCGCGGAGCGCTAGCTCGAGCACCTTCTTGGCGCGCGGCGTGAAGGGGATCTGACCCGAGGTGACCTCCTCGCCGGAGCCGACGATGCGGACGACCTGGGCACGGACGCGCTCGACGGTGATGTCGAGGGATTCGAGGACGCGGGCCGCCAGGCCCTCCTCCTCGCGCAGCAGTCCGAGCAGGATGTGCTCGGTGCCGATGTAGTTGTGCTTGAGCGTGCGAGCTTCCTCCTGGGCCAGGACGACCACCTGGCGGGCTCGCTCTGTAAATCGCTCGAACATGTTCTGAACTACCTTCCTGCTGGGTCAGCGCTGGGTCGGTGCGTGGTCCCGGAGTGGCATATGGCCATGAGGCATTCTACCCGTTCGGGAGGCCGGTCATCGCGTCCACCTCGCGCTGTGCGCGGTGCACAGCCTCGACGACTTCGGCAGGGTCAGCAACCCCTGCAAAGGCGAACTGATAGTCGTCGCCCGCGGCCGTGTCGAAGTCGACCGTCCCCACCTGGAGGAGGCGCTCGAGCACGGATTGGTCGGTGTTGACGTTCTGCACACGGTTGATCTGGGTCTGCTGCTCTCTACGGCTGACGATGCCCCGTCGGATGTGCAGCCGGTGGTTGGAGATCGTGTACGTCGTGAACAGTCGCTTTACGTAGCCGAGGACCAGCAGGATGACGAGGGCGGCGATCGCCACGCCGACAGTGAGCCCGACATCGACCTCATCGTCAGCGATCTGAGTGACCCCCGCGGCGATCGCGGCGGCGAGGGCCACCGCAAACAGGCCCTTCAGGTAGAAGCCGAGGATGGAGCGCCACGAAGGGTGCCCCTCGAAGATGATCTGCTCGCCCGGTTCGAGGTCCATGGCGCGAGCCTAACCCGGATCGTGCACGAGATGCCAGTGGCCCTGTGTCGATGTTGGTTCGAAATTGGACGGTTCCTGCGGGTCGTAGGCGACCTCGATCGACTCGCCCTCGACGAGCGCCGTTCCGGGCACGACGAGCAGGCGCCGAGTCGCCTCACCGGCCGGCTGGAAGCGCACGGTCAGGTCGTAGGCGAGAAGCGAGCCGATGCGGACGCCGGGGCGCAGGACGGCGCGGACGATCTGCGCCTGTGCGCGCGCCCCGGCGCGACGGCGGTGCCGGCGCTCGGCGTCGCGCCGCGTGAGGACGGCGAACACCGCCGCGCACGCCGCGCCGGCCGCCAACATGCCGATCCCCGTGCTGAGGAAGCCTTCGGAACTGCCGCTGCGGTCGACCGCCAGCCCGATGACCGTGAAGGTCAGACCGAGCGAGACGAAGACGATGGCGAGGATGCCCGCGACCACGCGCGTGATCACCGCCGCCTCCTGCTCGCGGTCCGCCGGACCAGCGCCTTGACGAAAACGCGCGTCGCGTGCGCCAGGCCCGCAAGACCGCTCGCCGCCGGCGTGGCGCCGGCGGGGGTCGCGAGGACGACGAGGGTCATGCCTGCCACTTCATGCCGGGAGCCGAGCCGCACACCTGGATATATATCTAGCGTCGCCTACCCCTGCGACCGGATGTGGTCGAGGACGTGGTTGAACTCGTCCGTCGGCGAGAAGTCGACGTACTCGGAGTCCTCGAGCGCCTCGGGCGCGTGTCCGGGGTCGTCGGGCAGCCCGACGACGGCGGGGCGCAGATCGGCGCCCTTGGGCAGCCGGACGAAGCCGGCTCTCATGCCCCCGCCGATCGGCTGGACCCGCAGCTCGACGCCGTCACCTTCGATCGCGACCGGTGCGTCGGTCCGTGCGATGGCCTTCATGGTTCGCTCCTCCTGGAGATTGGTCGATCTGCTCGGACGATTCCGCGTCGCGGTCGGCGACCGGGCGGCGACGGCGTGGCCTGCGCGGCGGGCCACCGGGCTCGTGCAGCTGCTCGCCCTCCGACGCGCGGCGGCTGCCCGTGAGCGCGCGATCGAGGCGCTCTGGCCGCGCCTGGACGCCGCCGCCTTCGAGGCGCAGGCACGCTCGGCCCTCGCCGCAGACGACCAGGCTGCGTGCGCGGCCGCCCTGCTTCATCGCCGCCCTGGCCGTGCCGGCCGCGCTCGCGCACATGAAGGGCAAGACGGCCAGGATCTCCAACGAGCGCTTCAAGGGCGGCAAGGTGACCGGCTCGATCAAGGTCGAGGGGCCCTGCAGCGCCGGCGGGACGTACACCGCGAAGAAGTAGCTACGTCTCTGTCCGCAGGGCCGGGAAGAGCACGACCTCGCGGACGGTGTCGCGGCCGGTCAGCAGCATCGCCAGCCGGTCGACCCCGAAGCCGATGCCGCCCGTCGGCGGCATGCCGTGCTCGAGGGCGCTCAGGAACGCCTCGTCGAACGGCTGCGCCTCCTCGTCGCCGGCGGCCGCGTACGCGCGCTGCTGCTCGAAGCGCTCGCGCTGATCGTCGGGGTCGTTGAGCTCGGTGAACGCGTTCGCGATCTCCATGCCGCCCGCGTAGGCCTCGAAGCGCTCGACGAGGCCAGGCTCGGACCGGTGGCGCTTGGCGAAGGGTGACAGCTCGACGGGATAGTCGAAGAGGAAGGTCGGACGCTCCAGCGTCGGCTCGACGTGCGCGGTGAGCAGGTGGTCGACGAGCTGGGCCCAGGTGGTCTCGTGCTCGGGGACGTGGAGATCGGCGCCCCGCACCGCCTCCTTCAGCGAGTCGAAGTCCCGCGCGGCGAGGATGTCGATGCCGGTCTGCTCCGCGATCGCGCCGGCGAAGGTCTTGCGGTCCCACGGCGGCGCGAAGTCGGTGTTGCCCAGCTCACGGGCGACGGTGTCGATGAGCTGCTCGAAGCGCGCCGCGACGTCCTTGTAGTCGGCGTATGCCTCGTACCACTCGAGCATCGTGAACTCGGGCAGGTGCTTGCGCGAGAGCCCCTCGTTGCGGAAGTTCTTGCCGATCTCGTAGACGCGCTCGAGGCCGCCGACGATCAGCCGCTTGAGGTACAGCTCGGTCGCGATCCGCAGGTACATCGTCTGGTCGAGCGCGTGGTAGTGCGTGGTGAACGGCCGCGCCGCCGCGCCGCCGTAGAGCGGCTGCAGGACGGGCGTCTCCACCTCGACGAAGCCGTCCGTGTCGAGCACGCGGCGGATGGCGGAGATGAGCCGCGAGCGCGTGAGAAAGAGCTCGCGCGCGTCCTCTGAGGCCATCAGGTCGAGCTCACGGGCGCGGTAGCGCAGCTCGATGTCCTGCACGCCGTGGAACTTGTCCGGCGGCGGGCGCACCGCCTTGGCGAGCACGGCGAACGCCGTGACGCGCAGGGTCGGCTGCCCGGTGTCGGTGAGAAAGAACTCGCCGTCGACGCCGATCAGGTCACCGAGGTCGACGAGCTTCTTGAGCCGGTCGAAGACCTCGTCGCCGAGCAGGTCGCGCCGGGCGTGCAGCTGCATGCGCCCGGACCGGTCGACGACGTCGAGGAACATGGCCTTCCCCCCGCCCCGCCGGGCCGCCAGGCGACCCGCGATGCGCGCCTCGCCGGCGTCGACGGACGCGATGGCGACGACGCCGGGATAGGCGTGGGGAAAGGGGTCGATGCCCGACTCGCGTAGCGCCGCGAGCTTGGCCCGCCGCGTCGCTACGAGCGGGTCCGTCATCTAGGAGCCCGTTGAACATTGGACGTCACCGGACGAGCCGGACTTTTCAACGGGCTCCTAGATGGTTGATTCCACGAGACCCGTGGTTCCAGGCGCGCTGATGACCGAGCCGGGCGCGACCGGCCGGCGAAGCCCGTACCGGTGGTACGGGCGAACCGGACGAGCGTGAACCGGCGAAGCGTCAGCGGCGTGCCTGGGGCCGCGGGGTCATGGAATCAACCATCTAGACGGCGATCTTGGCGATCTTGAGCTTGCGGGTCTTGCCCGTGGGCAGCGTCACGTCGACGACGTCGCCCTTCTTGTGACCGAGCAGGGCCTTGCCGACCGGGGACTCGTTGGAGAGCCGCTTGGGCTGCGCAGACGGATCCGCCTCGGTGGAGCCGACGATCTTGAACACGTCGCTCTGTTTGGAGGCCTCGTCCTTGACGTTGACCGTGACGCCGACGCGCACGACGTTGGTGTCGAGCTCTGACTCGTCGATGACCGAGGCCGAGCGCAGCTTCTCCTCCAGGGAGGCGATGCGCGCCTCGAGCATCATCTGCTCGTTCTTGGCGTCGTCGTACTCCGAGTTCTCGGAGATGTCGCCGAACTCGCGAGCCTCCTTGATGCGCTCGGCGACCTCCCGGCGCTTCTCGCCGGAAAGGAACTCGATCTCGGACTTGAGCTTCTCAAGTCCTTCGGGGGTGAGGATGACGTCCTTCTGCATGGTCGTCCTAAATGGCGGCGGGGAAAGAGAAGAACCCGCAACAACGGCGGGTCCGGTACCTCAGGCGGCCGGGGAGGATAGCACCGGGGCCAGAGCCTCGATTACCGTCCTCTGCTCGTCCACGGAACCCGCCCTTTGCAGGGCATTCTGGGTCTCCTTGGTCGCTCCGAGGCGCTCGACGTACCAAGGGTGGAACTTCTTGAGGTAGCTCGCCGCCCGCTCGGGGCCGAGGTGCTCGACGGCCCGGTCGAGGACCCAGAGCCACTCCGCGACGATCACGTCGGCCGTCGGCGGCACGTCGCGGGTTCCGAGCACCTCCTCGAACAGCCATGGGTTCCCCAGCGCGCCGCGCGCGAGCATGACCGCGGCGCAGCCCGTGTGCTCGAACACCCAGCGGATGTGCTCGGCCCCCGCCATGCCGCCGGACACGATCACCGGCACGGGGTCGAGCTCGGCCACCAGCGCGGCCGCGAGGTCGTAGTCGGGCGTGCCCTTGTGGCGGACCTTGACGTCGCGCGGGTGGAAGGTGATGCCGGCGACCCCGCCGTCGGCGACCAGGGCGCGGGCCGCCTCGACGCCCTCGGCGCGCAGCTTGACGGTGACCGGCAGCCCCGACCCCTCGCGGGCCGCGCGCGCGATCGCGACCGCTCGCGCCGGGTCCCGCGGCAGCGCCGCCCCCGCGCCCGTCTTCATGACCTTGGGCACCGGGCAGCCCATGTTGAGGTCGATCAGGTCGGCGCCCGCCTCCGCGACGCTCGCCGCGGCCGAGCGCATCACGTCCGGGTCGTGCCCGAAGAGCTGGATGGCGATCGGCCCGGATGGGGTGGGCCCGGCTTCCCGCTCCCGCGGGTCGATGTACAGCAGCTCGCTCAGGGTGCGCTCGTTGCGGTAATGGATGGCGTGGCTGGAGATCATCTCCGACACCACCAGACCGGCGCCGTGGCGGCGCGCCTGGAGCCGGACGAACCAGTTGCCGATGCCCGCCAGCGGCGCGAGCACGACGCGGTTGGGGACGGGCAGCCCGCCCAGGGTCCAGGGTTCGTCCAGACGCACCGCACTTACGCTACGGCGCCGGTGCTCGTGATCTTCGACTGTGACGGCGTGCTCGTGGACTCCGAGCGGCTCTCCTGCGCAGCGTTGCGCGATGCGCTCGCAGAGCTCGGCGTCGCCCTCACCCTCGGGGAGACGATGGCCGAGTTCCTGGGCCGCTCGCGCGCGCACATGCTCGCGCGCTCGCAGGAGCTGTCGGGAGCGCCGTTGCCCGCGGGCTGGGCGGCCGGCTACGACGCCCGCCGCGACGCGGCCTTCGCGCGCGAGCTGCAGGCGGTGCCGGGGGTCGCCGACGCCGTGGACGCCGTGGAGGCGGCGGGCCACGCCACCTGCGTCGCCTCCAGCGGCGACCATCGGAAGATGCGCCTCACGCTCGGGATGACCGGGCTCTACGCGCGCTTCGAGGGCCGCATCTTCTCCGCCACCGAGGTCGGGGTCGGCAAGCCCGCTCCCGACCTCTTCGAGCATGCGGCCGCGCGCTCGGGCTTCGCGCCGGAGCACTGCGTCGTCGTCGAGGACTCCCACGTCGGCGTGGCGGCCGCCCGCGCCGCCGGGATGCGGGTCCTGGGCTACGGCGTCGAGGCGGACGTGACGTTCGCGTCGATGCGTCAGCTGCCGGCGCTCATCGTTCCCGCCGGGTGAGCCCGGCGCCGACGTCAGCCGGCGCGGCAGGCGGTACGTCGGCCTCGGCGAGCTCCTCCCGTGGGTCCCCGGGTTCCGCGCAGCTGCAGGCCTGCGCGGACTCGGCGACGAACCCCGCGAGGATGAGTGCCAGCACCAGGAGCCTCACGGACGGTTGCCCATAGCCGACCGCCTCCGGCGGTCACCCTGGACTTCCGG
>JBBJOW010000101.1:0-6399 GCA_037724045.1 Solirubrobacteraceae bacterium
CGTAGTCGATCGAGGCCGGGTCGATGCCGTTGTCGTGCAGCAGGTGCAGGAGCGCCAGCGTGGCACTCGCCTTCCCCGCGAGGTTCTCGAACACCACCTCCGCAGTCAGGGCTTGATCGCTCTCGTCGGCGCGACGCATCGCCCCGGCCAGGCGATCGGCTTGTAGATGCAGGGGCAGCGCCCCCGGTTCGGCCGCCACCGCTTCGGCCTCGCTCCCGGCGGCCGCGACCTTCTCGAGGTCGAAGTGCTCGGCGAGCGGATGGCGGGCGAGTCGCTCGGCGATCGCGGCGGCCTCCTGCGCGCCCAGCCTGACGAGCCCGAAGTCATCGACCGCCGCCAGCAGGCCGAGGAACTCGTCTTCGGGCATGAGCTCGCCGACGCCGGCGAAGCGGCCCTCGCCGTTGGGCGCAACGCCGACCCAGGGCCGCTGCGGCAGATCGCGCGGGTGCAGCGCGCCAAGGAACGCCTGGTGGGGCCCGTAGGCGACCGCCTGCTCGAACGTCCGCAGCGAGCCGAGGAACTGGGCCATGAGCTCCGGGTTGCGTTTGAGCTCGCGCGACGGCTTGGAGCCGTGCCGGGCGAGTCCGGGGACGTGGGCGAGGGCCGCGCTCGTGGCCGAGATGACGGGGACCGGCATCGAGCGGCTATTGAACCGGATCGCCGTCGAAGACGGTCGGCTCGGTCACCGGCGTCGCGATGGCGTGGAGTGCGCGTCCGAGCAGCTGCCGGCGCCAGGCGCGCTCCTGCGCGGGCCCGAGCTCCGGGTCTCCCGTCGGGAAGGGGATGCCGCGCGTGGGCACGATCCGCGGCGCGCCGACGCGCTTGGCGATCGAGACGAGGTTGCACAGCAGCGCGGTGGGGATCCCGGCGCGCTCGAGTTCCTTCGTCAGCGTTGACCCGCAACGCGTGCCGGTTCCTCAGGTGGCGGTGAGGATCACCGCCTGGATGTTCGCCTGGCGCAGCTCGGCGGCCCACTCCATCCCGAAGCGGCGCGCGTCGGCGACCGTGGTGCCGTTGCCGGTCGTCCCCAGGTACTCGCCGTGCAGGCGTCCGATCGCGCCCTCGCGCTCCAGCTCGCGGGCGACGTCGAGCGGGAGGATGCGGTTGGGATCGGCGTTGGCCCACTGGGTGGAGAAGCCGCCGTGGACCGATTCGAAGCTGCCGGCTGCCGCGGAGTCGAGGCCGTCGAGCGAGTGGCGCACCCATTTCGTCGCGCGCGCGGACTCCAGCCGGTCGGGGTTGCCGGCGGGTACGAAGCCACCCTCCGTGACGAGGGCGATGAGCGCCTCGGTGACATCGTCGACGGGTGCGGCTGGCGTCACCTGATCGAAGTCGGGGAGCGGGATCTCGGTCTCCTCTTTGTCGCCTTGGAGGCGAATGAGGACGAGCGCGACCGCGCGCTCGGCGGCGTTGCGTTGGGCAAGGCGGTTCGTGCGCGCGACCGGGCCGATGCGGCCGTCCTGCGCGGTGAGCTCCTCGCCGGCGGCGACGATGAGCGTGGCCGCCGCGAAGCGGTCGAGCGAGTCCTTCATCTGGCGCGCGGTCAGCCCGCTCTCGACGACCGATGTGCCGGCGGCCTCGCCGAGGCCGGGGTTGTCGGGATGCATCGAGGCCAGCGCGGGCAGGCCGGCCGCGGAAGCCGCCGCCGCGATTCGCGCGCACGCCATGCCGTAGCGCCCGCTGGTGAACGCGGGGCCGGCCACGATCATCTCGGCCCCGAGTTGGCGCGCCTGCTCGACAAGCTCGGCGGCGAACTCGGGGTGACTCGCGGCGTAGTCGTCGCCGCAGATCGCGGTGGCGATGATCTCGTGCTCGTCGCCCAGGACGGCGGCCAGGCGCCGACCGGGTCCGACGGAGCCGTCGCGCAGCTCGGGTCCCGTGCCTGCGGAGTCCTCGCCGCCGATGCCGGCGAAGAACTGGTTGACGTAATGGACGATGCGCATTTGGCTAGGCGGTCTCCGCGCAGGTTAGGACGCCCCAGCCCAGCGTGCTCTGCGCACAGTAGATCGCGGCGACGGGCAGCTCGACCTCGTCGGTCGACGGCTGGTCGAGCAGGGCAATGCGGTCGCGCCCGAGCGAGCGGTCGCATGCGGGCAGCGTCATGCGCGCGTCGTAGTTGCCGGTGCTGATCAGGGCCGTGGCTTTCGTGGGCGCGACCACCAGCGGCGGGCCCGTCCCGTCGCGCCCCGCCATCTCCGCCAGGATGCCCACCGCCGCGATCCCCTCCTCCTCCTCAAGGCGGTCCATCTTGAGCGTGACGTCGGCGTCGGCGTTACCGCCGCCCTCCTTGGACAGGATCGCCGCGTCGACCCCGAGTTGTCGGCACAGCCGCGCGGCGTGCGCGGAGATGAGCTCCTTGTTCGCCTGGTCGACGGGCTCGGGGCAGAGGACGAGCGCCGCCAGCTCGAGGTCGTCGGAGGCTCTGAGGGCGGCGACGACGGGGTGCGTCTGGTGCAGGATGGTGGGGTTCTTCAGCGACGGGTGGCCGTACTGGCCGCTGACGACCGCCCCGTCATCGAGCTCACCGGGCGAGATGACGGTCGGCAGGCCGCCCGACAGGCTGCGCCCGTAGACGAAGACGTCCTTGAACTTTCCCTGGGTCTGCAGGTTGGTGACGACCGCGACGCGCGGCTTGCCCTTCGCGGCCGATCCGCCGGGCTCAGGGTATGTCTCGACAGCGTCCGGCTCGGCCTCGAGCGCCGCCTCGGCGAGGTGGGCGGCGAGCTTGACGAGCCCGCGCCGCAGCGCTTGGTCGACGTCCTCCCACGGCGCGTCGGCGGCGGGCGTGAACTCGACGACGAGGTTGTGGGTGGAGGCGAGCGGCGACAGCGGTGCCGCCGGCCCCGACATGTCGATGATCGCCTCCTGCGCGCGCGGCAGGTAGCCGGCGACCAGCACCGCGGCGCCGCGCAGCACGTGGGTGGTGCCGCGCCCGACGGGCATCGCGGGACCCAGCAACCCAGGGAACACGCCACCTCCGCCAGGGCCCTTCGAACAGGGCTGCATGGCGTCAAGCACGCCGACGATCCGGGTACGGTCGCCAGGGGAGGCGCAGCCCAGCCGGACCTCGGCGAACGCGGGGTCGCGGAGGAACTCTTTCGCGCTCTGCTCGCCGACGGTGAGGCGGCCCGCGGAGTAGCTCGTGCGCTCGCCCAGCTCAAGCTCGCGCACCTCGTGAACGATCCGACTCAGTCCTGGCCCGGCATCCGCGTTCACGCTTCCCGGCTCTCCCCTCCCGCTCGTCGGCGACCCAGGGTATTGGCGAGGGCGGGGCGCGTCAAGTGCCCGTGGGGCCGACGAGGGCGGCTTATGCGGGCCTCAGTCCGCTTCGATGATCTCGCTGGTCGCGATCGGTTCGGGAAGCGCTTCCCCGAGCGAGTGCTCTCCTGCACATACGCGTCGAGCGCCTCGCGAATCCGCTCCCCACGACGGCGCTTGAGCGCGGCGTGCGCGATGACGCGCTGCTCGCGCCCGGTCATCAAAACCGACAGGCCGTGGCAGCCCCACGGTTGGATGGTTCGACTCCATCGCCGCTCCGTAACGTGGTTTCTGGCTCTGTGGCAGGGTTTGCGGGGTCCCGGCGCGCGGATCGCGACCGGATCGGCTCGCCGCTCAAGACCGCTCGGGACCGCCTGAAACGGCCCTCCACTTCCCAACAACTTCCCCACGGGGGTTCTGAGAGAGTGCTCCGTCGTGCCGGATCAGCCCTTTCAGATCGAGCGTCTTGACACCCTGCTCGGGGCCAGCCGTCTTGCTCACGAGACGATCGCGGCACGCCACGCTGAGCTGGTTCAGGTGGGTGGGGCCGACACCTCGAGCCGCGACCTCCTCGCGGAGTCTGCGCGGG
The DNA here is from genome assembly GCA_037724045.1 of Solirubrobacteraceae bacterium. GTDB lineage: Bacteria > Actinomycetota > Thermoleophilia > Solirubrobacterales > Solirubrobacteraceae > DATLGB01. The sequence continues at coordinate 3,848 of JBBJOW010000101.1, forward strand.
TCGCCATCCGGGTGCTGCCGGCGCTTCTTGCCGACGCGCAGGCGCTCGCCAACCGATGGGACGAGCAGAGCGTCCTGGACCCGGAGGCGACCAGGAACATGCTCGAGGCCCTGGATGACGAGCTCGACCGCGCGTCGGAGGCGGTACGCGACGCGTTCGGGCGTCTCCGCGAGGTCGACCGGGCGATGCGGCGCCGACTCGAGGACTGGTAGCTCAGCGCGCCGCGGTGCGTGTCGCCGCGGCTTCCTCGTAGCGACCCGCAAGGGTCAGACAGACGGCTCGGTGGCCTCTGACCGGCGACGTGGCCGCCTCATCACGCAGCTCCTGTGCGCGCGCTCGCAACGCCTCCGCACTCGACTTCGTGTTGGCGAGCAGCTCGTCCATGCCCTCTACGGGCCAGCGCAGATGCTCGGGGAGATCGGGCCACGGGTGTGCGGATTCCACAAGGGCAGTCTACGCCCGCTGTCGACGAATCACGATCCAAGAAGCGCTCCGCGCGTCGCCAGGGTGGCCAGGCGGGGCATCCGGGCCAGCATCGCGAGATGGTCGCCGATCCCGACCGGCTGGTGGCGCACTTGGCCGTCTGCGTGCGACCGTCATGTTCGCCATCGGCCAGTCGCTCTACGAGGAGTTCAAGCGGCCGGGGTACGCCCGCCGCCGCTGCTCGAGCGCATAGTCATGGCCGGGCACCACGGCCGCAAGCCCGGCCGCGGGTTCTACGAATACGTGACGCCGCGCGTGCGGTTCGGGTAGCTTCGGCAATCCAACCGGGGGAGCGGGAACGTGGGGTTTGTCGACAAGATCTTCCCTTCCGGCGCGCTCAGGATCGGAGCCGGTTCGGCGCGAAGCACGCCCGCGATCGGCAGCACGCGCTTGCCGGCCCGAGACTTCGGCAACGAAAGAAGCCGTAGAAAGGGAGTGAGCCTTGAGGGGTCAGGCGGCCGCGGCGAGCCGGTCGCCCAGCTTCACCAGTGCTTGCATGCCGGGTCCTGAGGCGTCGACGTCGAGCGGCGCGAGTCCTTCCGCGTCGGCGCGGACGATGGCGGGGTCCTCCGGGATGACCACGATCTCGTGCCCCGCCAGGGCTGTGGCGATGGCGTCGAGGTCTTCCTCCTCCTGGATGCGGTTGGCCAGGACAAGCACGCGGCAGTCGCGCGCGACCGCGGCTGCGACCGCGCGGCGCGCGACCTCGATCGACTTCACCGTCGGGTTCACCACCACCAGCACGAGGTCGATGGAGCCGGAGGCCATGCGGGTGAGCACGCCGGTGCCGGCCTCGAGATCGCCGAGCACAGTCCGGCCCTTGGTCTCTAGCTCGGAGAGCAGGTGCTCGGTGGTCACGCCGCAACACCCGCATCCCTCGTCCGGCCTGTCCATGTGCGAAGCCACCACGACCCGCACGCCGTCTGGCGCGTCGACGCCGAAGCTGTCGACCATCGCCTCGACGGTCGGCACATGATCCAGATCGCCGTCCTGCAGCGACTGGCGAACACCGGCCAGCTTCTCCGTCGCCTCGATGCCCATACCGAGCGTCACGCCCAGCATCGGGTTGACGTCGGCGTCCAGGGCCACCACCTGCTGTCCGCTGCGGCCCATCACCCGGGCGATCGTTCCCGAGACAGTGGTCTTGCCCGCACCTCCCTTGCCGGCAACGACGATCTTCATGGTTCGAGCCTACGTTGTTCCAGGAGATCTGCCAACTCACCGATGGCCGCCACGGCCGGCGAGTCCGGCGCGGCGTCGAGCACAGCGCTCCCAGCCTGCTCGGCGCTTGTCACCGCCGGATCGGCCGGGATGACCAGCCCCACCGACTCGCCGGCGATCCGCTCGACGAGCGCAACGTCCTCGGCCCGCGCGACCTTCGTGGCGACCAGCAGCACATCCGCCCTGTGGTGCTCGCGCGCGAAGCGGATGATCCGCCTGGCCGTGAGCGCGGACTGACTGCCTGCCTCCGCCAGGACGACGTACAGGCCGGCGTACGGCGAGAAGCCAACCATCGGATGGCGCGTGCCTGCGGCCAGGTCCCCGATCACCGTCATGGCGCGCAGCGACGGCGCCTTGTGCATTCGGTGCACGACGTGTAGGAAGGCGTTGACCGATCCCTCGATCGCCGCCTGGCCGTCGGGCCCGGTCTTTCCCAGCTGCAGCAGGCGCACCCCGTCGGGCGCCGCGGTGCTGAACCGCTGGACGGCGCGCGCCGGGCCGATGCCCGGCTTCAGACGCCAACGCTGCCCCTCGGGCTTCTCGGCGGCATCGAGAAGCGCCGGCGTTTGGGGATCGTTCGTGCCGAGCGATCGCGCGAGTCCGGGCATCAGGTCGGAATCGATAGCCAGAACGCGATGTCCGCGCCGTGCGAGAGTCCGCGCCAGCGTGCCCGCAACGACCGACTTCCCGACGCCACCCTTGCCGGCGATCGCCAGCCACAGGGGAGGTAACTCGGTGCCGGCGAGCATCTTCGGACCCTATCTCTCGCTATCGGCGCTGTATGCCGACCGCACTTAGCCTGGATCCACCGCGGTTGGGGTGGTGGTTCTGTCCGGTTGAGGTTGAAG
>JBBJOW010000102.1:0-6260 GCA_037724045.1 Solirubrobacteraceae bacterium
AGGGCATGCCGCCCACGGGCGGCCTCGGCCTCGGCATCGATCGCCTCGTGATGGCGATGACGGGCAGGCGCTCGATCCGCGAGGTCGTGCTGTTCCCCGCGATGCGCGACTGAGCGAGCGGGCCATCATCTCGGGCGCGCGGCCACAGAGCGCGCTGCGCGCAGCCACGAGCCTCCCTACGCCTCGCTGGTTCCGGCGCGGCTCGTCGCCGCGCGGCAAGACCATCGGTCGCTGCCACCCGACGCCGAGCCTGAGCCGCCGATCGTGGCGCGGATGGGATCAGCACCCACCACCGTCGCCGCCACAACCACCACCGTCGCCGCCGAAGCCGGTCCAGCCCGCGGCGGGGGCGCCGTGCTGATAAGCGCTCGAGGTCGAATAGGCGCCCCCGCTGGAACGCGCGCGCTCCCGTTCGAAGGTCGCGCGCTCGATTGCCTGCTGGCCTTTGGCGCGTCGGTGCTCGCGCCAGCGCGCGAACCAGCCGCGCTTCGCGTTCTGTCGTTCGGTCATGACCGCTCTCCTCTTCTGCGTGGTGGGATTCCGAGGTCTGGCTTGTCAAGGATGCGCGCTGTGACGCGGGGCCTGCTAGGGCTGCGAGACGGCCGGGAGGCGGCGGTGTACCGACCGCGGGCTCCCTCGATCCGACGTTGGACCGACGTGCATCCGACGCTGGCGAGCCCGGCTTGGTTCTACGCGGCCTTCTTTGGTGAGGCGAGCGAGCGGTGGAGGGCCTGGCCGCGACTCTTGAAAGCCATGGGCAAGCCCGAGATCGCCCCGGGGCCTCGGCGTCGCCCACGGGAGACCCGCGTCATCCTTCCGTCACCTGCGGCCGGTCCGCAGGACGAACGACCGCAGGCCGCCCGGCGCGAACCGCACGACCACCAGCAGCCGTCGCGGCTCGTGCAGCGCGATCGCGCCGACGAACGGGCTGCGACGCCGGAGCGGCACGCCTGCGCGACGGACGAGCCGGGCGCGCGCGAACAGCACCTCCACGCGCGCGTCGTCGTCGACGTCGCCGCGGTCGAGCGTCCAGGCGAACGCCAGGCCATCGGCGAGCGCACCGCCCGACGCCGGCGCCGCGGCGCCTCGCGCGAACGCGTCGAAGCGCTCGTCAAACCGCGGCCTGAGCGCGAGCGCGAGCGCCGGCCATGCCTTGGCCACGGCGCGGCCGCGCTTGCGACGCAGCGACCGCGACGCGTCCGTGGCCTTGTCGGCCGCGAAGCCGTCCGGGAAGCCCCGGCCGGCGACGAGCGCGCTGAGCAGCTGCGCCTGGCGCTCGCCGTAGCCGCGGCGGTCAGCCGCCACCGGTCCCCTCGCGGCGTTCGCGGCCGCGCCGCGCGGCCGCGGCCATCGCATCGAGCTCCGTCGCGAGCTCCCGGCCGGAGGGGAAGTTGTCGTCGCGCTCGAGCAGCAGGCCCGGAGCGTCGGTGAGCGCGAAGAGCTCCTCGACGAGCTCCAGCACGCCGGGGACGACGGGGTCGCCATGGGTGTCGTGGTAGACGCCGTCGCGGTGGACGCCGCCGCCGACGTGGACGTAGGCGATGCGCTCGAGCGGGAAGCGCGCCAGCGCCTCCCGGGCGTCGTAGCCGTGGTTGTGCGCGTTGGCGTAGAGGTTGGAGAGGTCCAACAGCAGCCCGGCGCCCGTGCGATCCAGCAGCTCGGAGACGAACGTCGCCTCGTCGTACTCCGCGTCGGGCCACTCCACGAGCGTCGCCACGTGCTCGAGCGCCAGCCCAACCGGGAGCGCCTGCTGGGCCATCGCCACGTTCTCGGCCATGATCTCCAGCGCCTCGCGCGTTCGCGGCACGGGCAGGAGGTGTCCGGCCTCCTGCCCGCCGGCGCGCACGAACGCGATGTGCTCGCTGACCAGCGGCGAGCCGAAGCCCTCGGCGACCGCGGCCAGGTGGGCGAGACGGCGGCCGTCAGGGCGCTCGGCGCCGCCGAGCGACAGGCTGATCCCGTGCGGGATCACCGCCATGCCGCGCTCGCGCGCAGCCAGCAGCCCGGCCGGCGGCCGGCGCGGGTCGACGCTCTCGGCGACCGCCTCGACGAACCCGAGCCCGGGACGCGCCGCCAGGACGTCGGTCTCCGGCCGCCAGCCGATGCCCAGCCCCAGGCGCCGGGTCGTGGCGCGGGCGGCGGTCATGCTCCGCCGCCTCCGCAGCCGCCGCCACCGCCACCGCCGCCGCCGCCGCCATCGCCGCCGCCCCAGCCGCCCCCGCAGTAGGTGCCGGTGCCGCCACCCCCGCCGCCATGGCCGGTGAACCAGCCGCTCTCCCGCGGGACGCCGAGGGTCGACGCGATCGCCGGATCGGCGGCCCACAGGGCCGCGCCGCCGAACAGCGCGACCGCCGTCGGGAGCTCGGCGCCGGACGCCCGGCCGAGCAGCGAGCTGCGCCGCCGGCGCTGCTGGGCGACGAGCGCACGCCCGCGCGACGTCGCCCACGGCCGCCGGAGCCTGAGCCAGACGCTTGCGCAGACGACGGTGAACGCCATCATCGTCTCATACCCGACATCCGCGTCGTTGTTGAGTCCAGCGGCGATCCGGGCTCCTCCGAACGCCGCAAGCGCGAGCCCGATCAGCCACAGCCGGCGCAGGCGCTTGATCGTGCCGGGCTCGATCAGCAGCCCGACATCGGCGAGCCGGGTGATCGCCGCCGTCACGGCATCACTGCTCTGCAGCTGACGCTGCAGCGCCCCGGTCTTGATCCCGGGTTCGCGCTCGACCGCCTCGAGCACCGCGCGCTCGAGCTCGCCGGCGTCAGAACCGAGCGTCCCATCCGCGACGAGCGTGCCGGGCTTCTCGCCGGCGCGCAGGGCGCCATCTCGATGCAGCTTCGCCGCGACCGTCGTGATCGCGAGCTGAGGGCCGCCGTTGAGCAGCGCCAGGCGGATCGGATCGAGCTCGGCGTGCTCGGTGCCTGCCTCCGGGCCCATCGCCGCTCGCCACTGCCAGCCGGCGACCAGACCCGCCACCGCGGCCAGTCCTGCGTACCCCCACAGGAAGGCCGGACCGTCGATACCCCACGTCGTTGCGCTGCTGAGCATGGCCCACCTCCGTCGGTCGAGTTCTCTTCAGGTCTCGTCGGAGGATCGTCGCGGCGACGGGTGACCGCTACGGCTCCGAGGCCGCCGGCGCCCGGCACCGTGCCGACCGCCGTCTCCTGCGGCCCGACGTTGAACCGACGTGGATCCGACGCTACGGTGGAGCGCGTGCCTTCGCGGACCCAGGAGCTCGCAGCCGAGCTCAAGCAGGTCATCCGCCTCGCCGGGCGCGATCCCGAGGCGCTGGAGGGCACGTTGCCGGCGCTCTCGGCGCTCTTCGGCGTCACCGCGGCCGGGCCGCTCGACGAGCCCGCGCGCGTGCACTTCATTCTGCGCCGGCTGATTCCCGGCTACCTGCAGCGGCTGCCCGCCGGGCGCGACTGCGGAGCGATCCGCGAGCTGCTGACGTGGGAGGACCCAGACGGCGACTGGCGGTCGCTCACGACCCGCTACCACCACGCCTCGGCGCACCTGGTCAACGCGGCCGACGACTTCGGGCGCCGGCAGGAGCCGCGCCTGCTGCTGGAGTGCGCGAGGCGCTTCCTGGCCCTGGACCACGAGGACCGCCTGGACGCCGACGCGCCCGCCACCGCCACCGTCACCGCCGCGGCCCCGCCCCAGACGCTCTCCGACGACCCGGGGCTGAGCCCGCTCGCGCCGCTGCTGTGGACCAAGGCCGAGCAGGACCACCAGCGGCGTCTGACCGCGATCCACGGCGGCATCTTCAGCGTCTCGAACCAGGAGGAGGTGCTCGAACTGCTGCTGACGATCACGCAGGTCGCGCGGCACACCCTCCATGCCGTCGATCAGACCGACCTCGAGCGGTGGTTCGGCAACGCCCGCCTCCAGTACTACCTCGACGCGCAGCTCGAGCGATCGCGCGCAGACAAGATCCGCGTGGAGCGGCTGCGCTTCATCCGCCGCGGGCAGCTCGACGACCCCCGCCAGCGCAGCCTGCTGCGCGAGTTCATCCGCCTGCACGACGCGGCCGGCGCGACGCTGCTGCTGTGCCCCGAAGAGGCCGCGTACGAGCTGCGGACCGGCTTCGACTCGCGGATGTTCATGGTGCTCGTCGACATCGGCGCGCGTCCCGCGTGCCTGACCGGCTGGCTCGGCGAGGAGGGCTACATCGAGCGCTCGCTGGTCTACCTGCGCGAGCTCGACCCCGTCCGCACCTACTACGCAGACATGCTGAGGGTCGAGGAGCACGTCAGGCGCAACCACTGCAACGAGAGCGTCCACGAGCTCCTCGCCTCGCACCACGACCCCCCGCTGGCCGCGTCGACTCGCGTGGCCCATCCGGCCTGGAGCTCCCTGGCCCCGCCCGACGGGCATCTCGATGCGCCGAGATGATCGCCGGCGAGCGCCGAGCCCGCGCTCATCGGCTCCCGGCGCCGCGTGCGCGCGCCATCTTGCGTTGCACCGGCGGTCAGGGGCGTTGGTTCTGACACCACGTCATTGCGGCCGGCGGGGTCGCCCGCGTATGGTCGCCGCACGGTCACGCAGTCGAGGTCAGGAGAGAACGCATGAGCGACCCCGTCGCCATCTCAGTCACGGTCAACGGCCAGGTCCAGCACGTCCGGGTGGAGCCGCGACAGCTGCTCGTATACCTGCTGCGAGACCACCTCGGTCTCACGGGCAGCCACGTCGGCTGCGACACGAGCAACTGCGGCGCGTGCACCGTCCACCTCGACGGCGTCTCGTGCAAGAGCTGCACCGTGCTGGCCGTCCAGGCCGACGGCGCCGAGGTCACGACGATCGAGGGCATCGGCAGCGAAGGCGACCTCCACCCGCTCCAGGAGGCCTTCTGGGCCGAGCACGGCCTCCAGTGCGGCTTCTGCACTCCCGGCATGATCATGGCCGCCGCCGGCCTGCTCGAGCGCACGCCGGACCCGACGGAGGAGGAGATCCGTCACGGGCTGGAGGGCAACCTGTGCCGCTGCACGGGCTACCACAACATCGTGAAGGCCGTGCAGTCCGCGGCCCGGCCGAACCGGAACGACGAGGTGGCGGCATGACGCTCACGGACGACCGCACGACCGGCAACCACGTCGGGCGCTCCCTGCGGCGCAAGGAGGATCCGCGGCTGATCACGGGCCAGGCGACCTACGTCGACGACATCACCATCACGGGCATGCTGCACGCGGCCGTCGTGCGCTCGACCGAGGCCCACGCGACGATCGCCTCGATCGACACCTCCGCGGCCCTCGCCCGCGACGACGTCCACGCCGTCTACACGGGGGCGGACATGGACGATCTCCTCTCGCCGCTGCCGAACGCCTGGGCGCCCGAGGGCGTCGAGGTCCACAACCCCGAGCACTGGCCCCTGGCGCGCGGCGCCGTCAAGCACGTCGGTGATCCCGTCGCGGTGGTGCTCGGGACCGACCGCTACGCCGTCGTCGACGCGGCCGAGGACGTCGTCGTCGAGTACGAGCCGCTGCCGGTCGTCACCGACATCGAGACGGCGCTCGAGGACGGCGCGCCCCTGGTCCACGAGACGTTCGGCACGAACCAGTCGCACAAGTGGTCGCTGGGCGGCGGGGACATGGACGCCGGCTTCGCCGAGGCCGACGTCATCGTCGAGCGGCGCGTCGTCAACCACCGCATCTCGGGGGCGCCGATCGAGCCCCGCGGCGTGCTGGCCGACTACAAGGCCGGCTCGGTCACCGTGCACTCCTCGACGCAGGTGCCGCACTTCGTCCGGCTCTTCATGGCCCTGATCCTCGGGATCAGCGAGGAGCGCATCCGCATCATCGCCCCGGAGGTCGGCGGCGGCTTCGGCGCCAAGCTCCAGGTGACGGGGGAGGAGATGCTCTGCGCGTGGGCCTCGCGCAAGACCGGGCGGCCGGTGAAGTGGATCGAGACCCGCTCGGAGCACATGGCCGCCTGCCACCACGGGCGCGACCAGGTCGCCACCGTCCGGCTCGGCGCCAAGCGCGACGGCACGCTGACCGCCCTGCACGCCGACATCCTCGCGGACATGGGCGCCTACCTCATGCTGCTGACGCCGTCGATCCCGGGGCTCGGGGCCTTCGTCATGGGCGGCGTCTACAAGATCCCGGCCATCACCACCGACATCAGGGGCGTCTTCACGAACAAGTGCGCGACCGACGCGATCCGCGGGGCGGGCCGGCCCGAGGCGACGCACATGATCGAGGTCTGCATGGACCAGCTCGCCGACGAGCTGGGCATGGACCGCCTGGAGCTGCGGCGCA
>JBBJOW010000103.1:0-6153 GCA_037724045.1 Solirubrobacteraceae bacterium
TCTCCGACGGTGGCGGCGAGCAGGGCGAGCGACCGCTCCACCGGTCCCCAGCACGACGAGTAGGCGACGACGACGTTGCAGTGCGCGTACGGCAGCAGCGCCGCGTAGAGCCGCCCGGCGCCGTCGACGTCCTGCAATCGGACGCACAGCTCGCTGAGCATCGCGATGTTCGTGAGCCAGAACTGGGGCAGCGCGTCGGCGTACCCGGCAAGCTCGTCGCGGAGGATCGCCCGGGCCGCCGCCTCGTCGCCGGTTTCGGCGAGGATCAGCCCGTGCGCGCTGCGCCAGCCGGTCCTGCGCACGTCGCCGTGAGCGAGCCGTTGCACGACGCAGGACAGCTCGTCGAGCCGGCCTTGGCGGCGTCGGAGCATCACCAGCTTTGCGGCCCATGTGCTCAGCGCGTCCTTGAGGTCCGCTCGCCGGCCGTAGCGCAGGCATTCCTCGGCGCAGCGCTCGGCGTGCGCGACGTCCCCGGCCATCTCGGCCCACAGCCCGCGCCAGCCCAGCGCCATGCTGCGCCACTGCGGCTGGCGCAACTCCTGCGCGAGCGTCTCGAGCCGGGGCTGCTCGGCCAGCGCGCCATCGACATCGCCGTGCTCGAGCAGGTCGTAGAGGCGCCAGTGGCAGCGCTCGACGAGCATCTCGCGGTGACCTGGGCAGAGCCCGTTGAACTCCTCGCTGAGCGCGAGCCGCTCGTCGAGGTGGCACACGTCCAACCGCGTGGCGTGACGCGCCATGAGGGCGGCGAGCACGAGGTTCTCGTCGCCGAGCCGGCGCGCCATCGCGAGCCCCTCGGCGCTGACCTGAGCCGCGCGATCGCGCTGCTCGGTGGCGAACGCGAGGTTGCCCGCCAGCCGGCTCAGCAGGAGGACCCGCCGAGGGCTGTCGCCGTCCCCGCCCGCCGCGATCGCCGCGTCGAGCAGCTCGTGACTGCTCGGACCGGCGTACTCGGACTCGTGGTAGCGCGCGCTGTGCCCGAGCGCCGCGCGGGCGAGCGGTCCCGCCGCCTGACCGCGCTGTCCGCCGCCCTCCGGAAGGTGTCCCGCGCGCTGTCGTGCCCGGCCCGCCATTGCGCCCGGCCAAGGGCGAGCAGCACCTCGCAGCGAGCGGCTTCGTCGTCGTCGAACAACGCCGCCGCCTGCGTGTAGTGCGCGACGGCCTCCTCGTAGGCGAGCAGCTGCGTCGCACGATCGCCGGCGGCGATGGAGTACCGCCGTGCCGGGCCCGCACCGGCGAAGTGGCGTGCAAGCAGGAAGTGGTGAGCCAGCTCGGCCGGATTGATGCCCACGCTGCGGGCCAGCGCCTCCAGCGCCTCGGCGACGCCGTGATGCAGCCGGACCCGGCGGCTGACGCTGAGCGAGCCGTAGAGGGCCTCGCGCACGAGCGCGTGTGAGAACGAGAAGACGTCGACGCTGTCGGATAGCTCGAGCACGAGCCCCGAGGCCATGCTCTCCTCCAGCGCGCCCATGACGCGCTCGGGCGCCACGTCGATCAACCGCGCCACCACGGCGAGCCGGAAGTGGCGCCCGACGACCGATGCCGCGGTTAGCGCCTCCTGCGCGAGTGGGGAGAGATGGCGGATGCGCCGGCCGACGATCTGCACCACGCCCTCGGGAACGCCGATCCTCTCCAGGGAGGTGGCCGTCACGATCTCGCCAGGGGCCAGCCCCTGCGCGATGAGCGCCCGGATGGTCTCCTCGATGAAGAACGCGTTTCCCTCGGTCTGCTCGCCCAGGCGCCGGACGAAGTCCGGCGTGACGTCGCGTCCCAGCCGGTCTGCGACGAGCGCCCGCGTCGCCGCTTGGTCGAGACCCGGGAGCGTCAGGCGGTCGTAGCGCCGCTCGCGCCGCAGGTCGGTCACCAGATCGACGAGCGCGTGCTCGCCCCCCAGTGAGCTGTGACGCACCGTGCCGATCACGAGCAGCCCGGTCAGCAGCGGATGGCGAAGCAGATGGCGCAGCAGCAGATGCGTCGGCTTGTCGGCCCAGTCGAGGTCGTCGAGGATCAGCAGGACGGGGGAGCGGCTGGTGGCCGCGCACAGCAGCGTCGCCACCGCTTCGAACAGCCGGTAGCGCATCGTGTCCTCGGCGCCGTGGGCGCCGGCGTCTGGCTCCGGCGCCCCGGCCGCGAGATCGGGCAGCAGGCGGCTGAGGATGTCGCGGTCGGGCTCGAGCGCGGCGAGCAGCGTGCTGTCGGCGTGCGTGATGAGGTGGCGCAGCGCTTCGACGAAGGATTGGTGGGGCAGCAGCGCCTCCTCGTCTGCCCGGCCGTAGAGCACCGTGCCGCCGTTCGCATGGACCTCCTCGGCGAACTCCGCGGCCAGCCGCGACTTGCCGACGCCCGCCTCGCCGACGAGCAGCACGAGCTGCGACGGGCCGGGGTGACAGCTCGCCCAGCGCGCTCGCAGGCGCTGCACGTGCTCGTCGCGGCCGACGAAGGCCCCGCCGATCATCTGCACGGTGGCCGCGGGCAGGACGCGGTCCGTCGTCGGGGCGGCGATCGGTGGCACTCCGGGCGCCTGCTCCTGCGCGCGCAACAGGCTCTCGTGCAGTTCGATGAGCGGGGCCGACGGGCTCGCCCCCAGCTCGTCGCGCAGAAACGATCGCAGCTGCTCGAACGTTCGCAGCGCCTCGGCGGCGTTGCCCTGCCCGGCCTGCGCCCGCATGAGCAGGGCGTACCCGCCCTCCCGGAACGGCTCGAGCTTCACGAGCGAGGCCGCGGCGCGCTCGGCGGAGGGCAGACGGCGCGCGCCGAGTGCGATCCCGGCGCGGGCGGCGGTGTCCAGCGCACGCGGCGTGAGATCGCCGAAGCGCTCGCGCCACGGCTCGATCCACTCGCCGTCGAGATCGGGCAGCAGCGGCTGTGCGAGCAGCGCGAGGGCGGCCTGCGCCGAGGCCAGGGCGGTCGTGGCGTCGGCGTCCGCCAGCGCTCGCTCGGCGCGCTCGATCTGCGCATCGAGCGTCTCCACGTCGATCTGCGCGCCATCCGGCAGCCGCAGGGTGAGCGCGTGGCGGCCATCGATCGTGGCCGGCTCGAGCGCGCGCCTGACCTTGGCGAGCACGCTGCTCAGGGCCGCCTCCGGGGACGCGGGCGGCCGCTCGGGCCACAGGACGTCCAGGAGCTCGTCACGACTGATCGAGCGGTGGCGGTTGAGCGTGAGGTGGGCGATGAGGGCGCGGCCTTGGCGGCCGGGCAGCAGGCCGGTCAGGTCACGGCCGTCGAGGCGGATCTTCAGGCCGCCGAACAGCGCGATCGACATCGACGGGCGCAGGCTGCGCCTCGGGGCGGATGCGGCAGATTGGCTCACCGGTTCAAGCAGCCCGCTTTCTGTGCACGTCGTCGGGGTCCCCATGGAAGAGCAGCCGGGGGCCGCGCCAGATACAGCGATCGCGTCCTGAAGTTACGCACGGGCGGCGCCAATGAAACGCCAGTCAAACGCCAAGCCGGGTCGCGGATGGTGGCGCTCCCACCAGCACAACCCACCAAGGAGCCCTCCGAGATGTCCGCCATTCCCACCCCCAGCCTCATCGCCCGCTCCGTGGCGACCGTCGCGCAGCCGAACCTCGGCAGCCTGGACGCCCGGCTGCGCTCCGTCGAGGCCGCGGCCCACCGCTGGCTGATCGCGCACAGCATCGCGATCCTGCGCATCAGCATCGGTGCCGTCCTGGTGGCGTTCGGCGTCCTGAAGTTCTTCCCCGGCGTCAGCCCCGCGCAGGAGCTCGTCGAGACGACGACCTCCATGCTCACGCTCGGGCTGATCCCCGGAGCCACCGCGCTCGTCCTGGTCGCGCTGCTCGAAACCCTCGGGGGCCTGTGGCTCATCAGCGGGCGCGGGATGCGCGGCGCGGTCTACCTCCTGGCCGCTCAGCTCGTCGGCATCATGTCGCCGCTCGTGCTGCTCCCGGGACGGCTGTTCGCCGGCCCGCACGGCGCGCCCACGCTCGAGGGCCAGTACGTCCTCAAGGACGTGATCATCGTCGGCGCTGCGCTGGTGCTGATCGCAACGTTGAGTGGCGCGCGCCTCGCCGCCGAACGCGACGAGAAGCACGCCGCCGTATGAGCTCGCACCGGGCGAGTCGTCCGCTCGCCCGGCGCAGCCATGCGCACGCCATGGCATCGCGTGCCCAACCGTGCCCAACGTCACACATGCCGGTGTATCTGGCGTGTGCCGCGCAGCTCGTCTGAAGCAAGCGGACTTGCCGCCGAGCAGCGCCATCACCACCCCACTGCCCGCGATCGCGAACCGGATCACCGGACCCGATCGGGGGTGCGATTCCCAAGGAGACAGCTACATGCTCGTCATGAAGCACGGCCAACACGTCAGCTCAAATGGCCACAAGCCGCCCATCCAGTCGCCGTTCGAGTACCTGCTGCCGGAGCTCAAGAGCGTGGCGGAAGCCCACATCCCGGGCGACCCCGCGAAGGTGACCGCCGACCTCACGAAGCTCGGCGAGGCGCTGATCGACAGCGCACCGGCGGCGGCGGTCGACGCGGTCGAGGTGAACTCGACGATTCCCGCGGTCTACACGTACTGGGGACAGTTCATCGATCACGACATGACCGCCAACACCGATCGTCCCGACGCGAAGGGGCGCCCGATCGGCGACATCACCCAGAAGCCGGTGACGCCGGTGCCCGCCAAGGACGTCCCGAAGGCGCTCGTGAACCTGCGCCGACCCACGCTCGACCTCGACAGCGTGTACGGCAACGGTCCCGGCCTCGACGACGACTACGTCTGCGTCGACCCGGGCGGCCCGGACGCTCCGATGTACGACGGCATCCGGATGCGCGTCGGTGAGAACGCCGACAGGCCGGGCATCCCCGGCGTGAAGATCCCGCCGGTCGAGGATCTCAGCCGCGACCTGCCGCGCATCGGTCCCATGATCCGCGACAACGTGATCACCCTGGCGGACGTTCCCGCCGACCTGCGGGGCGTCGGCGAGCCGAAGGTCCTGACGCGGCCGTTCATCGGCGACCAGCGCAACGACGAGAACCTCATCCTCGCGCAGTTCCACCTCGCCGTGCTGCGCTTCCACAACAATGTCGCAGACCAGGTCGAGGCCGCGCCGAAGAAGTTCGGGCTCGGCGCCGGCGCCGGCGCCGGCGAGCGTTTCAAGGTCGTGCAGAAGCTCGTCCGCTACCACTACCAGTGGCTGGTCGTCAACGACTACCTCCCGACGGTCACCCTGTCCGGGATCGTCGACAAGATCCTCGTCGGCGGCACGAAGAAGTACAAGCCGCTGCCCAACGGCGATCTCTTCGCGCCGCTGGAGTACTCGGTCGCGGCGTTCCGCTTCGCTCACAGCATGGTGCGGGCGGGCTATGACCACAACCGCAACTTCGGCGCGCCCGTGCCGGCCAGCGTGACGCCGGTCAAGCGCTTTGCGAGCTTCGACGACCTGTTTCTCTTCACGGGCGACGGCCACCAGCTCGAAGCCGACATCACCAAGAGCAAGCACAACCCGTTCCTGGGCCTTCCCACGCTGCCGTTCAACTGGGTCATCGAGTGGGACCGGATGACGAGCAAGTCCGATCCCAACGAGGGGCACTTCGCGCGCAAGATCGATACGCGTCTGGCCCCGCCGATCCAGAACATGGTCAACCGGGGCATGGAGGTGCCGGGAGACGATCCCGCCTCCGTGGCCGTGCGCAAGATCCTGCGCGGCCTCGCCGTGCGCAACCTGCTGCGCGGCTACCTGCTCAGCATCCCGACCGGGCAGGCCGCGGCCGACGCGATGGGGGTCGAGAAGCTGACCGAGGCGGAGTTGCGTCGCAACAACAGCGACGCCGTCAACCTCGCCCTGCAGAGCGGCGGCTTCCTCGTCAACACGCCGCTGTGGTTCTACATCCTCAAGGAGGCGGAGGTTCGCGCCGACGGCAACTCGCTCGGCGAGCTGGGCAGCCGCATCGTCGTCGAGACGCAGATCGGCATCATGCAGCAGGACCGCAACTCCTATCTCAACGACCGGCGCGGCCCGTGGGATCCCTCCAAGGGCGTCCAGCTGCCCAACGGCGAGGGCCCGATCGTCACCATTCGCGACTTCTTGAAGTTCGCCGATCTGGCGGCCTGATCGCGGCCGGCGGGGGCCGGGCAGCCGCCCGGCCTTCGCCGCTGGCCGTTCGTCCGATTCGCGCGGCGAGGGGTAATGGCGT
>JBBJOW010000104.1:0-6010 GCA_037724045.1 Solirubrobacteraceae bacterium
TCGCGCGGGCGCTCGCCGCGCTCGGCGTCGCCTACGAGCAGCTCGACGAGCACCACGCCGACGAGCTCGAGGAGATGCTTTTCGGCCCCGTCCAGTCGGCCTACGGCCGCGCGCAGCGCACGCACAAGGAGTTTGCCACTCGCGTCGGGCTGCCGACGCGAACGTTCGAAACGCCCGTGCCGGGCGCGCCGTCGACGGGCGCCAAGGGCTTCGTCGAGGACGCCGTCGCGGCGGTCGGTCACGCCGACGTGACGCTCGCCACGCTGCAGGACTCGATGCTGCCGATCGAGGTCGGCGACCCCGAGCTGCGGGCCGGGCTGGCCAACGTGCGCGAGCTCGTCGACGGCGTGCGCCGCAACGCGAAGGCGCTCACGCGGACGATCGGGCGCTGACGTCCCCGTGACCGCCGTATGACACCATCGCCGACCATGAGTCGAAGCCCCCAGATCGCGTCGCTCGGTGTCAACGTCGTCGGCTACCTGCGCGGCGGCCTCGGCCTCGGCCAGGCCGCACGGCTGTATATCCACGCGCTCGACGCCGCCGGCGTCCCGGTGCGCACGACGACGGTCGACGTCAAGCTGCCCGACGTCGTCGGCCTGGACGGGCGCCGCGCGAAGGTCAAGACGCTGGACTTCGCCGATCTGCACGTCGAGGGCGAGCTGCCGTTCAACCTCGTATGCATCAACGCGCCAGAGCTGCCCGCGCTGTACCAGACGCTCGGCGCGGAGTTCTTCGAGGACCGCTACACGATCGGCGTCTGGGCTTGGGAGGTCGACGTCGTCCCGCCGAGTTGGGACCGCGCATTCGACCTCGTCGACGAGATCTGGGTCTACTCGCGCTATGTGCAGGAGATCATCTCCAACGTCTCGCCGGTGCCCGTGGTGCGCATCCCGCTGCCGATCGTCGCGCCGCCCGCCGGCGGCGAAGTCGACAGCCTGCACCTGCCCGAGGGCTTCGCGTTTCTCTTCCTGTTCGATTTCTACTCGACGCTGCAGCGCAAGAATCCGCTCGGCCTCGTCGAAGCGTTCACGCGTGCCTTCGAGCCAGGCGAGGGCCCTGAGCTCGTGCTCAAGAGCCACAACGGCGACTTCAAGCCCGAGCGTCTCGCGCGCCTGCGCGAGGCCGCCGGCGACCGGACCGACATCCACATCGTCGATCAGTTCCTCTCGAGCTCCGAGATGGCCGCGCTCATGCGGCGCGCCGACTGCTACGTCTCGCTGCACCGCGCCGAGGGCTTCGGGCTGACGCTCGGCGAGACGATGGCGCTCGGCAAGCCCGTGATCGCGACGGGCTTCAGCGCGAACCTCGACTTCATGACCGCCGAGAACTCCTACCTCGTGCGCCACCGGGAGACGCTCGTCGGCCCCGAGGGCGAGAACTACCCCGCCCACGGCACCTGGGCCGAGCCCGACCTCGACCACGCTGCGCAGCTCATGCGCGAGGTGTGGTGCGACCAGGCCGAGGCCCGCGCCCGCGGCGCCCGAGCCCAGCGCGAGATCGCCGAGCACTTCTCGCTGGAGGCGGTCGGTCAGGTCGCGCGCGAGCGGCTCAAGCGCCTGGCCGCGGGCCATCGGCGCAAGCACCAGGCGGCGGCGATGGGGGTGGCGGCGGGCGACGCCGACAACGGCGCCGCCGTCGTGAACTCGTGGGTCGAGACCGCCGAGCTCAAGCTCACCTTCGACCCGCTGCGCGACGCGCGCGAGACCGGCGGCGCGAAGGGCGCCGCCCGCCGCGCCGCGCTCACCGCGATGCGTCCCTACACCCACCATCAGGACGAGCTCAGCCGCTTCGTGGTCAACGGCCTGCGCGAGGTCGACAACCGGCTCGACGACCTCACGCTCGACACGCAGGCGCAGGTCGCGCGCCTGGAGGCGCAGGTCGCGCGCCTGGAGGCAATCGTGCACGGCCTGCAGGCGGGCATCTTGACGGACCTCGAGCTCGTCGTCGAAGGGATGTGGGCGCGGCCGGCGTCGACGCACCCGGCGATCTCGCAGACCGACGAGCACGGCCACCGCGTGCTGCGTTTCGAAGGCGCCTCGGGCGACGAGGCCACGTACCGCGGCTTCGAGGACATCTTCCGCGGCGACGAGCGTGCGGTGCTGCAGCAGCAGATCGCCTATCTGCCGCACTTCGCGGGCGCCGACTGGGTGCTCGACCTCGGCTGCGGCCGCGGCGAGTTCCTCGACGCCCTCGTCGCGCGCGGCATCGGCGCGCGCGGGGCCGACAAGGACGATTCGATGGTCGCGCGCTGCGTCGAGAAGGGCCACGACGTGCAGCTCGCGGACGCCGCGACGTACCTGCGCGGCCTCGACGACGGCAGCGTGCCCGGGATGTTCGCCGCGCAGGTCGTCGAGCACCTCGACGCGCAGCAGCTCACCGAGCTATTGGGCCTCATGCAGCGCACGCTCGCGCCCGGTGGCGTGGCGGTGATGGAGACCGTCAACCCACACAACCCCGCGGCGCTGAAGGCCTTCTGGACGGACACCACGCATCACCACCCGCTCTTTCCCGAGGTGCTGCTGGCGCTGTCCCGGCTGGCCGGCTTCGAGTCGGGGGTCGTCCGGTTTCCTCAGGAGAGCGGAGACTTCAACGCCGATGTCTACGTCAACCGCGACTACGCCGTGATCGTGCGCAACGCGCCGTGAGCGCCCGCCCCGAGGTCACGGTCTGCTGCTCGGTCAACACGCCGCCCGGCCGCGTCGCCGCCGCGTTCGCGCCCTTGGCCGAGCTCGGCGCGGAGGTCGTGCTGGCCGTCGACGACCGCGCCGACCACGGCTGGATCGACGGCTATCGCGACATCGCCGACCGGGTGATCCTCGTCCCCTTTCCCGGCAACTTCGCGCGCATGTACACCTGGATGCGCGAGCAGTGCACGGGCGAGTGGATCCTGCAGCTCGACCTCGACGAGGTTCCCGCGCCCAGCCTGGCCGCCGAGGTGCGGGCGACGATCGCCGCAGGCGACGTCACGCACGCCTGGGTGCCGCGCCGCTGGCTGTTTCCCGACGGCGAGCGCTGGCTGGCGCAGTGGCCGTGGCGGCCGGACTACGCCCTGCGCCTCGTGCGCAACGATCCGGCGCTGCTGCGCTTCCCGGCGCTGCTGCACTGCACCGTCCGCGCGCTGGGTCCGTGCCGTTACCTGCGCGCGCCGCTGTATCACGCCGACCTGCTCATGACCGACGAGGCGGGGCGGACCGCGAAGCTCGCCGACTACGAGCGCGACATGCCCGGCTTCGTCATCGACGGCGTCTCGCTCAACGAGGTCTATTATCTGCCCGAGCGCCGGCCGGACGTGCGGCTGGCCTCCGTGCCCGCCGCCGACGCTCCCGCCGTCGCCGCCTTCCTGAAGGCGGGCGAGACGGTGCCGTCGCCGTTGCGCCGAGAGGTGCCGGGGGAGGTGGCGACCGCGACGGCAGGCGAGATCGGGCGGCGACGGGAGGGCAGCGCTCTGGCCGGGACGGCCTACGCGGCGCAGATCACGCTGCTCGACGACGACCTGCGCCTCGTCAGCGGCGAGTGGCGCACGTTCGACGTCGAGGTCGCAAACCGCGGCGACGCGCACTGGCCCGGCGGAATGGACGCGCTGCCGCAGATCCGCCTCGCCTACCGCTGGCGCGGCGCCGGCGGCGCACCGGTCCAGGAGGGCGCGCGCACGCCGCTGCCCGCGCCGCTCGCGCCCGGCGCCAGCGCGCCGGTCCCGCTGCAGGTGCTCGGGCCGCCGGTTGCGGGGACGCACGAAATCGAGATCGACCTCGTCCACGAGGAGATCCGCTGGTTCGGCGCCGCAGCGGTCGCCCGCATCGAGGTGCGCGCGCCGGCGGGCGACAGGCGCGCGACGCGCACGTCGGCGATCTAGCTTACGGACATGTGTGCAGGCGTATCAGCGGAGCGCGGCGGTTGTTCCCCTCCCTGGAGGGATTTCGCGTTAAACGCGTCGGATTCGCCCATCCCGACGCAATCGCTTGAACGAACCTCCCCGCCGAACGAACCCACCGTCGCGGAGATGCCGTTGCCGACAGCTCAGCCGACCCAGGACCAGCGAGCCGATTGCGCGCCCAACGCCGGTCCGCCGGCGACCTGACCGCGAGCTACTTCGCGGCGTGCGCCGTGAGCCGGTAGTGATGCGGGCCGCCGGAGGAGGCGATCAGCTCGGCGGACGGGCCGAGCGAGGGGTGCGCCTCCACGAAGCCCGCCGCGCGCAGCATGCCGAGCAGCCCCGCGAGGTTCGGCGCCCACCAGTTCGAGACGTCGCCGTTGAGCTCGGCGCCGGGAAAGAAGCGCCACAGCGCCTCGTGCTCGAGTCCCGGCACGACGATCGCCTCGGTCTCGACGACCGCCAGCTCGCGGGTGACCGCGGCGACCCGGCGCAGCGCGGTCAGCGGCTCCTGCATGTGGTAGAGGACGCCGAGGTGCAACACGACGTCCCACGTCCCGAGCGCGGCGAGGTCGCACGTCATGAAGTCCGCGACGACCGGCTCGACGTTGCTGCCCAGCGCCTGCCGCGCGAGGTCGAAGCCGCGCTTGCCCGGCAGGGTGTCAGGGTGCCAGAACTCGGTCTCGTGGTAGGGCCGCGGGGCGACCCCCTCCTCCATGCAGCGCCGCCAATAGGCCTGCTGGCCGGGCGAGTCCATCGACCACATGTAGTGGTCGACGACCGCGACGCGTGACGCGCCGCATCGCTCGGCCGCGAAGGCGAAGTAGCCGTCCCAGCCGCCGATGTCGAGCACCGACTTGCCCTTCAGGTCGGGCAGCGCCATCGCGTCGAGTTCGTGACGAAGGGCCTCCGCGCTCTTGTGGCCAGGCGTGACGACGCCGTGGCCCAGGTCGATCGTGTGCCACCAGAACGGCACGGCGTCGACCTTCTCCTGCAGGCGGCGGCGACACTGCCCTGCAAACGTGACCATGCGCCTCAGAAATCCAGCTCGCCGGCGACGTCGGCCAGCCGCGGCGCCTGCATGTCGCGCTCGGAGACCACGGGCGCGACGTCGTCGGGCCACTCGATCGCCACGTCGGGGTCGGCGTAGTGAAAGCCGCGCTCGACGGCGCCGTCGTAGTACGTCGAGCACTTGTACGTGACGTCGGCGATCTCGGAGAGTACGCAGAAACCGTGCGCGAAGCCGACCGGGATGTAGAGCTGGCGCGCGCGCTCGTCGTCGAGCTCGTGGCTCTCCCACCGGCCGTACGTCGCGGATTCGCCGCGCAGGTCGACGACGACGTCGAGGATGCGGCCCCGCGCGCAGCGCACGAGCTTCGCCTGGCCGGCGCCGATCGAGAAGTGCATCCCGCGCAGTACGCCCCGCGCCGAGCGCGAGTGGTTGTCCTGCACGAACGTGTCGCGCACCCCGTGCCGCGCCCAGACGTTCGCGCGGTAGCTCTCGAGGAAGAACCCGCGGGTGTCACCGTGGACCGCCGGCTCGAGCAGGATCGGACCGTCGAGCCGGGTCTCCAGGAGGCGCATCGCGCTCAATCTATTGGCCTGCGCTCCGCGCAGACGGTCAGCCGCGCTTGAAGGCCTCGTAGCCCGGCTTCTTCGTGGCGTCGAAGCGAATCAGGCCGCCGTTGACGACCTGCTGACCCGGGATGGGCGTCTGGTCGTACAGGTGCACCCACCCGAGGCCGGCGACGTTCTTGACCTGCCGGGCGACCCTGAAGGCGCTGCGGATCCACTTGGCCTGCGTAGCCGGGGTGACCCAGAAGTTGAACTCGATGTCCGGCCCTGTCGCGACCGTGTACTCCGACAGCCACATCCTGATGCGCTTCTTCAGCGGCCGGCCGAGGTCGCGCTGCAGCACCTTGTCGAAGCGCGCGAGATCGGAAAAGTCCACGAGGCCGCGCTTGGACGGCTTGTTGCGTAGGTTCGGGTTGCGGTAGCCGAAGGGGTTGTGCCCGTAGAGATCCAGCCGCGGCGGCCGCCCGTTGGGCAGCTTCATGGCCCGCATCCAGTCACCCGGACGGACTTCGCCGGTGACGTACGTGTTGCCGCCGATGACGATGTTCGAGCGCCGCACGGCCT
>JBBJOW010000105.1:0-5946 GCA_037724045.1 Solirubrobacteraceae bacterium
GTTCGGCCCACGTCGGTGACCGCTCGACCTCCGGCAGCTGCACGCCGATCCGCATTTAGCGATCGACGGTACCGTCAACCAGTAGATGATGGCCCGCCCGACCATCGGCATCACCTGCAGCGTGTTGGACATCCACGCGGCGGGTTGGGACGAGCGCGCGGCGTTCTCCCCCATGGCCTACGTGCAGGCGGTCCAGCGTGCGGGCGCGCGCGCCGTCCTGCTGGTTGCCGACCAGCGCGACACCGAGGATCCCGCCGACCTCCTTGGGCACCTGGACGGGTTGATCCTCAGTGGCGGAGCGAGCGACGTGGCGCCGGCGTGCTACGGCCAGGAGCCACACGCCGCCACCGCGCCCGAGGAGCCCGGGCGCGATGCGTTCGAGACGGCGCTGATCCAGGCGGCCAAGGGGACCGGCGTGCCCGTGCTCGGCATCTGCCGCGGCATGCAGGTCCTCAACGTGGCCTACGGCGGCACGCTGCACCAGCACCTGCCGGACATGGCCGGCGGCGAGGACCACCGCGCCCTGCCCGCCGGTTACGCCCGTCACGAAGTGCAGGTGGACCCCGAGTCGCTCGCGTGCGTGGCAACGGGCCGCCCCGTCGAGGAGGTGCTCTCCCACCATCACCAGGGCGTCGACCGCGTCGGGCACGGACTGACCGTCACCGGGCGGTCCACCACCGACGACCTGGTCGAGGCCGTCGAGGACACGGACGCTCGCTTCCTGCTCGGCGTCCAGTGGCACCCGGAGGCCGACGAGCGCTCACGCGTCGTGACTGCGCTGGTCGAGGCCGCGCGTGGGTAACCGGTGCGCATGAGACCCGCTCAGCGTCTGCGCCTCCTGGGCGCGCTGGTTGCAGCGGCCGAGACCGGATTGGGCCTACTGCTCATGGGCACCGTGCTGGCGCCGTACTTCTGGGTCACCGCCGCCCTGACACTCGCCGTCACCTTCGTCGCCGGGCGGTTCATGACGCCCCCGCCGGAGCCGCCCGAGGATCCCGGCACCGGCGATCCTCCCGAGCCGCCGTGGTGGCCGGAGTTCGAGTCTGCGCTACGCGCGCACATGCAGGACCCGGTGCCCGCTAGGGAGCGGTTGACGCGGCGCCGCTGAGCGATAGGTTCTCGGAGCGCCGGGCACTGAAGACCGGCTCATCCCCATAAGGAGGAGTCGAGTGGCTCGCTACGAGAAGGTCGGCGACGACTACATGGAGGACCGCCAGCTGCGGAAGGGCGCCGCGGGTTGGGTTCTTCTGGCGGGTCTCGGCGTCGCCTATGTGATCTCGGGCGATTACGCCGGATGGAACTTCGGGCTTGCCGAGGGAGGCTGGGGCGGATTGCTGATCGCCACGATCCTGATGGGGATCATGTACACGGCGATGATCTTCTCCCTGGCGGAGCTCTCTTCGTCCATGCCGACGGCGGGCGGCGGCTACACGTTCGCGCGACGGGCGATGGGCCCGTGGGGCGGCTTCTTGACCGGCACCGCGATCCTGATCGAGTACGCGGTCGCCCCGGCGGCGATCGTCGTCTTCATCGGGGCTTACGTCGAATCCCTCGACCTGTTCGGGCTCGAGGCCGGGTGGCCGGTCTACCTCGCGTTCTACGTGGTCTTCGTCGGGGTCCACCTGCTGGGCGTCGGCGAGGCGCTGAAGGTGATATTCGCGATCACCCTTGTCGCCGTCGTCGGCCTGGTCGTCTTCGTGATCGGGATGATCCCCGAGTTCGACGCCTCGAACCTGACGAACATCGCACCGGACGAGTCCAAGAGCGGCGCCAGCGACTTCCTGCCGTTCGGCTACGCCGGGATCCTCGCGGCCTTCGTCTACGGAATCTGGTTCTTCCTCGCGATCGAGGGCGTGCCGCTCGCCGCGGAGGAGACCGAGAACCCCAGCCGCGACATGCCGAAGGGCATGATCGCCGCGATGCTGATCCTGCTCGTCTTCGCGGCGCTGATGCTCACGCTCGCACCGGGCGCCGGCGGAGCGGACACGGTGGCGGAATCCGGCAACCCGCTCGTCGACGCCGCGGACGGCGCCGGGAGCTCCGGTGTCGCCGACGTCGTCAACTACATCGGCCTCGCGGGCCTGGTCGCGAGCTTCTTCTCGATCATCTTCGCCTACTCGCGCCAGCTGTTCGCGCTCAGCCGGGCCGGCTACCTGCCGCGCCAGCTGTCGGTCACCAGCGGCCGGCGGGTGCCGGCGGTCGCGCTCGTGCTGCCGGGCCTGATCGGGTTCATCCTCGCCGCGGTCACCGAGGACGGCGCGACGATGATCAACATCGCGGTCTTCGGTGCCACGGTGTCCTATGTCCTGATGATGCTCAGCCACATCATCCTGCGCTCGCGCGAGCCCGACCTCGAGCGGCCCTACCGCACGCCCGGGGGCACGTTCACGTCCGGTGTCGCGCTGGTGCTCGCGCTGGCGGCGGTCATCGCGACGTTCTTCGTCGACGAGAAGGCGGCGGCGATCACGCTCGGCGTCTACCTGCTGGCCGCGCTGTACTTCGGCCTCTATTCGCGCCACCACCTCGTGGGGTCGGCGCCGGAGGAGGAGTTCGCGGCGATCCAGCAGGCCGAGTCCGAGCTCGCCGGGTCGTGACGCTCGACGAGCTGAAGGAGCTCGTGGAGAAGGGCGAGGTCGATACGGTCGTCCTCGCCCTGTGCGACATGCAGGGGCGCCTGATGGGCAAGCGTCTGACGGCGGAGCACTTCGTCGAGGAGGTGGCCGAGCACGGGGCCGAGGGCTGCAACTACCTGCTCGCCGTCGACGTCGACATGAACACCGTCGAGGGCTACGCCATGTCGAGCTGGGAGCGCGGTTACGGCGACTTCGTGCTCGCGCCCGACCTCGACACGTTGCGGCCCCTGCCGTGGCTCCCCGGCACGGTGATGCTGATGGCCGACATCCGCTGGGAGGACGGGTCCGACGTCGTGGCCTCCCCGCGGCAGATCCTGCGCCGTCAGCTGGCCCGCCTACTCAAGCGAGGATGGAACGCGCTTGCCGGCACCGAGCTCGAGTTCATCATCTTCCGCGACACCTACGAGCAGGCGTGGCACAAGGCCTATCGCGACCTCGAGCCGGCGAACCTCTACAACGTCGACTACTCGCTGCTCGGCACGACGCGGGTCGAGCCGCTGCTGCGCTCGATCCGCAACCACATGCACGGCGCCGGGATGCGGGTGGAGGACGCCAAGGGCGAGTGCAACCTCGGCCAGCACGAGATCAACTTCCGCTACGGGTCCGCGCTGCAGAAGGCCGACGAGCACGCCATCTACAAGAACAGCGCGAAGGAGATCGCGGCGCAGCAGGGGTGCTCGATCACCTACATGGCGAAGTTCGACGCACGCGAGGGATCCTCGTGCCACATCCACTTCTCGTTGCAGGGGGTCGAGGACGGGGCACCGGTGTTCGCCGACGACCAGCAGCTCTTCGAGCAGTTCGTGGCCGGCCAGCTCGCGTGCCTGGAGGAGCTGACGCTGTTCTTCGCGCCCAACGTCAACTCGTACAAGCGCTTCGCGCAGGGTTCGTTCGCCCCGACCGCGGTCGCCTGGGGAAAGGACAACCGCACCTGCTCGATCCGGGTCGTCGGCCACGGCGCGGGCATGCGCTTTGAGAACCGGCTGCCGGGCGCCGACGTGAACCCGTATCTCGCGATCGGCGCCATGATCGCCGCCGGCCTGCACGGCGTGGACTCGGGTCTGGCGCTCGAGCCCGCGTTCGAGGGCAACGCCTACGTGTCCGACAGGCCGCAGGTCCCCAAGACGCTGCAGGCCGCACGCGATCTCTTCGCCGGATCGGCGGTCGCCCGCGAGGCCTTCGGCCAGGAGGTGGTGGACCACTACCTCAACTACGCCGACGTCGAGCTCGAGGCGTTCCATACGGCGGTGACCGACTGGGAGCGTTACCGCGGCTTCGAACGGCTGTGACGACGCTCGAGGTCATCGAGCCGGCCACTGAGGGCCGGCTCGACTCCGTGCCCCGGGCCGGCGTGGAGGAAACGGATGCGGCCGTCGCGCGCGCCCTGGCCGCGGCGCCCGCGTGGCGTGAGGTCGCGCCGCCCGACCGCGCGCGCCTGCTCGGCCGGATCGCCGCCGCGATGGAGGAACGGCTCGAGGAGTTCGCCGTCCTGGAGGCGCGCAACGCCGGGAAG
Organism: Solirubrobacteraceae bacterium; assembly: GCA_037724045.1. Lineage (GTDB taxonomy): Bacteria > Actinomycetota > Thermoleophilia > Solirubrobacterales > Solirubrobacteraceae > DATLGB01. Next base: position 4,147 of record JBBJOW010000105.1, read on the forward strand.
CCGATCAACGACGCGCGCGGCGAGATGGGCATGGTGGTGGAGACCTTCCGCTATTACGCCGGCGCGCCCGAGCGGCTGCTCGGCGACACGATCCCGGTGGCCGACGGCGTGGCGATGACCTTCCGCGAGCCGCTCGGCGTCGTGGCGCTCATCACGCCGTGGAACTTCCCGCTGGCGATCGCGGCGTGGAAGCTGGGCCCGGCGCTGGCCGCCGGCAACACGGTCGTGCTCAAGCCGGCGGAGCTCACCCCGCTCACCACCCTGGCGTTCGAACGCCTCGCGCTCGACGCCGGCTTGCCCGAGGGCGTGCTCAACGTCGTCGCCGGGCCAGGCTCGACCTGCGGGCAGCGGCTCGTCGAGCACCCGGACGTGGCGAAGGTCGCCTTCACCGGCTCGACCGAGGTCGGGCGGCGGATCGCGGCCGGCGCGGCGGCGTCCATCAAGCGCGTCACCCTCGAGCTCGGAGGCAAGTCGGCCAACGTGGTCTTCGCGGACGCCGACGTCGCCAAGGCGGCGGCCGCCGCGACCGGAGCCATGTTCGGCAACGCCGGCCAGGACTGTTGCGCGCGCTCACGGATGCTCGTGGAGCGGTCGGTGCTCGACGAGTTCCTCACTGGCCTGGAGACCGCCATCGGGGCCATGCGCGTCGGCGATCCGCTTGACGAGGACACCGAGATGGGCCCGCTCATCTCCGCCGCCCAGCGCGAGGCTGTCGCCTCGTTCGTCACGGGCAACGTCGCCATCCGCGGCGAGGCGCCCGACGGACCGGGCTTCTGGTTTCCCCCCACCATCCTGCACCCGGTCGACCCCGGCGATCGCGCGGTCACCGAGGAGATCTTCGGCCCGGTCGGCGTGGTGCTGGCCTTCGACACCGAGGCGGAGGCGATCGCACTCGCCAACGACTCCATCTACGGCCTCTCGGGCTCGATCTGGACGCGCGACGGTGCGCGCGCGCTGCGCGTGGCACGCGCCCTGGAGGCCGGCAACCTCAGCGTCAACTCCAATTCGAGCGTGCGCGTGCAGACCCCGTTCGGCGGCTTCAAGCAGTCCGGCGTCGGCCGCGAGCTCGGCCCCCACGCCCTCGATCACTACACGGAGGTCAAGACCGTCTTCATGGCCGTTGAGCCCATACCGACACAACCTGGTTCCGGTGTCTGAAAAGGTGTCGGTATGGGTTGGCACCGGATGAGCCGCCGCCTGGAGGGCAAGGTCTGCGTCATCACCGGCGCGGCCAGCGGCATCGGCGCGGAGACCGCGCGACTGTTCATGCAGGAGGGAGCCACCGTGGTGGGCGCGGACCTCGCGGCGGGCGCCGTGGGCGACCTCGCCCTCGAGGCCGACGTAGCCGCCGAGGCTGACGTCATCGCGATGTACGAGCGGGCGCGCGCGGAGTTCGGCCGCATCGACGTCCTCTTCAACAACGCCGGCATCAACCCGACCGACGACGGCTCGGTGCTCGACACGTCGATGGAGGCATGGCAGCGGGTGCAGGACGTCAACGTCCGCAGCGTCTTCCTGTGCTGCAAGCACGGGATCCCGCACCTGCTCTCCAACGAGGGACCGATCCGCGGGTCGGTGATCAACACGGCGTCCTTTGTGGCCGTGATGGGGGCGGCGACCTCGCAGATCTCCTACACCGCCTCCAAGGGCGCGGTGCTCGCCATGACCCGGGAGATGGGCGTGCAGTTCGCGCGCCAGGGCCTGCGCATCAACTCCCTGTGCCCAGGCCCGGTCGACACGCCGCTGCTGCAGGAGCTGTTCCTCTCGGATCCGGCCAAGGCCGCCCGGCGGCTCGTGCAC
>JBBJOW010000106.1:0-5481 GCA_037724045.1 Solirubrobacteraceae bacterium
GCCCGGCCACGACGCTCGAGTCGATGCCGCCGGACACGGCCACGACGGCGCCGCGACGCCCCAGCCCGGTGATCGACTCGACGATCGCGCCGGCCAGCCGGACCACGGTGGCGGCCGCGTCGAGCTCGAGCGGGCCGCAGGTGCCGCCGAGCACGTCCGCCGGCGCGCGACCGGCATCATCCATCGCCCAAGGCTCCTGACGCGACCATGCGACCCTCCCCGACGGCGGCCGACCCGACCGGAGAGGCGGCCCACTCCCCCTCCAGCCGGGTGAGCAACGCGTCGCCGGCGAGCACGGCGCGGGCGAGCTCGCCGTCGTGTGTGTGCAGGAGCGCCGGCCCGCCGTGACGCAGCAGGCAGCGGCGCCGCGTGACCGCATTCACCAGCCGCGGTTCGAGGCGCCCGCGCAGCGCGGCGGCGCCGTGACGCTGCGCGTGGGCGAAGAGATGGTCGACGACCAGCTCGACGTCGGACTCGTTCGGCGCCGCGACCGTGAGCACGTCGCACCGCCTCCCCGCGTGCAGGTGGTAGACGTACCAGCCGGCGATGCGCCCCGGGCCACCGGACGGCGAGCCGCTGCGCCGGACGAGGCGGGCGACGAGCTCGCCGCGTGCCGGCACCCGCGCCAGCTCGCCCAACAGCCACGCGGCGTAGGCCTCATCGTAGTCGGGCCGCAGTGCTACGCGGTCGGCGACGGCCGGAAGCGCCTCGACGAGCGCCCGTGGCGTCAGGGGCTCCTCGCCGCCCGTCGCCGACGGCGGCGCGACCAGCAGCCCCGGCGCGGCGATGACCGTCGCCCGGTCCAAGGCCGCGGCAGCGCAGCCGAGCGCCCGCCGGGCGCGGGGGCGAGACAGACGAGCCTCCGCGCGCTGCGCGCCCGTGCGCCACGGGGCGAACACCCGGACCCATTCGATGGCGCTCACCGGCAAGGTCGTGCCGCCGAGGCGCATCCACATGCGCCGAGCGCCATCCGACGCGCTGTCGGAGACCGCCATGTCCTGCGGCCCCTGCAGCGCGCGCTGCATGAGACGGATCCCGGTGGCCCGGCGCTCGGCCTCCGGCGTCACGCAGAGGTTCGCGCACACCGCGAGGCGAACGGGTCGCGAGGCGAGGCGCATCCGGCGCGCGCTGATGGTCATGAAGCCGACGATCCTCCCGTCGTCGTCTTCGGCGACGAGTGACGGCAGTTCGGGATCCGCCCACGGATCCTCGAAGACCGTCCGGGAGAAGAACGCCACGACCGCGGGTTCCGCTCGCCCGCGCCCGGAGCCGAGCCGCGCGTCGAACACGGCGACCGCGCGCTCGAGATCGGCGGGTACCAGCGCGCGTATCGACGTCATGCGCAGGCGCGGCGCGCACCGCCGCCGAGGCGGCGCACCGCCGCTTCGGCTGTGGGCGGGTACGCGCCGGAACCCATGGTGTGGCGTTCTAGCAGAAGCGGGCCTTCCGGGCGCTCGTCCGGCCAGAACTCCCTGACCGACCCCGAGGATCGTCGTGCCGGCCTGCGAGCGCTGCCCGGTCGATCTTGCCGTTCGCGCCCTTGGGCAGCTCGTCGTGGAGGACCACACGCCACGGCACGAGATGGGCCTCCAGCCGTTCGGCGCAGTAGCGCCGCAGCTCCCGCGGGTCGATCGCCGCGCCGGCGACCGCGGCGACGTGCGCCTCGACGGCCTCGCCGAGCAGGTCGTCGGGCACGCCGACGACCGCGGCCTCCGCGACGCCCGGGGCGCCGTGCAGGACCTCCTCGATCTCGCGTGGAGCGACCTTCTCGCCGCGCGACATGATGATGTCGTCGGTGCGGCTGACGAAGTACAGGTAGCCGTCGGCCTCGCGGGTGAAGAGATCTCCGGTGTGCATGGCGCGCTCCCACGGCCAGCGCCCCTCGCGCAGCCGCAGCCCGGTGCCGACGGGGTCCTTCCAGTAGCCCTGCATCACGTGCGGACCGCGCACGACCAGCTCGCCGACAACGCCGTCCTCGACCTCGACCCCGTCCTCGTCGGCGATCCAGACCTCCGTCCCGGGGATCGCGACACCGACCGAGCGCGGGCGCCGGTCGAAGTCCTCGGGCGGCAGGTAACACACCCGTGTGCACTCGGTCTGACCGTACATGGCGTACAGCCGCGCCTGGGGAAAGCACCGTCGCAGCGCGGCCGCCGTGGTCGACGGTAGCCCCGCGCCTGCGTTCGTGAGGAAGCGCAGATGCTCGAAGCGGCGGTCCTCAAGACCGGGAAGCGACGTCATCACGCGGAAGATCGTCGGGACGCCGGGCCTCCCGGTGATCTGCTCGGCGGCCAGCAGCTCGACGATCCGTCCGGGGTAGCCCAGGCCGGGCTCCAGGACCAGGCGAGCGCCGGCGTTCACGCACGTCAGCAGCTGGGAGAGCCCGTAGCCGAAGGACAGCGGCAGGACGCTCAGCACCCGGTCCTGTCGCCCCATCTCCAAGTACTCCACGATCGAACCGGTGACGAACGCCAGGTTGGCGTGGCTGAGCGCCACACCTTTCGGCCGCCCCGTCGAGCCCGACGTGTAGATGATCGCCGCGAGATCGAGCTCGATCGGGCCGGCGTCGTCGAGCGGGTCCGTCGCCAGCAGCTCGGCGAGGCGTGTCGTTCCCGACCCGGTGGCGCCGTCGACGACGACCTCGAGGCCGTCGCGACTGCCCGGGGCATGCTCCGGGGTCGTCACGAGGACGGCAGCGTCGCTGTGGTCGAGGAGGGACGCCAGCTTGTCGGCCCTGACACCCGGATTGATCGGGACGACGACCGCGCCCGCCCGCCACGCGCCGTAGAGGACGGACACCGCGTCCAGGCCGTTCGGCAGCGCCATCGCCACACGATCGCCGCGGCCGACGCCGAGGCTACGCAGTCCGGCCGCCGCACCATCGGCCACGCGCGCGAGCGCGCCGAAGGACACCGAGTGCCCTCCGCTGCGCAACGCGACCCCCTCCGGTGAGCGCTCGGCGGTGCGCCGCAGGATCGCGTCGAGCGTGCGCGCGGTCACTGCGCTCGCTTGCGACCCACGTACGCGGCGATGGCCGCGATCGACCCGAAGTTCTGCTCGGTGATCTCGACGTCGGCGACCGTGACCGCGTAGCGCGTCTGCACCTCCTCGACGAGCTCGACGAACCCGAGCGAGTCGATGATCCCGAGCTCGAGCAGCTGGTCGGTGTCCTGGAGCCGCAGGCCAGGCCGCAAGTAGAGATAGTTCTCCTCCACGAACGCGCGCAGCTCGACGAGCGTCTGCTCTCGCTGGTCGCTCATTGGCGTTCGGCCTTCTGCATCATCGCCACCTTCGGCTCGTCGGTTTCGACGTCGTAGCGGCGGGCGTCCCTGCCGCAGTAGAGCTCATGCCAGATCTGCGTCGAGAGGATCCCGACCAGCGCCATCTCCTCTCGCGCCCCGGTGACGCGGCCGTCGCGGCAGCGGCGCAGCAGCCCCTCCACGCGGTCGGGCTCGAAGATCCCGACGTCACGCAGCGCCGACGGCGCGAGCCGGTCGCCGACCCACGACGGAGGCGACCCGGTGAAGAACGGCGCCACCTCGGGTGCACGGTAGGGGAACTTCACGCGGTTGGCGATCGGCTCGGGCAGCAGGCGCCGCGCCAGTTCGCGGACGACGATCTTGTCGCGCCGGCCGTCCAACTTGCCCGCGGCCGGCGTGCACACCGAGTGCTCGAAGACGCGGTCGTCGAGGAACGGATAGCGGCACTCGACGCCGTGGGCCATCGCGGCCCGGTCCCCCTGCGCGGCGAGCAGGTAGGAGTGCAGCAGTGTCGTGACCTCGAGGTGGGCGGCGCGCTCGAGCGGGCCCCAGGCCTCGAAATCCTGCGGCAGCGTCGCGCGCAGCCGTTCGAGCGGGTCCTCGTCAGCCAGGCTCGAGCGCATGTCCGCGCTGTAGAACGCCTTGACGAGCGCGGTCGCGGCGAAGCGCGTCTGGTGGGAGAAGAGCGGGTCGTCCGGGGTGCCCGCGTTCTCGAAGAAGCGTCGCCACGCCGGCCCTGTGCGCGCGCCGGCCTGGAGGTGGGGGTACAGGTCGTCGAGCAGCCCCCCGAGCTCCGGCGACGAGGGGTCACGCGCGAGCAGCAGGCGCGCGCGGACCTCCTTGAACAGGTCGTAGCCCCAGTACAGCTCGTCCGCGCCTTCGCCGCTGGCCACGACGGTGATCCCGTGCTCGCGGGCCGCTCGAGCAAGCAGCGCCAGCCCCACCGGGGCCGTGCGCACGAGCGGCGTCTCGGCGTGCCAGACGACGTCGGGGAAGGCGGCGGCGATGTCCTCCAAGCCGACCTCGACGACGTGATGCAGCGTCCCGAGCATCGTGGCGACGAGCTCTTGATGGGCCCGCTCGTCGTAGCGGCGATCGCGGAAGGCGATCGAGAAGGAGCGCAACCGGTGCTCGCTGACGTCCTGAGCGAGGGCGCTGACGAGGCTCGAGTCCAGGCCGCCCGAGAGATACGTCCCCACGGGGACGTCGGCGCGGAGGCGCAGGCGTACGCTGTCGCGCAGGAGCGCTTCCAGCGGTGGCGCGGCGGCGCCCCGTGGCCCGTAGTCGGGCGTCCACCACGCACGCTGCTCCACGATCCGACCGTCTTCCCAGACGAGCACGTGCCCCGCGCGAAGCTGCTGCACGCCGCGGAACGCCGTCACCGGCGCCTGCGGTCCCCAGAACGTGAAGACGTCATCGATACCGGCCGGATCGGGCACGGCCGCGACCTCGCCGGAGGCGAACAGCGCCTTGGCCTCGGAGGCGAACGCGATGCTGCCGTCCGGCCGCATCGTCCAGTGCAGCGGGCGGACGCCGAAGCGGTCACGGATGAGCGTCAGTCGTCGCGGACCCGGCTCCCACCAGCCGATCGCGAACTGGCCGTTGAAGCGGTCGCACGCGCCAACGCCGTCGCGCTCGAGCGCCCGCGCGACGACCTCCGTGTCGCATCGCGTCGTGAAGCTCGCGCCCCGGCTGCCGAGCTCCACCCGCAACGTGTCGTGGTTGTAGATCTCGCCGTTGAACACGAGCAGCGGGCGGTCGGTTGCATCACCGAACGGCTGCCAACCGTGCTCGGGGTCGACGAGGGCAAGTCGTGTGGCGACGAAGCCGGCCCCCGCAGGCTGGGCGATCCCGTATCCGTCGGGTCCACGATGACGGACGGCGCGCGCCATGCGCTTCAGCGCCTGGGGCTCGACGGTCGCGGCGCGGTCCGCGCGCACGATTCCCGCGATGCCGCACATCAGCGCGGCATCGCGGGCCGCAGCGCATGAGTCATCGGCATCCCGCGCAGCCTAACGGCGAGGAACGACCGACAGCTCGAGTCAGCCGGCCCGTGCCCCGTGCGATACGCCCGCACTCCGCTACTCGATTCCGAGGCGGTCCAGCGCGCGCTCGTCGCCGCGCCAGCCCTTGCGCACGCGCACGGAGAGATCGAGGTGGACCTGCGTGTCGAGCTCGCGCTGGAGCTCCTTGCGGGCGGCGGTGCCGATCTGCTTGATCA
>JBBJOW010000107.1:0-5228 GCA_037724045.1 Solirubrobacteraceae bacterium
GCGCCGACGCTGCACCGCCTGGGCATCCAGGCGTTCGAGCCGGTGCTGGTCGAGGGCAAGGCCATCCAGGTCCACCCGCTCGTCTGCACGGCGTTCAACGCCGACTTCGACGGCGACCAGATGGCGGTCCACCTCCCGCTGAGCGCGGAGGCGCAGGCCGAGGCCCGCGTGCTCATGCTCTCGTCGAACAACATCCTCTCGCCCGCCCACGGCGCGCCGCTGGCGACGCCGTCGCAGGACATGGTGCTCGGCACCTACTACCTGACGTACGGGCCGGAGGGAGAGGAGCTCGAGAACGCGAAGACCCCGCGGGTGTTCCGCACGGCGCAGGAGGCCGAGCTGGCCTACGAGACGTCGCGCGGTTCCAACGGCGACGGCGTGACGCTCCACACCCCGGTGCAGTTCCGGCCGGCGTGGATGCCCGAGGGCCACGTCGTCACGACGATCGGCCGCATCATCTTCAACGACCGCATCGAGCGGGCGCTTGAGGACACGCTGGGCGACGACGGGTTCGACCGCTCGCACTACGGGTTCGTCAACCGGCCGCTGAAGAAGCGCGACGTCGTCACGCTGATCGACGAGCTGATCCAGGCGTACGGCGCCTCGGCCGTCTCGAGCGTGCTCGACACGTTCAAGGAGCTCGGCTTCCACTACGCCACGCAGGCGGGTGTGACCGTGTCCAAGAACGACGTCATCGTGCCGCCCAACAAGCAGGCCATCCTCGACGACTACGAGGGCCAGGTCTCTCTGATCCGCGACCAGTACGAGGAGGGCCTGATCACCCAGGAGGAGCGCCACCTCGCGGTCACCGACAAGTGGAACGAGGCGACGGACGTCGTCGCCGAGGCCATGATCGACAACATCAAGGGCTCCGACGAGCTGAACCCGATCTACATGATGGCCGAATCGGGTGCGCGTGGCTCCTTCAAGCAGATCCGCCAGCTGGCGGGCATGCGCGGCCTGATGGCCAACCCGAAGGGCGAGATCATCGAGCGTCCGATCAAGTCCAACTTCATCGAGGGCCTGGACGTGCTCGAGTACTTCATCTCGACGCACGGCGCTCGCAAGGGGTTGGCCGACACCGCGCTGCGCACGGCGGACTCGGGCTACCTGACCCGGCGTCTGGTCGACGTCGCGCAGGACGTCATCATCCGCATGGCCGACTGCGGCACCACGGAGTACCTCGACTCCCCGCTGTTCAAGGAGAAGACGGGCGACTCCAACGAGATGCTCATCGGCCGCATCGCGGCGGAGGACATCAAGGTCGGCAAGGGCAAGAAGGCCCAGACGCTCGTCGCCGCCGGCGAGGAGATCGACCGTCACCACGTGCCGCTGTTCGCCGAGAAGTTCGCCGACGAGCCCGACAAGACGTTCGCCGTCCGCTCGGTGCTCAAGTGTGAGGCCCCCACGGGCCTGTGCCAGGCGTGCTACGGCCGCTCGATGGCGTCGGGCAACGTCGCCCAGATCGGCGACGCGGTCGGCATCATCGCCGCGCAGTCGATCGGCGAGCCCGGCACGCAGCTGACCATGCGCACGTTCCACACCGGCGGCGTCGCCGGCGCGGACATCACGCACGGCCTGCCGCGCATCGTCGAGCTGTTCGAGGCCCGCAAGCCGAAGGGCCTGGCGAAGATCGCCGAGGTGGAAGGCGTTGCACTCATCGAGGACACGGACAAGTCGCGCACCGTCGTCATCACCGATGACGCCGGCGAGGAGCATCGGCACACGTTCCCCCGCCGGACGCGCCTGTACGTGACCGACGGCGACCGGATCGAGCCGGGCTACCAGCTCAACGAGGGCTCGCTGTACCCCCACGAGCTGCTCGCGATCCGCGGCCGCACGGACACCGAGGTCTACCTGGTCAAGGAGGTCCAGGAGGTCTACAAGTCCCAGGGCGTGGACATCAACGACAAGCACATCGAGGTCATCGTCCGCCAGATGCTCAAGAAGGTCCGCGTGGACCAGAAGGGCGACACGGACTACCTCCCGGGCCAGTTCATCGACCGGCACGACTTCCGTCGCGCCAACGATGACGTCGGCGCGGCCGGCGGCGAGCAGGCGCAGTTCGAGCCGATCATCCTCGGCATCACCAAGGCATCGCTGGCGACGGACTCGTTCCTGTCGGCGGCCTCCTTCCAGGAGACCACCAAGGTGCTCACCGATGCCGCGCTCGAGGGCAAGATCGACCGCCTGGCCGGTCTGAAGGAGAACGTCATCATCGGGAAGCTCATCCCGGCGGCGACGGGCCTCAAGCGCTACCGCACGATCGAGATCGAGCCGTCAGAGCCGCTGCCCCGCGGCATCGACGACGTCGGACTGCTCGAGGGCGACGACCTCGCCGCCGAGTTGGGCCTGACCGACGGCGACGGGCTGTCGGGCTTCGGCCCGGCGTTCGACACCGCCGAGCTCGACGAGATCAACGCGGGCTTCGGCTCCGCCGGTGGCTCGTTCGACGACCTCGGCGAGATCGAGCTCCCGCCGGACGACAAGAAGCCCGCCTAACTGTTTCGGGAGCCGTCCGCGGCAGCGCCGCGCTTCGAGCGCGGCGCCCGCTGGGGCGCGGCTCCCGCCCCGCCCCGCCCCGCCCCGTTAGCCCGCGGCACGACGGGGTCGACCGGGGGTTCCGCGGGTTGTGGGCGTGGGGCACCGGTTCGCCGCGGAACCCCTCGGGTTGGCGGGACGAGGCGCGGGTTGTCGGGCCGGGGAATCGTTGCGAACCCGCCGCAGTCTCGTGACGTCTGCGTCTGGATCCGTCACATGGCGCCCAGGACGATGTGCCGGTGCCCTCGGAAGCCGACATCGCCCGCCTCGCGCATGCGCAGCACGGGAACGTCGCGTTCACGCAGCTGGGCGGCCTCGGCTTTACTCCGGACGCCATTCGCCACCGCGCGGTCAGCGGCCGGCTCGTACGTCGTTACCGCGGCGTGTACGCCTGGGGCTACCTGCGCACCGACTTTCTCAGCCGAGCGAGCGCAGCCCGACTCGCCGCGGGAACCCGCAGCTGCCTTGCGGGCACCGCTGCGGCCGCGGTGTATCGCGCGCTGCCAGAGCCGTCAGGGCCGATACACCTGACCCGCCCGACGCGCGCGGATGAACGGCACGGGATGGTGGTCCACGAGGTCCGTCTCGATCCGGCGGAGGTCTGGTGGCGGCAGAACCTCCCGATGACCAGTCCGGCGCGGACGCTCCTGGACCTCGCGGAAAGCGAGTCCGAGCGGACGCTCACGCGTGCGTTCAACGAGTTCCAGATCCTCAAGCTGCTGACGCGCTCTCAGCTCGAGCGGGCGCTTCCGCGCTTCGACGGCCGACGGGGCGTCTCGTCGCTCAGGGGTCTGCTCGGCGAGGATCTCGGCGCCACGCGCTCGGTCCTCGAGGACCTCTTCGTCCCACTGATGCAGCAGGCCAACCTTCCTTGCCCCTCTCTCAATGCTGCAGTTCTCGGCCTGGAAGTCGACGCGCTCTGGCCCGCCGAGCGCGTCATCGTCGAGCTCGACGGCCGGCGGTTTCACGACACCGACCCGCGCTTCGAGTCCGATCGCGCCCGCGACGCCCAGCTGGTCGCGCGTGGCTATGTGGTCCTGCGCTTCACGCACCGCCGGCTCAAGCGAGAACCGTTCGCCGTCATCGCGGAACTGGCAGCGGCCCTCAGCCAGCGGAGCCCGATCGCGGCATGACCGACGCCGCAAAGCGCAGCAGGGCTTCTTCTCCCTCCTTCACCAGCCCGATGGCGGGGTCGCATTCGACCAGCAGCGTCGGAGCCGCGCGTGCGGCAGCCCACGCGCGGCACTCGCCGTCGAGCGCGTCGTCGACCCAGGCCAGCGGGTGGCCGGGCCCGGCGAACGCGTCGATCGCGTCGAGCTTCCAGTGCCCGGCGATCCCATGCCCCGGCCCGCGCGCGGCGCTGAGCGGGACGTGCGGCCATCCGCGGGGTAGGTCCAGGAGCCACGGCAGGTGCTCGTCCGCGCGCTCCTCCCAGCCTGTGCACCAGGTGCAGGCGTACCGGTCTCCCACCGCCCGCAGCACGGCCGCGGCTTCAAAGGACAGCAGATGGGGGGCACCGTCGATCAGGGCCATGCGGCCAGGGGGCGGCGCGACGGCGTCGAATCCGAACAGCGACAGGACTCCGTCGACGTCGACGAGCAGCAGCGGCAGGTCTGATGACACCACGTAAGAATCCTCTAAAACGAGGTGTCCAGGCCCCCCGGCGCTCCTTCAAGTGCCTATTTCGCCCGCCGATGGGAATGGGGTCCAGGCCCTAGGGCCAGTCCCCCACCGCCCCCCTCGCCAATGACCTTTTACATCGGAATCATCCTTGCCTTCGCCTGCGCCGGCATCACGCAGCTGGGCTTCCTTTACAAGCACAAGGGCGCCTCCGCGGTCGCGAAGGTAGACGTGGCACATCCCCTACGCACGATCAGGTCGCTCTTCTCGAACAAGTGGTTCGCGATCGGCATGGCGGTCGCCGTCGGCGCCTGGGTGTTGCACGTGCTCGCAATGGCGCTCGCGCCCCTGTCGGTCGTCCAGGCGGTGCTCTCCACCGGCGTCGTCATGCTCGCGGTGCTCGCCGAGCGCGTCTTCGGCTTCAAGGTCGGCCGCAGGCAGTGGCTCGGGGTCGGGCTCACCGCGCTCGGCCTCGTCCTCCTGGTCGTGACGCTCCCTCACGCGCCTGGCAGCCACTCGAAGTTCTCGCTGCCCGCCATGATCGCCTTCGAGGCGGGCATGCTGGCTCTCGGCTTCCTGCTCATCTCCGGCAAGCGCCTCGGCGCTCCCGACCGGCACCATGGGGTGCTGCTCGGCGCGGCCTCCGGCATCCTCTTCGGCGTCTCCGACGTCTCCATCAAGGCGCTCACCGGCCTGGACGGCATCGCGGCCGTCGCCGTGTCGCCCTGGCTGCTGATCACGATCGTTGCCTCGGTGATCGCCTTCTACGCCTCGGCGCGCGGTCTGCAGGACGGCGAGGCGGTGCCGGTCATCGCCGCGACCTCGACGGCGGCCAACGTGTCGGCCATCGCCGGCGGCATCCTCGTCTTCGGTGATCCGCTGCCTGGCGACGCGCTCGGCGTCATCGTCCAGCTCGCCGCCTTCGCCCTCGTGATCATCGCCGCGGTGCTCGTGCCGCCGCCGGTCCGCGCCGCCGCCGCGAACGCCTAAGGGTCCGTCTCTGAATAACTATTGCGGTTTGGACGGGCGATCCGCGGCGCCTGGACCCACCCGATTCCTCGCCGATG
>JBBJOW010000108.1:0-5110 GCA_037724045.1 Solirubrobacteraceae bacterium
TAGGTCCCGAGCGGCGCGTGTACGTCGCCGCGCCGCCTCAGCAGCACTCAGCGGCCGGTGACGTAGACCAGCCGGCCGTCGGCCAGCCGGAACACGGAGCCTAGGCGCGAGCCTTGCCCGGAGGCCTCGGCCTCGGACAGTTTGAGCGTGCGGACCTCGTCGCCGCGCTTGACGACGATCGTCTGCCCGGTGGCCGTCTTGCGCACGACGGTGACGTCCTTCTCGGTCAGCAGGTCGGTCAGGTCGGCCGACTTCAGCGCGGCGAGCAGGAACGCGACCGCGAGCACGAGGCCGATGTCGAACATGTTCACGAGGCCGTCCAGCGGGTCGCCGGAGCGGTCGGAATGCAACTGCGCGCGGGGGGTGACCTTCATGCCGTGACCTCCTCCTCGGTCAACGTGGCCACGACGAACTCGAGATCTGAGAGGTCCTGGGCGTACAGGCGGTCGCGCACGAGCGAGATGCCGAAGGCGAGCGCGCCGATCATCAGGCCGAGCACGGTGATGCTGAACGCGGCGCGCAGGTTGTCGCTGAGGCTCTGCGTGTCGCCCCGGGCCAGCCCGTCGAGCGCCGGGGTGAGCGGGATGAGCGTGCCCATCAGCCCGAGCGCCGGGCCGGCGCGGACGAGCATGCGGGTGCGCTCGAGCCGGCGGATGGAGCTGAGGTCGAAATCGGCCAGGCCCTTGGCGATGCGGTTCTCCGTGCGGGCCTCGCCGAGCGCGTTGACGATCGCGACCAGCGCCTCCTCGATGCGCCTGCTCGCCGCCGTCGCCCGCAGCGAGACCGCAGCCCCGGGGCGGTCGTTCGCGGCGACCGCCTGCCGCGCGTTCGTCGCCGCGAGCTCGAGGCTTTCGGAATCGCGCCGGCGCCGGCGCACGAGCTCGACCGCGAGGGAGCCGAGCTCGAAGACGACGACGGCCAGCGCGAGGAGCGCCGCGATGAGCACCGGCACCCGCAGCGCGGCGACCACGTCGAAGACGACGTTCTCGATGGAGGTGGCGGCGGCGATCATGTCGGAACGAGCAAGCGCTGAGATGGTCGCAGACCCTCGCGCATGGCGCCCACGACCAGCAGCGCGAGCAGCAGCGCCCCGCCCGCCGCCTGGGCAAGCGCGGAGCTGGCGTCGCCGGCCGCCGCGCGGGCCGGGGTGCGGCTGCGCTCGGGCACGCGCGCCAGCGCCTCGGCGGCGGCCAGCACCTCGGGCGACACCGCGCTCGAGTCGGCGACCAGCGTGCCGCGCACGAGATCGCCGACCGGACCGGAGTCCTTGGGGATCGGCTTCGCCACGGTCGGGGACGCGGCCTCCGCGCGGGCGGCCTCACGCGCCGCCTTCTCCTTCTTCTCGCGGCGCCGGGCGGCAGCGGCCGCCGACTGGCCGGACCCTTGCGTGCCCTTGGCCGGACCACTGCTGGCGGCATCGGCGCCGCCGGTACCGCCGCCGCTGCCCTGCTGACCACCGCCGGTCCCCGAGCCGCCGGACCCCCCGCCGGCCGGCGCGGCGGCGCCGCTCGGGGTGGTGGCCGTCCCGCCGGTGTTGGCCTGGCCGACCCGGATCTGCAGTGGCACGGCGACGCCGCTTCCGCCTCTCGGAGTCGTGACCGTCACGACGACGTCGTAGAGGCCGGCCGAGGCGAACGCATGCGCCGGGCTCGGCCCGTCGCCCACCGTGCCGTCGCCGAAGTCCCAGAAGTAGAAGTGGCGACCGTCGCCGTCGGCGCTGGCGCGGAAGCGGACGTCTGCTCCGGCCGACGCCCGCATCCTGTCAGAGCTCGAGGTGACGTTCAGTGGCGCGGCGTTGGTGAAGACGTTGACCTCGAGATCGGTGCCGAACTGCGCCGAGATGCGGTCTTGGTTGTTGGCGTCGCCCGGGATGTCGCGCAGCGGGCGGAAGAAGACGACGCGACCCGAGCTCGCGTCGAAGGTCGCAAACCGCGTGCCCTTCGTGTCCCCCTCGAAGCCGTTGACGATCTCGTCTCGTTCGAGCGAGACCCCGCCGACCTGGAGTTGCTGAACCGACGACGGATTGATCCCGATGAGCTGGACGAGCGTCGCGGCGGGGGTTCCGCCAACCGTGTTCCTGCTCACTCCGCCGGCGCTGTCGCGGGTCGTGGTCAGCTGCCGCGGGCCCTGGTTCTCGGAGAGCGTCCCGGACGACAGGCGCGGGCCGGGCTGCCCGTTGATGATCATCTTCACTCCGCCGCCCTCGGCGCTTGACGCCCCGGCCGGTAGGCCTGCCAGCAGGCCCACGGCCAGGAGGAGGACGCGGCTCGCGCGCCCGCGCTGACGTTCTTTGGGTCTGGTCACCGTCTGGGAGTCCACGAGCTTGTCCGACGTGCCGCGGTCGGGCATCGTACAGGAGCCCGGCGGGACGGTGCCGGGGTGCGGCCGGGCCGCTCAAGCGGCGGCGGGAAGGCGGAAGCGCACGCGCGCGCCGACGTCGCTCGGCGCGAACCAGATGCGCCCGCCGTGGGCCTCGACGATCGCGCGGGAGATCGCCAGGCCGAGCCCCGCGCCGTCCTCCGTCCGCGAGCTGTCCCCGCGGAAGAACGGCTCGAAGACCTGCTCGCGCTGCGCGTCGGGGATCCCCCCGCCGGTGTCGGCGACCTCGACCTCGACGGCCCCGCCGATGCGCTCGGCCCGCACGGTCACGCTGCCGTCCGGAGGGGTGTGCCGGATGGCGTTCTGGATGAGGTTGAACAGCACGCGCTGCACCTTCTCGGGCTGGGCGAGCGCCCGCGGCATCGTGTCGTCGCGCAGCGCGTTGACCATGACCATCCGCGCCTCGGCCTGGGGTTGCATCGCCGCGACGGTCTCGGCGACGAGATCCTCGAGGTCGATCTGCTCCAGCGTCCAGTTCAGGTCGCCGCCCTGGAGACGGGTCAGCTCGAAGAGGTCGTCGATGAGCGCGCCGAGCGCGCGGACGTGCGTGCCCATCCGCGCGGCGTACTGGCGGCGGGTCGCGCTGTCGGCGATGTCGTCGTCGATCGCCTCGGCGAGCAGCCGCAATGCGGTGATCGGCGTGCGCAGGTCGTGCGAGACGCCGGCGATGAGCGTCTGGCGCGCGCGCTCCTCCTTGTCGAGCAGCGTGACCATGGCGTCGACCTCACCGGCGAGTTGCGCGATCTCGTTGGCGCCCGCGACACCGGTGCGAACGTCACGCCGGCCCTGGCCGACGGCGCCGAGCGTGCCGCGGATCGCGTCGACGTCGGCGAGGGCCTCGCGGCCGAGCCGCTGCGCCGCCCAGAGCCCGAGCGTGCTCGCGTAGGCGGCGACCAGCACCGTGAGCACGGCGTCGTGGGTGCTCAGGAACATCAGCGCCACGAACACGCCGACGCCGACCGCGAGCTGCCCGGCCACGAGGGCGCCGAGCAGCGCGGCCTGCCGGCGCAGGCCGCCCACGCGCTCCCGGTGGATCACGAGCGCGTGCGTCGCCAGGACGGTGCCCAGCCCGAGCGCGCCGAGGATGACCACCGTCGAGACCGCCCCCGCGGCGTCGTAGCTCATGTAGACCACCGCGGCCGCCAGCAGCGCCAGGGCGAGCGCCAGCGCGAGGCCGCCGCGCAGCGCGCCCAGGGCCTTCATCCCGCGAACCGGTAGCCGACGCCCCACACCGTCTGGATCCACTCGGGGCTCGCGGCGTCGCGCTCGAGCTTCGCGCGCAGGCGGCGGATGTGGACGGTCACCGTCGAGGTGTCGGAGTAGAACGAGAACTGCCAGACGTGGTCCATCAGCTGGTCGCGGGTGAAGGCCTGGCCCGGGTGCGCCGAGAGGAACGCGAGCAGGTCGAACTCCCGCTGGGTCAGGGCGACCTCCTCCCCGTCGACGTGCACGCGGCGCGCGCCGGGGTCGATGACCAGCCCGTCGAACTCCATCGGCTCCTCGAGCAGCGGGACGGTGTCGATGCGCCGCAGCACCGCGTCGACACGGGCGACGAGCTCGGCCGGGCTGAACGGCTTGACGACGTAGTCGTCGGCGCCCAGCCGCAGCCCGATGATCCGGTCGGACTCCTCGCCCTTGGCGGTGAGCAGGATCACGGCGGTCCGGCTGGCCGGGCGCTCGCGCACGCGACGGAGCACCTCGAGGCCGTCGATGCCCGGCATCATCAGGTCGAGGACGACGAGATCCGGGCGGAAGCGACCGATCGCCTCCAGCGCCTCGGCGCCGTCGTCGGCGGTCTGGGTCTCGTACCCAGCGCGCTCGAGGTAGCGCGAGACGATCTCCGAGATGGTCGGCTCGTCGTCGACGACGAGCACCGAGCCGCGGGCGTGCCCGTCTGTGGTCATGGGCACCATGCTGCCATGCACGTCACCGCGCGGCGACGCAACACAAGCCGCGGTAAGCGGTTCGTAACCAACGCAAACGGGGAGTGCTCCTACGCTGATGCCTGTGAATCCCGGGGACTTGTACGCCAACGCGCTCACCGGCGGGTCCCTGTTGCAAGCTCGGGAGAGCGACGGGACGCTGCGGGTGCTGCCGCTCGACGTGTGGATGCGCGACGCGACCGGCGCCGACGAGCGGCTCGTGGCGCGCGCGGCCGGCCCGGTGCTCGACGTGGGCTGTGGCCCCGGCCGCCACGTGCACGCGCTCGCCCTGCGCGGCGTCATCGCCGTCGGCGTCGACGTCTCCCCCGCGGCGCTGCACCTCGCGCGCGCCCGCGGCGCGACGGTGCTCGAGGCCTCGATCTTCCATCAGATCCCGGGCGTGGGCGAGTGGCGCACCGCGCTGCTGCTCGACGGCAACATCGGGATCGGCGGCGCGCCGTCGGCGCTGTTGGCGCGCATCGCCAGCCTGCTGTCGCCCGGCGGCACGATCCTCGTCGAGGTCGACCCGCCCGGGGTGGGCATGGAGACGATCCGGATGCGCCTCGAGGACGAGCACCGCAAGAGCCACTGGTTCGACTGGGCGCGCGTGGGCGCCGAGGCGATCGCAGGGCCCGCCCGCGAGGCGGGCTTGCGCGTCAAGCACTCCTGGGAGGACGAGAGCCGCTGGTTCGCAGCACTCACAGCACGCACGTGAGGCTCTTCCCGGAGACCTCGCCGCCGGGCCCGACGCGCGCGTCGTTCTGGAAGAGCCCCGTCCGCGGGCCGTGGATGACGAGCATCCTGGGCTC
>JBBJOW010000109.1:0-4773 GCA_037724045.1 Solirubrobacteraceae bacterium
ATGGCGCGAACATATACCTCCGTTTGCGAGGTATCAAGTCCGTCGTTGTGTGACACTGCTCCACTTCGTCGCGACTGCTGTGAACCGGTCGAGCCATACCTCGACCCCGTAGCTCGACCGAGACACAGACGGCTGGCAGCCGGCGATACGGTCCCGGCGTGTGGACCGTAGAAGGGTTTGCCGGGTGCGTCCCACAATTAAGAGGCTTCAGGCGGCGCAGCCGCACGAAACTCGGCGTCGCTGTTGCGATTGGTCTGTGGCACGCGCCGGCTCCGTAGGGCACGGTGCTGGGCCTGCCCCGCTGAAGTGCTGCCGGGCTCGCGACGACCTCGCATCGAAAGCGACTGCGGCGGGCATGGAAAGCACCAGCGCACTGGCCTTGGGGCGGCGCGACGGCGATACTCGCGGGCGTGGCCGAACGAGTCCATGTCCGGTCTGCAGCGGGCCCGCGCAGCGCGCGGATCGCTGACGACAGCTCGCGGGCGCCGAGGCTGCGGTCCTATGCCCTGGCGGGCGGGGACAGTTCCCTCCTTGACGTGCGTGCGCCAGGCAACGATTCGGTCCCGCGCCCCCGCGGTAGGGACCGCCACCATGAGCGAGACCTTCAAGAAGGGCGACAGGGTGACCTGGCAGTCCCACGGCAGCACCGCCGAGGGCACCGTGGAGAAGAAGATCACCACGGAGACCGAGGCCGGCGGCCGGAAGGTGAAGGCCTCCAAGGACGAGCCACAGTACCTCGTCAAGAGCGAGAAGTCCGGCGGGACCGCGGTCCACAAGCCGGACGCGCTTAGGGCCCGTAGATGAATAACTATGCGGTTTGGGGCGGGTCGAGCGCGATTGCCCTGGCGCCACCCGATTCCTCGCCGATGCACGCATCGACTCCGGAATCGTGCGGCCCCAGGCATCCACGGCTCGCGCGCCCAAACGCGCATCCAATTCAGCTACGGACCCTTACGAAGAGGTGAAGACCAGCGCGGTCGCGACCCCGCGGCCGCCCGGCTCGGGAACGCCGTAGTCCGCCCGCGGCCGGTTGCGCAGCACTCCGCCCGCGATCAGCGTCGTCGAACCGCCGCCGTCCAGATTGATGGCCGTGCGCGCCCCGAGGTCGCGGCACACTGCCGCGAGCTCCTCGAGCGTCAGCCCGGCGTCGGCGCGCGCCCGGCCGTCGCAGGCGATCGCGAGCAGCCGATCGCCGGTGACGGCGAGCGCCGCGCGCGGATGGCGCTCCGTGGTGATGTCGGAGTCGAACTGATGAGCGCCGGCGCTGAAGCCCTCAGGGTCGAAGACGCGGTCGTAGGCGATCTCGCCGTCGGCGACGAGCAGGGGGCCGGCCTGGAGCAGGTCGCCGCGAGGCTGCGCGGGCAGCGAGTCGCGGCGCGCGATGGCGACCCTCCCGCCGGCGACGTGCACGCACGCGCGTTCGGCGTGCCAAGGTGCGGCGAAGGGCACGTGGCGGCGCAGCATGCCCGCAGTGCGCAGCTCCCCGAGCGGCATGCCGTCGGGCCGCGTGAAGAAGCCGCCGACGAGCGCCTCGCCGATGCCCTGGGCGGCGCACCACGCGGCGAGCGGCTGACCGCGCACCAACCGGACCCGCAGGCGCGTCCGCTGCGCGTCGTATTCCGCGACGTGCACGGTCGTGCGCCGGCCGTCGGCCAGCGCGACGCGCAGGCCGCACAGGTGCGGCGGGTGGTCGGGCTTCTGGAGCGCGCGAGCCATCGCTTGAGACGATGCTCGCGCAGCCACCGGCGGACGGTGAAGGTTCGGTGGCTGCGATGTGACCATCGTGTGTACCTTCCCTGCGTATGAGGGTCCTGATGGCATCGCAGTTCTTCCCGCGCGGCGGCTCGGCTCATGTCGCCGCCAACCTCGCGCGTGCACTGCCGGCGGGCGGCTGCGAGGTACGTGTCGTGTCGGGATCCGTCGCAGACGACGGGGACGCCAACGCCTTCTTCGCCGGCCTGGACGTCGTCGCAGTCGACATGACCCCGGCGCTTGAGACGAGCGACCCGCTGATGGCCGCGGTGCCGTTCCATCCCTCCTACGAGGATCGCCCGGGCGCGCCGGACCGCGTGTTCGCCTCCCTCCCTGACAACGTGTACGAGCACCAGGTCGCGGCCTGGTGCGACATCCTGGCCGACGCGGGCGCGGCCGAGGCCGACGTCCTGCACCTCCACCATCTGACACCGGTCCACGCGGCGGCCGAGCGCGTTGCGCCCGACGTCCCTGTCGTCGGGCACCTGCACGGCACCGAGCTGCTGATGCTCGAGGAGGGCGACCGCTGGCCGCACGCCGCCGCCTGGCGCGAGCGCATGCGCGCGTGGGCGGGTCGCTGTGCGCGCCTGATCGTGCTCACCGACGGCCACGTCGACCGGGCCGTCGAGCTGCTGGGGGTCGACGCCGGCCGCTGCGTCGTCGTGCCCAACGGCTTCGACCCGGAGTCCTTCTTCCCGCGCGACGTCGACCGCGCCGCCTTCTGGCGTGAGCGGCTGGTCGAGCAGCCGCGCGGCTGGGCCCCCGGGGAACCGCCCGGCAGCGCCGGCTACGAGGAGGCGGACTTCGACGGCCCCGTCCTGCTCAGCGTCAGCCGCTTCACCGCGGTCAAGCGCATCGGCGTGATGATCGAGGCCTACGCGCTCGCCCGCGAGCGGTTCGCGACGCGCGCCCCGCTCGTGCTGGTCGGCGGCCACCCGGGCGAGTGGGAGGGCGAGCACCCTCTGGAGACGATCCGCCGCACAGGCGCACAGGACGTCTTCCTCGCCGGCTGGTACGGCCACGACGCATTGCCGGAGTTCTTCTCGGCCGCCGACGTCCTCGTGCTCGCGAGCGTGCGCGAGCAGTTCGGCCAGGTGCTCGTGGAAGGGATGGCGTGCCGGATCCCGCCGATCGCCGTCGACGCGCACGGACCGGCGGGGATCGTCGAGGACGGTCGCACGGGCTGGCTCGTGCCCGGCGACGACGTCGCCGCCCTGGCCGAGGCCATGGTCGCGGCCGTCAACGACCCGGACGAGCGCCTCGCCCGCGGCCGCGCCGCGTGCGTGGATGCGCGGCGGCGGTACGCCTGGCCCGCCCTGGCCATGCGGGTGGCGGACGTCTACGAGGCCGCCGTGCGCGTGGCACAGCACGCGCGCTGAGCTACGATTACCGGCCTTCGCCGCGCGCCCGGACGCCGCCGACAGGGCCACGCTTCAGATGACTCTCAAACAGCGCCCCACGGAGCGGGTCGGCCTCTACGACCCCGCGTATGAGCACGACGCGTGCGGCGTCGCCTTCGTGGCGCGCCTCGACGGCGGTCGCACGCGGGAGACGGTGGACCACGCCATCCAGGCGCTCGAGAACCTCGAGCACCGCGGGGCCGAGGGCGCCGACCCCGAGACGGGCGACGGCGCCGGGATCCTCATGCAGATCCCCGACGCGTTCTTCCGGAACTTCGTCGGCGACGAGCTGCCGCCG
Organism: Solirubrobacteraceae bacterium; assembly: GCA_037724045.1. Classification (GTDB taxonomy): domain Bacteria; phylum Actinomycetota; class Thermoleophilia; order Solirubrobacterales; family Solirubrobacteraceae; genus DATLGB01. The sequence goes on from JBBJOW010000109.1 coordinate 3,451, forward strand.
GCGGGCGCCTACGGCGTCGGGGTCGTCTTCCTGCCCCAGGACGAGACGTGCAGCGCCGAGTTCGAGGCCTGCATCGACCGCGCCGTCGCGGCGGAGGGCCAGCGCGTCATCCGCTGGCGCGACGTGCCCACCGACAAGGACTTCTGCGGGCTGACGGCCCTCTACCACCGGCCCTACGTCAAGCAGGTGATCATCGCGGCGTCCGACGAGCTGGCCGCCGACCCGGACGCCTTCGAGCGCAAGCTCTACGTGATCCGCCGCGTCGCCGAGCTCGAGGCGGGGCCCGACCTGGTGATCCCGACGCTGTCGTCGCGGACCATCGTCTACAAGGGGATGCTCACCCCGATCCAGCTCCAGCACTACTTCCCCGACCTGCTCTCGCCGCTGATGCAGACGTCGCTCGCGCTGGTGCACTCGCGCTTCTCGACCAACACGTTTCCGAGCTGGGAGCTGGCGCACCCGTACCGGATGATCGCCCACAACGGCGAGATCAACACGCTGCGCGGCAACGTGAACTGGATGCGGGCCCGCGAGTCCCAGCTGCGCTCCGAGCTCTTCGGGGACGAGCTGGAGAAGGTCCTGCCCTCCGTGCGCCCTGGGGGATCTGACTCGGCGACGCTCGACAACGTCCTCGAGCTGCTCGTGCTCGCCGGCCGCTCGCTGCCGCACGCGATGATGATGCTGATCCCGGAGGCCTTCGAGGGCCGGGACGACATGAGCGATGAGCTCAAGGCGTTCTACGCCTTCCATGCGTGCTTCATGGAGCCGTGGGACGGGCCCGCCGCCGTCGCCTTCACCGACGGCCGCGTGATCGGCGCGACGCTCGATCGCAACGGCCTGCGCCCCGGCCGCTGGCTGGAGACCAAGGACGGCTGGGTGATCGTCGGCTCGGAGTCGGGGATGCTCGAGGTCGACCCGGCCAACGTCGCGCGCAAGGGCCGCCTTGAGCCCGGCAAGCTCTTCCTCGTCGACGTGGAGCAGGGCCGCATCGTCCCCGACGTCGAGGTCAAGGGCGACGTGGCGCGCGCGCGGCCCTTCGGGGACTGGTTCGAGCAGGGCGGCGTCCACCTGGACGACCTGCCTGAGCGCGGAAACGCCTTCACGTGCGAGGGCACGCTGGCCGAACGCCAGCTCGCGTTCGGCTGGTCGGCCGAGGACCTGCGACTGATCTTGCTACCGATGGCGCGCGACGCCGCCGAGCCGACCGGCTCGATGGGCAACGACCTCGCCCTGGCGATGCTCTCGGACAAGTCGCCACCGCTGTTCGACTACTTCAAGCAGCTCTTCGCGCAGGTCACCAACCCGCCGATCGACCCGATCCGC
>JBBJOW010000110.1:0-4702 GCA_037724045.1 Solirubrobacteraceae bacterium
GGTAGCGGTCGACGTCGGGCAAGGTCGGCACGACGAGCAGCGGCTCGCGCGCGCGCGCCGCGACGTAGGCGTCGAGGATCACCCGCGCCTTCTCCGCGTTGGCCGGGCCGGTGACGAGGGTGAGCGGCACGGGACGCGCATGGTGGCAACGCGGGAGGACGACGTGACGTCGTCGTCGACCGGCGTCGGGGTCGCCGGCGGCGACGAAGGGCTGATCGCGGCGGACGTGTTCGTGCTCGTCGGTGCGAGCACCCTGGCACCCGACCTCGCGTACTGGGCGTCGGCCCCCGAGCTCAAGGCCGGGCGCATGGACGGGCCCGTTCCGACCCTGGTGGTCGAGGTCCTCTCTCCCTCGACGGCGGCCAACGACCGCGGCCCGAAGCTCGCGACCTATCTGGCCGCCGGCGTCAGGGAGGGCTGGCTGCTCGACCTCGCCCGGTGCGCGGTCGAGGTGCACACGCCGGCGGCCCCCGCGCGGACCGTCGGGGAGCACGAGGAGCTCACCTCGGTCGTCTTGCACGGCTTCGCCGCGCCGGTCGTGACCTCTTCGAAACCTGACCTCCGGAGCGCGTGCCAAGCTGGGCGTCATGCCGCCGGTTGTCGCCGACCTCCTCCGCCACGTCGAGCAGCGCCGTCGGGCCGTCTCGGCCGAGCTGAGCGCCAGGCATCGGGCGACACTCGGCCAGTTCTTCACCCCTCGGCCGGCGGCGGACTTCCTGGCGTCGCTTGTCGAGCTGCCCGCGATGGGCCGCCTGCGCCTCCTGGATCCCGGCGCCGGAGTCGGCACCCTGTCGGCCGCGGTCGCCGCGCGCGTCGTCGAGGAGCGCCCTGGCCTCGAGCTGCACATCACCGCCTTCGAGCTCGATGACGCGCTCGTCGGGCATCTGCGCGCCACGCTGGAGGAATGCGTCGCGTTCGGCCGCGAGCACGGCTGCTCCATCGCGTTCGAGATCCGCCATCAGAGCTTCGTCGAGTACGCCACCGGGTGGGGGTTCGAGACGCCTGGCGAGTTCGACGTGGTCATCGCCAACCCGCCGTACCGCAAGGTCGGCACGCGCTCCCCGGAGTGCGTCTCCGCGGCAACGGCCGGCCTGCGCGCGGGCAACCTCTACACCATCTTCACCGGGTTGGCTTCCAGCCTGCTCGCCGACGACGGTCAGCTGTCGGTGATCATCCCCCGCAGTTGGGCCAACGGCCCCTACCACGAGCCGTTTCGGCGGTTCCTGCTCGATCGCCTGTCCCTCGACCACCTCCACGTCTACGAGCAGCGCGGCAACGTCTTCGCAGACGCCGAGGTCTTGCAGGAGAACGTCGTCCTGAGCGCCAGCCGCAGGAAGCAGTCGAAGACCGTCACGCTCTCGACGAGCACGGGCGGCGACGACGCGCCGGTCGCGCGGGACGTTCCCGTGGAGCAAGTGCTGAGGCCGGGGGACCCTCACGTCTTCGTCCGCATCCCCACCGACGAGCGCGCCACTCGAATCGCCGAGCAGATGGCGGAGCTGCCGGCCGACCTGACCGACATCGGCGCCGAGGTGAGCACCGGCCGGGTCGTGGACTTCCGCTCGCGCGAGAGCCTGCGCGAGCACCCGGCCGCCGACACGGTGCCGCTCGTCCATCCCGGCCACGTTCGTCGAGGACGTGTCGTCTGGCCGGCCCCGGGCGCCAAGAAGCCGAACGCGCTGCACCGCACCGAGGCCACCGAATCGCTGCTGCTGCCGAACGAGCCGTACGTCCTGGTCAAGCGCTTCTCGGCCAAGGAGGAGCGCCGGCGCGTGGTGGCGGCCGTGTCCGATCCGGACGACTTGCCGGGTGATGCCGTCGCCTATGAGAACCACCTCAACGTCTACCACAGGGCTGGCCGCGGCCTGCCGCTGCTGCTGGCGCTGGGGCTCTCCGCCTACCTGAACTGCACGCTCGTCGACGACTACGTGCGGTCGTTCTCCGGCCATACGCAGATCAACGCCACCGATCTCCGACAGCTGCGCTACCCGCGCACCGAGGATCTCGTGCGGCTCGGTGGCGCACTGTCGGCGCAGGCGTGGCCCGGGCAGGACGAGCTCGACGCCCTGGTGGCCGAGTACGTGCCCGCGGTCAGCGAGCCGCCCGGCGACCTCGCCGAAGCCGCGTGAATCTGCAGCAGGAGATACGCGTCGGGGAGGCGCGCGTGGTGCTGGCCCAACTCGGGTTCCCCGCCGCACAGACCAACGAACGTTCGGCGCTCGTCCTGCTCTGCCTGCTCGAGCTGCAGGCCGACCAGCCGTGGATGTCGGCCTCCGGAGACACCCGGTGGCGCACCTATGAGCTGATGCAGTGGCTGCGCGACCATTACGACAAGGACTATGCGGCCAACAGCCGGGAGACGATCAGGAGCCACACGCTGCACCAGTTCATCGCCGCCGGACTGATCGTCTTCAACCCCGACGACCTGAGGCGTCCCGTCAACTCGTCGGCCAACTGCTACCAGATCGCGCCAGACGCTCTGCAGCTGCTTCGCGCCCACGACGAGCAGGCTTTCGGAGCGCGCCTGCGGTCCTACCTCGCCGGCAACCCGGGCCTGATCGCGAAGTACGCGCAGGCGCGGGGCATGGCGCAGATCTCCGCGACGTTGGCCGACGGCAGCACCGTGAAGCTGACCGCCGGAGGCCAGAACGTGCTGATCGCAGCGATGATCGAGCAGTTCTGCCCGCGCTGGACGCCCCGGGGACGCATCCTGTACATCGGCGACGCCGGCACGTCTGATCCGGTCTTCGACGAGCAGGGCATGGCGGCTCTTGGCCTCTCCCTCGACAAGCACGGCAAGCTGCCCGATCTCGTGGTCTACCTCGCGGAGCGCAACTGGCTGATCCTCATGGAGGCCGCCTCGAGCCATGGCCCCGTCGACGCGAAGCGCCACGGCGAGCTGGCGCGCTTGTTCGCCGACTGCACCGCCGGCCTGGTCTTCGTCTCGTGCTTCTCCTCGCGCGGCGAGATGCGCAGGTACCTCGCCGACATCGCCTGGGAGACGGAGGTGTGGTGCGCCGACCACGCCGATCACCTCATCCACTTCGACGGCGAGCGCTTCCTCGGCCCGTACGCTTGAGAGTGAACGCCTGCCGTCATGGCGTCCGCTCCGCGCCATTCGGTCGCGGCGTCCACTCGACGATCGCTGCCGGCATCGCCCGCAACGGCGACCTGAACGCTCCCGTCCGACCCTGAAGCCAGCACGCCAGGAGCCCGGCAAGCTCGGACCTGAGATCCGGCGTGTCGGGCAGCAGCAGTGCGTCCCGGTAGTGCTCGACCGCCTCGTCGATCGTGGAAAACCGGCGGCGGTCGGCGATCTCCACGGCCTTGACCTCCGGCGCGATACCGAGTTCACGCAGGACGGCGACCGCGTCGATGTAGCTTGGGCCCGGGACGCGTGGATCGCCGTGGAAGTGGCGCCACAGGGGGTCGAGCACGGCGTCCTGGCTGAAGGCGCCGAGATACAGCAGAGCGCGGCGGTCAGCCGCGGCATCGAGCTTGACCAGGAACGGCACGGCGTCGGCACCAGCGGAAGCACGAAGGCGGAGAAGACGACGTCGGCCGTCACGGTGCCGGCCTCCTCCCACGTGCCCAGGACCGTGGTGAGGTTCGTCACGCCCCGCCGCTCGGCGTCGCGTCGCAGGACGCCGAGCATCCCCGCGCTCGGGTCGACTGCGGTCGCTTGCGTCACGCCGCCCGCGAGTCGCAGCGCGAATCGGCCCGTCCCGGCCCCGACGTCGAGCACTGTGGAGGAGGGGTCCGTCACCCGGCGCAGCCGGCGCAGGAACGGATCGCGTTCGTCGCCCATGGCCTTCACACCGGCGGCGTAACGCTCGGCGCGACGGTCTGAGAAGCCGCCGCTGAGCATCCCGCGGTCGGGCGCCAGCCGCTCCGTCTCCGCGCGCCGGTCGGTCACCAGCCGGTGCCACCGCGTTGCTGCGGGGCCGTCATCCACGTTCATGGCGTACGTGAGGCGGTCAAACTACGCCTTCCCGCAGGCTCGAGGCATCCGGTGACGAGCCACTAGTCCGCACGCGGTGCAGTGCCGCGGCGCGTCAGGGCCGCAGGCTGATCGTCTGCGAGTTCGTGCGGCGATTGCCCGCGGCGTCGCGCGCGGTGACGCGAAGCGTCGCGCGCCCGCTTCCACGAAGCCGAAGCCGCGCCCGCGCTGCCGCGGTCGGGCGCAAGGCGATGACCCGGCGGCCCGCGCGGCTGATCGTGGCGCTCCTCAGCGCGACTCGGCGACTGCGCAGTCCGAGCCTGCGTGCGGTAGCGCGGTCGAGTGTCAAGTCGACGGACAGCCGGCAGGCCTCCGAGCAGTTCACGGTCGCCCGCAGGCCCTTTGCTCGCAGGGTGCGCACGCGCAGCTCGCGGGTGGTGCTCACCGCGAGGCCCGGCGCCTTCCGGTCCACGGCGGTCGCAACGGCCGGGAGCGCGCCGGGCGGGCTCGTCGGGAACGCGGGCGCAAGAGCGTCTGGGGCGGGTGGGGGCGGCGCCGGGAGCGGCGACGCGGGCGTCTGAGCCGGGGATGGGGCGGGAGCCGCGGCGCCCGTGCCGCCCGTCGACGGCGCCGCCGGCGCGGCGGTCTGGGCCTCCGCAACGCTCGCCGCCGCCTGGACGGCGCGAGCCGCGTTGACGCGCCCACCCGTCACCGTCACGGGCTGCAGCGCCGGGATGACATCGACGGAGGAGAGCAGGACGT
>JBBJOW010000111.1:0-4589 GCA_037724045.1 Solirubrobacteraceae bacterium
GAGGGAGGGCTGTTCGCGGAGCGCGGCCTCGAAGTGGAGTACGTCGCGGCCGCCGCGACCGCGAACGCCGCGGAAGCGGTGGCTGCCGGTGACGCCGACTTCGCGTTGACCTCGGCGGTGCACCTGCTCGCCGCGCAGACCAACGCAGCCGGCAGCCTGCCGGTCCGCTTCGTCGCGAACTTCCACCAGTACAACCCGATCGCAGGGGTCGTCCGTGAGGACTCCGGCCGGCGGACGCCGCAGGATCTGGGAGGAGCCCGGGCCGCGCGCTGGAGCATCCCCTGGTACGCGCAGGAGTACGCGGGTGCCCTCGACCGCATGGGGATCGCGGCGCCGGTGATCGTCGAGACGCCCGGCGGCCTCGATCAGGCGATCGGATCAGGCGAGGTCGAGGTGCTTCCCATGTGGATGGACGACACCACTCCGGCCGTGATCAACGGCCTGATCCTCCACCACGCCGGCGAGAGCTTCGGGGTGCGCGCGATCGCGTTGCCGATTCCGGTCTACAGCACGGGACTCATCGCCGCCGACCGCGTGCCCCTCGAGGTCGTCTGCCTGATGCGCGAGGCGCTGGCCGCAGGCCACGACCTGCAACGCGATCGGCCCGCGCCAGGGCTGGCGGGGTTCCAGCGTTGGTTCCCCGATGTCTCCGAGGAGCATGTCCGAGTCAACTGGTCGCTCTACGCGCCCAACGCGTTCGACGGTGGCTCACCTCCCGGGACGATGCACGCCGAGCGCTGGCAGGACACGATCGTGCACACGGCGAGGACTCACGGCGTGACGGCGCTCCCGGGCGAGCGGGTCTACCGGCCCGAGCTTCTCGCGACCGAGGATCGGCGCGCCGTCGCGTAGGGCTCGAGCCGCGGCGTCGTCGAGGTCGGCGCATGTCCAGCCGGATATACTGGGTGGATGGACGCGGCGACGGTCATCTCTGCGGAGCGCAGGCGCGCCGGGCTGACCCAAGGCGAGCTGGCCGGGGCTGCTGGGACGTCGCAGGCGACCGTGTCCGCTTACGAGAGCGGTCGCAAGCAGCCGTCCGTCGCCACGTTGAGTCGCCTGCTCGCGGCAGCAGGCGCGCGCCTGGTCGTCGAGAGCGGACGGCCGCCGGTGCGCTCCCCCTCGCGGGCCCGGCACGAGGCCGCCGCCGTCGAGCTCGTCGGAGTGCTCGCGCTCGCCGCCGCGCTCCCGGCGCGGCATGCCCCGGCGCTCTCCTACCCGCGTCTGCCTGCCCGGCGTTGACGCTCGCCGAGCAGCTGGTGGCGCTGCACCGCGCCCTGGACGCGGCCGGGCTTGCGCATGCGTTCGGCGGGGCCATCGCGCTGGCCTACTGGACGCTCGACCCGCGCGGCACGAGCGACATCGACGTCAACGTCTTCGTGCCGGCCGGCGAGGCGGCCGTCGCGCTCGCGGCGCTCCCCGCGGGCGTCACCCAGCTCAAAGACGTCGCTCGAGCGATCGCGCGTGACGGCCAGGCACGGCTCTTCTGGGGCCAGACTCCGATCGACCTCTTCTTCGACTATGTCGACGTGCACCGCGATGCGGCCCGCCATGCCCGGAGGGTGCCGTTCGCCGGCACGGAGATCCCCGTGCTCGGACCGGTGGAGCTGGCGGTGTTCAAAGCCATGTTCGACCGGACACAGGACTGGGCCGACATCGAGGCGATGTTCGCGGCGCAGACCCTGGACCGCGACGCCGTCGCCTCATCGCTGACGTCGATGCTCGACCCGGACGACGAGCGGTTCGCGCGGCTCGCCGAGGCCGAGCGGCGGGCGGCGCCTTGAGTGAAAGGTCCGCACGGGGACGACGAGCGCTCAAGGGACCTCCCGCGCGCGCCGATGCACGCAGGGTGTTCGACGTCGACGCCGCCCTGCGCCACCTCGTCACCTCGGGTGGCTCGGACCTCCACCTCAAGGTGCCCAACCGCCCGCTGATCCGCGTCGACGGCCAGCTGCGGCCGTGCGAGCAGTTCGAGGTCCTCGGCAACGAGGAGACCGAGGCCGCGGTGCGTCACATGCTCGGCGACGAGACGAAGCTCGCCGAGTGGGCGCGCGAGGGCGAGGTGGACTTCTCCTACGCGATCGAGGGCCTTGCCCGCTTCCGCGTGAGCGGGTTCCGCCAGCGCGGGTACGCGTCGCTGGTCATCCGTGCGATCCCGGTCTCGATCCGCACGATCGCCGAGCTCGACCTGCCGCCCGTGATCCAAGAGCTCGCCGAGGAGGAGCGCGGCATCGTGCTGCTCACGGGCACGACCGGCTCGGGCAAGTCGACGACGCTGGCCGCGATGGTCGACCACATCAACTCCACGATGTCCAAGCACGTCATGACCATCGAGGACCCGATCGAGTTCCTGCACCACGACAAGCGCTCGGCGATCAACCAGCGCGAGGTCGGCCAGGACACCGAGAGCTTCAAGAAGGCCCTGCGCCGCGTGCTGCGCCAGGACCCCGACGTGATCCTCATCGGCGAGATGCGCGACGAGGAGACCGTCCACACCGCGCTCAGCGCGGCCGAGACAGGCCACCTCGTGTTCTCCACCGTCCACACCGTCGACGCGGCCGAGACCGTCAACCGGCTGATCGACTTCTTCCCGCCGCACATGCACCAGCAGGTCCGCGCGATGCTCGCCGGCACCCTCAAGGGCGCCGTGTCGCAGCGGCTCGTGCCGGCCGCCGAGGGACGTGGGCGCGTCGCGGTCTGCGAGGTGCTGCGGATGACCGGCCGCGTGCGCGACATGATCATGGACCCCAAGCAGACCGGGCAGCTCAACGAGGTCATCTCCGAGGGCGGCTACTACGGGATGCAGACGTTCGACCAGGCGCTCTTCGGCCACTTCAAGGCCGGGCGCGTGTCGATGGAGGAGGCGATGGGCGCCGCGAGCTCCCCGCACGACTTCAAGCTCCTGGTCGCCGCCGACGGGCGTCGCGGGACGACGATGGAGGACCTCCGCCAGGCCGAGGACGGGCGGACCGAGACGGTGTCGGCGGCCGCGTCGCTGCGCTGACACCGGCTGTGAACCCCCCTTGCGCCGGCGCGCCGCGTGCGGGATGGTCCGTGCATGGACGACTCCCTTGCGCAGTACGACGAGACGGCCTCGACCGGCGCCTTCACGCTTCAGAACTCCAAGCTGCTGAAGGTCTCGCTCCGGGACGTGACGATCCAGGCCAAGCTCGGCGCGATGGTCGCCTACCAGGGCGACGTGAAGTTCGAGCACGCCGGCCAGGGCGGCATGAGCCGGATGCTCAAGAAGGCGGTGACCGGCGAGGGGCAGAGCCTGATGAAGATCTCCGGCTCGGGCGAGGTCTTCCTGGCCGAGACCGCGCAGGAGATCCACGTGATCGAGCTCGAGAACGACAAGGTCACCGTCAACGGCGAGAACCTGCTGGCGTTCGACGCCGGCATCGACTGGTCGATCGAGCGGATGCAGGGCGCCAGCGGCATCATGGGCGGCGGTCTGTACAACACCGCGCTGTCGGGCACGGGTTCCGTGGCGATCGTCTCCGACGGACCGCCGGTCCGCCTGGACGTCGGCTCCGCGCCGACGTTCGCCGACCCGCAAGCCGCGATCACCTGGTCGTCGGGCGTGACGACATCGATCAAGACCGACGTCTCGATGAAGAACCTGATCGGCCGCGGCTCGGGCGAGTCGGTGCAGATGGCCTTCGGCGGGCAGGGCTGGGTGCTCGTGCAGCCCTCCGAAGGCCGTCCGGTTCCGGTCGCGGCCGGGGGCGCATCGGGTGGGCTCGGCGGCCTGCTGAAGGGCTGACGCGGCGCGGGGCTGGTCGCTTCACTTGGTAAAGTCTTAGGTCGAATGGCCTTCGATGAGACCTGTCCCGTCTGCCTGACCGCCGATGTCGTCTGCGGCAAGTGGACGTTGCTGCTGGTGCGTGACCTCGCCGCCGGCACGTCGCGCTTCTGTGAGCTCGAGCGCTCCCTGGCGGGCATCTCGCCCCGCACGCTGTCCCTGCGCCTGCGGGCGCTGGAGGAGGAGGGCATCGTCGAGCGCCAGTCGTTCGGCGAGGTGCCGCCGCGCGTCGAGTACGCGCTGACCGACAAGGGCCTCGCGCTGCTGCCGATCATCGACGGCATGCGTGACTACGGCCGGCGCTGGCTGGCGGCCGACGAGGTCTGCGCGGACGACGCGCTCGCGGTCGGCGCCTGAGCGCCGGCGCACGAGCGTCCGGGCGCCGCGCGCGGCCCGTCGCGGGTGGCGTGGCCGCAACCTCGTGCGTCGAAGTGCGTTCGAGTGACCATGCCCGCAGAAGACCATGCAGCAGTTGCGCCCCAAGCGCGCGTGCCTATGATGGGCCGAGTGCCCGGGACGCATACCGTCACGCGTCGGCGCGTCCTGACCCTCGGGGCCGCCGCCGGATTGACCTCCCTCGTACGCTCCCCGGCCGACGGCTGGGCGACCGCGCGGGCGAGCACCGGCTCGTTCTTCCTCGACGTCCCCTTCGCGGAGTGGACGCGGGGCGGCGGCCACACCACCCGGGTGCTGCGCGCACCGCGGCGCTTCGACCTGCTCGGCCTGCGCGGGCGCGGCCTGCCCGCCGCTCGCGTCGAGGTGCGCGTGCGGCGGACGGGTGGCGCGT
>JBBJOW010000112.1:0-4506 GCA_037724045.1 Solirubrobacteraceae bacterium
GCTCATCATCGCTCTAGGAATTCTAGGGGCGTGCCCCGCAGCTGCTTCGCGCCGTAAGCGATGTCGCGAGGCGTCGGCGATGGCGCCATTGGTTCTCGCCAAGTCGGAGCCTGCCACGGGCCGGCGTGGACGTCTCCTTTCGTCGGAACGTTGAAGCGATGATGGATCATTCTGGGGATCGGTCTGCGGGAGGCCTCCGCGACGAATACGCGGGCCTCTCCGTCCTTTGGGAGCAGCTTGTCGCGCTCGGAGGTCACCAGCAGCGCGCTACCGCCGTGAGGGGGCAGCGCCCTTACGGGTGACGCTCAGCCTCGCCGGTCTGACCGGGGTTGACGAGACCCGACTCGTAGGCCAGCACGACCGCCTGGACGCGATCGCGGAGCCGGAGCTTCCCCAGCAGGTGGGCGACGTGGGTCTTGACGGTTGTCTCGCCGACAACCAGCTGCTGCGCGATCTCGCCGTTGGACATGCCGGTCGCCACGAGCTTCAGGACCTCGTGCTCGCGCGGAGTGAGCTCGTCGAGGCCGTCCGGAGGCTCCCGGCGCGCAACCCGGGTGCGCGAGAACTCGGCGATCAGCCGCCTCGTGACCGACGGCGCCAGCAGCGCGTCGCCGGCCGCCACCACCCGGATTCCCTCGACCAGTTGCTCGGGCGGGGCGTCCTTGAGCATGAAACCGCTGGCGCCCGCCTGAAGCGAGTCGTAGACGTACTCGTCGAGGTCGAAGGTCGTCAGGATCAGCACGTGCGGGATGTGCCCGCCCGAGCCGCCGGCGATCTCACGCGTGGCGGCGATGCCGTCGAGCTCGGGCATCCGGATGTCCATCAAGACCACATCGGGCTCGAGTCGTCCCGCGCTGTGAACCGCTTGGCGCCCGTTCGCCGCCTCGCCGACGACCTCGATGCCGGGTTCGGCGTCGAGCACCATGCGAAAGCCGGCGCGCACCAGCGCTTGATCGTCGGCCAGGAGGACCCGGATGCTCACGTCTCGAGCGGGATGCGCGCGCGCACTGTGTAGCCGGCGTCGCGCCCCGCCCCTGTCCACAACTCGCCGCCGTAGAGGGCCACGCGTTCGCGCATCCCGACGAGACCGTGTCCCGGGTGGGATCCGTTGGCCGTAGGTCCCACCCCGTCGTCGGAGACCTCCAGCTCGAGTTCCCGTTCGGCGTAGAGGATCGCGACGCGCGCATGGGCTGCGCCCGCGTGCTTGATCGTGTTCGTGAGCGCCTCTTGGACGATGCGGTAGGCGGACAGGTCGATCCCGGGTGGAAGCGCCCGCGGCTCGCCCTCGACCTGCATTTCGATTTCGAGTCCGGCGCCCTGGGCGTCGTCGACGAGGCCGCCGAGATCGCCGATCCCGGGCTGCGGCTCGAGTGCTGCGCCGGCGCCCTCCTCGCGCAGCACGCCCAGCGAGCGACGCATCTCCGTGAGCGCGCTGCGGCCCGTCTCCTCGATTGAGCGCAGCGCCTCGCCTGCGCGCTCGGGGTCGCGGTCGAGCACGCGCCGCGCGCCCTGGGCCTGCACCACCATGACCCCGACGCTGTGCGCGACGACGTCGTGAAGCTCACGCGCGATGCGGGCCCGCTCCTCTCCCACGGCCACGCGCTCGCGCTGACGCTGCTCGCGATTCAGCAGGGCCATTCCAAGCGAGCGCGAGCGCATGCTGCGGCCCACCAGCCAAGGCGTGGCGACGATCAGGCCCGCGGAGAACAGGAAGCTCTGGGCGTCCGCCGGCCCGGTGGCGATCACCGTGACCCACAGCCCGGCGACCCCCAGGCCGGCGCCCGCCAGCGCGGGCCGGTTCTCGGCGTGCGCGCCGAGCGAGTAGAAGGCGACAGCTCCAGCCACGAGCGAAGCGAACGGCGGCGGCTCTCCCGCGAACAGCCCGCCGCCGAGGATCGCGTTCACCGCGGCGGTGGCCGCGAAGATGCCGGCCACCGCGAACGGCGCGCGTCTGCGGGCGGCGAGCGGCAGAGTCAACAGGAGCCCGCCGACAGCGTCCAGCAGGCCCCCGCCGGCAAAGTCGCCCAGCAGCACCTGGAGCTGCAGCGCCGTCGCCAGCGCGACAGCGATCAACCCGTCGAGCAACCGGCTCTCGCGCATGCGTTTCACGCGACCGACGCTACCGCCCCGGGGGCCGCGCGTCCTCGTCCGCAAGGACAACCTCGGGTCGTCCGCCGGGACCACAGATAGATCGTCCTTCGGGCCACCCGAGATCGCCGGCGCGGCCGACGACGCACCGGCCGGGCGACGCGAAGGTCTGGGTGCGCTGCAGATCCGGCGCCACGACCAAGGAGATGACCATGACCAATCCGCCCGTGATGCGCCTGAGCGGCCTGACCAAACACTACGGCGACCGAGCCGCCGTCGACAGCCTGACGATCGATGTGCCGGTCGGCGCCGTGGCCGGATTCGTGGGTCCCAACGGCTCCGGCAAGACGACGACAATGGCAATGCTGCTCGGCCTCGTGACACCCAGCGAGGGCATGGGGACAGTGCTAGGCGAGGCGCTCGAGCAGCCCGAGTCGTACCTGGGAGACGTCGGGGCGCTGATCGAGGGACCGGCCTTTTATCCCGGACTCACCGGCGCGCAGAACCTCGCTGTCCTCGCCACGGTTGCCGGTCACGACCCGGCCGCGATCCCAGACCTCCTCGAGCTGGTGGAGCTCGGGGAGCGGGCGGATGACCGCTTCCGCGACTACTCGTTCGGGATGAAGCAGCGCCTGGGGATCGCCGCCGCGCTGATCGGCGACCCGAAGCTGTTGATCCTCGACGAACCCCTCAACGGGCTCGATCCCGCCGGGGTGCACGAGATGCGCGGGCTCATCGGCCGGCTCGCAGACGGCGAGCGGACGATGCTCATCTCCTCCCACCTCCTGAGCGAGCTCGAGCAGGTCTGCGACTGGCTGATCGTGATCGACGGCGGCCGGCTCGTCTTTCAGGGACCGGCCGCCGAGCTGCTGGACCGCTCGGGCACGAGCATCGTCGTCGCTCCCGAAGACCCTGACGACCTCGAGCGCCTACGCGGCCTGCTCGCGGCCGCGGGCCACGAAGGCCGAACAGGCGATGACCACCTGGAGATCGCCTTGGGCGACTCCGACCCCCGCGGCCTGGCGGCCGCCCTGAACCGCGCGGCGGGCGCCGGCGGGATCGTTCTCGCCGAGCTGCGCCTGACTCACGCCAGCCTCGAAGACCGCTACCTGACGATGATGAACGGAGAAAACCGATGACCAGGATGTTCAAAGCCGAGCTGCTCAAACTACGACGGCGGCGCGTGGCCATTGCCGCAATCGCCGGCTCGCTGGCGGTCGCCGCCGTTGCCGCGATCGCCGTGTTCCTGTCGGCTTCGAACGCCGGCGGACAGCGCGGGGCGACCGTCGAGTCGCTCGGGCAGGCGGGCGGCGCCACCGAGGCGTTCTCGATCGGGGCATCGTTCGCCGGAATCCTGGTGTTCGTCCTGTTCATCGCCAACTTCGCGGGCGAGCAATCGCAGGGGACCTTCCGCACGCTGCTCATGCGCCAGCCCCGGCGCATGGGGCTGCTGGCCGGCAAGATGGCCGCGCTTCTGGCGTTCACCGCGGTTGTGCTCGCCCTCACCGAGATCCTCACCGTGGCCGCATCGGCCGCGATGGCCCCCAGCCAGGACATCTCCACGGAGTCGTGGTTCGGGATCGACGGCCTCGAAGCGGCCGCGGGCGACTACGCGACCGCCCTTCTCGGCCTCTCCGCATGGGCGTCGCTGGGCATGGCCCTGGCGATCTTCGTGCGCTCGATCCCGCTCGCACTGGGGATCGGGATCGTGTGGTCAGGCCCGTTCGAGCACCTACTCCAGGACGCCTGGACCGCCGCGAGCCAATGGTTCCCCGGGCTGCTGCTGGAGGCGCTCGCCGCCGGTGGGACGGCCGAGGTGTCGACAACCCGGGCACTCGTCCTCGTTGCGGTCTACGTAACCGCGGCCGTGAGCGCCGCCGCGATCGTGTTCGCTCGCCGCGACATCACGGGTTGAGGGAGGCGGCGTCCCGGCAGGAACGCTCGGCCAGCCCAACAAGACACCGATCGAGTTTCGGCATCGAGTACGAGACGGCTCGATTTCGGACGCGCGCGGTGTGAGACACGTCAGGAGGTGGAGCCGTTGTCATGATCGGCCCGACTCTCGTCATCACCCAGGCGCGCGCCGGCCGCCGGCACTGGAGTTCTTGCGGAACGAGGCACGACTTTCGAAAACAGCCACCCGAGTCCGTTCGACGAGGCAGCCGTTGTGGCGCAGGCCACCGCTGTCCTTCGTCAAGCAACTGATAGGCCCACGACGAGTGCTGTACGGCCGCGGAGACCGCTGCATTCGTGGATGTCTCCACGTCGTGGGAGCGTCGCACGACATTTCCCTTCGTCGAGCTCCGCTATGGGCTGCGGCTAACAGTAGACGGCCCGTCCAGTGTCGCTTTCATGGCCGAGCGGACGCTCTTGTGAACCCGCGCGCCTGTACCTCGCACTCGTTATCGCTCTGCGCCG
>JBBJOW010000113.1:0-4375 GCA_037724045.1 Solirubrobacteraceae bacterium
GGAGGCGGCGGCCAGGCTCGAGAAGCTGCCCCGCCCGCCTGCGTTCAAGTCTGACTACGACGCCGACGTCGAGACCTCGAGAGCCAGGCCAGGTCCTGCTCGAGGTGTAGTCCCGGCGGGCGTACTGTGTCCGGCGTGCACCGAATGCGATGGCTTGCCGTACCCGTCCTAGCGCTGGTGCTCGCCGCCTGCGGTTCCGGCGAGCAGTCGGAGACGGGCTCGAGCGCCGCGCCCACCCCCAGCGACGGCGCGCCCGGCAAGCTTACTGAGGCCGAGCTGATCGCGCAGGGGGACGCGATCTGCCGGGACGCCGGGAAGACGCTCGGAGGGCTCGCCCAGCCGGAGTCCTCCACGGACTACTCCGGGGTGGAGCGGTACGGCGAGGAGCTCGCGAGCGCCGCCGGCCAGGCGGCCGGCAAGCTCAAGATCCTGAGTCCGCCCGATTCGGTCAAGTTCGACTACGACGCGTTCGTCAAGGTCGGGGGCGACCAAGTCGAGGATGCGCGCGCCTACGTCGCCGCGGGCAAGGCCAAGCGCGCCGGGAGGATCCGTGCGATCCTGGCCGAGTTCCGGACGACCAACGCGGAGGCGAGCAGGCTGGCCAGGAAGGTCGGGTTCGAGGTGTGCGGAGGGGTCTGAGTCAGGCGCCCCCGGGCGCGCTGACGCGTACCGGGCGGTTCCTTGCGCAGCGCCATGTCGACCTTCACCGGCGGGCGGCCTTCCCGAGCCGGCAGGCGTCGGTGACGTCGGTGGAGAACGCCGGCCAGACGACGTAGATCCCCGCCCCATGACGCCGGGCCGGCCGCCGCCGTAGCGCAGTGCCGTCGCGTGACCGATCTCGTGGAAGGCGGTGCCTACACGATGCCGCCGAAGAGCACGAGCAGATCGGCAGGGTTGTAGATCAGCCCGCGCAGGCCCTGGCCGACGCCGTGAACGTCTTGCTCCCGCGACCCTTGGTCACGTTTCACGGCCGCTGAGATGTTCGCGTCGCGACGTGCGCGGCGCGCGAGGTCTTCGATCCATCCCATGACCTGGACGTGCCCGACGTCGCGGCAAACCGCTCGCGTCACGCTAGGTTGACGCTTTCGCTGATAGGCATGCCGCTGCCATGAGCGAGGACGCCGCAACGCTGGCGGCGCGCGCCGAGCGCTCGTCTGACCCGACCGAGGTCACGAGCAGTCCGGCGCGTACCCGGGAGGAGCCGCAGGTGATGATCACGGGCGCCGCACGCGACGTCGTCGCCCGCGCGCGCCGGGAGGCCACCCGGCTCGGGGAGCGCGAGGTGCAGCCTGCGCACCTGCTCCTGGCGCTGCTCGAGGCGCCTGCGGGCCTCGCCCGCGAGGCGTTGACCGACCTCGGCGTGGACGCCAAGCGGACCCGGAGGCTGATCGAGCGCGAGACCGCGACGGCCGGGGCGCCGCCGACCGAGCCGTTGGCGGTCTCCGCCGCCACGCGGGTCGTGCTGGAGGGCTCGCTGGCCGAGAGCCAGCGGCTCTGCCACGGACACCTGGGTCCGGAGCACCTGCTCCTGGCCCTTCTGCGCGACGACGAGGGGCCGGCCGCCGAGCTGCTCGTCCGCCTGGGTGCCGCACCGGCCGACCTCGAGGACGCCGTGTGCAACGTGCTCAAGCGCGCTGACTTCGCTCGCTCGCTGTAGCCGCGGGTGTCACTACGACGGCGCCCGCTCAGGCTTCGGCCGACGCCGCCTCGGCCGTCGCCAGCAGCGCCGCGGCGAGCGCACGGGCCTGCGGGCACGTGAGCTCGACCGCGACGTCGGGCTGCTCGCCGTCCTCGTCGTAGAGGACGAGCTCGACGTGCTCGTCGTCGCCGGGGCGCACCGCGGCCAGTGCGCGGGTGTCGTCCTCGGGCCCCAGTTCGAGCTCGGCGCTGATCTCGTCGGCGAGCTCGTCGGTGAGGCCGTCGGGGGGGTCTGCGGGCATGCCGCAATCGTTGCACCAGAGGAGCGCTCAGGCGCAGAGTGCGTTCAGGCCTGACAGGACCTCGGGCAGTTCGGGTCGCGCCGCGGGCTCGGCGCGCAGGCAGGCGTCGATCAGCGGTCCTCGACGAGGCCGCCCGCGACCGACTGCTCGGGCCGCTGACCCGGATCCGGGTCACGCGATCCAGCACGGAGTCCATGCTCGCGGGCTCGTGCGCTGGCGACCGTACCCGGGCGACACCTCTGAGCGGGAACGGATCTTCGAGCGCTTCGCGCGCGCCGGCCTGCATCGCCGCAAGACCGAGGGCGCGGGGCTCGGCCTGGCGATCGTGCGCGCGATCGTCACCGCGCACGGCGGCACCGTCGAGCTCGCCCTGGCCGACCCGCGCCGGCGCGGCGCCACCTTCACGATCACGATCCCGACCGATCCGCCCGAGGAGCCCGGCGCCCCGTGAACCGCATCCTCATCGCCGAAGACGAGGAGCGCGTGGCCGCGTTCCTGGAGAAGGGCCTGCGGGCCAGCGGCTTCACGACCTCCACGGTCTCAGACGGCCCCAGCGTGATCGCCTTGGCCCGCGACGAGGACTTCGACCTGCTCGTCCTCGACCTCGGCCTGCCCGGGCTCGACGGGCTGGAGGTTCTGCGGACGCTGCGGTCACAGGCCCGGCGGCTGCCCATCCTGATCCTCTCCGCGCGCGACGACGTCGAGGACAAGGTCCGCGGGCTCGAAATCGGAGCCGACGACTACCTCACCAAGCCGTTTCGCTTCGAGGAGCTGCTGGCGCGCGTGCGCGTGCGGCTGCGTCAGGAGGGCACGGTGGAGCAGACGGTGCTCCGAGAGGGAGCGCTGATGCTCGACCTCCGCACGCGCCGCGCCACCGCCGACGGGCACACGATCGAGCTGAGCGCGCGCGAGTTCGTGATGCTCGAGGTCTTTCTGCGCCACCACGGCCAGGTGCTCTCCCGTGAGCAGTTGCTCTCCCACGTCTGGGGCTACCAGCACGACCCGGGCTCCAACGTCGTCGACGTCTACGTCGGCTACCTGCGCAAGAAGGTCGGCCGCGAGCGGATCGTGACCGTCCGCGGCATGGGCTATGCGCTGCACCTTGAAGCGGTCGCGCCCTTCGCGCGACCGCTCCGCGGAAACTATTTCTCGGCCGGGACCCCGCCGGACGGGGAGACCGATCCGAACCACGCCTTGCGGTAGGCGTTCATCTGCTTGATCTCTATCTCCTGCGCGGTAATGATCGCGGTGGCGAGCTTCTTGGTCTCGTCGTCGGTGCCCTTGGCGATCTCGATGCGCGACATCTCGACGGCGCTCTGATGGTGCGGGATCATCATGTCGATGAACGCGCGGTCGAAGGGCTCGGCCGTCTCGAGCGAGGCCTCGTTGCCCATGCCCATCATCGCCCCGCCGCCGAGCTTGCCCCGCTTCTTGCCGGCGTCGGCGAGGCGCTTGTCGATCGCCTGCATCTGCGCGATCTCCGAGTCCTGGGCGCGGATGATCTCGTCGGCGAGCTTCTGGATCTCGGGTCGCTTGGACCGTTCCTTCGCGGTATTGGCCATGATGACGGCCGACTTGTGGTGCGGGATCATGTCGGAGGTGAAGGCACGGTCGGTGCCCGGGCTGCTTGCCGTGTCCCCGTCACCGTCGCCGCCGCAGCCGGCGAGGACGACGACGCCGACCAGCGCGAGGAGGGCGCTGAGGGCGGTGACGATCAGGCGTGTACGTGAGGTGCTCATGGTCTGTGGGTTCTCCTTGTGAGGGTTCGTAGGACGTGGACGCCCGGGGCCGCGTGGCCGCGAGCCACCGATCACCGTCTGAAGACCTGCAGCACCGAGAGGTCGGGCGGCCGCGCGCGCGGAGCCAGCACCGCCGCTGTCGCGAGGAGCTGCGGACCGGCGGACCCGGGGATCGGCCGGGACAGCCCGCGCTGACTGGAGAGCGCGCGGACAAGCGCCGCGGCGCTCAGCGTGAGCAACACCGTCTCCACGATAGCAAGGCGCACCGTGAGCACCGTGCCGGCGCTCACATCCATTACGTGCCCGCCGGTCATCCCACCCATGTGACCGTCGGCCATCGCGCCGTGCGCGGTCACGACGGCGGCCGACAGGGCGACCGCGACCAGCACGAGCCCGAGGCGGCGCCGACTGCGCCGAACGGCGATGTTGATGGCGATGAGCACCGGAATTCAGCCTAAAAAGCGTCGAGTCGTGCGAAGCATGCTCTCCCTTGTGCGCGCTACGCGTGTTCCTGTGTGTCTCCCGGAGGCGGCCGATCGACGCGCGCTCGTGAGATGTGGCGTCGAAACGCTGACGCCGGGACACCTGAGGGCGCCTATCTTTCGTTCGATGACGCGCCGGCGGCCCCGCCTGTTGATCGCCATCGCCGCGTCGATGCTCGCGGGGGCCACGACGCCGGCCACCGCGCTCGCCGCA
>JBBJOW010000114.1:0-4370 GCA_037724045.1 Solirubrobacteraceae bacterium
TCGCGAAGGTGATCACCGACGCGGAGGGCTCCGCGGGCGCCGGCGTCGGGTTCGCGGCGCCGCAGATCGACCTCGACGGTGTCCGCGCGTTCAAGGACGGCGCGGTCGAGAAGCTCACGGGGGGCATCGTCGGCCTGGCCAAGGGGCGCGGCGTGCGTGTCGTGCACGGCGAGGCGCGCTTCACCGCTGCGAACACGATCGCGGTGGGGGAGGAGGAGCTCGAGTTCGCGCACTGCGTCATCGCTGCGGGATCTGAGCCGATCCGCCTTCCTGACCTCCCCGACGACCCGCGCATCGTCGACTCGACGGGTGCGCTCGAGCTGACCGACGTGCCGGAGCGGCTGCTCGTCGTCGGCGGCGGCATCATCGGCTTGGAGCTGGCCACGGTCTACGACGCGCTCGGATCGGAGGTGACGGTCGTCGAGCTTGCCGACCAGCTCATCCCGGGCTGCGATCCCGATCTCGTCAAGCCGCTGCACAAGCGCATCGCCGGCCGCTACGCCGCGATCCACCTGGGCACCCGTGTGGAGAGCATCGAGCCCCGCCCCGACGGCTTGCACGTCACCTTCGCCGGCGAGAAGCACCGCTTCGACCGCGTGCTCGTCGCCGTCGGTCGCACGCCGAACGGCGGAAAGCTCGGCCTCGAGGCGGCGGGAGTCACGGTCGGTGAGCACGGCTTCGTCCCCGTGGACGACCAGATGCGCACCGATGTGGCGCACATCCTCGCCATCGGGGACATCTGCCGCGGGCCGATGCTCGCGCACAAGGCCACCCACGAGGGCCACCTCGCCGCGGAGGTCGTCGCCGGCCACGACGTCGCCTGGGACGTGCGCGCCATGCCGTCCGTCGCCTACACCGATCCCGAGATCGCCTGGGTGGGCCTGACCGAGAATGAGGCCAAGGCCGACGGGACCGCCTACGAGAAGGCCGTCTTCCCGTGGGCCGCCTCGGGGCGCGCGCTCAGCACGGGGCGCCCGGACGGCAGCACGAAGGTGCTTTACGACCCCGGAACGCGGCGGGTGCTCGGCGGGGGGATCGTCGGACTCAACGCGGGCGAGCTGATCGCCGAGCTCGCGCTCGCCGTCGAGATGGCCGCCGACGTCGAGGACGTGGCACTCACCGTCCACCCGCACCCCACGCTCTCGGAGACCGTCGGCCTGGCCGCCGAGGCGGGGGCGGGGACGATCACCGACCTGCCCAAGCGCCGCGGGCGGTAGTGGGTCGATCAACCAGGTGCGAAGGGGTTACCGTGCGATCGCGTCGGGAGCGAGGTGAAGCCACGGCCGGCCATGCGGATCTCGCGGATGCCCGCCGCCGGAGCCGAAGTAGTTGGCCACGTGCCGTCTCACCGCCGGACCCGTCGGCAGCGACGTCCCCTCCAGCAGATCCTCGCGCACGAAGAACGCATTGACCCCAGCCTGCTCGGTGTGCACGAGCTCATAGCCCTTCGCGCGGCCGAGCTGCTCCATGGCTCCGAGCGACGCGCCGAAGTAGTCCGTGCCGTCCCAGGCCCGGCCGGGCTCGAACGGCTGGACCAGCCGGGAGGCGATCGGCAGCGAGCCGTTGTACTCGATGATCAGCAGGCGCGGCCGGTAGGCGACGAGGGCCTTCCAGATATGCCAGTCGGCGCCGTCGACGTCGATCGACACCAGCGCCGGCTCTGCGGGCACCGACGCCCGCCCGAACTCCGCTTCCAGGTTCCCCGGCGTGATGGCGCAGCCCCGCGTGACGACGTCGGCTCGATCCGCCCAGCGTGCCGCAAGACGCTCGGCCTTCGCGGGATCGGCCTCGAGGAACAACCCTGGCCAACCGTCGTCCCCGAGCGCAGCGCAGTTTCCCTCCACGCCCGCTTCCGCTCCGAACTCGACGAAGAAGCGCACAGGCGCGCCGATCTGACGCAGGAGCTCGCGGATGACTCCGTCCTCGCCGTTCTGCGACGACCGGCGAAGCTCGTATGACGTTAGATCCACGGGCGACTGAGCCTAACGCCGCGCTCGACGGCGGAAGACGGCCGAGCCCATCGGCGCCCACCCCCTGGACGCTCATGGGCGCTCGACGGTCTTGGGCTTTGAGCCAGCGGGCGCGGGCAGACCGCGCGCCGGCGCCGACGAGTCGGCCGGGCAGTGGGCGTCGATCGGGACCTGGCACGCCGGCCCGATGGTCGAGCTCGCCGGGCGGGCTTCGAGCCACGCACCCAGGGCGTCTACATCGATTACGACATGGGCGGACCGGTTCTCCGCGGGGCCGCTGACCGAGGTCAGCGGCAAGCTCGGCGGGTGCGCCGAACCAGGTCAACATCACGATCTGAGCCGTCCTGGGACGGCTCCAACCTGCCGAAGCGGCGCGGGCGATAGCGACCCGCGAGGCTGGCTAGTTGCGAACCGCTCGCCGCCCGGGCGGGGTCTTCAGCGCGTCGGCCGCGGCCGGCGGCCCGAAGAGGAAGCCCTGGCCGGCGTGGCATCCGAGCCCGGCGAGCTCCAGGCGCGTCGCGTCGTCCTCGATCCCCTCGGCCACGACCTCGAGCCCGAGATTCCGTGCGAGGTCGATCGTCGACTGCACGATCAGCGCGTCGTGCTCGTCGCACAGCATCGCCGTGACGAACGAGCGGTCGATCTTCAGCGTCGTGACCGGCAGGCGCTTGAGGTAGGCCAGCGACGAGTAGCCCGTGCCGAAGTCGTCGATCGTCAGGTGGACGCCCATCTCCGCGAGCCCTTCGAGGACGCCGAGCGCCCGCGCCGGGTCGGCCATGATCGCCGACTCGGTGATCTCGAGCTCGAGCAGGTCCGCCGGGACGCCCCGTTCCGCGAGTCGCCTAGACACGGTCTCGGGCAGTCCGCGATCGAGCAGGTTCCGCGCCGAGAGGTTCACCGCCATTCGGGTGGGCGTGCCCGCGGCGGCCCAGATGGCGGCCTGGGTCAGCGCCTGGTCGAGAACCTCGAGCGTCAGCGCACCGATGAGCCCCGTTCCCTCTGCGTGCGGGATGAACGCACCCGGAGCCAGCAATCCGCGCTGGGGGTGCTGCCAGCGCACGAGCGCCTCCATCCCGAGCACGAGGCCCTTGTCGAGGGCGACCTTCGGCATGTACGCCAGCGTGAGCTCGCCCCGGTCCAGGCCGCAGCGCAGCTCCCGCAGCAGTGCGAGCCGGTCGAGGCCGGCGCCGTCGTGCGCGGCGTCGTAGAGCACGACCTCCAGCGGCGAATCCTTCGCCTGGTACAGCGCCACGTCGGCGCGCCGCAGAAGCGCGTCGGCGTCGGCGCCGTGCTCCGGCCACAGCGCGGCGCCGACGCTGGCGTCTAGGCTGATCTGGAGCTCGTCGAGCGCGAACGGCTGCTTGAAGACCTCCAGCAGGCGATCGGTGACCGAAAGCACGTGCGCAGGGCTCGCCAGGGGGCAGACGACCGCGAACTCGTCGCCGCCGAAGCGCGCGGTGATCTCCTCGGGGCGCATGAGGCCGGCCAGGCGCGCGGCGACCAGGCGCAGCAGCTCGTCACCCTGGTGGCGCCCGAGCGTGTCGTTGATGTCCTTGAAGCGGTCGAGGTCGACCATGAAGAAGGCAACCGCTCCGCCTTCCGCGGTCGCGGTCTGCAACGCGACCTCCGCGCGGAGGCTCAGCTGCCTGCGGTTCGGCAGACCCGTGAGGTCGTCGTGGAGCGTGCGGTGGAGATCGCGTGCGGTGGCCAGCCCCGAGCGGTGGACGGCGACCATCGGCAGCAGCAGGAGCGGAAGCAGCCACGGCGCGGAGTCGCTCATGACCACGACCACCGGCGCCATCCCGAGCAGGAGCAGCGCGACCGGGGCCTGGAACGGCGCGTCGTGGCGGATGTGCGCGCGGACAGGGATGCCCTGGTTGAGCGCCGAGACGATACTGACCAGGACGTTGTTGCAGGCAAAGAGGGTCATGGCGGAGGCGGCGATCGCGGGGATGTCCCCCGGTGCGAACGAGGGGCCTGCGGAGGCCGGGACGTCGCTGAGGAGCGCGAGGACCGCGCCCGCCGCGAGGATCGTGAGGCTGCACTGCCCGACGTTGAAGGCGAGCCGTGCGAACGCTTTGCCCTGACGGCGGTCGGAGGCCGCCGAGGCCAGGAGCAGCGCGATCAATGCCATCGGCAGCCCGTGTGAGAGCAGGAGCGCGAAGGCGAAGGTCGACGACGAGGTGACCTCCTCGGTGAAGCCGCGGCGCGGCACCCGGATCGGGACGAAATCCGCGGCGACGGTGGCGGCGACGAGGATGAGCGCGACCAGAGAGAGATCGACCGCGCCGGGCATCAGCGCGACGACGAGTACGGCGCCGCCGGTCCCCACGAGGGACACGGCGGCGACGTAACGCCTGAGGGTGGGGTCGGTTTGGCCGAGCAGGACCTGACTATTGT
>JBBJOW010000115.1:0-4226 GCA_037724045.1 Solirubrobacteraceae bacterium
CTTGACCAGCCTCGCCGGGAGGGTGCGGCCGCTCATGCTCCAGGCGCAGGACTGAGCCCTTACCCCGCAAGTCCCCCGAGCCCGTCGCCGTGCGTGGCGGCGTGGTGGGCGAGGGCCATGACCGTCAGCTGCGGGTTCACCGTCACCGCGGTGGGAAAGACGCTCGCGTCGGCGACGTAGAGGTTGTCGTAGCCGTGCACCCTGAAGGTCGGGTCGACGACGCCCTTCGCCGGATCCTCGCTGATCGCGTTCCCGCCCTGCGGGTGCGACGACTGCAGTGAGGCGTTGCCCCTGCGCGAGAGGATCTCCCGGAGATCGACGAGCTCCTCGGCGCTGTGGTACTCGCGGTAGTCGAACGTCGACGGCATGACGCGCCTGGCCCCGGCGGCGAACAAGGTCTCGCCGGCCTCCTTGAGCGCACCCGCGAGCCGGGCCATCTCCGCCGCGGAGGGCGCGAAGCTGAACTCCGCGCCGGTGAGCCGCGATCGCTTGACGCGGTTGCCTGGCTGCGGGTCGGTTCCGAGCAGGACGCCCATGCACATCATGTGGTCGTACCGGCGCATGTTCTGCTGGTGATCCTCGAGCCAGCCCGGCATCGAGAGGGCGGTGATCACAGGCGGGTTGAACCACGTCTCGAGGACGTAGCCGCGCTTTAGAGGAGGGGCGACGTAGCTGGCCAGCTGCAGGCCGTCGTACGCGCAGAGCCGTTCGTCGAACTCCGCCGTCATGACCGTGGCGATGTTCGCGCACAGGTCGCGGCCGACCCGCGCCCCGCCGATGTGGCTCTGCTGCAGCAGCCGGCTGGAATGGATCGCGCCGGCCGCGACGATGACCGTGCGCGCCTTCACGCGTAGCTCGCGCCTCTGCGCGCCGACGCGGCACTCGACGCCGCCGACGCGCTCCGGGCGGCCGCCGCGCTCGCGCTCGATGCGCGTCACCTCGCAGGTCGGCACGACGCGCAGCCGGCCCTCGTGCGACGGGTCCTTCGTGCGCCGGTCGCCGGCCTTGCGCTGCGCTGCGGGAAGCACGAGGTCGATCATCGACTGCTTCTTGCCGTACGCGCAGCCGATGTTGCAGTAGCCGCAGCCCAGGCAGCCCTCGATGTTCGCGTCCACGGGGCCGTGCCGGTAGCCGGCCTGATCGAGGTCGAGCGCCCCGATCGCGGTGACGACCCGGTCGACGCCGTCGCTGCGCGGCGCGAGGTCCTGGGGCTCGACGTGGATCAGCCACCGCACGAACGCGGACGACGCGTCCAGCGTCGGCGGCAGCCCGGCGCCGTCGCGGTTCCACCGCTCGAGGACCTCCGCCGGGAGGTCGAAGCAGACCGCGTTGTTGACGACGGTGCCGCCGCCCACGCAGCGTCCCTGGAGGATCTGAAAGCTGAAGTCGCGCGAGAGCTGGATCGCGCCGTCGGAGTACAGCCGCGAGTACATCTCCGTCTCGTTCTCGGTGAACGTCGCGGGGTCGACGAAGTCGCCGCGTTCGAGCATCAGCACGTCGTGGCCCTGCTCGACCAGGCGATCGGCGAGCACCCCGCCGCCGGCGCCGCTTCCGACGATCACCACGTCAGCCTCCAGCTCGCGCGCGGAGACCCGGCCGGGGTCCTCCGTCTCGAGCCGGCTGTGCACCTTCGGGTGCGGCCTGCCGCGCTTGCTGAACGGCACGTAGCCGGTGGCCGCGTGCGTCGCCTCGTCGCTGTAGTACCCCATGTACACCATCTGGATGGCGAAGCGGATCGCCGCGCGAATCACACCCGGAAGCAGCACCCGCCCCGTGCTGATGAAGCGACGCTCGATGAAGCGCCGCCTGCCCTCGGCGCCCATCAGCGGGAACGGCGCCTTCGCGCCCAGCAGCGGCCAGACGTAGACGACGATGAGCGCGAGCTTCACGCGGCTCTTCCCGCCGCCGTTGAAGTGCGCCCAGTAGCGATCCACGTCGGTGGCCGTCTTGTCCGCAGGCACGAGCGGGTCGGTGATCACCGTGTCGGCCAGCGCGACGAGGGTGTCGAACTGCGTCGGCCACAGGTACTCCAGTCCGTAGCGCGCGCGCCGCGCGGTGACGTGCAGCCAGCCCATGTGCGCCGTGGCGAGCAGCGCGGCGACGAGCCACACCGGCAGCCGCCAGCCGTCCGGGAGGCCGGGCGCCTCGAAGCCGAGCAGCGGGCCCGGCACGCCGGGGAAGTTGACCGCGGTCGTGCCGGCGATCAGGAGCGCCGCGATGCTCACCGCGATGGCCAGGTGCCCGAGCACCACGACCGTCATCAGCCGGCCGAAGCGCCGCACGTCGGCGATCACGAGCGCGCCGAGGACGAGGAACGTCAGGTCCTTCGCGACGGAGTTCACCGCGAAGGCGCGGGAATCGTCCGGTCCGCCGAAGGCCCACCACAGGTACAGGACGACCTCGAGCGCGAAGCTGGCCGACCAGACCTTCATCCAGCGGCGCAGGCGCCGCTCCTGACGGGTCAGCGCGGCCGGCCGCGACGCGGCGGCGACGGGTGAGCCGGAACTGTCCGCGTCCATCGCGTCCTCCACCTCGGTAGGTGTGCTGGGTCTCATCGCAGCGGGGCGATCCTCCCACGTCTGCTCGCCGGTACGGGGCTTTCCTGGGCTTTTGTGAGCATGTCGTGGGTGAGAGCGCGCCGGCGCCGCCGGAGATACACCCCGTCAGCTGCGCGGTCGTCGATCCCCAGCTTCAGCGAATCGCCCGTTTGCTGCGTGAACCGGGAGCCGACGGGCGCTCAGCCCATGTCGCCGACCTTGACCCAGCGCCGCTGCGTGTCGGCGGCGCGCACGGCGTCGAGCAGCGCCTGGACGCGCAGAGCCTCTTGGAGCGAGGGATCTGGCGGTGATCCCTCGCGGATGGCCGAGGAGAAGCTGCGGGCCACGCGGGCGAAGGCGTCGCTGGAGCTCGCCTCCAGCGGCCCCTCGCACGTGAGCTCCTCGCCTGCGCTTCCCCACCACAGCCGCCGGTCGGCGTCGAGCCGGACGGTGCCCTCGGACCCGAGGACCTCGACGACGTCACCGCGCTTGTGGCGGGCGGTGGCGACGAGGCTGACGGTCGCCAGGCCGCCGCTCGCGAAACGCATCAGGATCGCGTAGGTGTCCTCGGCCGTGACGGAGCGCGCGACGCCCTCGGCGTCGGCGCGCTCGGGCACCCCGACCTCGGTCGCGGCAGCCACGGCCTCGACGTCCCCGAAGGCCTCCAGCAGCAGGTCGAGGTCGTGGACGCCGTAGCCCTGGAGGCGACCGCCGCCCATCTCGGCGTCCTGGACCCAGGTGAACGGGCGCGAGTCGGGCCGCTCGTGGTCGGAGTGCACGAGCGAGACCGAGACCATCCGGGGCCGCCCGGCGACCGCGCGGATGCGCTCGATCAGCCGCTCGCGCGCCACCTGGAGCCGGCGCCCGTAGTTGACCGCCCCGACGACGCCTGCCTCCTCGACGGCGGCCACGACCTGGCGTGCCTCCGCGAGGTCGGTGGCCAGCGGCTTCTCGCACAGGACGTGCAGGCCGCGCCGCGCTGCCGCGATCGACACCTCGGCGTGCATGGTCACCGGAGTGGCGACGTGCACGGCCTCGAGCCCGGGAGCGTCGAGCAGCTCGTCGACGTCCGACGTTCCCAGCGCCAAGCCGGCCCCGTCGGCCAGCTCCTGGGCCCGATCGGGCCGGCGCGACCACACCGCGATCGGCTCGAACTCGTCGAGCCCGCAGAGCACGGGAAGCGCGACCTTCGTTCCGTAGCCACCGCCGACGACCGCGATCTTGACCGGGCTGCTCATGGGCGGGGAAGCATACGGTGGCCGTGCGGCGCCGCGGGCGGCCGTTGCTCCGCAACGGCGGTGTTCTCGAAGGAACAGAGAGGTCGGGGACGGCCGCGCGCTGACGCAGTCCAACGCGATCCTGCAGTACCTCGCCGAGGGCACGGCGTGGGCCGGGACCACGCGCCTGGACCGCGGGCTGGTCGCCGCCTGGCTGAACTTCGAGCAGGAGCGCGTGATGCCGGGGATCGGCGGGGCGCGCTTTCGCCGGATCACGAGCCGCGCGTCGGCGAGGAGCTGGCGCCGAGACTGGCCACGGGACGTCACGCCAGGGGCACTTGATCTACGGGCCCACATAAGCGCTCGTCTGCACGGGGGGGCATGCGTCCGCGGTCCTATGGGATCGTTTCGAATCCACATGACCCAGGACGATCCCATGCGTTACGCGATCGATCCCCACTCGGGGGGTGAC
>JBBJOW010000116.1:0-4102 GCA_037724045.1 Solirubrobacteraceae bacterium
CCCAGCACGCGTTCTGGGGGCAGGGCGGCGTGGTCGGCCTCAGCATGCTGCACCAATTGGCCCGGCGCCTCTGAAAACCGAACGGAGAACCCATGAAGAGCTGGAACATCGACACCCTGGAGGCAAAGCCGCATACGCCGCACATCCTCTCCTCGTCGGATGACGCACGCGCGATCGTGCTCCATCTTCCCGCTGGTGAACGCCTGCAGGACCACAAGGTCCACGAGCGGGCGTGGGTCGTGCTCGTCGCCGGCGAGATCGAGATCACCACCCCCACCGGCGATCACGCGACAGGCGGACCGGGGCTTCTGGTGGAGTTCGATCCCCACGAGCGCCACGAGGTTCTGGCTCTGTCAGACGCGCGATTTCTGTTGCTGCTCACCCCGTGGCCCGGGATGGGGCATCCCGGAACGCTGAGCCTCGAGGAGAAGGCCGAAGTTCGCGCCCGGGCGGCCGAGCACGCGACGGGATCCGACCCGGCGGCCGGGTCGTGAGGCAGCAGGCGAGTGCTGATCTCGACGGCTGCTCTCGGGCGCGCTGGTCAGTCTCGTCTGTTCTTTTCCCTGGTCGACGGCACCACGGTGAGCAGCACCGCGGCGTCCTTCAGCGCCTCGAGCGTGTGCCGGCTTTCGGGCACGATCAGCAGGTCCCCGGGCGAACCGTCCCAGGAGGTCTCGCCGGCAGCCAGGTTTCGGGTTTGCGTCGACCGCGCCGAGCCCGCGCCGGACGCGATACTCGACGCCCCATGAGTCGTGCGCCTCGCATCCAGGTCAGGCCTCGTCGCGCTCTACGACGAGCCCTTCGCTGTCGAAGTAGAACACGACCGTCGCCACGTCGAAGTGCGAGCGCACCTTCTCGGCTATCCGGTGCTCACGCCAGTTCTCGTGCTCGCTGCCGGGTGCGTGGAGCCTGAGCACGATCAGATCGGCATCGAACCGAGCCAGCGCATCGGTGATCGCGGTGACCTGGTTCTCGGCTCCGATCTCCCCGTGGGGTTCCAGGCCACCCGCCCGCATGTGGTCGAAGACTGTCCGCAGACGTTCGTCGGCCGCCACCAGCGCGCTGTCTCTGTCGTCGGCCAGCCACTGCATCCACGTCGTCAAGGTCGGGGCGACGACGTAGACCTCCTCTGCCGCATCGAGGAGCGGGCGAATCGATTCGGGGACCTCGTTGGCGTCGGCCAGATCCTCGTTGGTCAGGACGAGCACACGCTGTGCCGTCGGACTGCTGCCGTCCGAGTGGGTCTGACCGGGCTCGATCACGGCGCAACCGCCGTCTTGAGGTCCAGGCGCACCTCAACGTCCGAGCCGCCGATCCTGGCGCGGGACGGCAGCTCGACGAGGCCGTGGGCTTCGAGGTAGGGGGCCAGATAGCGGCTGGAGATCTTCGTCGGGGGCCACCACAGCGGCTCGGCGGTGACCTCGCTGGCTCGTTGCTTGCCGTCGTGGCGCAGGAAGCGGTCGTGATGCCCGGTGAGCAACCGGCCGCGCAGCACGGGTGCGTAGGGCGGTGAGTCGACCCCCGCACCCGCGGCCGCGGCGATGTGCGCGGCGACGACGACGGCCTGCTGGCAGGCCAGGCCTCCCTGCTTGACGAGGTGGTCGGTCGCGTTGCCGGCGGCGTAGACGTCCGGCACGCCGACGACCCGGCCGTGCGCGTCGACGGGGATGAAGCCGCCCGCGTCGCACGGCAGCCCCTCGAGGCGCGGACCGTCGAGGGCCGGCAACGCGACGATGCGCTCGACGTCGAGGCCCTCGCCGTCTCCGGTGTCGATGTGCCCGTTGCGACTGACGTGCGCGCTCACGCCGAGGTGCAGCGCTATGCCGGCCGCCTCCAGCAGCTCGGCGACGCCCGCGCTGGCCTGTGAGCCGAAGATGTCCAGCGGCGCTAGCTCAGGCGTCACGAGGTGCATGCGGAGGCCGTCCATGCCCATGCTCCAGACCTCTTCGGCGGTCATCAGCGCCAGCTCGTAGAGCGGCAGCGGCCAGCTGCACCCCTTCGGGACGACGAACGCGACGCTGCGCGAGCAGCCCTGCTCGAGGTCGGCGAGCAGCCCGCCGAACGCCAACGGGTCGGCGCCGAACGTGAGGACGTGCTCGAAGGCCGGCCGCGCGGGCGCTCCGACGGCGACGATCAGCACGTCGTAGGGCTCGTCGGGACCCGTCGCGCAGCGCACGGCGTGCCGTTCGGTGTCGAAGCTCAGCGCCGCGGTGCGGCGGAAGCGCCCTCCGTGATCGGCCATGAAGCCCTCGAGATCGAGCTGGCCGGCGTGCCCGCGCGCGAACGGCCGCGCCACGTCCAGCGGCCGCAGCGTGAACGCGGGCTCGGGGGCGATGACGGTGACGCGCAACTGCGCGTCGGCCAGGTCGTGGAGAGCCAGGACGGCTTCGAGCGCGGCGATGCCGCCGCCCACGATGACGACCCGGCGGGGGCTGGGATCTTCTGAGGTCATGTCCACCATCCTGCGCCTCGGGCACGGACCGTGCATCGGGAGGGTTCCCCGGTTCGCCTCCGTGGTTGCTACGGATGGCGCGCCGGCCATCGGCTGTGACGCTGGCCGGACCAACCACGACGAGGAGGCGACACGATGATTCTGGTGTCCTACGACGGATCGGCCGACGCGATGGCGGCGATCGACCATGCCGCCCAGGTGATGCCCGGCGCGGACACGACGGTGCTCACGGTCTGGGAGCCGTACGCCGACGCACGGGGCCACAGCGACGCGGCGGACGTCGGCCTGGGCTTCGGCGGCACGTACGACGACGATCCGGAGATCGCCGCAGCCGGCCAGCAGACGGCGCTCGACAACGCCGCAGACGGCACGCGGCGCGCCACGGCCGCCGGGCTCGTCGCCGAGTCGCGGATCGCCAGCGGGCACAACGGCATCGCCCGGGCGATCCTCGCCGTGGCAGCCGAAGTGGACGCCGACGTCATCGTCCTCGGCACGCGCGGACTCGGCGGCCTGAGCTCGTTCCTGCTCGACAGCGTCTCCCACGAGGTCGTCCAGCACGCCGACCGCGCCGTGCTGGTCGTGCCTTCCTCCCGCCTCGTGGAGCAGCGCCGTGGCTGGGCGCGGCACGCCGACGCGGCCCTCCGTGTCGTCTGAGCGCCTGGACGATCCCTGCTCGCGTCACAGCGGATCGCCGGGCCGCCGGAAAGCGACCTCCCCGCCCGGCGGCAGCTCGAGCGTCACCCGGGTCCCGCCGTCGGGCAGCGACGCGACTTCGAGGCGGCCGGAGGCCAGCGCGGCCCGCTCGCGCATCCCGACGATCCCGTACCCCCGCCCCGGTGACCGCCGACGCCGCGGCCGTCGTCGGCCACCGTGAGCCGCAGCCCGCCGGACTCGCGCGACAAGTCGACGGCCACGGTGCGCGCGCCGGCGTGCTTTACGACGTTGGTCAGCGCCTCCTGGGCGATGCGGTAGGCGATCGTCTCGATGTCGGGCTCGAGCCGCGCACCACCGAGCTCGACCGTGACGCGCGCCTCGAGCCCCGCGCTCCCGGCGACCCGCGCGACGAGCGTACGCAACGCGGGCTCGAGGCCCAGCTCGTCGAGCGCCGCGGGCCGCAGGTCGGCGATGATCGTCCGCAACCCGGCGATGTCGAGCCCGAGCTGCGCGACCGCCGCCTCGAGCACCGTCCGCGCACGCTCGGGCTCTGCCTTCAGCGCGCCGGCCAGCGCCAGCTTGAGCGAGGCGAGCCCCTGCAGCGTCTCGTCGTGCAGCTCGCGCGCCCAGCGACGGCGCTCGGACTCCGCGGCGGCCATCGTGTCGTGCAGGCGCTGCGCCTCGACGCTGCGGGCGGTCGCGACGGCGGTCGCCGCGCTGACCGCGAACGCCTCCAGCGCGCGCTGGTCGTCCTCGTCGAAGCTCGCCGTCGCCCCGAGATGGTCGACGGCCATCAGCACGCCGTGCCCGCGACCGCGGTACACGAGCGGCACGATCAACGCGCTGCTCGCCCGCGACATGCCGTATCTCGCGGGATCGATCTGCATCTGCCGCACGTCTTCGACGCGGATGGAGCGCGCCGTCCGCAGCGCCTCGCCCGCCGTCCTGCTTCTCGGTCAGGTAGAGGTTGCCCCACACCTCGCCGCGGATCGTGAT